>CAMTMZ010000061.1 GCA_947073765.1 uncultured Bacillota bacterium | reverse complement strand
AAAAAATTCACATTCAAAGCTCCAATTCGGACATTTCTGAGACATTTGGATTTTACAATCGCTCTGCAACAGGCGAACAGCCGTGAAAGGAGCAAATGAAAATGAATGTATTACAGACCATCGACCTGAAAAAGCAGTATGGCAGCGAGCCGAACATCACCCGCGCCCTGGATGGGGTCAACCTCTCTGTGGAACAGGGGGAGTTTGTGGCCGTGGTGGGCACCTCCGGCAGCGGCAAGTCCACCCTTCTGAATATGATGGGTGGACTCGATACCCCCACCTCCGGCAGTGTCATCGTCCGTGGGGACGAGCTGGCGAAAAAGAACGACGAGGAACTGACCATCTTCCGCCGCCGAAACATCGGCTTTATCTTCCAGAACTACAACCTGGTTCCCATTTTGAACGTCTATGAGAACATCGTCCTGCCCGTGGAGCTGGACGGCGACACGGTGGACCAGAGGTTCATGGACGAGATCGTACACATGCTGGCCCTGGAGGACAAACTGCAAAATATGCCCAACAACCTCTCCGGCGGACAGCAGCAGCGGGTGGCGATTGCCCGGGCCCTGATCACCAAGCCGGCCATCGTCCTGGCGGACGAACCCACCGGCAACCTGGACAGCAAGACCAGTGCCGATGTATTGGGCCTGCTCAAGCGCACCAGCACGCAGTTCAACCAGACCATTGTGATGATTACCCACAACAATGAGATTGCCCAGCTGGCCGACCGTATCGTGCGGATCGAGGACGGCAAAATCGTAGGCTGAGGGGGTAGCAGTGATGACTTGGCCTTTTGAAAACGACACCAGCAAGGTGGAGAAGAAACTGGCGGGCCGCAGCATCAAAGCCGACAAGCGCCGGAGTATCTTTGTCATCCTGACCATCGCCCTGGCCGTCTGCCTGATGGCGGCCCTCTGCTTTCTCTACTCCGCCCAGCAGCTGAAAACCCTGGACGGCATTCTGGGACAGTATCAGGCCGGGTGCGGCGGGCTGACCCGGGAGGAGGTTGCCCGGCTGGTGGATGCTGGAAAGTTTGAAAAATGGGGTTGTACTGTCGAGACGGGAACCGCCCGCCATGAGGACGGCGTTTTGCAGATCAGCTATGTCAGCCCGGAGATGATCGACCTGATGGGCTACGGCGCGATCACCGGAACCTATCCCCAGGGGGAGAACGAGCTGTGTGTGGAACGCACCTTTTTCCGTTATTTTGGCCTCTCAGGGGAGGTCGGTCAGACGGTGGCCCTGGATCTGGGGAACGGCGAGAAGTCCTATACCATCACAGGCATCCTGGAGGCGGAGAACGACAGCCGTATTTTCACGGTCTGGATTCCGGAGACTGCCGTGAAGGCGGACGGCCACAAGGCCCCCTATGAGCTCCGGTTCCGCTTTGCCGGGAGTCAGGGCATGGAGCCGGCCCAGCTCCGGGCGGACATCGAGCAGTTCTTCGCGGAAATGGGCATCCCGGAGGAGAGGACTTTTTACAGCTCCAGCTACTTTGGCATGGTGGATCTGTATCTGGGGAACGGGATGGAGGTCTATGCGGCGGCGCTCCTGATTGCTGTGGTCTGTGCCATCGTGATCTACAACATTTTTTACATCTCCGTCATGGGAAAAATGCGGGAATATGGCCGCCTGAAGGTGCTGGGGACTACACCGAAGCAGTTGAAGCGGGTGGTCAAGCGGGAGCGGCGCTTTCTGACCGCCATCGCCATCCCCCTGGGGCTGATTTGCGCCGCAGGTATCGCGCTGATTGCCGTCCCCGGCTACTGGTCTTGGAGCGACAATATCCGATCCGCTGTGGTGGTCTCCCTCCTGACCTATGGCACCGTTTTGATTGCCACCCGAAAACCCATGGCAATGGCAGGGAAAGTCTCCGCCATTGAGGCCATCCGCGCCACCGCCTATTCCCAGCAGCAGGGCCCCAGCGTTTCCAGGCAGCTCCACCGCCCCCTGACCATGCCCCGTCTGGCCCTGATGAACTTCTCCCGGAATCGGAAAAAGGCGTTTGTCACTACCCTCTCCCTGGGCCTGACCGGGATTCTGCTGCTGTGCGTGTCCGCCTACGCAAATTCAGTGGATGTAAAAGAAATGGCCCAGTCCCAATTTGGGGACCGGAGCCAGTATCTGCTGCAATATGAGGACTTCGCAGGCCGGGAATTTGTGGAAATGCAGAGGGAGAACCCCCTGGGGCAGGCCCTGCGGGAAAAGCTGGCCGCCCTGCCCGGTGTGGATTACGTCACAGCCTACAGCCTGACCTGCGTGGAGATTCCTGCCATCAGCGCCATTCCGGGCAACAGCGAGCACGAACCCTTTGTTGTCAGGGGCATTTCCCAGGAGGATATGACGGCAATGTATGGGGGCGACGCCATTCTGGAGGGAACCGCAGACTACCGGCAGCTTCTGGACGGAGACGGTATCCTAATCTGCCCTACGGGCAGCGCGTTAAAGGAAATCTACCGCACCGGCTATCAGGTGGGGGATACCGTGACTCTCTCCTGCTACAACGGGCGGGAAAAAACCTATACCGTTATGGGCATCGTCCAGGATGTTCAGATCGGCAACTCGTCCCATTTCTTCATTCTGCCCGAGGAGGAGCTGTCCGCACTTTACCCAGAAATTTCGGACTTTACCGGCTATGTCAACCTCCACACGGAGCAGGACAGCGATCAGTTGCGGCGGGCGGTGTTCGGCGCCGTGTCCGACCAGCGGGTGGCAATCTCCGGTCTGGATGACCTGTCCGCCGAGCTGGAGCGCGGCCTGCGGGGAGAACTGGCCCGGGACTACGGCATCCTGGTCTTTATCTTTGTATTCTCTCTGATTAACCTTGCCAACACCCTGATTACCAATCTGCTCACCCGCCAGCAGGAGTTCGGCGTGTTCCAGTCCGTGGGCAT
>CAMTMZ010000060.1 GCA_947073765.1 uncultured Bacillota bacterium | reverse complement strand
CCCCGTTGGTTATCTTGCGGCAGCGGCCACAGAGCTTAACTGACGGGAGCGATCCTCCCCCTGATAGCCCTTGCGGACCAGCAGATAGATGATCGCGGCCAGAGCGGCCAGAGCAACCACCGTCCACACACCGAAGGTCACAGCTCCGGTGAACAGGCCACCCAACTGGTAGACGATCAGAGAGGCTACATAGGCAAAACCGCACATATATCCGATAGCGGCCCAGGTCCACTTGGCGTTGTTCATTTCCCGCTTGATGGCGCCCATAGCGGCGAAGCAGGGGGCGCACAGCAGGTTGAACACCATAAAGGAGTAGGCGGAGGCGGCGGTAAAGGCCATGGCAATGTTGGCAATCAGGTCACCGGGGTAGAACACCTGCATGGTGCTGACTACTTCCTCCTTGGCAATCAGGCCGGTGATGGTCGCCACAGCGGCCTGCCAGTTCCCGAAGCCAAGAGGAATGAAGATTACTGCGATCACGCTGCCCACCGCAGCCAGCAGGGAGGCGTCGCTGTCCTCCACCCAGCCAAAGCCGCCGTCCGCAAAGCCGAAATTGCTGAGGAACCAGAGGATAATGGTGGACAGGAGAATGATGGTTCCGGCCCGCTTGATGAAGGACCAGCCCCGCTCCCACATGGAGCGCAGGACGTTACTGGCAGAGGGGGCGTGGTAGGCGGGCAGCTCCATGACAAAGGGGGCGGGTTCCCCGGCGAACGCCTTGAACTTTTTCAGCATGATACCGGAGATCACCACAGCGGCCACGCCGATGAAGTAGGCGGAGGTAGCAACCAAAGCGGAGCCGCCGAACAGCGCCCCGGCGAACAGGGCAATGATGGGCATTTTGGCCCCGCAGGGGATGAATCCGGTGGTCATGATGGTCATTTTCCGGTCACGATCCTGTTCGATGGTCCGGGATGCCATGATACCGGGAACACCGCAGCCGGTGGCTACCAGCATGGGGATGAAGCTCTTGCCGGACAGGCCGAAGCGGCGGAAGATGCGGTCCATGATGAAGGCAATCCGGGCCATATAGCCCACGTCCTCCAAAATGGCCAGCAACAGGAACAGCACCAGCATCTGGGGCACGAAGCCCAGGACAGCGCCCACGCCGCCCACAATGCCGTCCAGGATCAGGGACGCCAGCACACCGCTGACCCCCATGGTATCCAGCAGGCCCTCTACCAATACTGGCAGGCCGGGGACCCAAGTTCCATAGCTGGCGGGGTCAGGTTCCTCCACGTTAAGGGCCTCGGCATAACTCTCCGATGTGACCTCCAGGGCGATGGTCTCCCCGGCCTCGTCATCGTACAGATAGGCTTCCGTCTCTCCGGCCTCGTAGGCGGCGATGATGGCGTCCGCCTCCTCAAACGCGCCCGCGGCCTCGTCATAGCCGTCCACGTCGGAGCCGGAGAAGGGCAGGAACCAGCCGTCCCCAAACAGGCCGTCGTTGGCCCAATCGGTAGCGGCGGTGCCGATGGAGATGCCCCAGCCGCCCATGGCCAGAGCGTACACCAGGAACATCACCGCCACAAAGATGGGCAGGGCCAGGATACGGTTGGTGACGATCTGGTCGATTTTGTCAGAGACGGACAAACTGCCCTTGGCCGCTTTCTTCTTCACGGCCTTGGTGACCACAGAGTTGATGTAGGAGTACCGCTGGTTGGTGATGATGCTCTCGGCGTCATCGTCCAGCTCTTTCTCGCAGTCGGCGATGTGCTGCTCCAGATGGGCTTTCGGGTCTGGGTCGAGGCCCAGTTCCTCCATGACCTTTTGATCCCGCTCAAAAACCTTGATGGCGTACCAGCGGAGATAGCCCTCCGACACCCTACCCTGGATGGACTCCTCGATATGGGCCAGGGCGTGTTCCACGCTGCCGGCGAACACATGGGGCAGCTCCCCGGTCTGCTTCCTCTGCGCCTGGGCCACGGCCTTTTCCGCAGCAGCCATGCCGCCCTCGCCCTTGAGGGCGCTCATCTCCACCACCTCGCAGCCCAGGGCCTCGCCCAGCTTATTGAGGTTGATGGTGTCGCCGTTTTTCCGCACCAGGTCGATCATGTTCACCGCCACTACCACAGGCAGGCCCAGTTCAATCAGTTGGGTGGTGAGGTAGAGGTTCCGCTCAATATTGGTGCCGTCCACGATGTTGAGGATGGCGTCCGGCTGCTCGTTCACCAGATAGCTCCGGGCTACCACTTCCTCCAAGGTATAGGGGGATAGGGAGTAGATGCCGGGCAGGTCCTGGATGACCACATCCTTATGACCCTTCAGCCTGCCCTCCTTCTTCTCTACGGTGACGCCGGGCCAGTTGCCCACATACTGGCTGGAGCCGGTGAGGGCGTTGAACAGCGTGGTCTTGCCGCAGTTGGGGTTGCCCGCCAGGGCAATCTTGATGTCCATAGTCATTCTCTCCTTTCGATGTTAGCTAATGCTAACTTATGGCGCAAAGAATAACGGCTTTCTGCCGCTTCTGTTTACTGGACCTCGATCATCTCCGCGTCGCCCTTGCGGACGGACAGCTCGTAGCCCCGGACGTTCAGCTCCATGGGGTCACCCAGGGGGGCCACCTTACGGACGAAAATCTCCACACCTTTGGTGATGCCCATATCCATGATCCGGCGCTTCACCGGGCCTTCGCCGTGGAGCTTCGCCACAGTCACGGTTTCGCCCACTCTGACATCTTTTAATGTTTTCATACCCATCTCTCCTTCATATCATGATTCTGTTTGCCATGGTCTTGTCCAGCGCGATGCGGCTGTCCTTTACCTGCACAATCAGATTTCCTCCAATCTCGCTGACCACCGTCACATCGCTGTCCACCACAAATCCCAGCTCCGCCAGATGCTGGCGCACCTCGTCTCTGCCGGTGATCTTCCGGATGGTGACGGTCTCGCCCTGCTTGGCCATTGTCAATGGCATCATACACACGCTCCCTCCAAGTAATTAGCATAGGCTAACCGCAGGTCAAAAACAAGCGGTTAGTTCCACCTAACCTCTGCTTTGTGGAAAGTTTAGCACAAGGGGCCAGCAATTGTCAAGAGGAATGATAACCGGTTTTGAATTTTGGTTTGTTCCAACAAAGCAAAGGCGAAAAAATATGTCTTCCCGGGTCCGCGATTCGTCGGACTGCACAGAGCGCAGGCGGTCAATGGGCTGCATGGCACCCGCCGGACAGGCCTGTAGGCCAAACGGCAGGACACGGGAAAAGCTCCTTTTGATTCTCATCAAAACGAGCTTTTCCAGTTTCAATGGCGGGAGTGATCAGTGTACGAATACCTTGTTTACCGGCCGCGGCAGATCTTTTGAACAGCCCCGCGGTATCCGGGGATCACAACAGACCGGCCAGCACGTCGGCCAGTCCGGCCGGTGTAACACCTTCTCCGGCAAGACGGGCGATCAGTTCAGAAGCATACTGCCGGTTCCGCGTAACGCCGGGAGCGACCGCGGCCGCCCGGGTGGTCTCCTCCACGACTTTGATCCCATATAACGCTCCGCTTCCTCTGACCTCTTCCAGAAGATAGTAGCGGAGGGATAACGGCAGCCCCGGTTCACAGGCAATTTGCAGACTGGCTATCAGTTTTTCTTTCATACACATTCCCTCTCTATAAATGATAAAACCATCACAAGGGATATAGGCATATTCGCGCGCTGTCTGCAATCACCGACATATCCAGGATGATACAGGCAGAAAAAGATCGTTCAAAGACATTTTATGCCAATTCAAATTGCTGCCTATATCCCCGGACAACTATGGAAAATCGCGCTTTAGAATTTAAGCAGATTTATCATCCGGCTCCTTGACCGGCCGGTGCGCGGGAGCCGTGATCTTTGAGCGCATGGTCTTTTTCTTGATTCTTAGCCTCAGCTCCCTCCTGAAATGAACGTCAATACCAGGCCGGGAGAAAAAGAACGCCGTGCAATTGCACGGCGTTCTTTTTCTGTAAGTATGGAAGCATCTTAACTCACCTCAATTTGAAACTGCTGACAAAGTC
>CAMTMZ010000059.1 GCA_947073765.1 uncultured Bacillota bacterium | reverse complement strand
TGCCGCCAGAGCGTCTGGCGGAGCTGGGCGGTCAGGTCGGCAATGGTGGCGCACAGCATGGTGCCGCCGTGGGCGTCCTCCTCGGTGTAAAACACCATATTCGGGTTGCCCTCATGGAACAAGGACACTGTGGAGGAGACGTTCTTCAGCCGCCTGCGGGTGGCGGGCGTGAGCAGGCCGTGGAGCTGCCGGTTGATCACCGTCAGGCTCCGCTCCGGCGCGGCCAGCGATCTGGCGTAGTGGTCAAAGGGCCTGCCCTCCGGTGGGCGGGCCAGTTTCCGCATGAGAGGCGCGGCGCTGTCGGTCAGCACTTCCGCCGCCAGCAGGAACCGGTCTCCCCGCAGGCTGTGGGTGAGGGCGCGAATATCCTCCGCAGCCAGGGTCACCCCAAACATCTGGCGGGCGGTCTCCGGTAGCTTGTGGGCCTCGTCCACGATGAGGGCGCAGGCGTCCGGCAGGATTGGCTTTCGCCCGCTGCCCCGATGGATGGCGTCCGCCAGCAGCAGGTTGTGGTTGCAGATCTGGAAGAGATAGCGCCCGGAGCCACAGTCCTCCAAAAAGGCACGATACCGGCAGGTCTCCTGCCCACAGTCGCAGATCCGGGGAACGCAGACGCGCTCCCGGTCGTAGCCGCTGAGATGGGCGGCCTCGTCCATGTCAAGCTGTCCACGCAGGGAGAGCAGGGCCGCGCCGGCTTTCCAGTTCTTCTTTTGGAGATCCAGTTGCCCCAGCCGCTGTTCCAGCCGCGCATCGCAGACATAGTGGGACTTCCCCTTGCGGATCACCGCCTGGAGGGGCTGGGCGATCATGCCGTCCTCTGTCAGCACATCGGACAACAGGGGAAGGTACTCGTCCCGCGCCGCGGTCTGGAGGGCGATGCTGGAGGTGGAGACCAGGATGGGTTTTGCCTCCAGCCCGCAGGCGGCCCGGAAACGGCTGTACACCGTCCCGGCCACCAGATAGGCGTAGGTCTTGCCGATCCCCGTCCCGGCGTCACACAGGGCGATGCCGCCCTCCAGCATGGCGTCCAGCATTCGGTGGCAGAGCGCCACCTGTTCGGGGCGCTCCGCCATGTTCCGGGCGGGGAGAAGGTCCTGGAATATGTGATCGATCTCGTTATGGGCTTTATGCCTGTTATTATCGTAATTCATCCGTGAAATTCCCCTTAAATGGTTCATTTTCTCATAAGCACCCATCGTATTCTCAGCTCGACCCCCGATGGGATATAGGGAACAGTAACGGACAAGGCTCGGCAGACCTTCACGGACACATTCCAAGGGTCTCTACTGCTTTCAACCCAAAGGATGGCGGGCTGCTTTGCCAAAGCTGCCCCGCCCAGGCTTTATCGCGGCTCGGAGGCAGCTTTCGCTTCCTCCGAGTCATGGCGCGCACTGTGCGTCTGTCCATGTGGTGATCCGTACTGCTGATGTGAAATTTTCAAGGTGCAGGGCTTTCGCCTTGACTTTATTGTAGAGAACTCACACCAACTTTTTTAGAGACCAATGGGCATATTTATGCCCTGTGGACATATTCAATTACAAAAACCGCTTGAATTCCTCCAGTTGCTCTATCAGGTCTCCAATAGTATTTTTCAACCTGGGCGTATCTGCTCCATTAGGCAGTTCCCCAAGACATCTGCCCAAAATCAGATAATCCAGCGACACACCGAATAAGGTGGAAAGCTGTATTAATATATCTACAGAGCAGCCCTTTTTCCCTGTTTCAACACGGCCATAAAAACTTTGGTCGATGTTCAGTGCGTTTGCGGTTTTTTCTTGTGTAAGGCCTTTTTGGAGGCGGAGTTGGCGAATGCGCTTTCCGCACTTTTCTATGTCATAGTTCATTTGTATGATCTCCAATCTCAAATCTGTGGGGTAGACGATTTGAAACCAGGAATCATGGGTATCGGGCTATGTACGGTTGCCATTGCCTTGTGAGCGCTACACCATTCGACCTAACCCGACAAAACAAACCGCCAGAGAGCGCGTTACGCTTTCTGGCGATTTGCTTCCACGTTTGAATTTCGGCGTGATATTGCGTTAAAAAAAGGTCGAATTTTGCGGTTTCTTCTTTAGGATAATCCTCATAATCCGCTATAATTTTTTTGACAGGTCACCAATTCTGTTTTGGACAATAAAAATACCCATGATTTTCTCCAATGGGCAAATCACAGGTGTATGCGCAATAAGCCCCTGCTGTGAAAAGCCGTTTTTTTTGTGGCTCCTCAACAGGGGCAAAATGCTATTCGGAAATAAGCAAGATTTTACCTATTTAACAGGCGTTATTCGGGAGTGTAAATATGAAAATCGGCAAGATAGAATATATCCGAGGTGATAAATCATGCCGGAGGATAGACTTACATACTTGGGCATTCGTATCCATGACGCAAGGAAGGCTTGTAAACTAACGCAGCAGGAACTATCAGACGAAACGGGAGTATCAATCAAAATGATCCAGTGTATAGAGAACGGGAGTGTCAACCCGTCCTATGAGATTCTGTTCCCGATTGTCAATCGCCTGGGGCTTACAACAAGCGACCTGTTCAGTGTAGAGCCGGATCAGCGCATGGAAGAAATCAATCGCTTCCTTGGAAAATTCAGAGCTTGCAACCGCTCCAACCAACTACTGCTGCTCGATACATTAGACTTTCTTGTGGAACAGCTGTTGGCTCGCCAGAATGAGAAATGCAAAAACATGGAGCGATACGATTGTTAGACAAGAAACTCTGCTGGCCGGTGACAAAATATTTTCCTACCAGCCAGTGAGGATAGCAGCCAGCGGGCAAGGCGTGTCCTTACCCGCTGGCTGTTATTCAACAGATTAGAAGGGCTTGGGATGATACTCTTATGGTGCCTTAACTCATACAGCGAGGAGACACAGTTTTGCTATCGCAAGGAGTCGAGCAACAGCATATCCATAATTTACCGCCCTATAAACTTGCTTTCAATGCTTTTGTATTGAAATGCTCTCTGAGTGTCATGAGATGGTTTTGTGTTTTGAGATTCCATGCGGCATTCTGTTTATAAGGCTACTGACGAGAGTATTGTAAAACCCAAATGTCACAGAAATGTCCGAGCACTCTCAAAATTCGACATAAAAATCAGTTGAATTGTTACACCGGACGGACATTTCAAAAATTTTTGTAGAAAATGTCTGGGGCATTTGCCCGAGTGGCGTTTTCATTCAATAGAGAACAGTTCAGTTTACGGTATGACGGCAATAGGAGCGCACCGCCAGGAACGCGAACAGCGGTATCTCAATGATACAGGCCCCGATCATGGCATAGGGCGTCCAGACCGCCAGACCGCCCAAGCTCAAAAACTTAAAGTCGGTGATAGCGTAAAGGATACTGGCCTGGATACTGGTGCCGCTGGCGGGGAGGATGCTGCACAGCCAGGTGGACAGCTCCCCCGGAACTGTCATGGAGAGCACCACCGGCGCGATGCAGAAGACCAACCCGGAGGCCAAGGACGCCACAGTGGTCTTGCTTCTGGAGGAGAGGAACAGCGTGAAACTGACAGAAGCCAGCACCGAGAGCAGACCGGCCACGGCAAACAGGCGCTGGAGCCCTCCGATATTCATGTCGGTCAGGGTTACGATGGAGTAGAGCATCTGGATGGAGGTCTTGGTACACTCCCAGCCGAACAGGCTGTTGACCACCAGAATATGCACAACGGCGCAGACCACAAAGGCGGCGGCGCTGATGAACAGGGCGGCCAGCAGCTTGGCTGCGCCCAGCTTGGCCCGGCCATGCCGGGTACAGCGCAGAATATCGTCCGCGCCCGACTGATAATCGGCGGAGAATACCGGGGCGGCAATCACCACGCAGAACAGCAGCACCAGAAAGCCCATGATGTTCTGGTAGTCAAGCATGGTGGAACTCATGCCAGGATAGACCTCAAAGGGCTTTTCCACTTGTCTGTACATCTCCACGGCTTTGCGCTGGACGGCGGGGCTGTCCGGCTGCTCCATCGCCATCAAGGAGGCGATCCGGGCCTCGCAGACGGAATAGTAGTCGTAAATTTGAGCCGGGTCGATCTCCATTATGGTGGGGGCCATGCCGGTATCCGGGTCGGCAAACGCCTCTTTGACGCCGTGGAGCATCGGGGCGATCGGAAGGATTTCCTTCTCATAGACACCCTCCGGCAGATCGTAGGACTCCGTGACGCCGTAAGACGTGAGGCAGGCTTGATAGATCTCCACGGCCTCCCGTACCCGTTCCGGGGTGACAATGCCGCTGGCATCCGCCTGGCGCTCCTTTTCATAGGAGATAGAGGCCAGCCCGGTCAGGTTGACCTCGTTCCCGGACTCGTCCGTGTAGTTGCTGTAGCAGTAAGTTGTTGGGAGGTAGGCCAGCAGGACGGAGAGGAGCAATGCCAACGCCAGCAAAATCCAGGTGAGCCTTGACTTCAAGACCCGTTTCAGTTCCAAACGAAAGATTCTCATTTACCGATACCTCCTGTCATTTTCTCCGCTGCTCTCCGGGAACATCCACAGATACAGGTCCTCCAGCCGGGGTGTCGCGGTGCTGGAGACGGCGTTGCGGGGCCGGTCCGACAGATAGCGGATAGAGACGCTGCCATCGTTCTCGTTTCGCAGATTGGTGATTTGCAGCTTGCTCTCATATTCCGGTACGGCCTCTGCCGGGATGGTGCAGCTCCACACCTTATCCTCCACCAGCTTGACGAGTTCCTCCGTTGTCCCTGTCGCCAGCAGCTTGCCGCCCTTGATGATGGCGTGGCAGGTGGCGATGTATTCCACGTCGGGAACGATGTGAGTGGAGATCAGCACGATCCGGTCGTGGGCAAACTCCGACAGCAGATTGCGGAAGCGCACCCGCTCCCCGGGGTCCAGGCCCCCGGTGGGCTCGTCCAGGATCAGCACCTCCGGGTCGTTCAGCAACGCCTGGGCGATCCCCACCCGGCGCCTCATGCCGCCGGAGAGCTT
>CAMTMZ010000058.1 GCA_947073765.1 uncultured Bacillota bacterium | reverse complement strand
TCATTCTCCCATTCAGCCAGGGTTTCCAGCGTTGTGTCCATATCATAGCTCATATAGCAGTTCTCCCGGAACCACGATTTGAAGTCCACGCCGCCCTTGCCTGTTTTCAGGGAATATAAGCCCTTGACATTCGCCTTGCCAGATTTTAAGAGGGCGGCGGCAATCTTCGGGGTAAAGGAGTTTTACATTATGGCTGCAAACAAATATTTCAAGTGAAAACGCGCAAAAGTAGTTTTCGAAAAATACGCTTGACTTTTCCCCTTCCGCCCTGTAGCCTAAAGATTGATATATTTGTCGGAGGTGTGTCATGGCAAATTTTACCCGGACAGCCATCAAAGAAACATTCCTGAAACTACTTAACCAGCAGCCATTGAATCAAATTACTGTGAAAAACATTGTGGAGGACTGCGGCATAAACCGCAACTCCTTCTATTACCATTTCGAAGATTTGCCCTCTTTGGTAGAGGAAATCGTGGGGGAACAGGTGCGGAACCTTGTCCAGAAGCACCCTACCGTGTCCTCTGTGGAGGAATGCGCCGACGCGGTGATTGAACTGGTGATGGAGAACCGGCGGGCCATCTACCACATCTACAATTCCGTAAGCCGAGACGTGTTCGAGCGGCACCTCATGGACGGCTGCGGACATATCGTGTCCACCTACTTAAAGGCGGAATTTGCGGAAAAACCTATAGACCCAGCGGATCTGGATGCCCTCATCCGGCTGCACAAGTGCGCCTGCTTCGGCTCGGTGATCGATTGGCTCAACAGCGGTATGAAGGACGATATCGCCGATTATTTCCGCCGTGTGTGCGTATTGCAGAAAAGCGGATTAGAACGCTTGGAACGCTGAACAATATGCTTCCCCAACGCGGGACAGCTTTGTGTTCAGTTTTTAGACACGGGGCTGTCCCGTGTCTGAATTTCAGATAATGCGGCCCCCGTGCCTGATTTTCAGGCACGGGGGCTTTTTCTGCCCATGGTAAGGGCGCTGCCTCCCTGCTATACTTACCATCACAAAGAAACACAAGGAGGTGTAAATCTTGAAAACCCGTTCAACCATTCCCATGTGGGTGGCCAAGGTCGGCTACATCGTCATGTCCCTGGTGTTCTGTGCCGCCGGAGCTGCTTGTATCGTAAATCCCAGCCTATCCGCCGCAGTCATCGGCCGGGTGCTGGGTGTGTCCATGATTCTGTTCGGAGCCGTCAAGCTGGTGGGCTACTGCTCCCGGGACCTGTACCGGCTGGCCTTCCAGTACGACCTGGGCTTCGGGCTGCTGCTGATCGCTCTGGGGGCACTGGTGCTGCTCCGGCCGGCGGAGGTGCGGGACTTCCTGCTCACTGCCCTGGGGATCGCCATCCTCACCGATGGGCTGTACAAGGTGCAGATCGCCGTGGACACAAAGCGCTTCGGCGTCTCCGTCTGGTGGCTGACCCTGGTTCTGGCCGTGGTTACTGGGACGGTGGGACTGTCCCTGGTGTTCCGGCCCTGGGACAGCACCCGGCTGCTCACCATCCTGCTGGGGACCGCCCTGGTGGCGGAAGGTATTTTAAACCTGTGCGTAGCGATCAGCACGGTGAAAATCGTGAACCATCAGCGGCCGGACGTGATGGAGGTCACCTCCTACGAGGTGGAAGATGAAACATTGTGAACTGTGAAAGGACGTATGCTATATGAAATTTTCTAAAGCGGTTGTCAAATGCCGCATCCCTATCCTGATCCTGGCCCTGCTGCTGCTGATCCCCTCGGGGCTGGGCATGGCGGCTACCCGGGTCAACTATGATATGCTCAATTATCTGCCCGAGGACATGGACACCGTCATCGGCCAGAGCGAACTGCTGGACGACTTCCACAAGGGGGCTTTCTCCTTCCTCATCCTGGAGGATATGCCCGCCAGGGACGCCGCCGCCCTGAAAAAACAGATAGAGCGGGTGGAGCACGTGGACACCGTGCTGTGGTACGACAGTCTCATGGATCTATCCGTCCCCATGGAGCTGCTGCCCGACAAGCTCTATGAGGCGTTCAACACGGAAACTGCCACCATGATGGCGGTGTTCTTCGACACCTCCACTTCCTCCGACCTCACCATGGACGCTATCCGGGAGATTCGCTCCCTGGCGGGGGAGCAGTGCTTTGTGTCCGGTATGTCCGCCCTGGTGACAGATTTAAAAGACTTGTGCGAGGCGGAAGAGCCCATCTACGTGGGCATCGCCGTGGCCCTGGCCTGCGTGGCCATGCTTCTGCTTTTGGACAGCTGGCTGGTACCCTTCATGTTTCTGGCCAGCATCGGCATGATGATTTTAATAAACTTGGGCTCCAACTATTTTCTGGGGGAGATTTCCTACATCACCAAGGCCCTGTCCGCAGTGCTCCAGCTGGCCGTCACCATGGACTACTCCATCTTTCTGTGGAACAGCTACAATGAGCAGCGGCGGCTCTATGACGACAGCAGAGAGGCCATGGCCTGCGCTGTCCAGGCCACCCTCACTTCCGTGCTGGGCTCCTCCATCACCACTGTGGCCGGCTTCATCTCCCTGTGCTTCATGTCCTTTACCATGGGCCGCGATCTGGGCATTGTCATGGCCAAGGGCGTACTGCTTGGGGTGCTGGGCTGTGTCACCGTTTTGCCCGCCCTCATTCTGGTGTTTGACAAACCTCTGCAAAAGACCCGGCACCGCTCCCTGATACCCAATATGGACCGGCTGGCCGGCGGCGTAGTGAAGGCGTTCCCCGTGTTCCTGGTGGTGTTCGCCCTCATCGTCCCCCCCGCCCTGTATGGTTATAGCAAAACCAACGGCGAGGTCTATTACGATATGGGCCAGTGCCTGCCCCAGGACATGGAGTATGTCATCGCCGAGGGCAAGCTCCGGGACGAGTTTAACATCGCCTCTACCCATATGCTGTTGGTAAACGCAGATCTGCCTGCCGGACAGGTACGGGCCATGGCGGACGAGATGGAGGCCGTGGACGGCGTGAAGTACGTACTGGGCATGGAGTCCGTTGTGGGTTCCCGTATCCCCGAAGAATTTCTGCCGGAATCCGTTACATCCAAGCTGAAAAGCGGAAACTGGAGGCTGCTTCTGATTAACTCGGAATACAAAGTAGCCAGCGATGCAGTGAACGCGCAAATCGGCGAGCTGAACGACATTTTGAAACAGTACGACCAGGGCGGTATGCTGATCGGCGAGGCCCCCTGTATGCGTGACATGATCCAGACCACTGACCGCGATTTCAAGATGGTAAACGCCGTGTCCATCATTGCCATCTTCCTCATTATCGCCCTGGTGGAAAAGAGCTTCACCCTTCCCCTCCTCCTCATCGCGGTGATTGAGGCCGCTATCTTTGTCAATCTGGGCCTGCCCCACTACCTGGGCAAAAGCCTGCCCTTCATCGCCCCCATCTGCATCAGCACCATTCAGCTTGGCGCTACGGTGGACTACGCCATTTTGATGACGACGCGCTACAAAACGGAGCGCATGGGCGGCGCGGACAAGAAACAGGCGGTCCACACCGCCCTGACCACCTCCATCCCCTCCGTCATCGTGTCCGGCATGGGGTTGTTCGCCGCCACCTTCGGCGTAGCCCTCTACTCCGAGATCGACATCATCAGTTCCATGTGTATGCTCATGGCCCGGGGGGCCCTCATCAGCATGGCGTCCGTTATTTTCACCCTGCCCGCCCTGCTGCTGCTGTGCGATAAGCTGATCCTCGCCACCACCGCGGGTATGAAACAGCCCAAGCATTCCAAAATTTTCAACCAGGAGGTCTATGTAAAATGAAAAAACCTATTGTAAAAGCCCTGGCCACCACCCTGTGTGCGCTTATGGCCCTGGGCGGCTTGGGCGGCACGGTATACACCATGAATGCCGCCGGGACCCCCGCCCCTATCCAATCCGTCTCGGCGAACTCCAGCGCCAAGGCCGCTTCCGCCGGAGATGGGAACGTCAAGGACGAAACCGTCTATGTACTGGCCCGGGCAAATGGTTCGGTGGAGAAAATTATCGTCAGCGACTGGGTTCAGAATACCCAGGACGGCGATACGATCCATGATGTGACCCGACTCACCGATATTCAAAATGTGAAGGGAAGCGAGACCTACACCCTGGGTGGGGACAATACCTGTGTATGGGATGCCCGCGGGAACGATATCTATTACCAGGGGTTCATTGACCAGGAGTTGCCCGTGTCGGTGGCGGTGTCCTACACTCTGGACGGCCAGCCTGTCTCTCCGGAAGAATTGGCGGGAAAAAGCGGCCATGTGTCTATCCGTTTTGACTATATCCACCACGAATACGAGTTGGTGGACATCGGCGGCAGACAGGAAAAAATTTATGTCCCCTTCGCCATGCTCACCGGGATTTTGCTGGATAACGAGGTGTTCTCCAACGTTTCCGTGTCCAACGGGAAGATCGTCAACGACGGGGACCGCACCATTGTGGCGGGGCTGGCTTTCCCCGGCCTCCAGGACAGCCTGGGACTGGACCGGGACACCCTGGACCTGCCCGAGCACGTGGAAATCACCGCCGATGTGGAAGGCTTTACCCTGGAAACCACCGTCACTTTGGCTGCCAACGGCCTATTTAATGACATGACCTATGAAGCCGGCGGGCTTGACGGCCTGGACGGCAAGTTGGATGAGCTTACCGACGCCATGGACCAGCTCATCAATGGCTCCTCCCGACTCTACGACGGGCTGTGCACCCTGCTGAACAGCTCCAAGGAGCTGGTATCCGGCATCGACAGGCTGGCGGCTGGGGCCGCACAGTTGAAGCAGGGAGCGGACGGCCTGTCTGCCGGGGCGGGTCAGCTCCAATCCGGCGCTGCCGCCTTGAGCCAAGGCCTGGACGCCTTGGCCCAGCAGAATGCCACTTTGACCGAAGGCGCGGCCCAGGTCTTCCAAACTCTGCTCAACACCGCCGACGCCCAGCTGGCCGCAGCGGGCGTACAGGCGCCCAAGCTCACAGCGCAGAACTATGCCCAAGTGCTGGAGGACGTCATTGCCTCCGCCGGAGATTCCCCCGCTGGATGGCAGGTGTCCGCACTAAAAACCTCCCTGGACAGCTACGACAGCTTCTATCAGGGACTTCAGCAGTACACCGCCGGGGTGTCTCAGGCCCAGGCCGGGGCTGGGGAACTGGATACCGGCATTGGCTCACTGAAAACCGGCGCAGACAATCTGAGCGTTGGCGCAAGCCAGCTCTATGACGGCATCCTCACCATGCAGGACCGCGCTCCCGCTCTTATCGACGGCGTGACCCAGCTGCGGGACGGGGCTGTGAAGCTGTCCGATGGTCTCAAGGAGTTTAACGAGAAGGGGGTTCAGAAGTTGGTGGACGCTTTCGATGGCGACCTGGGCGAGCTCATGGATCGGATGGACGCGGTGAAGGCTGTGTCGGAGCGGTACACCTCCTTCTCCGGTATCAGCCCCGATATGGACGGCCAAGTGAAGTTTGTGTGGCGTACCGAGGCTGTAGATACGCAGAATCAGTAACTCTATCTATGCCGTATAGCGCGTAAAAATGGAGGCGGGGTTGCTTTCAAGGGCAACCCCGCTTTAGCTATAGTTTATAGATAGCTCTAAATGAGCAAATTCAAACAGTGTGCAAAAGATCTCTGAAGAGATGAATTCCAGTAGAAAGGAAAAGATATGTCTCCGCTCAACTTAAATGTTCTGCGCAAAACTGCTCTGACGCTCTGCAAAAATGCTGACTTTGGCCGCAGGCTCAGCATCCAGGAAAAGCGCTTTGCTGCCGCACTCAATTCCCGGCGTCTTTTTCATATTCTTTTCGCCTAATTTCAAATGCTGTTGCCCTTTCCCCTCCCCCGAATTGTAGGATTGTCAAACATGTTGGAGGAGGAAATCAAGAGGAGAAAGCCAGAGGAGGGGCCTCATCGGCAGGTTGTTGGAGCGGCGGTTATGGACAGCGAGTTGTTTCTGAAAGTCATCCAGAGAGAAGAAAGAGTGGAGAGCATAAAAGCGTT
>CAMTMZ010000057.1 GCA_947073765.1 uncultured Bacillota bacterium | reverse complement strand
TTTTGATTTGTACCAGTTGACTTTTGGCTGGAATCACTTTCAACTTATCCATCACCGCTAAGAGGTCGGTCTGTTCTTGTTGCGACAGACAGGCAATGTGGTCCGCAGCAGTGGTAAAGGCCATCTTGTTCTCGTCTACTAATGCCAGTAGAGGCGGAATCAACTTGGTTAAAGCGATGTAACGGGTGACGTTCAAGCCGCAACTCTCCCCAGCTTCCTGTGCAATCCTATCTCGACTTTTCAACTTGTGAACGCCGCGTTCACAAGTGAGGTCCTGCCGCTTTCCTTGATGTTTCAATGCCTCCATCTTCATTTTATAAGCAAAGGCTTTCTCGCTGGGAAGGATTTTCTCTCTCTGAAGGTTAGAATCAACCATGATTATGGTGGCTTCATCATCATCCAGGGACCGAATGAGCACCGGCATCGTTTCCCGGCCTGCCAGTTCGCTCCCCCGTTTGCGCCGGTGGCCCGCTATGATCTCATAGCCGCCCCCTGGCCGGGGACGGACGATGCCGGGGGACAGAACGCCACTTCGAGCGATACTCGCCACGGTTTTCTGCATCGCTTCATCGTCCCGAACCTGGAAGGGATGATCTTTGAAAGGAAACAGCTCTGTCAGTGGAACCTCCCGCACCTGTTCGCCGTTGGCCTCCGCCTCGCTGCTCGTTTGAAACAGATCGTCAAACCCGACCAACTGTATCTTACTGGCGCTGCTTTTCATGACAAAACCTCCTGTGTCAACGCGGTGTAGGCGGCGGAGACTTTACCCGCAGGGTCATGGAGATAGATGCTCCGGCCCTCCGCGCTGGTTTCTGCCGCCCGGATGGACAGGGGAATAATGCTATCAAATATCCGCAGCTTGCTTCCGTAGGTGTTGCGGAGCAGCTCAATAATCTCCCGCGAGTAGTTGGTCCGCATATCCGCCATGGTGATGAGGATACCCGCGATCTCCAAAGCAGGATTGATTTTCCGTTTCACATTTGATATGGTACGGATAAGCTGCTCCATGCCGCGAAGGGAGAGGTAATGCGCCTGTGCGGGAATGATCACTTCATCCGCAGCAGCCAGGGCATTGATGGTCAGCATACCCAAGGAAGGGCAGCAGTCCAGCAAAATCACATCGTAGCGGTCACGGACGCTGTTCAGATAGTCCCGCAGGATCGTCTCCCGGCTCATGGTATTTACCAGCGTGACCTCCAGGCCCGACAACTCGATGTTAGCGGGGAGAAGGTCAACGCCCTCCGCATGATGAATAATGCCCTCGTCGGGGGCTTGCGGCTCATCCGAAATGACACGCCCCAGGATTTCAGCCATCGTATTCTCCATCTGGTCAGGACGCTGATAGCCCAAGCTGGCGGTCAACGAACCCTGGGGATCTATATCAGCCAGGAGAACGCGTTTACCCTCACGCGCAAGACCAATTCCCAGATTGACCGCCGTTACGGTTTTGCCTACGCCGCCCTTTTGGTTGCAGAGGGCCGTGATTTTTGCTCTGTTTTTCATGTGCGATTCCTCCATAAAATATCTGGTGTGTCTTTCTTCGCTTTTTCGACACTATTCTACTGGATTTTGACAGTCGCACATTGTTTTTTCCCGTTGTTTCGACAGATTTCCCTTTACCAATTTGACTTGTCATCAGACGATGAGCTGCAAGGCGAGTCAAATTCAATTTCAAATCAAAAACGCATCCTCGAAAGCTACGCCCGTGAGCATAGCCTGATGCCCTATCAGTTTTTCGTGGATGACGGATGGAGCGGAGCCAACTTCCAGCGGCCCGGCTTCACCGAGATGATGGACGCTGTGGAGAGCGGCGCGGTCAAGACGGTCGTGACGAAAGACCTCTCACGCCTGGGACGGAATTATCTGCAAGTGGGCCTATTTACAGAGATCACCTTCCCCAAGAAAGGCGTCCGCTTTATCGCCATCAATGACGGCGTGGACAGCACCCAGGGCGACAACGACATGAGCGCCCTGCGGAACCTGTTTAACGAGTGGCTTGTGCGCGATACAAGCAAGAAAATCAGAGCAGTAGTCAGAGCGAAAGGAGCAAGCGGTATGCCGATCACAAGCCAGCCGGTCTATGGCTATCTGAAAGGCCCGGACGGACACTTCATCGTTGACCCGGAGGCCGCAACCGTGGTGAAGCAGATTTACAGTCTGTGCCTCGCCGGGAACGGCCCCACGAAGATCGCCCGGATGCTGACCGAGCAGAACATCCCCACGCCGGGGACGATGGAATACCGGCGCACCGGCAGCACCCGCCGCTACTACCCGGACTACCCCTGCAAGTGGTCGAGCAACACCGTGGCGCACATCCTGGAGCGGCGGGAGTACCTGGGGCATACCGTCAACTTCAAGACGGAGAAGGTGTCCTACAAGGTCAAGACCAGCGTTGCCAACCCAGAGGACAAGATAATGGTCTTTGAGCATACCCACGAGGCCATCATTGACGAGGCCACCTGGGAGCGAGTGCAGGAGCTTCGCAAACAGCGCAAGCGGCCCAACCGCTACGGCGAGGTTGGCCTGTTCTCCGGCCTGTTGTTCTGCGCCGACTGCGGCAGCGTCATGTACCAGCAGAGGTATGAAACGGACAAGCGGCGGCAGGACTGCTACATCTGCGGCAGCTACAAAAAGCGCACCGCCGACTGTACGGCGCACTTCATCCGCACCGACCTTCTGACGGCGGGCGTGACGGAGAATTTGCGGAAAGTCACCAGCTATGCCGCCAAGCATGAGGCCCGGTTTATGAAGCTGCTGATGGCGCAGAACGAGGACGGCGGCAAGCGAAAGAACGCCGCCCGCCGCCGGGAGCTGGAGGCGGCGCAGAAGCGCATCGGAGAATTGAGTGGCATCTTCAAGCGTCTGTATGAGGACAGTGTGAGCGGGCGCATCACGGACGAGCGTTTCATGGAGCTGTCCGCCGATTATGAGCAGGAGCAGGCCACGCTGAAAGCCCGTGCCGCCGAGTTACAGGCGGAGCTGGGGCAGGCGCAGGAGGCCGCTGTGAACGTGGAGAAGTTCATGGCCGTTGTGCGGAAGTACACCAGCTTCGAGGAGCTGACCCCTACCCTCCTCCGGGAGTTCGTGGAGAAGATCGTGGTGCATGAGTGCTGGAAGGACGAGCAGGGAATGCGCCACCAGGACATCGAGATTTATTATTCTTTTGTGGGCAAGGTGGACTTGCCTGACGATTGAGCCAGACCTATCCGGCGAGGCCCCGCCGGATAGTGACGGCAAAAATTTTTAACCTCTCTTTGCTTCTTTATCCGTAGTGAGCAAAGTCACAGGGCATGAAGCAGCTCATGGCGGGCGGAGGCGTTGCCCTGATCGGCATGGTGCTGGTCCCCCTGCTGTCCGGGCTGTTCGGCTGATCGGCCCGGTTTATCTCTGCCCCTCCCGCCCAAGGCGGGAGGGGCGCTGAAAGGAGGGGGAAACCTCTATGGATTTTCTATGGGACGCCATCACGGAATGGCTCAAAGAGATTTTAGTCAGCGGCATTATGAGCAATCTGTCCGGGATGTTTGACGGTGTAAATGACAAGGTGGGGGAAATCTCCACCCAGGTGGGCATGACCCCCCAGGCATGGAACGGCAGCATCTTCAATATGGTGCAAAACCTCTCTGAAAATGTGATTATGCCTATCGCCGGGGTGATACTCGCTTTTGTAATGACGCTGGAGCTGGTGCAGATACTCATGGACAAAAATAACTTCCATGACGTGGAGACGGTCGTATTTTTCAAGTGGGTGTTCAAGACCGCCTGCGCCATCCTCATTGTCACCAACACCTGGACGATTGTGATGGGGATATTCGATGTGGCCCAGGGCGTGGTAAATCAGGCGTCCGGCATCATCATCGGGGATACCAGTATCGACTTGAGCAGCGTCATGCCGGACATGGAGGAACAACTGATGGAGATGGAGCTGGGGCCGCTGTTCGGCCTGTGGTTCCAATCCCTGTTCGTAGGCATTACCATGTGGGCGCTGACGATCTGTATTTTCATCATCACCTATGGCCGTATGCTGGAAGTCTATTTAGTCACCAGCGTGGCCCCCATCCCTATGGCCGCGATGCTGGGCAGGGAGTGGGGCGGCATGGGCCAGAACTACCTGAAATCTCTGTTTGCCCTGGGATTCCAGGCATTTTTAATCATGGTGTGCGTGGCGATTTATGCGGTGCTGGTGCAGAACATCTCCGTCAGCGATGACATCAGCACGGCGATCTGGACGTGCATGGGCTACACGGTGCTGCTGTGCTTCACCCTGTTCAAGACGGGAAGCCTCGCTAAGAGCGTGTTTTCAGCCCACTGAATTTAATTGAAGGAGGAATTTGTTATGAATGAAAACGAGAATATGACCCCGGAGACCGGCGCTGCCCAGCCTGCCAAGCTGGATGTGGATGTAAGGGTCTACCCCTCGAAGGAGGAAGGGAATCTGCTGGCCTTTGCCAGCGTGACGCTGGGCGGCTGCTTTGCCGTCAAGGGCATCAAGATCATGGATGGCGAGAAGGGCGCTTTTGTCTCTATGCCCGACAGGAAGGACAGCAAGGGCGAGTATCACGACATCTGTTTCCCCACTACATCGGAGATGCGGCAGGCCCTCCACACCGCCGTCCTGGGCGAGTATCAGCGGGTGATGGAACTGCTTGCCGCCCGCAGCGAAAAGGCGCGGCCCTCTGTGCGCGATGCGCTCCAAAATACCACAAAGGCGGCGGAGCCTCCGGCCCCGGACAGGGCCAAAGTCCCCAAGCAGAGAAAAACGGACAAAGGGGAACGGTGATGCGCCTGGTTCCCGTTTCCCTCAAAGCTGCCAATACTTTTGTCGCGGAACACCACCGGCATCATAAGCCTGTGGTGGGACATAAGTTTTCCATCGGCTGCGCTCAGGAGGGGCGGCTGGTGGGCGTGGCAATCGTGGGCCGTCCTGTGAGCCGCTATCTGGACAACGGCCTGACATTGGAAGTCAACCGCCTATGCACCACCGGGGAGAAAAACGCTTGCAGTATGCTCTACGCTGCGGCAGCACGGGCGGCAAAGGCTATGGGCTATCAGAAGATCATCACATACACCCTGGACACTGAACCGGGGACCAGCCTGCGGGCCGCTGGCTGGAAGTGCATGGGGCTGGCAGGGGGAAAACGCTGGACCGGCAAACGCTGTCCCGCTGAGGACCTCTGTCCGCCACAAATGAAGCTGCGCTATGAAAAGGTGCTGTCTGCCGGGGGTGAAGTGTGATGAAAATTGGCTGCGTAGATGTGGACGGCCACAACTGGCCCAATCTCTGCCTGATGAAATTGTCCGCCTACCATAAAGCGCGGGGTGACACCGTGGAGCTGTGGAGGCCGGAGGGCTGGTATGACCTCGTTTACAAAAGCAGGGTGTTCACCAACACCTATTCCAAAGACAACATCTACATCGCCAACGCCGACCAGATCATCCGGGGCGGCACCGGCTACGGCCCAGGGCCGGACCTCCCGGATGTGGTGGAACATCAGCGCCCGGACTACTCGTTATATCCGCAGTTTCCCGATACAGCCTACGGTTTTCTGACCCGTGGCTGTCCGAGAGCCTGCGGATTTTGCATCGTTTCCGGCAAAGAGGGGCGGCGGAGCCATCAGGTGGCCGACCTGTCCGAGTTTTGGGACGGACAGCGGGAGATCAAGCTGCTGGACGCCAATCTGCTGGCCTGCCCGGACCATGAAAGGCTGATTTTGCAGCTTGCGGAGAGCCGCGCCTATGTGGACTTCTCCCAGGGGCTGGACATCCGCTTGACTACCCCGGACAATGTAGCCCTGCTGAACCGGGTGCGGACAAAGGCGGTACATTTCGCCTGGGATGACCCCAATGTGGACCTGACCGGCTACTTCCGCCGCTTCGTGGAGCGGACCGCCATCAAGAGTGACCGCAGGCGGAGGGTGTACGTCCTCACCAACTACGGCAGCACCCATGAGCAGGACTTGTATCGGGTGGACACCCTGCGGGGCCTGGGCTTTGACCCCTATGTGATGGTCTATGACCGGCCCAGCGCCCCGCCCATCACCCGGCACTTGCAAAGGTGGGTGAATAACAAACGGATTTTTCACACCGTCAGGGATTTTGCCGACTATGCCCCGGCAAAGCGTCTGCGGGAAAATCCAATCTGAAAAACGATGGGAGGAACATCAATCGTGGATAAATGTCAGCAGCTCTATGACCGGCTGGACGCCGGTTTGCAGGGCCATCTTTCTGCATGGAGCAAATTACCG
>CAMTMZ010000056.1 GCA_947073765.1 uncultured Bacillota bacterium | reverse complement strand
CGACAACCGCATGACACCACAGCATCATGCGGTTGCGCTCCCAATAGGCAAAACTTCTTTATGCGCATTGCCCATATACTCCTCAATCTGTTTTTCGTTCAGGGGAATCAGCCCCTGAATGTAGATCACGGCGTCAGGCTGAAGGCGGCGTATCTCGTCGATCGCGGCGCAGTAGCTACTATAAAAGCTGTTGTCATTTTTGCTGCCATAGCCCAGCTCGTTAATTCCCAGAGAGAGATAAACCTTCCCATATTCCTTCAGGGCCAGCGCCTCCAACAGGGTATATTTCTCACCGTTGATCGTGAGGGCCTTCTTCTCCGCAAGACGGAACGTGGACAGGCCGTTGGAGGTGAGGTTCTCCCCGGTGCCAATGCCGCTGTAGAGCATAAAGCCGTCGGTGCGGGAGTCCCCCACAAAGGCGGCGTCGTCAAAGTAGCTGTTATCCACCGCGCCCCCCTCCGGGGCAGGCTGGGAGAAGTCGTAAACGGGCGCCTTGGGCTCCGGCGTGAGATCCAAAGGGGCACCGGGGGACGGCTCTCTGCCGGAGGCGGACTGGGAAGCGCTCTCCGCCGGGCTGATGGAGTCCGGCTCAGATGGCGGAGTTTTGTCCCAATACTTCTGATAGATCAGCACCGCGGCAACAGCCGTCATCACCACCGCGGCCGTGATGAGCAGCAGGACCGTCCGGCGGCCCCTGGCCACCCGCTTCCCCTGATAATTCTCCAAGCCCAAACACCTCCCCGCGGACAAGTCAAAGACCGTCGAAATCGTACCCTTTCAGGATACCATATTTTCTTTAAAATTCAAGTGACAAAATCGTTACAAACCTTTCCTTTTTTCAGGCAGAAAAAAGCCGACCCTTCCGGGCCGGCTTTCCAGCGGGCTAGCCTGCCTTTTGTATCAGACCCACGCCAATGGGGGTGGGTCCGGTGTGGACCCCGATGGTCACCCCGATCTGATAGGGGCACTTCACCTCAGGCCGGTCGAAGCCCAGCTCCAGCAAGCCGTCATACACACTCTCAGCAAAAGCGGCGTGCTCCTCCCGGTCCAATCCAAAGCCAGTAGCAATTCGATAGTGGTTCAGGTCGATTCCCTCCCGCTGAATGTGGCGGAAAAACAGCTCCCGCACCTTGGCCAGGGATTTCTTTCTCCCTTGCGCAATGCCGTCGGAGATCAGGCCGGCATTTTTATAGCCGATGAGGGGCTTTACCTTCAGCAGGGTTCCGGTGGCCGCAGCCGCCCGGCCGATACGGCCGCCGTGGCGCAAATAATCCAGATCGCCGGTGGTAAAAAAGATGCGCCCGGTGGCAGGCAGAGGGGCCAGGGACTCCACCGCCTCCTCCAAGGTGCATCCCGCGTCCCGAAGGGCGGCGGCCTGCTCCACATACATTCCCTGGAGCACCGTAGCCAGGGTGGAGTCCAGCACCTGGATGCTTGCCCCGGGGAACTCCTCCCGCAGCTCCTCCGCCGCGCTGCTGGCGGACTGCCAGGAGCCGCTGAACTGAGCGTTGAGGCAGATACACAGGATGGGCACACCCTGGGCGGCCAAGGGGCGGAAAGCCTCCAGATAGTCGTCCATGGTGGGCATGGACGTTTTGGGAAACATCCCGGGGCGCTGGGCCATCATCTCGTAGAAGCGGTGGGTGGGAATGTCGCGCTCCTCCCGAAAGTAGACCTCGTCGTCGAAGGCGGCGTAGAACGATACCATGGATACGCCCAGCCGCTCCAGCCTCTCCCGTCCCAGGTCGCAGGAGCTGTCGCTGACAATATGGAACTTCATATAATTCTCCTCTGTTTCGTGGTCCGCCTCTCTCCCGGCAAACCGTTACCGGCCCCCTGTCCGGTGGGTAATAGGATAATTTTATCACAAGTTGCAGAAAAACTCAACTGATTTTTGGTGAATTTTTCCTCCGCATGGACAGCACCCAGCACCACAGGGGCAGCAGGTACAGGTAGAAGGCCAGGGGCAGAATGGCGGGGGACACCTCCATGGTAGTGAGAGGAACGGTGGCTGCGATGGCCCAGGGCACCAGACCCGCCAGGTTAATTACCGAGTTTCCAATGTTCTCCCCCAGGGCCGCGGGGGGAAGGTCCCGGCGTCGGTATTCCTCCTCCAGCAGCTGTCCGCTCATAACAATGCCCACCGTTTGATTGCAGAACAGGGCGCAGCAGCCAAGGGACACCGCCACATGAGCTGTGAACAGTCCCCGCCGCTCTGCCAGCGCGCCGACCCGGCCGGTTACCGGAGAGAGCAGGCCTGTTCCGCTGAACATGCCGGAGTAGGCGCAGGACAAAATGACAATAAGCACCACACTCAACATGGAGATCAGCCCCCCTCCGCTCATCAGCTCTCTCAGCTGAGGCAAGGCAGGTCGGTAGCCCATCACACAGGCCTGGAAAACCTCCCCCAGCGGGAGGTCCTGAACAAACAGAGCGCATCCGGCCGCCAGCACGCAGCTAACCGCGATAGACACTATGGCACTCACCTTCAGCCAGGGCAGCACCAGCAGGGCCACGGCAGGAAGAATAGCCGGCCAGGTGAGGGAAAAGCCCTCCTCCAGGGCGGAGAGGATACCGGCGTCTACCTGCCGGATGGGGTAGAGGAAGGACAGCGCGCCATATAAAACCAGACAGGTCAGAAAGGGCACCGGGGTGGCGCGCCACATCCGCAGCTGAAACTCCCGCTGGTCTACCTTGGCCACCGTCGCCGTAAGCGCCGCGGATGAGGAGGCCGGGGACAGCCGCTCTCCAAAGTAGATACCCGACATAACGGCCCCCGCCGTTACCGCCAGGTTGGCCCCGCTGCCCCGGGCGATGGTCATGAGAATAACGCCGGCCGTTCCCACCACGCCGAAACAGCTGCCAAAGGCCAGGCTGAAAGCGGAGGACAGCAGAAATGCCACCAACACAAAGGTTTCCGGCGTGATGAGCCGCACGCCCAGCCAGACGAAATAGGCCACCGTACCTCCCGCCCGCCACAGGGCGGTAAGCAGGCCCAGCAGCAGCAGGATGCGCAGCACCTTAAAGGAGGATGCCATTCCTCCCAGGGCCATCCGCGTCAGATCGGGGACCGGCGTTCCCCGGCGGACCCCAACCGCAAAAAAGCAGACAAAGCCTGCCAGTAAAGCCCAGAACAGAGACAGCTCCTTTATCATGCACCCGGCCACACAGGCCAGAAATATCCCGAACGCCGCCAACAGATCCATAAAATTTCTCTCCTGAATTTTAGTCTATGGGGGATTGTATCACCTTCCCACCGGTTTGTCACCCCTTTTCGTCCTGTTCCCCCTTTTCTTTTTCCGACTCCTGTGGTATACTATTATGTGAATTTGTATGTAAAGGTTGGGAACACGGTTGGATAACATCATCCTCACAGGCATGCCTGGCTCCGGAAAGAGCACCATCGGGGTATTGCTGGCCAAGGCGATGGGCTACCAGTTTCTGGATGTGGATCTGCTCATTCAGGAGCGGGAGGGGGCCCTGCTCCAGGAAATTCTGGATGGCCGGGGGGTGGACGCCTTTCTGGACGCGGAGGAGGCGGCGGTGCGCAGCCTGGACTGCCGCCGCACCGTCATCGCCCCCGGGGGCAGCGCCGTGTGCCGGGAGAGGGCTGCCCGGCACCTCAGCCAGCTGGGGCTTATCGTCTATCTGAATGTCTCACTGGAGGAGCTGACGCGCCGCATCCGGAATCTGTCCAGCCGGGGCATCGCCATGCAGCCGGGACAGACCCTGGCCGACGTGATGGCATACCGGGACCCCCTTTACCGCAAATACGCCGGTCTGGTGGTGGACTGCCCTGACGGGCAGGTGCTGGACCAGACGGCACGCCTGGTGCTGGAGCGTCTGCGCCGGGCCGGACAATAAAGTCCCCAGCCCGCAGGGAAAAACGCGGGCCGTGTTCGGGTATCCCCAACGCGAAAGAAAAGAAGGAAGATTTGATGCAATTTCGTGACCTGGGGCTGAACGCCCCCATTCTAAAGGCCTTGGAGGAGCAAGGCTATGTCAAACCCTCTCCCATCCAGGAGAAGGCCATTCCCCCAGCCCTGCAGGGGCGGGATGTGCTGGGCTGTGCCCAGACCGGCACAGGTAAAACCTGCGCCTTCGCTACCCCCATCTTACAGCGGCTGGAGGCCGCCAGCACCCCTAAACGACCCATCCGGGCTCTCATCCTTACCCCTACTCGGGAGCTGGCTATCCAGATCGGCGAGAGCTTCGATGCCTACGGCAAGTACCTCAAGCTGCGCCACACCGTCATCTTCGGCGGTGTGGGCCAGAACCCCCAAGTGGAGGCTTTGAAACAAGGGGTGGATATCCTGGTGTCCACCCCCGGGCGGCTGATGGATCTCCACAATCAGGGCTTCGTTTCCCTGGACAGCTTGGAGATCTTTGTGCTGGACGAGGCCGACCGGATGTTGGACATGGGCTTTATCCACGACGTGCGCAAGATTTTAAAGTGGCTGCCCCAGAAGAAGCAGACCCTCTTCTTCTCCGCTACCATGCCCCCGGAGATCACAGATCTGGTAAACTCCCTGCTGAAAACCCCCGTCAAGGTGGCGGTGAATCCCATCTCCTCCCCGGTAGAGGTGATCCGGCAGTCGGTCTACCTGGTGGATAAGGGCAACAAGACCGGCCTGCTGGCCCATCTGATGGAAGAGAAGCGGGTGAAAAACGCCCTGGTCTTTACCCGCACCAAACATGGGGCCAACAAGGTGGCCCGGGATCTGGCCAAGGCGGGCATCTCCGCCGCCGCCATCCATGGCAACAAAAGTCAGACCGCCCGTCAGCAGGCCCTGGCCGATTTTAAGGCCGGACGCATCCGCTGCCTGGTGGCCACTGACATCGCCGCCCGGGGGCTGGACATCGAGGAGCTCTCCCACGTGTTCAACTACAACCTGCCCGAGGTGCCCGAGACCTATGTCCACCGCATCGGCCGCACCGGCCGAGCCGGGCGTGGGGGTGAGGCCATCGCTTTCTGCGACTTTGGAGAAAAGCCCCTGCTGAGAGACATTGAGAAGCTCATCGGCAAAAAAGTCCCCCTGGTAGAGAGCCACCCCTTCCCCATGCAGGTCTTTGAGGCCCCCAAGCGGGACAGAAACGGCAAGATCATCAACGAGGACGACGCCGAGGCCCGTCAGGCTGCCCGAGAACTGCGCCAGGCCCGGGAGGAGGCCCGCCGGGCCGCCGAACAGGCCGGTCTGGAGGCCGCCAAGGCCCAGCTCTCCGGCGAGAAGTCCCCCGCCAAAAAGAAGCGCCACCGGAAAAAGAAGAGCGGTGAGCGTGCTCCGGAGGCGGCCAGCCTCCGTTCCGCCCCCCAGCCGGAGGAGGCGGACTTCAACGATCTGCCCGCGCCCGCCCCGCTCCCCCGACGGGGGGTGCGGCCCGGCGCCCTCATCGACACTGGCGACGCAATGCCCAACACCGATTTTCACCGGCCCAATCCCCTGGACAGCGATACCATCATGGACGCTACCGCCCGCCTGCTGGCCCCTAGGCAGTCGCTCCTGTCCTCTATCCTGCCCAAGGGCGACAAAAAACAAGCTGAGCCCAAAAAATCCGGGCAGCCCAAGGCCAGGCAGCAGCCAAAGGCGGTCAAGGGGGAGGACGGGAAAAAAGTCAGGCAGGCCAAGCCCGAGCCCCAGCAGTCCACGGGGAAGAAAACGCCTGTCAGGTCAAAGCTCGAAGTCCCCAAAAAGGCCCCGCCCCAGCCGCAAAAAAAGAAGCTTTCCCGCTCCGGCCGGCCCCAAAGCGCCCCTGAGCCCAGGAAAAATCAGCCCAAGGACTCCACCGAGCAGGCCAGCCTGATGAAGCCCTACTATCTGGATATGGGCCGGTAAAACAACACAATTGGCCGCCGGAGCCGGCGGCCCCTGAAGAAATAAATACAGGAGGAAAATACTATGGATTATCAAGCCCTTTATCAGCAGAAGCTGACCACCCCGGAGCAGGCCGTCAAGGCGGTTAAATCCGGTGATTGGGTGGACTACGGCTGGTGCACCAACCACCCCGTAGCCCTGGACCGCGCCTTGGCCGCCCGGAAAGACGAGCTCACCGACGTCAAGGTACGGGGGGGCGTCACTATGTGGATGCCCGAGATCGCCAAGGCGGAGGACGCCGGGGATCATTTCACTTGGAACTCCTGGCACTGCTCCGGCATCGACCGGAAGATTATCGGCAAGGGAATGGGCTTCTTTGCCCCCATGCGGTACTCTGAGCTGCCCCGGTTTTACCGGGAAAACATCTCCGTGGATGTGGCCATGATTCAGGTCACCCCCATGGACAGCCACGGCAACTTCAGCTATTCCCTGGCCGCCTCCCACCTGGCCGATATGCTGGACAAGGCCAAGACCATCATCGTGGAGGTCAACCAGAACCTGCCCTGGGTCTACGGCCTGACCGGCTGTGAGATCAACATCGCCGACGTGGACTACGTGGTGGAGGGGGACAACCCCGCCGTGGCCCAGCTGGGCGGGGGCGGAGAGCCCACCGATGTGGACCGGGCGGTGGCCAAGCTCATCGTGGAACAGATCCCCAACGGGGCCTGCCTCCAGCTGGGCATCGGCGGCATGCCCAATACCGTGGGCTCCATGATCGCCCAGTCCGATTTGAAGGACCTGGGCGTCCACACCGAGATGTACGTTGACGGCTTTGTGGATATGGCTATGGCGGGCAAGCTCACCGGCCGGAACAAGGCTCTGGACAAGGGCCGGCAGGTATATGCCTTTGCCGCCGGCTCTCAGAAGCTCTATGACTACATCGACCGCAATCCCGCCGTGATGGCCGCGCCGGTGGACTACACCAACGACGTGCGCATCCTGGCCCAGCTGGACAACTTTATCTCCATCAACAACGCCATTGACATGGATCTTTTCGGTCAGGTCAACGCCGAGTCCGCCGGCCTGAAGCACATTTCCGGCACCGGCGGACAGCTGGACTTCGTGATGGGCGCCTATCTGTCCAAGGGCGGCAAGAGCTTCATCTGCATGTCCTCCACCGTCACCGGCAGGGACGGGAGCGTGAAGAGCCGGATCGTCCCCACTCTTACCCCCGGCTCCATCGCCACCGATCCCCGCTCCTGCGTGCAGTACATCGTCACTGAACACGGCATGATCAACCTGAAAGGCCTGTCCACCTGGGAGCGGGCCGAGGCCATTATCTCCGTGGCCGACCCCCAGTTCCGGGAGCAGCTCATCCAGGACGCTCAGAAGATGGGCATTTGGCGTAGAAGCAATAAGTAAATAAAAAAGCGACGCACGGCAGTTCCGTGTGTCGCTTTTTTATTCTGGCTGAATCGGGATGTTTCCGTTCTCTTTTTCATATTCCGCTACACGCTTTTTTAGGTACTGCTCTATCTCCTTATTGGCAGAGCGGCCCTCTGCGGCGGCGATATATCGAAATTTCTGAAACAGATTGCGATTGATCCGAAGTGTATAGCGCAAAAGCATATCGTCCATAGAAGCACCTCTCTCCATCAATATGGCGTCATTTTGAATTAATTATAACGCAGGTATTGCGTCACAACAAAAATGATGGTATAATGACGCAATAATGATGAATTATTTTTGAGGACGACGCCATAAACGGTATACAATATAAAAGGAGAGTTAGCGATGTACGAAAAAATGTACTACACACTGTTTCAAGCCATTGCGGACGCCATGGAGCTGATAG
>CAMTMZ010000055.1 GCA_947073765.1 uncultured Bacillota bacterium | reverse complement strand
AGACGTCTTTTAGGTTGATTCCTGAAAGGCGTCTTTGTCTCTTTTTATGCGTTTTATCGCGGAAAGGGTGAAGAAAAATGGCGGCAGTTCCGGAGTATTTTGGCAGCATGGTGTTCGACGACAGGGTGATGAAGGCCAACCTGTCCGCCGAGGTATATCAGTCGTTAAAGAGGACCATTGACCAGGGAGAAAAGCTGAACATCGGGGTGGCCAACGCCGTGGCGGCGGCCATAAAGGACTGGGCCGTGGCCCATGGGGCGACCCATTTTACCCACTGGTTCCAGCCCCTCACCGGCGTGACCGCCGAGAAGCACGACAGCTTTATATCCCCCTCCCCCGACGGCGGGGTTATCATGGAGTTCTCCGGAAAGGAGCTGATTCAGGGGGAGCCGGACGCCTCCTCCTTCCCCTCCGGAGGGCTGCGGGCCACCTTCGAGGCCCGGGGCTACACCGCCTGGGACCCCACCTCCTACGCCTTTCTCAAGGACAGAACCCTGTGCATCCCCACCGCCTTCTGCGGCTACAACGGGGAGGCCCTGGACAAAAAGACACCCCTCCTGCGCTCCATGGAGACCCTGAACCGGCAGGCCCTGCGGGTGCTGCGGCTGTTCGGCAATACAGAGGTGAAGCGGGTAAGCCCCTCCGTGGGCCCGGAACAGGAGTACTTCCTGGTGGACGCGGACATGTGGGCCAAGCGCCGGGACCTGCGGTTTACCGGCCGGACCCTGTTCGGCGCCCGGCCCCCCAAGGGGCAGGAGATGGACGACCACTATTTTGGCACCATCAAGCCCCGGGTGGCCGCCTATATGGCCGATTTGAACAGCGAGCTGTGGGAGCTGGGTATTCTGGCCAAGACCCAGCACAACGAGGTGGCCCCCGCCCAGCATGAGCTGGCCCCCATCTACACCACCGTCAACATCGCCACCGACCACAACCAGCTGACCATGGAGCGGATGCAGAAGGTGGCCGCCCGGCACAATCTGGTCTGCCTGCTCCACGAAAAGCCCTTCGCGGGGGTGAACGGCTCGGGCAAGCACAACAACTGGTCACTGTCCACCGACACCGGGGTAAACCTGCTGTCTCCCGGGGATACCCCCTATGAAAACGCCCAGTTCCTGCTGTTCCTGTGCGCTGTTCTCAAGGCGGTGGACGACTACCAGGACCTGCTGCGCATCTCGGTGGCCACCGCCGGTAACGACCACCGCCTGGGGGCCAACGAGGCGCCCCCCGCCGTGGTGTCTGTGTTCCTGGGGGACGAGCTGGCCGCCATTCTGGGCTGCATCGAGTACGACGCCCCCTACACCAGCATCGACACCGGCAAGGTTCGGCTGGGGGTGGACGTGCTGCCCAAGTTCCGCCGGGACACCACCGACCGCAACCGCACCTCCCCCTTCGCCTTTACCGGCAACAAATTTGAGTTCCGCATGGTGGGCTCGGCCGACTCCATCGCCTGCGCCAATATCATGCTCAACACCGCCGTGGCGGAGAGTTTGCGGGTCTACGCCGACCGGCTGGAGGGGGCGGAGGACTTCCAGGCCGCCCTCCAGGCCATGATTCGCAAGACCATTCAGGACCACAAGCGGATTATCTTCAACGGCAACGGCTATGACGACGCCTGGATTCGGGAGGCCACCGAGGAGCGGGGGCTGCTGAACTATCCCGCCACGCCCGACTGCGTGCCCCACCTGCTGGACGGGAAAAATGTGGAACTGCTCACCTCCCATGGGGTGCTGACTAAGGCGGAGCTGGCATCCCGGTATGAGGTGACGCTGGAGAACTACTGCAAGACGATTATCATCGAGGCCAACACCATGATAGATATGGCCCGCACCGAGATCATTCCCGCCGTTCAGGCCTTTGTCCTGGACGCCGCCAGGACTGCCGCCGCCAAGCGGGAGCTGGTTCCGGGCTGTCCCTGCGGCTGCGAGACGGAGCTGGTGAAAAAGCTGTCCGCCCTCACCGACCAGATATACCGGGAGGCCGGCGCGCTGGAGAAGGCGGTGCTGGCTCTGGCCTCCGCCGGAGATATCGGGGCGGAGGCGGAGATGATTCGGGATACGGTGCTGCCCCAAATGGGCCGGCTGCGCCTGCCCTGCGACCGGGCCGAGACCCTCACCCCGAAGAAATACTGGCCCTTCCCCACCTACGGCGACCTGCTGTTTGGGGTGAGGTGAATATAGGCCCCACGGCCCCGGCGGCGCCATCCCGCCGCCGGGGCCGCAGGTGGGCAGAAAGAGGAAAGATATGTGTTCTATCATTGGATATTGCGGCCCCGTGGCCGATTTGGAGACGTTTCAGCGGGGCTTTGACCGCACCAGAAGCCGGGGGCCCGACGACAGCCGGGTGGTCCCGGCGGGGGAGGGCCTGCTGGGCTTTCACCGCCTGGCCATCATGGGCCTGACCCCCGAGGGGATGCAGCCCTTCGAGCTGGAGGGCTGCTATGCTGTCTGTAACGGCGAAATATACGGCTTTGAGAAGCTGAAACGGGAGCTGGAGGAAAAGGGGTACGCCTTCCACAGCGGCTCCGACTGCGAGATTCTGCTCCCCCTCTACCGGGAGTACGGGGTGGACATGTTCGCCATGCTGGACGCGGAGTTTGCCTGCATCCTCTACGACGGGCAGACGGGGGAGTTTATCGCCGCCCGGGATCCCATCGGCATCCGGCCCCTGTACTACGGCTATGACAGCGCCGGGACCATCCTCTTTGCCAGCGAGCCCAAAAACCTGCTGGGCTTGACGGACCGAATGATGCCATTTCCTCCGGGGCACTACTATAAAGATGGCCGATTTGTCTGCTACCGCGATATTGCCAGGGTGGACCGGTTCTGTTATGACGGGCTGGAGGAGCTTTGCAGAAGCATCCGGGAGAAGCTGATCGCCGGGGTGGAAAAGCGGCTGGTTTCCGACGCTAAGGTGGGCTTTCTCCTGTCCGGCGGGCTGGACTCCTCCCTGGTGTGCGCCATCGCCGCCCGCCGGAGCAAAACGCCCATCAAAACCTTTGCCATCGGTATGGATACCGACGCCATCGACCTGAAATACGCCAGACAGGTGGCGGACTACATCGGTAGCGACCACACCGAGGTCATCATCACCAGAGAGGACGTGCTGTCCAGCCTGGAGCGGGTGGTGGAGCTGCTGGGCACCTATGACATCACCACCATCCGGGCCAGTATGGGCATGTATCTGCTGTGCAGGGCCATCCATGAACAGACAGATATCCGGGTGCTTCTCACAGGGGAAATCTCCGACGAGCTCTTTGGCTACAAATACACCGACTTCGCCCCCTCGCCCCGGGCGTTCCAGGAGGAGGCGGAGAAGCGGCTGCGGGAGCTGCACATGTACGACGTCCTCCGGGCCGACCGGTGCATCTCAGTGAATTCCCTGGAGGCCCGGGTGCCCTTTGGCGACCTGGATTTTGTGGAGTATGTCATGGCTATTGATCCCAAACGGAAGGTAAACACCTACGGCAAGGGCAAATATCTGCTGCGGAAGGCCTTTGAGGGGGATTGGCTCCCCGAGAGCATTCTGTGGCGGGAGAAGGCGGCCTTCTCTGACGCGGTGGGCCACTCCCTGGTGGATGACCTGAAGGAGTACGCCGAGAGCCGGTACACCGACGGGGAGTTTGAACGGTTGCGGCGGAACTATGACCACGCCCGGCCTTTCACCAAGGAGTCTCTGCTCTACCGGGAGATTTTCGAGAAGTTCTATCCAGGCCAGAGCAGCATGGTGGCGGATTTCTGGATGCCCAACCGGTCCTGGGCGGGCTGCGACGTGGATGACCCCTCCGCCCGGGTGCTGGCAAACTATGGGGAGAGCGGGGTGTAGGGGGCGGCCTCCGTGCCGCCCCGCCCTTCCCGCGGCTGTTTACCCGGGGCGGCCCAGAGGCCGCCCCCTGCATGATAGGTGACCCGCCGAGGTCGGCGGGTCCCACAATATCAATCAGACGGAGAGACATTATGGAAAAAATCCTTATCATCGACTTTGGCGGCCAGTACAACCAGCTCATTGCCCGGCGGGTGCGGGAGTGCAGGGTATACTGCGAGGTAAAGCCCTGGACCGCGCCTCTGGAGGAATTGAAAGCCTTCGGCCCCACAGGCATTATCTTCACCGGCGGGCCCCAGTCGGTCTATCGGGAGGGCTCCCCCGCCGTGGACAAGTCGATTTTCACCTGGGGGGTGCCCATTCTGGGCATCTGCTACGGCTGTCAGCTCATGGCCCATCTGCTGGGGGGAGAGGTCGTCCCGGCCCAGGACGACTCCGCCCGAGAGTATGGCAAGACCCTTACCCACTACGCTGTCGCCTGTAAGCTGTTCCAGGGCCTGCCCCGGGAAGGGGTGTCCTGGATGAGCCACGGGGACTACATGTCCAAGGTTCCGGTGGGCTTCTCTCTCGCCGCCCGCAGCGGCGCCTGCCCCAACGCGGCCATCGCCGACGAGGCCCGGGGGTTTTACGGCGTCCAGTTCCACCCCGAGGTCAGCCACACGGAGCACGGCCTGGATATGCTCCGGAATTTCCTCTACGGCGTCTGCGGCGCTGCGGGGGACTGGACCATGGGGGACTATAAAAACACCATTCTCCAGACCGTCCAGGAAAAGGTGGGGGGTGGCCGGGTGCTGCTGGCCCTGTCCGGCGGGGTGGACTCCTCCGTGGCGGCTGCCCTGCTGGCCGTGGCGGTGGGCAGGCAGCTTACCTGCGTCTTTGTGGACCACGGCCTGATGCGCCTCAACGAGGGGGACGAGGTAGAGGCCGCCTTCGCCCCCTGGGATATCAACTTTGTCCGGGTGGACGCCGGGGACCGCTTCCTGACAAAGCTGGCCGGGGTCACCGACCCGGAGGAGAAGCGGAAGATCATCGGGGAGGAGTTTATCCGGGTCTTTGAGGAGGAGGCCAAGAAGATCGGCGCGGTGGATTTTCTGGCCCAGGGCACCATCTACCCCGACGTGATTGAGTCGGGAACAGGCGAGGCCGCCGTTATCAAGAGCCACCACAACGTGGGCGGCCTGCCCGACTGTGTGGACTTTCAGGAGATTCTAGAACCCCTGCGCCTGCTCTTTAAGGACGAGGTCCGCCAGCTGGGCCGGGAGCTGGGCCTGCCCGAGTATCTGGTGAGCCGCCAGCCCTACCCAGGGCCGGGCTTGGCCATCCGCATCCTTGGGGAGGTCACCAGGGAAAAGGCGGATCAGCTCCGTCAAGCTGATTTTATCTTCCGGGAGGAGCTGGCCAGGGCGGGGGAGGACCGGCGGCTCAGCCAGTATTTTGCCGTCCTTACCGACAGCAGGTCGGTGGGGGTGATGGGGGACGGCCGCACCTATAACTACACCCTGGCCCTCCGGGCGGTGACCACCTCCGACTTCATGACCGCCGGCTGGGCTCGCATCCCCTATGACCTGCTGGACAGAATCAGCACCCGCATTGTCAATGAGGTGGCGGGCATCAACCGCATTGTGTACGATATCACCAGTAAGCCCCCAGCCACGGTGGAATGGGAGTGAAAAAGGAGGAGCACAGGATGGAAAAACAGGAGCTACTCTATGAGGGTAAGGCAAAAAAGGTATATACGACTCAGGACCCAAAACTTCTGATTGTTGCTTATAAGGATGACGCCACCGCCTTCAATGGCCAGAAAAAGGGCACTATCCACGGTAAGGGAGCCATCAACAACCGGATGACTAACCTGCTCATGGACCGGCTGGAGCGGGAGGGCATTCCCACCCATCTGGTGGAGGAACTGAGCGGCCGGGAGACGCTGGTAAAAAAAGTGTCCATCATCCCTGTGGAGGTCATCGTGCGCAACATCGCCGCCGGTTCCTTCTCCAAGCGGTACGGCGTGGAGGAGGGGGTGGTCTTTGACGCCCCGACCCTAGAGTTTTCCTACAAAAACGACGATTTAGGCGACCCTCTTCTCAACGACGACCACGCCCTCGCCCTGGGGCTGGCCAGCCGGGAGGAACTGGCTCTCATCCGGAAATACTCTCTGAACGTTAACCGCCTGCTCAGGGAAATCTGGGGGGCCTGCGGCATTACCTTGGTGGACTTTAAGGTGGAGTTTGGCCGCCTGGAGGACGGAACCATCGTGCTGGCCGACGAGATCAGCCCCGATACCTGCCGGCTGTGGAATTCCAAAACCCTGGAGAGGATGGACAAGGACCGGTTCCGCCGGGACCTGGGCGGCGTGGAGGAGGCCTATGTCCAGGTGATGAATCGGCTGACCGGGGGCCTGTGACCGGCGGGGGGAGTGAGTATGACAAAGTATATTTTTGTCACCGGCGGGGTGGTGTCCGGCCTGGGCAAGGGGATTACGGCGGCCTCCTTAGGCCGGCTGCTGAAGCAGCGGGGGCTGCGGGTGAGGGTGCAGAAGCTGGACCCCTATCTCAACGTGGACCCGGGCACCATGTCCCCCTATCAGCACGGGGAGGTCTTCGTCACCGACGACGGGGCGGAGACCGACCTGGACCTGGGCCACTACGAGCGGTTTATTGACGAAAATCTCACCGTAAACTCCTCGGTCTCGGCGGGGCAGGTGTATTGGAGCGTCCTGAACCGGGAGCGGCGGGGGGACTACCTGGGAGGCACCGTCCAGATCATCCCCCACATCACTGACGAGATCAAGAGCCGTGTCTACTCTCTGGAAGGTCCCGAGACCGATGTGGCCATTGTGGAGATTGGCGGCACGGTGGGCGACATCGAGAGCCAGCCCTTCCTGGAGGCCATCCGCCAGGTGGCAGCGGAGCGGGGCCGGGACAACGTTATGTTTTTCCACGTCTCCCTTATTGTCTCCATCCCCGGCACCGGGGAGCTGAAGTCCAAGCCCACCCAGCACTCGGCCAAGGAGCTCCTTTCTCTGGGTATCCAGCCCGATGTGATTGTCTGCCGCAGCGACGCCCCGGTCCCCCGGGAGATTCGGGACAAGATTTCCCTGTTCTGCGGCATCCCACGGGAGAATGTCATCCCCAATTTGAACGCCGATCTGCTCTACGAGGCGCCCCTGATGCTGGAGCGGGAGGGGCTGGCCGACGTGGTGGTCCGGCGGCTGGGGCTGCGCTGTCCCGCCCCCGACCTCACCGAGTGGGCCGGCATGGTCCGACGGGCCAAGGACCCGAAGGGGGAGGTGACCGTCGCCCTGGTGGGCAAGTATGTGGCCCTCCACGACGCCTACCTCTCCGTAGCCGAGGCCCTCACCCACGGGGGCATTGAGAACCGGGTGAAGGTAAACATCCGCTGGGTGGACAGCGAGACTGTCACCGACAAAAACGCCGCCCAGGTACTGGACGGCGTGAACGGTGTTCTGGTGCCCGGCGGCTTCGGCAGCCGGGGAATCGAGGGCAAGATTTCCGCCATTCGGTACGCCCGGGAGCAGGGGGTGCCCTTTCTGGGCATCTGCCTGGGGATGCAGATGGCGGTGGTGGAGTTTGCCCGCCACGTCTGCGGTATGGAGGACGCCCACTCCAGTGAGTTCTCCCCAGACACCGGCCACCCGGTCATCGACCTGATGGCCGGCCAGCGGGGGCTCACCGACAAGGGGGGCACCATGCGGCTGGGGGCCTTCCCCTGCTGGCTCACTAGCCGGGACAGCCGGGCCTTTGCCGCCTACGGGGCGGACGAGATCAGCGAGCGCCACCGGCACCGCTACGAGTTTAACAACGACTTCCGGGAGGCAGTTACCGGGGCCGGCCTTGTCCTGACCGGGTTGTCCCCCGATGGGCAGCTGGTGGAGATGGTGGAGCTGCCCGGCCATCCCTGGTTTGTGGGGGTGCAGTTCCACCCGGAGCTGAAATCCCGACCCAACCGGGCCCATCCGCTGTTCCGGGACTTTGTGGCTGCGGCAAAGCGAGCTTGATATACTAATTTTTGAGAATGTTTATCCAAATATCGCTCCTGTCCTGGCATTTCCTGAGCTGTCGTTTTTATAATATTCTGCCCTTATGGTTAGATAGCGTCTGCCCAAGAGACGGGTATTATGATAGAATGGAACTATCTTAAAAGACAGGGGACAGCAAGATGGAAGCATCCTATCACAGACACGACATAAACGATAAAGTATGGGAGTTGCTTGGACCACATCTGCCGAGACAACGAGGCCAGTGGGGTGGGATTGCTCAGGATAACCGCTGTTTTATTAACGCAGTGTTTTAGGTATTGCGAACCGGAGCACCCTGGCGTGACCTGTCTCCCAATTACGGGAAGGGGGCAGCGTTCATCAGAGGTTGCTGCCGTCTCTGGGCTGCCAATATTCCTCCAGTGTAAGAGTGCCAGACGGGTCTTCCCGAAATGTGATGGCAACAGGAACACGACTGCCACGGACGGTTTCCAGTCCGCTGTCCGTGACCTTATATTCCTCATAGAGCGCCCAGCCGTAGTGAATATACTCTGAAAAGTCACTTCCATCTACAACGATACAGGTAAGCTCTGCGAAACTGGCGCAGGATGCAAAGCCGGTTGGGGCTGCGGAACGGTTATGCTCCCGAATCGCCTGCTGGATAGCGGTCTGTTCCTCGGAGAGAGTGGAAAAATTGGGCTCCTCCGGCGCGGGTTCACCGCCGCCATCAGGTTTTGGTTCAATAACCTTTGGCACATCGTTTCTGTGCGCTTCAAC
>CAMTMZ010000054.1 GCA_947073765.1 uncultured Bacillota bacterium | reverse complement strand
AGCCCGCCGCCAGCAATCCTGCCACCTCTCAGCCTGCCGGCTCCGGAAGCCAGACCGGCGGCGAGGTGAAGGGCCTCACCGAGGCCGAGCGCGCCAAGGAGTTCATCACCGTGGGCACCGGCCCCACCTCCGGCATCTACTTCCCCATCGGCGGCGCCTTTGCCGAGGCTCTGAAGGCCTATGGCTACCAGACCTCCGCTGAGGCTACCAACGCCACCGGCGCCAACATCCAGCTGATGCTGGACGGCGACGCCGAGATCGCCATCGCCATGCAGGACGCCGTGATGCAGGCCTACACCGGCACCGGCGCCTATGATGGCCAGGAGGCCTCCACCGGTCTGCGCGCTCTAATGCGTCTGTGGCCCAACTATGTCCAGCTGGTCACCACCGCCAACACCGGCATCACGTCCGTAGAGGACCTGCGCGGCAAGCGGGTAGGCGTGGGCGCCCCCAACTCCGGTGTGGAGATCAACGCCCGCATGGTGCTGGACGCCTATGGCATCACCTATAACGATATCACCCCCGACTACCTGGCTTACGGCGAGGCCATTGACAACATGAAGAACGGCCAGTGTGACGCTGTGTTTGTCACCTCCGGCCTGCCCAACGCCACCGTGATGGAGCTGGGTACTCAGTACGACATGGTGGTGGTGCCCATCGATGGCGCCGGCCGTGACAAGCTGGTCAGCGACTATCCCTACTACGCCAAGTCCGTCATTCCCGCCAACACCTACAACAACACCGAGGACGTTGAGGGCGTTTTTGTCTACAACATCATGCTGGTCCGGGAGGATCTGTCTGACGCCATGGTCTATGACATGCTGGAGGGCATCTTCGCCAACATCAGCACCATTAAATCTTCCCACAACGCCGCCGACAAGAATATTGACATCACCTTCGGCGTAGATGACATCCAGCTCCCCCTGCACCCTGGAGCCGAGGCCTTCTGGAAGGACAACGGCTATATCAAGTAAGGCATCGTCCGACTGTATCCACAAAACGGCGCGGCGGCAGTTCGCCGCCGCGCCGCTGTGTTTGTTTTGGAGCGAGAAATGAAGCGTCATACCACACGCCTGCTGCTTGGGGCCGCTGCCCTGGCCATGCTGGGCATTTTTCTGTGGTGGGGGCTCCGGGCTCCCGCCGGAACAGTTTTTCAGCTCTACGACCGACGGAATGAAATTGTCGTTCTGGAGGTCCCCGCCGGTCCCGGCGACCATTTTAAGCTGGAAATTGAACATTCCTTTGAACACATTCCCTGGCTTGAGTTCTATACCGTTCTTCCTGACGGAAGCTTCAACCTGGACAAAATCGCCGTGGCCGGGTACGGCGCGGGCATCCCCGCGGAAATGGATGTGCCCACCCGCGTAGAGGACGGGATGGTGTGGATGGAGGAGATCAACAGCGTATTTCCCGAGCTGAAATGGCTCACCTCCAACACCTATATGAAGGGCCTGGAGCTCAACGGGGAGGAGATATTCGACTTTCGGACGCTGCCAAACGCCAGTCTGATCCGGGGGTCCATCATTGAGAGAAGGGGGCATTTCTTCTATGGCTGACACCGAACGCGACCTCACTATTGAAACCGCCGACGCCGCGCCCATCGACGCGGCCAAGGGCGCGGAGATCATGGAAAAGTTTGAAAAAGAATCCCGCACCCGCAATTTCTCCTTTCAACCGCTGGTAAAGGCCGGCTACATCCTGTGCCTGTTCTTTACCCTATATCACCTGGTCTTCGCCTCAGGCATGATGACCACCCAGAACATCAAGCACCACGCCATCCACGTAGGTCTGGTTCTGATCCTGGGCTTCCTCTACTATCCCGCTTTTAAGAAGTCCAGCCGGAAAAAGGTGGCCTGGTACGACTGGATCTGTGTTGCCCTGTCGGCAGCTATGCCCTGCTACGTGTTCTACCGCTACTTGGACTGGACCTCCACCGGTTTCCGGCCCACTCAGCTGGACATTATCATGGGCACCCTGCTCATCCTGCTGGTAATGGAGTGCTCCCGCCGCATCAGCGGCCCGGCACTCACCATCCTGTCCGCCATCTTCCTGATCTATGGCATGTACGGCCGGTACTTCCCCAGCGTCTTCCAGCACCGCGGCTATACCTGGACCCGGATGGTACAGTACCTCACCTGCGACATCTCCGGTATCTACGGCAGCTCCGTCAAGGTGTCAGCCACCTTCATCGTACTGTTCATCATTTTCGGTGAGGTGATGAACAAGTGCGGCATGGGCCAGTTCTTTAACGACATCGCCAACTCCCTGGCCGGTCACACCAAGGGCGGCCCCGCCAAGGTGGCGGTGCTGGCCTCCGGCTTCCTGGGTTCCATTAACGGCTCCGCCGTGGCCAATGTGGTCACCACCGGCACCTTCACTATCCCTCTGATGAAAAAGACGGGCTACTCCAAGGAATTTGCCGGGGCGGTGGAAGCCACAGCTTCCGTAGGCGGTCAGCTTCTGCCCCCCATTATGGGCGCTGCCGCCTTCGTCATGGCCGAGACTTTGGGAGTACAGTACCCTGTTATTATCAAGGCCGCCGTTCTCCCCGCCCTGATCTACTATCTGGGCATCATCCTCCAGGTGCAGATGCGGGCCACCAAGGACCACCTCCACGGCATCCCCAAGGACCAGCTGCCCCGAATCGGCCAGGTGATGCGGGAGCGGGGCCACCTGCTTATCCCCATCATCTTCCTGCTGTACATGCTGATCTGGAGCGGTAAGACGGTCATTGTGGCCGCCTTCTGGACCATTATCGTCACCATCGTGGTGGCCCAGCTGCGGCCCATCAGCCGCATGTCGGTAAAGGACCTGTGCGACGCCTTTGTGGCCGGGGCCAAGTCCACCGTCTCGGTGGCTATTGCCTGCGCCTGCGTGGGCATCATCGTGGGCGTGTGCGCCCAGACCGGCTTCGCCCTCAGCGTGGCCTCCGCCATCGTCAGCATCGGCCGCAACGCCGTGCCCGACAGCCCGGCCATCAGCCTGTTCCTCACCCTGCTGTTCACCATGGTCACCTGCATGATCCTGGGCATGGGCCTGCCCTCCATCCCCTCCTACCTGATTACCGCCACCATCGCGGCCCCCGCCCTGGTAGAGCTGGAGGTTCCCGCCATCGCCGCCCACATGTTCTGCTTCTACTTCGCCATGTTTGCCAACCTGACTCCCCCTGTGGCGCTGGCCTCCTTCGCAGCGGCCGGCCTGTCCGGCGGAAACCCAATGAAGACAGGGGTTGCCTCCGTCAAGCTTGCCCTGGCCGGCTTCATCATCCCCTACATGTTCGTCTACAACCAGAAGCTGATGCTGGAGAATGTGGGTATTTTGGACGGCATCCAGGTGATAATCACCTCCTGTGTCGGTGTGCTGCTCATTGCCGCCGCCGTAGAGGGCTATCTGCAGGGCAGGATGAACGCTCTCATGCGGCTGTTCTCCTTTGGCGCTGCCGTACTCCTCATCGACAGTCAGCCGCTGACTGATATCATCGGCGTGGCCTGTCTGATTGTCATTCTGCTGCTTCAGAAGTTTGTCTTTAACCGCCATAACAGCGGTCCGGCGCCTTCAGCCGCCTGAATATACGATTCTCAACATATAAAATCCGGAGCGCCGCGCATTGCGCGGCGCTCCGGTCTGTTTTCCCCTAAATTAGCCCACACTGTCCCGCTCTCGGTCCTCCTGTCGCATCAGGTCAGCCAGGGTAACGTTATCCAAATACTCTGTGATGGTCTTGTCCAGTCCCTGCCAAAGAGCCAGGGTGCGGCACTGGGATACATGGGCGCAGGGCGCCGCGTCCTCCTCCAGGCAGGCCACCGGCGCCAAGGACTCCTCTGTAAGCCGCAGAATGCCGCCAATGGGATACTCCTCCGGCGGACGGGTAAGCTGGTAGCCTCCGCCCTTGCCCCGCAAGCCGTTGAGCAGCTTAGCCCGAACCAGCAGCTTAATAATATTTTCCAGATACTTTTCCGATATCTCCTGCCGCTGGGCAATCACCTTCAGGGGGATGAATCCTTCATCCTGATGCTCGGCCAAATCAGTCATAACCCGCAGGGCATATCTGCCCTTTGTTGAAATCAGCATAGGTTTTCGTCCTCCTTTACTAATACCCATTATACAATAAGGTTAATGGAGAATCAAGGAGGCGTAAAAATGTTTTTCTAACCGGACGCCCGCAGGACAGGCAGTTCCAGAAAAAAGACATTGTGCCCCCCTCCGCTTTCAGCCCATATTTTGCCTCGGTGGATCTGCGCTGTGCCCGCGGCAATGGATAATCCCAGTCCGTAGCTGCCATCCCGGCCGCGTGCCCTATCCAAGCGGTAAAACCGTTTGAAAATATTGCTCAGCTCCTTCTGTGAAATGGGTATCCCCGGACTGGACAGGGCAAGCTGACAGCGGCAATGGTGAGGGGAGGGTCAGCTCGTGGGAGGCATCAGCCACAAACTGCCGCTGCCGCCCCCGCCAGCAGACAGGTGTGGGCAAGCTGAACCAAGGCGGCCCGCTCCTGGGCAATGTCGGCACAAACCAGACGCCTTTCCGGCCCCTCCACCCAGAGAAAGCGCAGCTGCCAGGCTGCCAGCACACCGGTGGGGGCCTCTTCCTGCAGGGCATGCCCCACCAATGTCCGCAGATTCTCCTCTGATACCTCCTGAAATCCCGGACCCCAGGCAGCGAAAAGCCGTCCCTCCCGGCTTATCCGCACAATAAAATAGGGCAGGCGGAAATTCTCCGGCAGTTCCCCAGGCCGGCCCGGAGGGCCCAGCGCCGCAGCGGCGGCCTGCATATTTCGGATGCTCTCCGCCTCCATCCCTATCCGTGTAAAGTGGACCACAAGCCCCAAAATGACACACAGCCCGGATTTCTCCATCCAGACTGTCCCACCATCCCCACCGGAGACTCCCCCGCTATCCTGGAGGTAAAGTGGGACGCCTACCTCCCCCAGGTCATCCGTCAGGCCGTTCAGCTACCTGGCCGCAGGGCGTCGGCCTTCTCCAAGTATGCCGCCTGCCGTGTCTACGGCTGAAACAATATAGAAAGGAATCGTTTTTATGACCTTCCAAGACATCTTCAAGTCCAGCTTTCTGGAAAACGTAACCGGCGTGTCCATTCTGGACATGGCTCTGGCCCTCACCCTGGCCTTCACTTTGGGGCTGTTCATCTTTCTGGTGTACATGAAAACCTGTACCGGTGTGATGTACTCCTCCAGCTTTGGCGTCACCCTGGTCGCCCTCACCATGATTACCACCCTGGGGTCCATAACTATATCGTCAACGAGGACAGCTACACCGGCTCCATGGTTCACAACTACTACCTCTACGAAAAGGATGGTCTGCTGTCTATCCTCCCCTGGGACTACAACCTGGCCTTCGGCACCTTCCAGGGAAACGACGCCAGCCGCGCGGTAAACGACTCCATCGACACTCCCTTATCCGTCTCCGGAAACGGTGACCGGCCCATGGCCGACTGGATCACCTCCAGTCAGGAGTATACCGCCCTCTACCACCAGTATTTTTCCGATTTTCTGAATACTGTGGATCCCGCCGCCCTGATTGACGAGGCCTATGCCCTCATCGTCCCCTGGGTAGAGAGGGATCCCACCAAGTTTTGTACAGTGGAAGAATTTGAAACCGGCGTCCAGGCTCTGAAGCTCTTCTGATCTCTCCGTACCCAAAGTGTACGCAGTCAGTTGACCGGCTCCGACGAACCGGTGGATGCTTCTCAACTTATCCTGTCCGATATGGGCACCATGGGCCGCGGCGGCGGACCTGGCAATCCCGGCCACCCTGGCAAAACCCATCCCGACGGTATCCCTGATTTCTCTGCCGGTGAAGCGGGAACTCCCCTCTCCTGACAAAACCGCCCCAGAACGAGCCGATGTCACGTTCTGGGGCGGCTTTATCTTTGAGTCTCCATTTATTCATTGACGTTCCCCTCTCTCGATGCTATAATTACCGCTGCTGCCCCAGTGGATTATTTACGAATTGGAATGAAGGCACATCTATGAACATTGAACGCATAGCCGCAAATTTTCTGAGACCCCGCATGGGCCGCAGGCTGGCGGTCCTGACCGCCAGCCTGATTACCATCGGTATCTGCGTTGCGGTATTTAAAACCGTTGGCTTTGGAACGGACCCCTGCTCAACCTTTACCCTGGGTGTATCCGCTCATACGGGGATGTCATTTGGAACCTGCCAGCTGATTTTCAATCTGCTGATGTTTCTCCCTGTCATCCGATTCGACCTGTCCCGCATCGGCGTCGGCACTGTCGCTAATATGGCAGGGATCGGCTATGTGGCGGACTTCTCCATTTGGCTCATTCAAATGTGGACGCCATCCGGCGGCTTCTCCCTCACCGCACGGGTTCTGATGTTCGTGGTCAGCATGGCCGCTTTTCTGATCGCTGCCGCTTTTTATATGGTGGTAGATCTGGGGGTCGCCCCTTACGACGCCATTCCCCAGCTGATCGCAGCCCGTACCAGCCGCCTGAGCGCTCGCGCGGTGCGCGTGGCATGGGATTTTTCCGTTCTGTCCGCCGGCTTCCTTCTGGGGGCAACGGTCGGCCTGACAACATTGATCACCGGCTTCTGCCTGGGCCCCGCCATTACCTCTGTGTCCACACGGGTCAAGAGCTGGTTTGAATAACTGTGGTCCTCGCAGCACTTCCACCAGATTACCGCCTCTTTTATAATAATTAACAGCGCTGGAGCAAAGGAGCGGAACGCAGCTTTAAGGCGGCCCCAAACAGGGACCGCCTTTTTTATTTAGGAACCTAATTTTCACTCTGGTCTGCCGCTTCCTGCTCTATGGCAAAGAAACGGTCGAAATCACTTTCGTACAACCGATCCTGGATAATTCTATATTTCTCGAATTCTGTCTCAGCGTGTAACTTTGCCTGTTCCGCACTGATTTTACCTGGTCCGATCAGCAATTCATTCCCGTTGAACTCCAGGAATCCATCCAGGCGCTTTGCCCAATCTTCCATACTCATGGGAATTTTTCGTTCCGCCTGGAGCTCCGCATAATCCAGATAGAGTGTTACGATTCGCTCCAGGTAGGACATCTCTTCCTCGCTCAGATAATTTTTTGCGACGGTCACATCTGCCTTTACAATTTTTCCGTCTGGGGCACTCTCCCAAGTTGTCAGTCCCATATGCTCTTTATCAGCGTCCGCTCGTTCTACAATCAGTTCAGGAGCCGTGTGACGGTGGACGGCATAATGCAATTTGTTTTGTACCGTCTGAAAAAACAGTCTTGTGGTCTTTGCATTCTTATCATAGTCAAAGGCTGTCGCATAGAGATCGGCTCCCTTCCGTTTGAACTGTCAAGTATTTCTTGACTGTTGCTTCCGAAATCAGTTCGCCGTCATCATAGACACGCTGGATATGCTGGGAAATAGTTTGTTTTGACACATCATATAGAGCTGACATCATCTTTTGGGTCAGCCAGATATTCTCATCCTCATACCGCATCGCATAGCTCTCTGAGCTATCTCCAGTGGACGCCACGAAGGTGAGATATTCAGCAGCACTGGAACGGATTGTGATCTCACTTTTCTTCTTTTCCATACATCCTCCCATTCCAACTCCCGCTGGATATCATATTCATTGATTTGGAGAGACTTGCTCCGCTTTGGTGAGGTCGTCCTCAGTATAATAGCACACCTCATCTTGAAAGTCGAGAACGATTTCCGGATGCGCTTCTAGGATTACCACACTACCGATTAATACTTAAAGAGTTCCCGCAACAGCTCAACGCGTTTTTTCAGGATGTTCTCTTCTTGATATTCCTGATAATCAGCCGTTTGGGCAATGCGTTCCAACTCGTGAAAGGAACGCAGTTCCTCCCCGTGCTGTCCGTGTTCCCGGGCATAACCCAAGTGGACGAGCGTCACATCAAAAAGAACTTCCTGGAACTCAATTTCATCAGGATATTGGGCACTCCATTTTTTCAGCCGTTCTATAATTTTACGCGGGACGTCGTGGGCCTGGTTCTCCTTTACTGCGTATTTTTTTCCACAGACGGACGCATAGGCGGACCGGACCCTCTTTGAAGCGGAAAACCGCGTAAATATCCTCTGAATTTTTTGGAAAATCTCCTCTGAGTGTTTTTGGGTCTTATCCAAGGTGAACATATACAAGTTTGCCGTGACGATAGCCAATGGCTCCCCCACCTCAAGGATTGGATGCTCTCTGAATACGTTCTCCAAAAGCTCCGTCAAATCCTTTGTCTGTTGATAAATATCCATTTTTCCTCTTTGGAGCCACGGAAAATACTCGTTGACCGTGCGCATAGCGCTCAGACAAATATCCCGATCCTGCGGATGTGAGGTGAGATACCCCGCAACCACTCGCCAATCCCACTCAATAGCTTCTGTACGCTGCAGGTATCGCCATAAATGTATCAGCATCCCCCGCTTATCACAGCAGAACAAGACCAGCTGCGTCTCATCCTGCCATACCTCTGCCAGGTCGTCGCACTGGTTCAGGAACAACTCCAGCTTTTCAGCTTCCTCTGCGTTGTGCAGTCCTACGGTGTAGCAGTCAAGGACCTCAACTACCCGTTCCCGGACCTTTGGGTGGTCGTAGGCGTCTAAAGCATATTGGATAAATTGTCCGGCGCTGTCCAGAAGGCGGTTCCAATCCTCACGCTCCGTTAAAACAATGGCAATTCTGTACCACAGCTCCATTTCATACCTGGCAAAGAGAAGTGTGGCTTCTCCCTGGAGCAGGAGCTCCTCTACAGGCTGGAAGTTTTTAATCTCTCTGGCGTCAGCAAGCCAGGGAATATAAAATTCGAAATATTCTATGACATTTTCCGGCGGCGTCGCCAGCATTTTTTCAAAGCACGGCTCCTCCGGCCAGTCCTCGACGGCGCGGGCGAGAAACTGCCCTAGTACTTCACCAAGATAGAAAATAGAAGTAGTGGAGAAGTGAGAAATGTGGTAAAATACTCTCGGGTGATGAGG
>CAMTMZ010000053.1 GCA_947073765.1 uncultured Bacillota bacterium | reverse complement strand
GGCCTTCCAGGCCATATCGCCCGTCCAGCCCAGGGGATAGAAAATCCAAGCGATGGCATTGCCGATAGCGGCCAGCAGGGAGGAATTGTTGTCCTCCACAGGGCCAAACACGCCGTCAGTAAAGCCGTAGCCCTGGAGGAACCACAGCACGATGGTGGACAGCAGGATCACCGTCCCGGCCCGCTTGATAAAACTCCAGCCCCGCTCCCAGGCGGCCCGCAGCACATTGCTCACTGAGGGGACGTGGTAGTCGGGCAGCTCCATGACAAAGGGGGCGGGCTCCCCGGCAAAGGCCTTGAATTTTTTCAATATGATGCCGGATAAAACAACGGCGGCGATCCCTATGAAGAAAGCGGATGTGGCCACCCAGGCTGAACCGCCGAATACCGCCCCTGCAAACAGACCTATGATGGGCATTTTCGCCCCGCAGGGTATGAACCCGGTGGTTATGATGGTCATTTTTCGATCCCGGTCCTGCTCAATGGTCCGGGATGCCATGATGCCGGGCACTCCGCACCCGGTGGCCACCAGCATGGGAATAAAGCTCTTTCCGCTCAGGCCAAAGCGACGGAAAATGCGGTCCATGATAAAGGCGATCCGGGCCATATAGCCGCAGTCCTCCAGGATGGCCAGCAGCAGAAACAGCACCAGCATCTGGGGCACAAAACCCAGAACAGCGCCAACGCCGCCAGCGATGCCGTCTACAATAAGGCCATACATCCAGGAGTCCTCCGCCACGCTCAAAAAGGTGAGCAGCCCACCGGTCCAGCCTGGAACCAACTCGCCAAACAGGATATCGTTGGCCCAGTCGGTTCCGAAAGTTCCGATGGCAAAGCCGCCGTCCGCAATGGAACTTCCCATGGCGATGGAATAAATCAGGAACATGACTGCGGCGAAGATGGGCAGGGCCAGTACCCGGTTGGTAGCCACCCGGTCAATCCTGTCCGAGGCAGAAAGGCTGTGCCGGGCGGCCTTCTTCCGCACGGCTCCGGATACCACATCGCCGATATAGGAATACCGCTGGCCAACGATGATGCTCTCCGCGTCGTCGTCCATATCCCGCTCACAGCCGACAATGTGTTCCTCCAGGCTGGCCTTTATGCCGGAGGGAAGGCTCAGCCCTTCCATGATCTCTTTGTCACGCTCAAAGATCTTGATCGCGTACCAGCGCAGGCAGCTGTCCGCCACTCGGCCTTGGATAGCCTCCTCAATTTGGGCCAGAGCGTGCTCCACGCTCCCCGTGAACACATGGGGCGGCTCTCCGGCCCGCTTCTTCCTGGCCGTGTCTACGGCCTTCTCTGCGGCAGCCATGCCTCCCTCACCTCTGAGGGCGCTCATCTCCACCACCTCGCAGCCCAGGGCGGCCCCCAGCCGGGCAAGGTCAATCGTGTCGCCGCTTTTCCGCACCAGATCGATCATGTTTACCGCCACCACCACAGGCAGGCCCAGCTCAATAAGCTGGGTGGTGAGGTACAGGTTGCGCTCGATATTAGTGCCGTCCACAATGTTGAGAATAGCGTCCGGCATTTCTCTTATCAGATAATTCCGTGCCACTACCTCTTCCAGGGTATAGGGGGACAGGGAATAGATGCCCGGCAGGTCCTGAATAACCACATCCTTGTGGCCCCTCAGCCGCCCTTCCTTTTTCTCCACCGTAACCCCTGGCCAGTTGCCCACATACTGTTTGGAGCCTGTCAGGGTGTTGAACAGCGTGGTCTTACCGCAGTTGGGGTTGCCCGCCAGGGCAATTTTCAAATCCATGATAACGCTCTCCTCTCTTTTGGTTAGTTGTAGCTAACTGTCAGCCAAAAATTCAGTCTATCTCAATCATCTCAGCATCCCTTTTCCGGATGCTGAGCTCATACCCCCGCACGTTCAGTTCCATGGGATCACCCAGCGGGGCCACCTTGCGCACAAGGATCTCCACACCCTTGGTGATGCCCATGTCCATAATCCGGCGCTTTACAGCCCCCTCCCCATGGAGACGCGCCACAGCGGCGGTCTCGCCCGCTTTCACATCCCGCAATGTTTTCATTCTGCTTCTCTCCTTTACAATTTTTTATACCATAATTCGGTTTGCCAGGCTCCTGTCCAGCGCAATCCGGCTGTCCTTTACCTGAATAATCAGATTTTCCCCCAGCCTGCTCACCACAGTTACCTGGCTGTCCACCACAAGGCCAAGCCTGGCCAGGAACCTGCGCACTTCATCCTTGCCGGAAATTTTTCGGATCATAACAGTTTCGCCGGTTTTCGCGATTGTCAGCGGCATGCATTGTTCCTCCTTCCCTATTGTTAGTTATAACTAACCGTATGTTTAAAGCAAGTTTATCATGACTAACTTAAAATGTCAAGCCCGATTTCAGAAAAAATTCCCGGCTCAGATGAGCCGGGAATTTTTCAACCCTGCCGGGAGATACCGTTCTTATCTGGCCCACAGCCTGGGCAGCTGGGCATAGAGCTCACCCTTATCCTCCCAAATGAGGAGCAGGCTGCCCTTTCGGACTGACACCACAGCCTCCTCCCCCAAAAACTGATTGCTTACCCCCAACGGAAAGTCGCTGGTAAGGGTGCGCTCCTTCAGGGGATACTTCAGTCCGGTGAGGGTTACCCCTTCGGCGGTCCCGCTGGTACACAGCACCGATAAAAAGCCGGACATAGGTTCAGGAAAAACAACGCTCCTGCCGCCCCGGATACAGGTGGCCGCCGTCTTCTCTCCGGCCAGAAAGCCCTGACAGCCCTGCCCTGCCAGCCAGTCCAGCAGCTGCAGGTTGCCCAGCGTGTGCTCCAGCCGGCCGCCCACGCCTCCCAGCAGGACAAAGCGCCGGTATCCCAGCTCAAGCCCCTTGCGCAGGGCAAACACCATGTCGGTGTCGTCCTTCTCGGCGGGGAGCTGAATGACGTTGGGATGGCTGGGCCGGTGTCCCAGGGAGTCGAAATCCCCCACGGCCAGATCGGGCCGCACACCGAATGCCATCAGGGAGTCATATCCTCGGTCAGCGGCAATGACATAGTCCCCCGGCGCAGGATAGGGGCGCAGGTCCGGGGTGAGAGACATCGCGCCGACAATATAGCAGATATTGGAGGCAGGGTCCATAGCGCACACTCCTTTCTTGTCTTACCATTCTTCTCCATTATATATAAAAACCTCTTGATTTGCAAGGGAAACATGCGCGGGGCGGCACCCGGTCCGCGCCGCTGCGGGAACAGCCGGGGGCGCCTGTCTTCGTGGGCAAATCGCTATTGACTTTCCCTCCGAAACGGCATAGAATAGCCGATACTGACTACAATTACGGGAGGCGGACGCCGTGTTTCACTACTTAGATAATGCCGCCACCACGCCGGTGCGGCCCGAGGCCGCTCAGGCGGCAATGGAAGCTATGACCCAGGGCTGGGGAAACCCGTCCTCCCAGTACGCCCTGGGAAAAGAGGCGGCGGGCCGGATAAAGGACTGGCGCGGGGATATTGCCGGTGCCCTGGGCTGCCGGCCGGAGGAGCTGTTTTTCACCTCCTGCGGCTCGGAGAGCGACAACTGGGCCATCTCCGGGGCTCTGGAGCTGGGCCGCCGGACGGGGAAGCACATTGTCACCACCGCCATAGAGCACGCCGCCGTTCTGGAGCCGGTCAAGGCCCTGGAGCGCCAGGGTTACGAGGTCACCTACCTCCAGCCAGACCGGCAGGGGAATATCGACCCGGCCCAGGCGGCGGCCGCCCTCCGGCCGGACACCGCTCTGGTGTCCATGATGCTGGTAAACAACGAGCTGGGAACCATTCTGCCTGTCAGGGAGACTGCCCGGGCCATCAGGCAGTCTGGCTGTCCCGCCCTGCTCCACTGCGACGCGGTCCAGGGCTTTTTTAAGGTTCCCTTTTCCCCAAAGGAGCTGGGCGTCGATCTGCTGTCCATCAGCGGCCACAAGGTCCACGCCCCCAAGGGGGTGGGGGCGCTGTATATCCGGCAGGGGCTGAAGCTGCCCCCCATGATCCGGGGAGGGGGACAGGAGGGCGGCTGCCGCTCAGGCACTGAGGCCACCGGCCAGCTTGCCGCCTTTGCCGCCGCCGCCCGGCTTGGGGCCGCCTCCATGAAGAAGGACATTGCTCACATGTCCGCCGTGAAGGCCTATGCTGTGGACCGCCTGGCTGAGGCCATCCCTGATGCGGTGATATTAACTTCTGGCGGCGCACCCCACATTCTGCCCATCTCCCTGCCCGGCTACAAGAGTGAGGTGGTGGTCCGTTTCCTCAGCGACCGGGGGGTGTATCTCTCCTCCGGCTCCGCCTGCCACAAAGGAAAGCCCAGCCATGTATTCGCCGCCCTCAGGCTGCCTAAGCCCGTGCTGGACGGCGCCCTTCGGGTCAGCTTGTCCTACGACACCGCCCGGGAGGACGTTGATGCTCTGATCGAGGGGCTGAACGCGGCCAAACATGGGCTGTTTCCTACGCTGTCATAGAAAAAGGAGCAATTTTCCATGTTTACGTATATGAAGCAAAAGCCCGGATTTTATAAGCAGGTTGCGTTTCTGGCTCTGCCTATCGTCATGCAGAACCTGATTACCAGCGCCTTGGGCATGGCCGACACTTTTATGGTGGGGATACTGGGAGAGGTCCCCATGGCGGCGGTGACCCTGGCTAACATCCCTCTGTTCGCAGTGCAGATGTTTATTTTCGGCGTGCAGAGCGGCGCGTCAGTGCTGGTGAGCCAATATTGGGGCCGGCAAGAGATGGACTCCATCAACCGTGTCTTGGGCGTGGCGCTGTGGGTGGTGCTGGTGATTTCCGCCTTGTTTGCCGGTGTGCTTCTGCTGTGCCCTGTAGCATTTCTGAGCATGTTCGGCAACGAGCCGGAGGTTATCGCGTTGGCCGCTCAGTACGGGTCCATCGCCGGGCTCTCTTATGTGTGCAACGCCTTCACCATGATATATGTGGCCGCCTACCGCAGCATGGAACGGCCGCAGCTGGGGCTGTACATCCTGGTGGCCTCCATGGCCACCAACACCTTCCTGAACTGGGTGTTCATCTTTGGAAAGCTGGGGGCTCCCGCCCTGGGGATTCGGGGTGCGGCGGTGGCTACCCTCACCGCCCGGCTGCTGGAAATAGCCATCGTTATCATCCATATGATGAAAAACCGGTTTTTTCGGATTCATCTCCACTTGCTGCTCCGGCCCGGGACGGAGATGAGCCGGCGCTTTTTGAGATACGGCGGTCTGGTGGTGTGCAACGAGACCATGTGGGGGATCGGCACATCTGTCTTCCCCACCATCATGGGTCATATGGCCGGCAGCACCGAGATTCTGGCCGCCTACACCATCGCCGGCAATGTGGAGAAGATTGCCATGGTGGTGGCATTCGGGCTGGCCTCCACCGCCTCCATCATCATCGGTCGTGAGGTAGGCGCGGGCCGAGCCGACCGGATACTGGACGTAGGCAAAACCTTAAATACCCTGGCAGTGCTGGGCGGACTGATTTTGGGGGCTCTGCTTCTGCTTTTCGTCCGGTTTGCCGCCCCGGCCTGGGTATATCCTCTGTTCAAGCTGTCCCCCGGGGCGGCGGCGGTGGCCTCCATGATGATGATGGTAATGGCGCTGTCCATGCCGCTGAAGGATTTCAATACTGTCAATATTGTCGGGGTCCTCCGGGGCGGCGGCGACGTCAAAGCGGCAACTATGATTGACATCGGACCGCTGTGGCTTGTGGCCATCCCCTACGCCGCGCTGTGCGGTCTGGTGCTGAAAACCACTGTGCTCTGGGTCTATTTGGCCTTTCCCCTGGAGCAGGCCGTTAAATTTATAATCGGCATCCGCCGCCTTCATTCCGGGCAGTGGGTCCGGGACCTGACGCGGGCTTGATTTGGAGGAGAAGCGTATGAACGTAACTGTACTGATGGAAAATACCGCCCGGACCGGCTGCGGCCTGACGCCGGAGCATGGTCTGTCCCTGTACATTGAGCACCGGGGGCGGGTGCTGCTGCTGGACGCCGGATCTTCCGGAAAATTTGTGGACAACGCCCGCTCCCTGGGCGCAGACCTGTCCGCCGTGGAGGCGGCGGTGCTGTCCCACGGCCACTATGACCACAGTGACGGTCTGCGCCGGTTCTTCCAAGTCAACAAACGGGCCCCGGTGTATGTTCGCCGGGGGGCGTCGGGGGCCTATTTCGCTATGGATCCGGAGGGACCGCGGTACATCGGCGTCCACCGGGAAATATGGGAGGGATTCCCCAGCCGCTTTGTGGAGATAGAGGGGCTGTATCCCCTGTCAGAAGGAGTTTGGCTGGTGCCGGAGACCGTTCATGATTCCGCTTTTGCCGGTCAGGCCGCCGACCTGCTGTTTAAGCGGGGGCAAGACGACTTTGTCCCCGACGACTACCGCCATGAGCAGTCCCTGGTACTGGAAGGGGAAAAGGGGCTGGTGGTTTTCAACTCATGCAGCCATGGAGGCATCGTCAACATTGTTCAGGGGGTGCTGGCACAGCTGCCCGGCAAACGGGTTTTCGCCGTGGTGGGCGGCCTTCACATGTTCAGCCGGGGAAAAAGCGGCATGAACTGCACCCCGGAGTATGTGATTCAGGTGGCGGACGCCCTGAAGGAACTGGGCGTGGAGGAAATTCACACCGGACACTGCACCGGCGAGACCGCCCTGGCGCTGCTGCAAAAACGCTTTGGACCTGGCTGCCGCGCCCTGTCCACCGGCCAGGTGCTGTGCTTTTCATAAGCTTTCCGGCATCCCTACTCTGGAAATCGGATGTTATTACAGCAGAAGCCGGCAAAAGGTTTCTGTTCATCTCATGAAATTGCCAATACAGAAATTTAGCACCTCCCCGGCCATTCTGCAAGGAATGGCCGGGGGTTGTTTTGTTAAAAATAAATTCATAAAGAATCTATTGACAATTTCCGGGGGGAGTGGTACATTATCTTTAGCACTCGTAGAATATGAGTGCTAAGCACACTAAAATGAGAGGCGGTGAGTGCCGTGGCACTGTCAGACCGAAAAAAGCGCATCCTGCGGGCGATTGTAGAGACCTATATCGCCACCGCCGAGCCGGTGGGCTCCAAAGCTGTGGCCCAGCTGGCCGGGCTGGACGTGTCCACCGCCACCATCCGCAACGAGATGGCCGACCTCACCGAGCAGGGCTACTTAGAGCAGCCCCATACCTCCGCCGGACGGGTGCCCTCCGCCGCCGGCTACCGGCTCTATGTCAACGAGCTGATGGACCGCCAGCAGCTCACCCTCCAGGAGACCCAGCGCATCAACGATGCGCTGAACCTGAAAATGGAGGAGTTGGACCGGGTAATCGACCGGGCGGGCAAGGTGCTCTCCCAGATCAGTGATTACCCTGTGTTTACGATGGCGGCGGCCAAGGAGCAGGTCACCGTCAAGCGCTTTGATCTGCTGATGGTAGAGGACAGCGCTTTCATTGCCGTGGTGATGACAGACAGCAGTGTGGTAAAAAACAAGCTGATCCACATCCCTAACGGCCTAAGCGATCCCCAGCTGCAAATGCTCTCCGCCGTGCTCAACAGTTCCTTTGTGGGGCTGGGCCGGGAGGAGATGGAGCAAACCTTGGACAAAATGGAGACTCGCACCGCCCCAGGGGCCTTTGAGCTCATCTCCCTGGTTGTGGAATTTGCCATGGAGGTGCTGGCCGACCAGGGGCAGCAGAAGTTCCGCACCGCGGGCATCACCCACCTGCTGGAACACCCGGAGTACCACAGTCTGGACAAAGCCAAACCCCTGATGGCCTACCTCAGCGAGGAGGGGGACCCCCCCCGCCTGCCCGCCACTCTGGACACAGGCAAGAACATGAACATCCTCATCGGGCCGGAAAACGTCAGCGACGCCTTGAAAGACACCAGCGTGGTCATGGCCAGCTACGACATTGGAGACAACATGCGGGGCGTAATCGGGGTAGTCGGCCCCACCCGCATGGACTACGCCAAGGTCACCGCCCGGCTGTCCTACTTTGCCGACAGCTTGACCCGTATGTTCGGCAAGGAACTGCCCGCCCCGGAGGAGCAGGAATAACATAATAACGAGATGCGAAGGAGCATGAGCTGTGAGTAAGAAGAAAGAAAAGAAAGAGCCCCCTGTCCTGGAAACGCCCGTGGAGGAGATCCGGGAGGAACAGGCGCTTCCGGAAGAGGCCCAGGCCGGCCGGCCTGTCGATGAGCCCGAGGCTGTCACGGAGGAATCCCCGGAGCCCGTCCAGGAGCCGCCGGTGCCCAGGGAGCAGTTCCTCCGCCTGGCCGCCGAATACGACAACTACCGCAAGCGCACCGCCAAGGAGAAAGAATCTCTGTGGACTGACGCCAAGGCGGACACGGTTCAGGCTTTCCTCCCCGTCTACGACAATCTGGAACGGGCCCTGAAACAGGACACTGCCGATGAGGCCTACAAGAAGGGCGTAGAGATGACCATGAACCAGCTCAAGGAGGTCTTTGCCAAACTGGGCGTCACCGAGATCGACGCCCAGGGCCAGCCCTTTGACCCCAATCTTCATAACGCCGTGATGCACGTGGAGGATGAAAACCTGGGGGAAAATGTGGTGGCCCAGGTCTTCCAGGCCGGGTTCATGCTGGGGGATAAGGTCATCCGGTTTGCCATGGTTCAGGTCGCCAATTAGAAGCGCGGAGCCGCCGTGAGCAGCGAACCCGGACCGGAACACGCTTTGCAAACCTAGAAACACACAGCTTTTTTGTTTGTAAAGCGAGCCAAAGGGAAGGCAAGCGTCGCGAACTGGCGAAGCGTGACCGCATCCATCTTGAGAGAAGGAGGTCAGATCAGCATGTGCACCATCTGCAAGAAACGGAAACGCGTCTTTTCCCACCCTGTCCCCTTTACCCTGATACTCAGCGCAGGCCTGCTTATCTGGCTGTCCACACTCTTTTCCATAGGAGCAATGCTCCTGCGCTAAATCTGTTAACACCAATCTTTCATATATTAGGAGGAAAAACATCATGGGAAAAATCATTGGCATCGATTTAGGCACCACTAACAGCTGCGTGGCGGTGATGGAGGGCGGCGACGCCGTGGTCATCGCCAACGCCGAGGGCAACCGCACCACCCCTTCCGTCGTGGCCTTCTCCAAAGACGGTGAGCGCATGGTGGGCCAGGTGGCCAAGCGCCAGGCCATCACCAATCCCGACCGGACCATCAGCTCCATCAAGCGGGAGATGGGCTCCGACTACCGGGTAGAGGTAGACAGCAAGAAATACACCCCCCAGGAGATCAGCGCCATGATCCTTCAAAAGCTGAAGGCGGACGCCGAGGGCTATCTGGGCCAGACCGTTACCGAGGCAGTGATCACCGTTCCCGCCTACTTTACCGACGCCCAGCGCCAGGCCACCAAGGACGCGGGCAAGATCGCCGGCCTGGAGGTCAAACGCATCATCAACGAGCCCACCGCCGCGGCCCTGGCCTATGGCGTGGACAAGGAAGAGGCCCAGAAGATCATGGTCTACGACCTGGGCGGCGGCACCTTCGACGTGTCCATCCTGGA
>CAMTMZ010000052.1 GCA_947073765.1 uncultured Bacillota bacterium | reverse complement strand
GGGCCCACGCCCATGATCTTGGGATCCACGCCGCCCTGGCCCCAGCTGACCAGCTTGGCCATGGGCTTCAGGCCGTACTTCTCAACGGCTTCCTTGGAGGCCAACACGATGGCGGCAGCGCCGTCGTTGATGCCGGAGGCCTGGCCGGCGGTTACCCGCTGGACGTGCTTCTTGGCGTCGGCCTCATGGACGCCGGTGGGCTCAAAGGTGTGGACAATCTGGTCCTCCACGCCCTCGGGGCCGCAGGGGAAGGCGCCGCGCAGCTTGGCCAGCTTATCCAGGGGAGACAGGCGGGGGAACTCGTCCTTCTTGAACTCCACCATTTCCTTCTTGACCTTGATCATCACGGGGACGATCTCGTCGTCAAACTTGCCGGCGGCCTGTGCGTCGGCGGTCTTCTTCTGGGAGTTGTAGCCGAACTCGTCCAGCTCCTCCCGGGTGATGCCCCACACGTCGCAGATATTCTCGGCGGTGGTGCCCATGTGGTAGTTGTTATACACGTCCCACAGGCCGTCCTTGATCATGGTGTCCACCATCTTGTTGTCGCCCATGCGGGCGCCCCAGCGGGCGGCGGGGAGGGCGAAGGGGGCGGAGGACATGTTCTCCATGCCGCCGGCCACAATGATCTCGGCGTCGCCGCAGCCGATGGTGCGGCCGGCCTCAATGACGGACTTCATGCCGGAGCCGCACACCATGCCCACGGTGTAGGCGGGCACAGAGGTGGGGATGCCGGCCTTCAGGCTGGCCTGACGGGCGGGGTTCTGGCCCAGGCCGGCGGTGAGGATGCAGCCGAACATGACCTCGTCGACATTCTCAGGCTTGACGTTGGCCCGGTTCAGGGCCTCCTTGATGACGGCGGCGCCCAGATCGGCGGCGGGGGTGTCTTTCAGGGAACCGCCAAAGGAACCGATGGCGGTGCGGCAGCAGTTGACGACATAAACTTCTCTCATGATATGGATTACCTCCTGAATTTTTAGTAGGGCGCCGATGAAGCGCCCGGGATGACCGCTCTTGCACTTTATTATACAGAAGACCAGTCCAAAATGCAATAAAATTTTCTGCTGTTTCTCGCCGGATTTTTGTCGGGTGTTGACAAGGCAATCTCCGGAGGGACGGAGCCCTCCGGAGCTGGTTTGTCCGCCAGGAGCGGACTATTATACTATTTGTAATTTTGTATAGAAATATTACGGTCAAAAAGAGCGGCTTTGCAGGTGAAAACGAGCCTGGAATAGGGCCGGTACGGGGCATAAAGGGGACTGTCCACGACAGACGCACATCAAAACGGTCTAGTAGACGATCTCCATCCCACCCCCGGCCGTCTCCGGATAGTGCCACTCCTCTTCATCTGCCAGGTCCCGGGCGGCCAGGGCGTAGCCCTGCTCCCAGAGGCCGGTCCGATCCAGCACGGCCAGGGTGTGTTTGGCCTGGGGGGTGAGGGTGATGCTGAGACGGCGGCCCCGGGCAGCGGCGGGGGCGCTCTCGTTGGAAGTGACAATCTCCTCGCTGACAAACTCCAGGTCGGTGTAGTAGGTATTTTGCTGCCGCTCCGGGTCAGAGTCAAAGAGGTAGCGCTCACCCAGGTTCCCCTGGGCGAAATCCTGCTGTACCGCCTCCCACAGCTCTTTGGCGAAGTCATCTACATAGAACCGGTCATAGTCAATGTGACCCTCAGGGGTAGTCAGGCCGGTGAGCCAGGCCCCGGTGAGCCGGGAGTTGGTGAGGAAGGAATCGAAACCGTAGGCCTGGGCCACCATCTCCCGGTCCTCCGCGATGGACTGGACCAGGGCGGTGAAGGAGCCCTCGTTCTCCAGATCCGCCCGGTAGAGAGGCAGGCTGCTGTACTTGCGGTTCAGGGAGGAGCCCCCCTTCAGCGTGTACCGCAGCTGGAGACTGGTGTAATCCTGTCCAGCTTCGTGGTGAGGGCTGCCGTAGTCCAGCCGAGCCCGGTCGTCCACCAAAGCCTGGTGCAGCTCCAGGAACCTCTGGATATTCTCCGGATCGGTGAGGGTGAGGGAGAGATAGGAGCCTTGGTCATTGGGGTAACCCAGATTGAGCTCCACATCCACCTGGTCCACCTGGTCCAGCTTGGGTACCTTGGCCGACACGCCCAGCAGGTCGGCATAGCACCCCAGGCACAGAAGGAGCATCACGCAGGCCATGATCACAGGCCCTTTCCAGGCCTTAAATACCCGGAAGGACTTTTTTAGGAGCATCTCGGCGGCAAAGCAGCCGATCACGGTCCAGAACAGGATGCAGGGCACCAGGGCGGACATGCGGCTCCAGCTGAAGAAGGCGGCGGTAAACATGCCAATGCACAGCCCGGAGCAGAAGGAGACGCCATACTTGAACAGGGGCCGCACCAGAGGGACTGCCACCACATCCCCGGCGGTCTCCACATGGCGGCGGCGGTAGACATACAGAGAGGCCAGGGCCAGTCCCGCCCCTACGGCGGCGTACACGGCTACGGTGACAGAGGAGTACAGATGGCGCGATTCGTCCAGATTGACCCGCCAAAGGAGGGCGTCCCGCAGGGCCAGGAAAGGGGTGAGCCAGATGGACAGCCTGGCCGCGCCGGAGGAGCCGGTGTATCCGAAGAAAAACTGGTGGAACAGACCGTCCAGCAGCGTATAGATCACTGAGGCCAGCACGTTGAGGATGCAGTAGAAAGCGGGCAGGGCCAAAATGTGGCCGGTGAACATGGCGCAGAAGGCGGCGAAGGAGAAAAAGAACAGGCACACGCCGCTCTGGGCCAGCAGCCAGGTGAGCAGGGCTGACAGGACTGCGCTCCAGCTGGACATGGGCAGAAGAGAGACCTCGATGATGGCTGACAGCAGGGCCACAGTCAACTGGGGCAGCAGCAGAAAGCTGAGCCCGGCCAGATACTGGGTGGCGAACAGGGCCTCCCGCCGCAGGGGCAGGGCGTGGGTCCAGCAGGCGGAGCGGTGGTTATAGAGATAGCCGAACACCGCCATAGCGCATAATATGGCGAAGAAAGCGGCCAGGAGCAGGCCGATGGACAGCGAGTCGGGGACATTGAGCGCAAGATCCAGCAGCCGGCGCTGGGGCGGGGCGCTCATATAGCGGGAAAAATAGGTGGTGAGCATGTTCAGGGGGAGGGCAAAGAGCCAGATTACCCCGTACAGCACCCACAGGGGCCAGAAACGGGCCAGAGATTTACGGTAGAGCGTGCCGTTAAAGTACGATGTCGCGGACCGCATAGTCCTCACCTCCCAGTTCATAGATAAAGATTTCCTCTAAAGACAGGGGCAGGGCCTCCATTAAAATGGGCGCAAAGCCCGCCATGCGGGTCTTGATCTCCGCCGGGCTGCCCCGGACAATCAGGGTGAACACCCGGCCGATCTGGGCGGTATGGAGCAGATTCATATCCTTGGGCAGCTCCGGTAGATTTCCGTCGGCGAAGGCGATTTGCAGCTTGACCACATTGTCCTGCAAGTCGGTGAGGGACCGCTCCAGCAGCACCTTGCCGTGGGAGAGGATGCCCACGTGGTCGCATACGTCCTCCAGCTCCCGCAGGTTGTGGGAGCTGACCAGCACCGTGGTCCCCCGCTGGGCCACGTCCCCCATGAGCAGGGTCCACACCTGCCGGCGCATCACCGGGTCCAGGCCGTCCACCGGCTCGTCCAGCACCAGCACCTCCGGATTGCAGCACAAAGCCAGCCGGAAAGCGCTCTGCTTCTGCATGCCCTTGGACAGCCGCCGGATGGGCAGCCTCTCGTCCACTTCGGGGAAGGCCTCCTTTAAAGCCTCGTACCGCTTCAGGTCAAAATTTGGGTACATCCCCCGGTAAAAGCGCATCATGTCTTTGGTGGAAGCGGAGTTGAAATAGTATAGCTCGTCGGGGATGACGGCGATTTTTGCCTTCATCGCCGGATTTTCATAGACCTGTTCCCCGTCCACCAGCACAGACCCGGAGTCCGGGCGGTAGACGCCCATAATGTGCCGCAGGATGGTGGACTTGCCCGCGCCGTTGGGACCTACCAGACCGTAGATGGAGCCCTTCTCCGCCGTCATGGTCAGGCCGTCCAGAGCCCGAAAGCCGTCGAAGGTTTTTACAACGTTGTTTACCTTAATCATTGTGCCTCTCCCCCTTCCAGGGCCCGGATCCGGGCCCAGAGCTCCTGACCGCTGACCCCCAGGAACAGCAGCTCCCCCGCCGTTTGGTCAAAGGTCTGGAGCAGTTCGTGTTTCCGCCCCTCGTCCACCCCCGTGTTGGGGGCGGCGAAGGAGCCCTTGCCGGGAACGGAGTAGACATAGCCCTCCGCCTCCAGGGCCTCGTAAGCCCGCTGGATGGTGTTGGGATTGATGGCCAGCGTCCCGGCCATGGTGCGCACGGAGGGCAGCTTCTCCCCCTCCTGGATCACCCCGGTGACCATCAGCCGCCGCAGGCCATCCTTTACCTGTTCGTAGATGGGGCGGGCGTCCCGGTAGTCTAAATTCAACATGACAGCGCCTCCTTTCCGGATACTGTACTAAGTGTATTAGTACGGACAGTATACGGCAGAGTCGGGAAAAATACAATTAAGAATTGATTAAGATTTTGTGCCGAGGCTTTTTGTTTGCTTCGCGCGCCGCGTCTGTGGCGAAATGCGGTTCTCTGTTACGGTCTTCTGTCCAAATGGGGGTCTTTTGCCCCCTTGACGGGTGTGCTATAATTAAAATGGAAAAGTCTCCAGATGAGGAGGAATTTAATATGTATCAGACGATTGGCTTTATTGGCACCGGCAATATGGGCTCCGCTGTGGCGCGGGCGGCGGCCAAAAGCGGACTGGCGGAGACTATGCTGCTCTCTAACCGCACCCCCGCCAAGGCGGAAAAGCTGGCCGCGGAGCTGCCTGGGGCGGAGGCCTGTGCTAACGAAGAGATTGCCCGCAGGGCCGGGCTCATTTTCTTGGGGGTCAAGCCCCAGATGATGCAGCTGGTTTTGGACCCCCTGGAATCCATTCTGCGCAAACGGGAAGACCGTTTTGTCCTGGCCACCATGGCCGCGGGACTGTCCTGCAACCGAATTCAGGATATGCTGGACATGGACTGCCCCGTGATCCGTATGATGCCCAATACGCCTGCCGCGATTGGCGCCGGGGTGGTGCAGTACTGCGGCCAGGGGGTGACGGTGGAGGAGCTGGACGACTTCGCCGCCCTTATCGCCCCTGCCGGGCTGGTGGATCCGGTCCCTGAGGGGATGATTGACGCGGCCAGCGCCCTGTCCGGCTGCGGGCCTGCCTTCGCCTATATGTTTCTGGAGGCCCTGGCAGACGGCGGCGTGGCCTGCGGGCTCCCCCGGGACAAGGCGCTGGCCTACGCGGCCCAGATGCTGGAGGGCGCGGCCAGAATGGTGCTGGAGAGCGGCAGGCACCCCGGCGCGCTGAAGGACGCCGTGTGCTCCCCGGGAGGCACCACGATTCAGGGGGTCCGCACCCTGGAGGAGCAGGGCTTCCGCGCCGCCGCTATGGACGCGGTGATCGCGGCCTATGAGAAGACGGTGAGGCTGCGGTAATTACATCAGAAAATCTAAATACAAATTGCAATAAGGAGCGGGAAAAATGCGTATTGTTGTAAAAGTAGGGACCTCTACCCTGGCCCACGCCACCGGACGGCTGAACATCCGCCGCGTGGAGGAGCTGGTGAAGGTATTATCTGACCTGAAAAACGCCGGACATGAGATGATTCTGGTGTCTTCCGGGGCCATCGGCATGGGTGTGGGAAAATTGAACCTGCCTGGCAGGCCCGCCGACATGCCCACCAAACAGGCCGCCGCGGCCGTAGGGCAGTGCGAGCTGATGTATACCTATGACAAGCTTTTTTCCCAGTACAACCACACGGTGGCTCAGATTCTTCTTACCAGCGAGGATGTGGATCATGACGACCGGCGGCAGAACTTTGAAAACACCATGGCCCGGCTGCTGGAGCTGGGGGCCCTGCCCATCATCAACGAGAATGACACCGTGGCCACCGCGGAGATCAAAGTGGGAGACAACGACACCCTGGGCGCCATTGTTGCCTGTTCGGTAGGGGCCGATCTGCTGGTGCTGCTCAGCGATATTGAGGGGCTGTACACCGCCGATCCCAGAAAAAATCCTGACGCCAAACTGATTCCCGTTGTGGAAGAAGTCACGCCGGAAATTGAGGCCCTGGCCGGAGGCAAGGGCAGCGACCTGGCCACCGGAGGCATGGAGACCAAGCTCAGAGCGGCCAAAATGGTCACGGCCCAGGGCTGCGACATGGTAATTACAAACGGGGAACAGGCCCAGCGGCTCTACAGCATTGCTGAGGGCAGGGAGGTGGGCACCCGGTTTTTGGGGAAGAAATGATTTTTGGGCTGAAGAATAAACCGATGGGGTGATTGATATGACGACAATGAAGCTGCTGCAAAAAGCCAACGGAGCCAAGAGAGCCATGGCCCTGGCTGACACTGCGGTAAAAAACCGGGCGCTGGAGGCGATGGCGGATGCTCTGGAGGAACACTGCCTGGATATCCTGTCAGCCAATGAGCAGGATATGGAGGCGGCCAGGGGAACAATATCTGATGTGATGCTGGACCGGCTGGCACTGAGTCCGGAGCGGGTGGCGGGGATGGCCCAGGGAATCCGGGCGGCGGCGGCCCTGCCCGATCCGGTGGGGGCTGTGCTCAGCCGGGTGGAGCGGCCCAACGGGCTGGTGATTGAGAAAACCGCCGTGCCTATGGGGGTAATCGCTGTTATTTATGAAAGCCGGCCGAATGTGACCAGCGACGCGGCGGCTCTGGCCCTGAAGGCGGGCTCCGCCTGTGTGCTGCGCTGCGGCAAGGAAGCCCATCGCTCCGCCGCCGCCATTGTGGCGGCCCTGCGGGAGGGGCTGGCGCTGGCCGGGCTGCCGCAGGATGCCCTTCAGCTGGTGGAGGACACCACCCGGACATCCGCCAATGAGCTGATGGCGGCCCGGGGACTGGTGGATCTGCTCATCCCCCGGGGAGGGGCGGGACTGATCCGGGCCTGTGTGGACAACGCTGCCGTGCCTGTGCTGGAGACGGGCACCGGCATCTGCCATGTGTATGTGGACACATATGTGGATATGGACATGGCGCTGGACATCATAGAAAACGCCAAATGTTCCCGGCCCAGCGTGTGCAACGCCGCCGAGGTGTGTCTGGTGCATCGGGAGATTGCCGGGGCGTTTCTGCCCAGGCTGAGAGAGCGGCTTGCCTGCCGCCCGGAGCACCCGGTAGAGCTGCGGCTGGACCCCGCCGCAGCCGCCATAATTGACGGAACTCCAGCCCGGGAAGAGGATTTTGACACCGAGTTTTTAGACTATATCCTGGCGGTGAAGGTGGTGGACAGTCTGGAGGAGGCGGTGCGCCACATTGGGGAGCACTCTACCGGGCACTCCGAGGCCATCGTAACCGCCAGTGTAGGGGTGGCCCAGCGCTTTTTGACCCAGGTGGACAGTGCGGCCGTGTACTGGAACGCATCCACCCGGTTTACCGACGGCGGGGAGTTTGGACTGGGGTGCGAGATGGGCATCTCAACCCAGAAGCTCCACGCGAGAGGGCCCCTGGGGCTGGCGGAGCTGTGCTCCTTCAAATTTGTGGTAAAGGGCACAGGCCAGACCCGGTAAAATTGTAAAAAATTTTTAGATGACAAGGCCATGAAGTTGGTGTATGATGGGTACACAACAATACATTGCCCCGCTGCGGGCGGAAAGGGATGATTCCAATGGGCTATATAAAGCGCAAGCTTCGGGAACAGGAGTTTATTGAGCTGACAAGGGAATTGCTGGACTCTGAACAGGTGCGGATGATGGGCCGGTGGAAGCACCACGGCCCGGTTACCACCCTGGATCACTCTCTGTTTGTGGCCTTCAGCACCTATCGGGTGGCCCGGGCGCTCCGGATGGATGTACGCGCTGCCGTGCGGGGGGCCCTGCTCCACGACCTGTACCTGTATGACTCGAAAGACAAATCCGCGCACCCCGGCAGCCAGTGCTTTGACCACCCCAGATTCGCTGCCCGAAACGCCGCCGCGCTGACCCCCCTCTCCCCCAAGGAGCGGAACATTATCCTCTCCCATATGTGGCCCCTGGGGGGCGCGCTGCCCCGGTCGCTGGAGGCGTGGATGGTGGATCTGGTGGATACCATCTGCGCCGGGCTGGAGGTGTCCCGCGTGTGCCGCCCCTCCCGGCTGCGGGAGCGGCTGGGAGTGCGCCCCTTGATTCCTGTCTGCTGAAAATCGAAAACCGCTCTCCGGCTTCACGGAGGGCGGTTTTTGTCAGATTTTTCATGATGTGGATGAAAAAGCCGCATTTTAAACTTTTTGAAAAAAATTCCTAGATGGTGGAAAAGCTGCAAAATTTATGGTATAATACCAGGCGAATGGAACACTGGAAAACAGGAGGAAGCTTATGAACGACTGCGCCGCCCCGCTGCAGGCCAAGCGGGAACAGCTGCTGCGGGCCGGGGTGCTGATGATGGACCCCGCCGCCGTCTATGTGGAGGACCAGGTTACGGTAGGGGCCGGCACGCTGCTGCTGCCCGGGACCATTCTCAGGGGAAGCACTGTGATTGGCGAAAACTGCACCATTGGTCCCCAGACCATGCTGACCAACTGCGTGGTGGAGGAGGACTGCACCGTGAACGCCGCCCAGTGCGAAGACAGCGTGATCCGTCGAGGCAGCCAGGTTGGACCCTATGCCCACCTCCGGCCTCACTGCGACGTGGGAGAGGGCTCTAAAATCGGGGCCTTTGTTCAGTTAAAAAACTGCACGCTGGGCCGGGGCACAAAGATGGCCCATCTCACCTATGTGGGGGACAGCGATGTGGGCGAGGACTGCAACTTTGGCTGCGGGACGGTTACCTGCAATTACGACGGCTTTGAGAAGCACCGCACCACCATTGGCAGCCATGTGTTTGTGGGCTGCAACACCAATTTTGTCGCCCCGGTGACGGTGGAGGACGGGGCCTTTATTGCCGCGGGTACCACGGTGACCGGAACGGTGCCCGGGGATGCCATGGCCATCGGCCGCTCCCGCCAGGAGATTAAAGAGGGCTGGGCCGAGGCCAACCGGAGGAAAAAAAGAAAAATGTGAGGCTGCGCCTCACCATGGAAGGGATACGAGAGAAGATACGGCCCCAAGGGCCGACAAAAATGGGAGGAAGAAGACAATGATCGCACATGGCAAGGACATCAAGGTAATCACAGGCAACTCAAACCCCGCGCTGGCAAAGGATATCTGCAAGGAGCTGGGTCTCCCCCTGGGAAACTCAGAGGTGGGAGCCTTTTCCGACGGGGAAAATTTTGTCTCCATCTATGAGACGGTGCGGGGCTCTGACGTATTTGTGGTACAGTCCACCTGCTCCTTTATCAAGAATGGCGAGCTCAATACTGTGAACGACGCGCTGATGGAGCTGCTTATCATGATCGATGCCCTGAAGCGTGCCTCCGCCGGGCGGATCACCGCGGTGATCCCTTATTTTGGCTACGCCCGGCAGGACCGGAAAACCAAGCCCCGGGACCCCATCTCCGCCAAGCTGGTGGCCAACCTGATTACCACCGCCGGCGCCGACAGGGTGCTGACGATGGACCTCCATGCCAACCAGATTCAGGGATTTTTTGACATTCCGGTGGACAACATGGTGGGATCCCCCATTTTTGTGGATTACTTTAACCGCAAGTATAAGGACAGCCGGGACGACACCATGGTGGTGTCCCCCGATGTGGGCTCCGTGGCCCGGGCCCGGGCCTTTGCCCAGAAGCTGAATATGCCCCTGGCCATTGTGGACAAGCGGCGGCAGAAGGCCAACTC
>CAMTMZ010000051.1 GCA_947073765.1 uncultured Bacillota bacterium | reverse complement strand
TAGGGCCGGGCCCGCTCCGCCCCCAGCTTGTAGCTCAGAGGCAGGAGGATGGTGGGGATCAGCAGGCCGATGGCGGTGGATACCATCAGGGTGACGAACATCTCCAGGGGGTCCGCCTGATGGACCAGATACAGCAGGGCGGTGCCCGCCAGCCCGGCCGCCACGGTGAACAGGGTCAGCCCCAGCACAAAGAGATACCGGGCCCCCACCACCCAGCGCCGCCCCAGGGGGAGGGACATGGCGTAGCGGTCCCACTTGGACTGCTCGTCGTAGGCGAAGGCGGAGATGGGCAGCACCGCCAGAATTACCTGGATGAAGGTGATGATAAAGCTGTAGTCAAAGAAATCCAGATAGGCCAGAAGGATGTAGATGCCGATCAGCAGTACATAGGATTTCAGGGCCTTGCGCATCACAAGGAAGTCTTTCCAAATCAAACCGGTCATTTTGCCTCTCCTTTCCCCACAAAGAGCATGATATCCTCCAATGTGGTCCGCTCCACCAGGAGCATGGGATATTTCCGGGCGAAGGCCGCCCGGTCCTTTACCAGGGCCTCGCCGCCGAAGGCCCCTCTCCGGGTCCGCAGCACATCCCGGGGGTCAATGGTCTCCAGTTGAGCGGCGGTACAGCCCACCCGGCCGTAGGAGTCCAGAATGGCGTCCTTGGCGCCGGACAGCACTACCTCCCCCTGGTGGATGTAGGCGATGTAGTCGGCTACCTTCTCCAGGTCGGAGGTGATGTGGCTGGATATGAGAATGGCGTGGTCCTCGTCCTGAATAAAGCCTAAAAACTCATCTAAAATTTCGTCCCGGACCACCGGGTCCAGGCCGGCGGTGGCCTCGTCCAGGATGAGCAGCCGGGGCCGGTGGGCCAGGGCGGCGGACAGAGACAGCTTCATTTTCATTCCCCGGGAAAACTCCTTTATGAACTTTTTCTCCGGCAGGCCGAATTTGTCCAGATAGTCCCGGTAGAGGGATTCGTCCCAGGTCTTGTAGGCGGGGGCCAGGATTTTGCTCATGTCCCGGGGGCGGAGGGTGTCGTGAAAAAAGCACTCGTCCAGCACGAGGCCCACGTCCTGCTTGGCCAGCCGCTCTTCCCGGATGTTGTCGCGGCCCAGAAGGGTGATCTCCCCCGCGTCCCGGCCAATCAGGTTCAGGATGCACTTGATGGTAGTGGTCTTGCCCGCGCCGTTTTCTCCAATGAGCCCCAGGATGGAGCCGCCGGGGAGGGTCAGGTTGATATTGTTCAGGGAAAAGTCCCCGTAGGACTTGCAGAGTCCTTTGATTTCAATACAATTTTTCATAGTTCCTCACCTTGATACAGGATGTCAAGCATTTCGTGCAGTTCCTCCAGGGGGAGGGCCCCCTTCCGGGCTTCCTCCACCGCCTGAGACAGTTTTTCCTCTACCTTCCGCAGCTGGGCTTCCCGCAGCAGCTCCCGGTTCTGGGGGGCTACAAAGCAGCCCTTGCCGGGGACATTCTCCAGAAAGCCGTCCCGCTCCAGCTCCTCGTAGGCCCGCTTTGTGGTAATCACCGAGATGCGCAGCTCCTTGGCCAGCAGCCGCATGGAGGGCAGGGCGTCCCCCGCCTCGAGAGCCCCGGCCATGATCTGCTCCTTGACCTGGTCAGCGATCTGCTCATAAATGGGTTTTCCGCTGGTGTTACTCAATATAATATCCATTTGGCCTGCCTTTCAACAGCGGGGAGCGCTCCTGGCTGCAAGCCTGCGCGCGGTCTCGCGCCGGGGACTCTCGACTGTCATAGTGGACTTAGCGTATATATACTATATATACAGTATAATGGTTTTTTTCAGTCTGTCAAGGCCTTTTGGGAAAAAATTTTGAGCCGGGAAGAGAGGGCGCCGGAAAAATTTTCTTTAGCGGATTAAAAAATAGGGGTTGACAACCGAAGAGACAGCCGCTATAATAGCCCCAACAACCAAACAGCAACCAAACCTGTGAGAAAGATTAGTAGCCGGTATTGCAAACCTGCAGAGAGTCCTGGGTGGTGGGATCAGGACGGGGCGCGGCCGTGTGAATGGACTTTCGAGGGCGGCTTGAACGGGCAACCAAGTAGATGCCGACGGGTTCCCACCCGTTATCCATCGGGCACGCGTGATGGCGCGTGAAGCGAGCGGACGTTTGAAACGTCAATTTGGGTGGTATCGCAGGAGTGCAGCTCTTGTCCCATGAGGGATGAGGGGCTGTTTTTTTATTCCTCAAGAGCAGCCCCGCCGCACTCCAACAAATCAGGACCTTGGCACGGTCCCCACATCTGCCGCCCGAATATTTTAAATTGGAGGAACACACCATGAAAAAGACCAACACGATGAAGAAGATCCTCACTACGGCCCTGTCCCTGGCGATGACCCTGTCCCTGGCCGCCTGCGGCGGCGGGAGCAATCCCCCGGCTCCTGGCAGCTCCGGGCCCTCTCAGCCCCAGGGCAGCAGCACCGGCACACAGCAGCCCGCCTCCGGAACCACCTACAAGGTGGGCATCATCAAGTTTATGGACCACGCCTCCCTGAACCAGATTGAGGACAGCCTCCAGGCGGAGCTTGACAAGCTGGGCGGAGAGCTGGGCGTCACCTTTGACTACGCAGGCTACACCGCCTGCGGCCAGGGTGACGGATCTACCCTCCAGGCCATTGCCGCCCAGATGATCTCTGACGACGTAGACGTGATTGTTCCCATCGCCACCCCCGCCGTCCAGACCGCTATGGCCACCACCGAGGACACCGATATCCCCATCATCTTCTCCGCTGTCTCCGACCCCATCACCGACGGAATTGTGGCCGACATGAACGCCCCCGGCGGCAAGACTACCGGCACCAGCGACGCGCTGAACACCAAGATGGTGATCGACCTGATGATTGCCGCTGATCCCGACCTCCAGAAGGTGGGTCTGCTGTACTCCAAGTCAGAGGGGTCCTCCACCAAGCCCATTCAGGAGGCTAAGGAGTACCTGACCGCCAAGGGCATCGCGGTTGAGGAGAAAACCGGCACCAACACCAATGAAATTACCTCCGCTGTGGACGCCCTGGTGGCCGCTAAGGTGGACGCCATCTTCACCCCCACCGACAACACAGTTCAGAGCGCCGAGCTGGCTATTTTTGAGAAGCTTCAGGACGCCAACGTCCCCCACTATGGCGGCGCGGACTCCTTCGCGCTCAACGGCGCCTTTTGCGGCTACGGGGTGGACTACGTCCAGCTGGGCCAGGAAACCGCCCAGATGGTGGCCGACCTGCTGGCCAACGGGGCCGACCCCGCCTCCACTCCCGTGCGGATTATGACCGGCGAAACCGCCACTATCAATACGGATACCTGTAAGGCCATCGGTATGGACCTGGGGCAGATCAAGTCCGCGTTCTCCAGCCTGGGCATCGAGGTTGTCGAGACTACCACTCAGCAGAGCTTTTCCTGAGCCTGTGGGGGCGGCCTGCGGCCGCCCGCCCTTAAAAATATGGGCGCTGAATTGTAGCGGGCGGCCGCAGGCCGCCCCTACACAAGTTTTTAGGAGGCATGTGTCATGCTGTTATCCGTCGTAACCCTGCGGACCGCCCTGGAGATGGGGGCCATTTACTCCCTGGTGGCCCTGGCCCTGTTCATCAGTTTTTCCATTTTGAACATTGCCGACCTCTCCACCGACGGCTGCTACACCCTGGGCTTCGCCGTGGGGGCCACCGTGACCCTGGCGGGGCATCCCTTTTTGGCCCTCCCCGCCGCTATGCTGGCGGGGGTGCTGTCCGGCTTTGTCACCGCCTTCCTCCAGACCAAGCTGGGGGTGGAGAGCATTTTGGCCGGGATTATCGTCAACACGGGGCTGTATACCGTCAACCTTGCGGTGATGGGGTGGTCGTCCAACCTGTCTATCTTCGGCAGCGACACCCTCCTCTCCCTGGCCAAGGGGCTGAGCGAAAATACCTTCTGGACCGGCTGGGGCACCTTGATTGTGCTGAGCGCCATCCTGGCGGTGATGGCGGTGTTGGTAGGACTGTTTTTCCGCACCCGGCTGGGGCTGTCCATCCGGGCCACCGGGGACAACGCCGACATGGTCCGGGCCTCCTCCATCAACCCCGCGTTCACCATCACTGTGGGGCTGTGCGTGGCAAACGCCCTCACCGGACTGGCCGGATGCCTCACCGGACTGGTGAATAAGAGCTGTGACATCAACCTGGGCACCGGCATGGTGACCGTGGCGCTGGCCTCCCTCATCATTGGGGAGACCCTGTTCGGCCGGTTCTCCATTGGGATGCGCATTGTGGGGGTGATCGCCGGGTCCTGCATCTACCGGATCATCATTGCGGTGGCCCTGGCCGCCAATGTGCCTACCGAGTGCTTTAAACTGGTGTCCGCCCTCATTGTGGCGGTGGCCATCGCCATGCCCCAGGGCCGGAAGCTTATTGCCATCCAGCGGCAGAAGCTGGCCAGGAGGAAGGAGGGGACCCCATGCTGAAGCTGAACGGCATTGCCAAGACCTTCAATGCGGGGACGGTCAATGAGAAAAAAGCTCTGTGCGGAATTGACCTCCACCTGGCGCCCGGGGACTTCGTTACCGTGGTGGGCTCCAACGGCGCGGGCAAGTCCACCATGTTTCACGCCATTGCCGGGGTGTTTGTCCCGGACCAGGGCTCCATCGTGCTGGACGGGGAGGACATCACCTTCAAGCCCGAGTACCGGCGCAGCCGGGAGCTGGGACGGCTCTTTCAGGACCCCATGAAGGGCACCGCTCCCCACATGACCATTGAGGAAAATCTGGCCCTGGCCTATCTGCGCACCGCCAAGCACCAGCACTCCTATTTCAGCCGCACCAGCAGGGCCGACCGAAAGCTGTTTCGGGAGCAGCTGGCCAAGCTGGACATGGGGTTGGAAGATCGGATGGGCCAGCCGGTGGGACTGCTGTCCGGCGGGCAGCGGCAGGCGCTGACCTTACTCATGTCCACCATGGTTCCCCCAAAAATTCTTCTGCTGGACGAACACACCGCCGCTTTGGACCCGGGTACGGCGGAAAAGGTGCTGAAAATTACCCGGGAGGTGGTGGCCGAGCACAAGATTACCACCATGATGGTGACCCATAACATGCATCAGGCCCTGGAGCTGGGCAACCGCACCCTGATGATGGACAGCGGACGGATTGTGCTGGATGTGCAGGGGGAGGAGCGGAAGAGTATGACCGTAAATGACCTGCTGGAGCGATTCAAGGCAAAGGTAGGGGAAGATTTAGACAATGACAGGATTTTGCTGTCGTGATCTGAGCCGCCGCAGAAATGCGGCGGCTTAAAAATTTCTGATCTCCTGAGATTTTATCCCCCCTTGGCGGGTATTACAGAGTGAAAGGCCTTTCAAGCAGATTTCTGAAGGAGGTGAGCGGCAATGACGGACGAGTCCTTTGCCCAGGCGGCCCGGACCTATGGAGACACCGTCTACCGGGTGGCGTACCACGCCCTGAACAATCCCCAGGACGCGGAGGACGTCATGCAGACTGTGCTTTTAAAGCTGTACGAGTGCAAAAAAGAATTTGAGTCCGACGAGCACATAAAGCACTGGATTCTGCGGGTGGCGGTGAACGAAAGCCGCAGGGCGCTGCGGTCCTTCTGGCGGCGGACCTCTGTTCCGCTGGAGGAGTGGCGGGAGACAGCCGCTCCGGAGGACCCGGCCAAGGCCGAGGTGCTGGAGGCGGTGATGGCTCTGGAGCCCAAGTACCGCTTGGCCGTCTGCCTGTACTACTACGAGGGGCTGTCTGTGGCCGAGACCGCCGCCGCCATGAGGGCCAACGTGTCCACCGTGCAGACCTGGCTGCTCCGGGCCCGGGCCCGGCTGCGAAAGGAGCTGGCCCAAGAGGAAGAAAGGGAGGAATCTGTTCATGTTCGACCCGAAATTGTACCGTGAAGCGTGCCGGGAGCTGAGAGCTCCTGAGGATAAAATTGAGGAGATTATCGCCATGACTGAGAAGACCAACAAGAGACGCATCCGCCCCCTGCGCACCGCCCTGATTGCCGCCGCCGCTGTGGCCATGATGGTGGTCAGCGTGGCCGCCGCCAACCCGGAGATGGTGGAGGACTTTACCATGCGCATTGCCAGCATCATCCATGTGGACCAGTACCGTATGGACATAACTACCGAGGATGGTGAGCTGGTGTCGGTGTTTTCTGTGCCTGAAGCGCTGGTAGAGGACCGGGATGGCCGGGCCATGCTGGTGTTTGACGGCGAAGACGTTGCCGACATCACCGACGCGCTGAAGGCGGAGGGGCGCTATGCCTACGAGGATACTAACGAAGAGGGCACCCGGCTGACCGTCGTCGTGGAGGGCTGGCTGGACAGCTGGACCGCCGCGGTGACCATCGGTGAGGACGGCGGCCAGGCCTATACCTTCTCCAGCGACAGCGAGGGTAGCGGGAGCGCCAGCGCCCCCAGTGTCCCGGTTGAGACGGAGGACGGAATTTATGTCAGCACCTTCGTTCATAGCACAAAAAACGGGGTCTTTATCTCCGAAGATTAGGGAATATGCAACGGCGGGCCGGGAGACCGGCCCGCTGTTCTTTATTTCCGCCCGACCTGCCCAGGTATTTTTCCTTGTATTTTTTACCGGGCTGTTTTATAATGAAAAACAGCAAAAACCGATGAAAATTTTCAGATAGAAGGAGAGCGTTATGACAGCCAGTGAGAAAAAGCAGCTGATGGCCACGGCCTGCAAGGTGCGCATGGGGGTTATCGAGGGCACCCACGGGGCCAAGGCCGGTCACCCCGGCGGAAGCCTGTCCGCCGCTGATGTTTTTACCTACCTCTGCTTTCAGGAGATGAATATCGACCCCAAGAACCCGAAATGGGAGGACCGGGACCGGTTTGTCCTGTCCAAGGGCCACACCGCGCCGGGGCTGTACGCCGCTTTGGCCAACCGGGGGTTCTTTCCCGTGGACGACTTGCCCACACTGCGGCACATTGACAGCTATCTCCAGGGCCACCCCAACATGAACACCGTCCCCGGTGTGGACATGTCCACCGGCTCTTTGGGGCAGGGGGTGTCCGCCGCCGCCGGGATGGCCCTGGCCGCCAAGCACCAGGGCAAGAGCTGCCGGGTGTATGCTCTGCTGGGAGACGGCGAGATTCAGGAGGGACAGGTGTGGGAGGCCTTTATGCTGGCCTGTCATTACAAGCTGGACAACCTGTGCGCTGTCATCGATAACAACGGCCTGCAGATTGACGGCCCTGTGGACCAGGTGATGAGTCCCTACCCGATTCCCGAGAAGCTGCGGGCCTTCGGCTGGAACGTGGTGGAGATTGACGGGCACGACTTTGACCAGATCGAGTCCGCTTTTGCCCAGGCCAGACAGACCAAGGGCGTGCCAACGGCCATCGTGATGAAGACCGTCAAAGGCAAGGGGGTCAGCTACATGGAGAACCAGGCTGGCTGGCACGGCAAGGCCCCCAATGACGAGGAGTATGAGAAGGCTATGTCTGAGCTGAGAGCTCAGCTGGCGGAAGTGGAGGGGATGTAAGATGGCAGACGTGAAAAAAATCGCCACCCGGGACAGCTACGGCAACGCCCTGAAAGAGCTGGGCGAGCTCCACGATGACCTGGTCGTCTTCGACGCCGACCTGGCCGGGGCCACCAAGACCGGCATCTTCAAAAAGGCATTTCCGGAGCGGCACTTCAACTGCGGCATCGCTGAGGGCAACATGATCGCTGTGGCCGCCGGGGCCGCCGCTATGGGGCTGGTGCCCTTTGCCTCCTCCTTCGCCATGTTTGCTGCCGGGCGGGCCTTTGAGCAGGTGCGCAACTCCATCGGCTACCCCCACCTGAATGTGAAGATCGGCGCCACCCACGGCGGTATCTCCGTGGGGGAGGACGGGGCCTCCCACCAGTGCTGCGAGGACTTTGCCCTGATGCGCTCCATCCCGGGCATGGTGGTCATGTCCCCCGCTGACGACGTGGAGGCCAGGGCTGCCGTCAAGGCCGCCTACGAGTATCAGGGGCCCGTCTATCTGCGCTTTGGACGGCTTGCGGTGCCTGTGTTCCACGACGAGGCCGCCTTTCAGTTTGAGATCGGTAAGGGTGAGGTCCTTCAGGACGGAGCCGATGTGGCGATTCTTGCCAACGGCCTGATGGTCAACGAGGCCATTGAGGCGGGCAAGGCGCTGAAGGAGGCCGGGATCAGCGCCCGGGTCATCAACCTGTGCACCATTAAGCCTCTGGACGAGGAGCTGGTTCTTAAGGCCGCCCGGGAGTGCGGGAAGGTTATCACCTGCGAGGAGCACTCCGTCATCGGCGGGCTGGGGGAGGCGGTGTGCGCCCTGCTCAGTGAGAAGCACCCCACTCCTGTGCGCCGGATCGGCGTCAATGACGAGTTTGGCCACTCCGGGCCTGCCGCTGCCCTGCTGAAGCAGTTCGGACTGTCGGCGGAGCATATCGTGGAGGTTGCCAAAGAGTTTTGCGGGAAGTAAATGAAAATGCTCCGCTTGTCAGAGGGACAGGCGGAGTATTTTTTATGGAAATAGCCCTAATTTGATTTCCTGGTCCGGGCTGTCAAATTCCGGTGTGGAGAAAAACTCCGATTTATGCCCGAAGCAAGAGGGGTTGGAGCTGGCGGCCCGAGAGGGCTGCCTGGGCGGCGTCGGCTACCTGGGTGAAGTCGGCAACCAGGGAGGTTGGCTTCTTTTCCGGGTCGTCCTGGCCGAAGGGGACAAAGTAGATGTATTTTCGGGGAAGAAGGGAGCCGATGCTGGCCGCAGAGGCGGCCAGGCCGTCGTTGGTGGAGGGGGCGATGAGCAGGGGGCGGCAGTTGCGCAGGTGGGCCTTGGCGGCCATGGTGACGCTGGTGTCGGTTACCCCGGCCGCCAGCTTGCCCAGGGTATTCCCCGTGCAGGGGCAGATAATCAGCAGATCCAGCAGTTTTTGAGGCCCGATGGGCTCCGCGCCCTTTACGGTGGAGATGACCCGGTGGTCGCAGATGCGCTCCATCTCCCGCATCAGGTCGTGGGCCTTGCCGAAACGGGTGTCAGTGTCCGCAACCACCTGAGAGACGATGGGCACAACCCGGGCAAACCGGGCCTTCACCTGCTCTAAAGCCCCTATGGCCTGGGCGTGGGTGCAGAAGGACCCGCACAGGGCGAAGCCTATGGTTTTGTCGTCCAAAATAATCTTCCTTTCTGTTGGAAATAGAGCAGGGACGGCCGCAGGCCGCCCCTGCCGAAACAGTTATAGTTCAAGCTCCCGCAGCATGTTGTATACGGTATCCCGAATGGCTGCCCCCGCTGTTACCGGAGCCACCTTGCCGGGGAGGGAGAGCGCCCAGATAACCGTGAGGCCCAGCTTACCGGCGGCCCCCAGGTCCACGCCGCCGGGCTTGGAGGCCAGGTCCAGGATGAGGCAGTCGAGTTTTACGTCCTCCAGCTCCTCTATGCCCAGCACCTGGGCGGGGACGGTGTTGACAATCAGGTCGTAGCCGCACAGCCAGCCCTTCAGATGGGCCAGGTGTTCTCCGCCAAAGCCCATTGCCTGGGCCCAGGCCAGCTGGTCATACCGTCGGGCGGCCACGCTGACCCGGGCGCCCAGGGCCTGGAAGCGCTGAGCGGTGAGCCGGCCAACCCGGCCAAAGCCGATAACCAGCACCCTGGAGCCGTGGATGGTGATGGGCAGATGCTCCATAGCCAGCTGAACGGCCCCCTCCGCTGTGGGAACGGCATTTGCCACCGCCAGCTCCTCCCGGGCAAAGTAGTCATGGATGGTGAGACCCCGTTCCCCGGCCAGGGCCTGGGTGGCCGGGTCCACCCGGCCGCCGCAGAGAAACTGCCGGGGGGAGAGCCGGTCCAGAATAGGTACGAGCGTGTGGTCAGTGGGGGAGAGGGGAGCGTTGAGGATCCCGTTTCCTGCGGTGACGGTGAGAGGGAGGATGACGCAGTCCGCCCGGTCCACATGACGCAGGGAGGCCTCAGCGGTGAGGCCGGAAACGGGCTCCTGGGGCTGCCCCAGAGCGTAAGTGTGTACGGTGTGGCCGTCCTCGGCCAGCAGCCGGGCAAGCCGCTCCTGCCGCAGGTCGCCGCCCACCACCCATATGTTCAGTTCGTGCTTCATAAATACCTCCAGAACCGCCGACGCAGAGGCGGTGGGTTTCTACTCCATTGTATGGAGATTAGCGGTTAGAGGTGCACAAAGTCCGGGCAATGACCCTGAACCGGATATTGGAACAAAAAGAGCGCCTGTCCCGATTTGGGACAGGCGCTCTCTGGGAATTATGGAGAAGAGACCTTACTTAGCAGCCTTGGCGGCCTTAATGGCCTCAATCAGCATCGGGGTGACCTTGAACAGGTCGCCGCAGATGCCGTAGTCGGCGATCTCAAAGATGGGGGCAGTGTCGTTCTTGTTCACGGCAATGATGCACTCGGAGTCCTGCATACCGGCCTTGTGCTGAATGGCGCCGGAGATGCCCAGAGCGACGTAGATCTTGGGGTGGACGGTCTTGCCGGTCTGACCAACCTGGTGATCGGCGGACAGCCAGCCGGAGTCGATGGTGGCGCGGGAGCCGCCCACGACGCCGCCCAGAACCTCAGCCAGCTCCTCGGCCAGCTTGATGCCGCCCTCCACGTCCTTGGAGATGCCGCGGCCCACGGAGACGACCACGTCGGCGCCGATGAGGTCCACCAGCTTCTTGGCAGCCTTGACCACCTCGACCACCTCGGTCTGCATGTCGGCCTCGGACAGCTCAAAGGCGGGCTTAATGATCTCGCAGGCGTCGGCCTTGGCCTGGTCGAAGGCAGCCTTCTTCATGACGCCGGGGCGCACGGTGGCCATGGCGGGACGGAACCGGGGGCAGATGATGGAGGCCATCAGGTGGCCGCCGAAAGCGGGACGGGTCATCTTCAGGTCACGGGACACGTCGTGCTTCTGGCCCAGCACCACGGCGTGGCTGGTGGCCTCGATGCGCTCGGGGGCCAGGGTGGAGTTCTCCTTCAGGAAATCCTTGTAGATGCCCATGTCCACGTCCAGGTGGGTGCAGTCGGCGCACAGGCCGGTGTGCAGCCGGGCGGCGCACCGGGGGCCCAGGTCACGGCCGATGTTGGTGGCGCCGATGAGCATGATCTCAGGCTTGTACTCCTCAATCACGTCGCAGATGACCTTGGTGTAGCCGTCGGTGGTGTAGTCCTTCAGCATGGGATGGTCGCAGACGTACACGCCGTCGGCGCCGTAGCCGCCCAGGTCCTTGGCGATGCCCTCGATGCCGTCGCCCAGCAGGATGCCATACAGCTTGGTGCCCAGCTCGTCGGCCAGCTTGCGGCCCTCGGAGATCAGCTCGTAGGAGGTGGGCATCATGCTGCCCTGGCGCTGCTCGCAGAATACCCAGACTCCGCCCTTGAAGGCGGCAACGTCGGAACTATTAAAAGTAGACATATTCGTTTATCTCCCTTCTCAGATCATGTGCTTGGCGGCAAGGATGCCGGCCAGCTTTTCGCAGGTGGCCTTGTCAGCGCCCTCCAGCATCATGCCGGCGCCCTTCTGGGGGGGAGTGAAGGAGGTCAGAATGTTGGTGGGGGAGCCGCTCAGGCCGATGGTGTCCTTGTCGATGAAGGGATGATCCTTCAGGGTGTTGTAGTCGAAGATCTCATAGGGCTTGGAGTAGCACTCATAGATGCCGCCCACGCTCATGTAGCGGGGGTTGTTCAGCTCCTTGATGCAGGTGATGAGGCAGGGGGTCTTGACCTTGATGGTCATGTAGCCGTCCTCCAGCATCCGCTTGA
>CAMTMZ010000050.1 GCA_947073765.1 uncultured Bacillota bacterium | reverse complement strand
TCCTCATCACCCGAGAGTATTTTACCACATTTCTCACTTCTCCACTACTTCTATTTTCTATCTTGGTGAAGTACTAGTGTTAAAAAGGAGATTGCGTTATGTCAAACAAATTAAAATATCTTTTAACCATTTTATTATCAATTATTTTCGTGCTTCCCCAACCTGCTTTGGCTTCTAGTCCTCAGTCCCATTATACACAGTCGCAGCAGTTTAATTTAACTACTATTAACCCAAAACTAACGCTCCCTGAGGCTATTGAGCAATATCCTGAAATTTTAAATATATTTTGTATTACTCCGCTCTCTGATGAAGAAGTAAAGCGAATGGCCTCAGATGGCATACGCGTTTTCGATGTAGATAAAGATATGAGTGCGGTTTCTATATTGTCCTCTTTAAATGCACGAGTATTCCATAATAAACCTCCATTAAGTAAAAATTCTTCATATCATCCCACATTATTTGCATCTTCCTCTTATGGAGCTGCGTGGCCTTATATTGAGAAAAACGGATCAGTTCCAAATTGTTACGGATACGCTCTTGGAATAAGTTCTGAATGCCATCCCGGTAGTTTTTCTGGCCGTGAATATTATCAACAACCTGTCGAGACTATACGTGATAACGTGAAAGCTGATATGGCACAATCCTTTAATGGAGGAGGCCGTTCAATAGATTCTAATATTTCTACAATCAGTTCATGGGAGTGGCGAGTTGCAATGAGAACCGGAGAGGGGATTATCAATTTGGGGCCATTAGGAGCATATTACACGTGGGATTATCACTTCTGGCTCCAAACAAACACTGGAACATGGTGTCATAAACCCGCAACAAATCCTTCTGTCCATTTAGGAAATGTCACACCACATACTGCAAGTTGGGACCTTAAGATTCGAGGATATGAGCCCATTCCCAATTTTTATAATAGTAATACTTTATACTTGGCCTTGTATACCGCCAATTGATGAAACAATTTATATTGCAATAAGATACTTAGTTTTGAATTAGTTGGAGGCGGTATCCAGGTCGGCGTCGCCGCCCCAGCGCATGTTTTCCAAAGCTTGGTATCTTGGCTGGGGACAAAAGGGGCAGTTCGGTGGACGATTAGCCAGCCAGTAGCCATTCACAACAACGAATTTTATGCTGTTACTGTTACAGGAACGGTGAAATATTAACTGTAAGGTTAGGAGGAAACATGATGAAAAAGAGTTGGCAACTGGCCATTGCTTTCATTACTATCTGCATTTTTACGTGGGCGACAATATCGTATGCTTCAAGTGAATCATCTAGCGGCACAAATTATACTATTGCTACACCATATCAATATCCCGTTAAATCTGGAACTGATGAATGGCGGGCACTTACAAATCATGCCGAAAAAGTAGAACTTTTCCAAATCCCGGAAGATATTTTACCCCTGATGACAACGGAAGCACTTGCTAAAACAGTTCTTGAATATCCTCTTATGGTGGATATGCTTGCTTGGGATTCGACTACAGTAGGATATAAAGTAATCGCCGCAACATTTAATGGCTTAGCTGAACTGGAACGCCGGTCAGATGGATTATCCACGCTCACAGAACTGTCCCAAGATACTGTGCGAACAACTGATAATATGCTTTCGGAGTTTTATTTAAATATAATTATCCATGAAATGTCAGATCCACATGGAAAAAAGATAGAAGACAGAGCCGCAACTACCACTGTTTTTACTTCGAGGAGCAGTTCGGTGGTCGATTAGCCAGCCAACAGCCATTCACAACAACGAATTTTATGCTGTTACTGTTACAGAAACGGTGAGGCGTTGATCTCTTTAGCGAATTAGATTGACAAAGTCGTCAAATGAGTGTATAATAAACTCCGTACAGTTTTAATGATAAAAGAAAAATTTTAGGAGGGCAGTGTGATGAAGCCACGCTTTTTGGTTCGTCTGTTGGGCGTTCTCATTATCATCCAAGATGCTGTTGCCATTCTAATTGGCGACCATTTTAGGGACTATAACAGGACTGTCTGGCTTGTTGTTATCCTGATTGTTGGACTCCTGTTTTTAGCCGCCCCAAAGTGGCTGATCGATTTTTTGACAGGAGACGAGCATAATGACAGATAGGTGTTGAATTTATTGCTTGAGATAAGGAAATTAGGTAATATCAAGCAATGTAAAACGCCTTTTCACCATGCTGCTGTCAGTGGGGTTTCTATATTGTCCTCTTGAAATGCGCAGGTTGTGCAATAACCTCCATGAAATAAAAGCCACCTGTATCGCTATACTGCACAAAGCAGAGTAAATCCCAGAGTGTTGAGGGTGTAAGCAGCCCCGCCCCCGTTTTCGGGGGCGGGGCTCTGTTTTGTTTAGTTGGACGCGGTATCGGGGTCGGTATCGTCACCCCAGAGCATGTTCTTGCGCAGCTCGGCGCCTACGGTCTCCATCTGGTGCTTGGCCAGCTGGGCCCGCTTAGCGTTGAAGAAGGTGCGGCCGTTCTTGTTCTCCGCGATCCAGCGCCCGGCGAACACGCCGTCCTGGATGTCGGTGAGCACCGCCTTCATATTCTTCTTGGTCTCCTCATAGGGCAGGATACGGGGGCCGGAGACATACTCGCCGTACTCGGCGGTGTCGGAGATGGAGTAGTTCATCATGGCCACGCCGCCCTTGTTGATCAGGTCGATGATGAGCTTCATCTCGTGGATACACTCAAAGTAGGCGTTCTCGGGGGCGTAGCCGGCCTCTACCAGGGTCTCAAAGCCCAGCTTCATCAGCTCCACCACGCCGCCGCACAGAACGGCCTGCTCGCCGAACAGGTCGGTCTCGGTCTCGTCCTGGAAGGTGGTCTCCATCACGCCGCCCCGGGCGCCGCCGATGCCGGCGGCGTAGGCCAGGGCCAGCTTATAGGCGTCGCCGGTGGCGTTCTGCTCCACGGCGATGAGGCAGGGCACGCCCTTGCCCGCCACGTACTGGGAGCGCACGGTGTGACCGGGGCCCTTGGGGGCGATCATGGACACGTCCACCCCGGCGGGGGGGACAATCTGCTTGAAGTGGATGTTAAAGCCGTGGGCGAACATGAGCATGTTGCCGGCGGACAGATTGGGGGCGATGTCCTTCCTGTACACGTCGGCCTGGACCTCGTCGTTGATGAGGATCATGACAATATCGCCCCACTTGGCGGCGTCGGCCACCGTCTTGACGGCCAGGCCGGCCTTCTCGGCGTTGGCCCAGTTCTTGGAGCCCTCCCGCAGGCCGACGCACACGTCGCAGCCGGAGTCCTTCAGGTTCATGGCGTGGGCGTGGCCCTGGGAGCCGTAGCCGATGATGGCGATCTTCTTGCCGTCCAGATAGTTGATATCGCAGTCCTTCTCATAGTACATTTTTGCCATAGTTGTATTCCTCCTTGAGTTTGTTGTCGTCGTATATGGTGCTGCGCCCTCTTTCGATGGCGATGGTACCCGTCTTTGCGATTTCCAAAATTCCGAAGTCGGCCAGCATTCCGGTAAGGGCCGCCGTCTTCTCCTTGTCCCCGAAGATGGCCACGGTGAGAGTTTCCCGGCTCACATCAATGATCTTGGCGCGGAAGATGTTTGCCATCTGGATGACCTCGTCGCGGGCGTTGCGGTCCGCGGCGTGGACTTTGATGAGAGAGAACTCCCGCTGGATCGAGCTGCCCTCGTCCAGAATTTTGACCGCCAGCACAGGGATCAGCTTTCGGCACTGGTCGGCGATCTGGTTGATCATCAGCTCGTCGGCCACCAGGACGATGGTGATCCGGGTAACATTGGGCTTGTCCGTCTCGCCGGAGACGATGGACTCGATGTTGTACCCCTTCCGGGAGAACAGCCGGGCCACCTGACTCAATACGCCCGGTATATCCTGAACCAGAATGGAAAGGGTGTATTCCTTCTTCCGGGTGTCAAATTCTCGTTTCATGATGGCCCCCCTTACTTCAGCAGAAAATCGGTGATGTGGGCGCCGCCGGCCACCATGGGGCGGACCATCTCGTCCATGTCCAGCACGCAGTCGATTACGCAGCCGCAGCCGGACTCCAGGGCGGCGGAGAAGGCCTGCTCCATTTGAGCCATGGTGGCGGCCCGGAAGCCCTTCAGGCCGTAGGCCTCTGCCAGCTTGACAAAATCGGGGCCCCGGTCCAGAGTGGTCTCGGAGAAGCGCTTGTGATAAATGAGGTTCTGCCACTGGCGCACCATGCCCAAGGTGCCGTTGTTGAACACTACGGTAATAATGGGCAGATGGTAGTGCTCCACCGTGGCCAGCTCGTGGCAGTTCATGCGGAAACAGCCGTCGCCGGTGGTATGAATGACAGTCTTGTCCGGATTGCCCACCTTGGCCCCGATGGCCGCCCCCAGGCCGAAGCCCATAGTGCCGAAGCCGCCGGAGGTGAGCAGCTGCCCGGGATAGTCGAAGTGGAAATGCTGGATGGACCACATCTGATGCTGGCCTACGTCGGTGGCCACAATGGAGTCCTGGGGGGCCAGGCGGCGGATGGTCTCCAGCACCTGCTTGGGGGTGAGGGTTTCGCTCTCCCGGGGGACGGAGGGCTCCCGCAGGGGGAGGATGTGCTCTTTCCAGGCCGGGTGGCTGTACTGGGGCAGACGCTCATTGAGCAGGGAGAGAACCCGCTTGGCGGAACCGATGATGTGGTGGTCGGTGAGAACGTTCTTGTCAATTTCAGAGCGGTCGATGTCGATATGGACAATCCTGGCCTGACTGGCGAAGGTATCGGGCTGGAGGGCCACCCGGTCAGAGAAGCGGCAGCCCACGGCGATAAGCAGGTCGCACTCGTTGCAGGCCACGTTGCTGGCCTGGGAACCATGCATGCCGATCATGCCAGTGGTGAGGGGGTGTCCGCCGGGGAAGCCGCCCCCGCCCATAACGGTAATCGCCACCGGGGCGTCCAACTTCTCAGCGAACTCCTTAAATTCTCTGTGAGCCCTGCCGCGGACCACGCCGCCGCCGCAGATGAGCAGAGGCTTTTCCGCTTGGGCAATTAAATCTACCAGGGTGTTGATATCCCCCAGGTTGGGCTCGGGGGCCTTTAGGTCGTGGCTGGTAGACAAGGAGCGGAGGCTGCCGCACTTCCGGTTTTCCGTCCAGGGCACGAATTCATAGTCGATCTCCACCGTAGGAAAGGTAACGTTTTTCAAAAAGTCGATGATTACCGGGCCTGGACGGCCTGTGGCCGCCACGGCGAAGGCCTGGCGCATCACGTCGGGGATGGTCTGGGGATCCCGGACCAGATAGGTGGCCTTGGTGATAGGCATGGCGATGCCGGTGATGTCGACCTCTTGGAAGGCGTCCTTGCCCAGGGTCTGATCGGTGACGTTGCAAGTGATGAAGACGATGGGGGAGGAGTCCATATAGGCGGTGGCGATGCCGGTGACCAGATTGGTGGCCCCAGGGCCGCTGGTGGCGAAGCACACCCCCACTTTTCCAGTGGAGCGGGCGTAGCCGTCGGCGGCGTGGGAGGCTCCCTGCTCGTGGGCCGTCAACACGTGGTGGATTTTGTCCTTATAGTTGTACAGCTCGTCATAGAGATTTAGGATGGTTCCGCCGGGATAACCGAAAACGGTGTCCACCTCCTGCTCCAGCAGGCACTCCATGATGGCTGCGGTCGCTCTGATTTTCATAAATTCGCCTCTTTTCAGTGGGGTAGGGCCTATTATGTAAGCCGTTCAAAGACCATGGTGGCCTGAATACGGTCGCCGCCCATCATGCCCTTGCTGCCGCCGTTGGAGGTGCTGATGGTGTGTAGGCGGTAGCCCTTTGCGGCCTGTTCGTTAATAACAGCCTCCAGTTCCGTGAGGTTGCAGGAGCCCGTTCCCCAAAATTTTTCCTTTAAGGTTACTTGTAACACCACATAGGGCAGATTTTGCCCGGATGCGGTGGAAAAAGTGGATTCGTCGTTGTAATCAACCATGGTATGATTCTCCTTTATCAAATTTTTCCCCCGCCCTTTTGCAGGGCGATGACGCCGGTACGGACCACCTCCAGAATGGAAAAGGGCCGGAGCATGGCCTCAAAGGTGTCAATGCGGTCGGGGGTGTCGGACAGCTCTAGGGTGAGGGAGTTGGGGGAGATGTCGTCCACCTTGGCCCCCATGATATCACAGATGGTCATAATGTCCTGCCGGGTTTTGTTGGTGGCGTTGACCTTGAGGAGCACCAGTTCCCGGCCGATCATCTTGTCCTCGGGGATGGTGCGCACCTTGATAACCTCAATCAGCTTGTTGAGCTGCTTCTCCACCTGCTCCACCACGCTGTTGCCGCTGTCCACGATGATGGTGATCCGGGAGATGGTGGGGTCGTCGGTGACCCCCACGGCCAGAGAGTCGATATTGAACGCCCGGCGGGAAAACAGCCCGGTGATACGGTTGAGCACGCCAGCCTGGTTCTCCACCAGAACGGAAATGGTCTGTTTCATCTTCTCCCTCCTTTAGTCGGTGGTGGCTACGTCGGGGTGGACCTGGCAGATCATGAGGCAGGGGCCCTTCTCGGCGAGAAAGCGGTTAATAGAGTCATCCAGGTTCTCCTCCTCGCACACCGTCACGCAGGGGATGCCGTAGGCGGCGGCGATGGTTTCAAAGTCAGGGGAGCCGTCCAGATCCACGCCAAAGGGACCGTGGTAGGGGGCCCGGCTCTGGATCTGGTGGACCAGGCCCAGGGTGTTGTTCCGAAACAGGAGGATTTTCAGATCCATCCCGGCGCATTTCACGGCGGCCAGCTCGTTCATAGCCATCTGGAAGGATCCGTCTCCGCAGATGACCACAGTCTGCCGGTCAGGCTGGGCCACTTTGGCCCCCACCCCGGCGGGCAGGGCGTAGCCCATAGTGCCCAGGCCGCCGCTGGTGAGCAGCCGGCCATGCTTCTGGGGCAGATATTTGCAGGTAAAGATTTGGTTTTGTCCCACGTCCGCGCACACAACTGCGTCGTCCTCCAGCTTATCCCCCAGCCTGCGCATTACGGTGCCGGGAAACACAGAGCCGGAGCGGCTGGGGAACTGACGGCTCAGCTCGGCCTTTCGGTAGTCAGCCAACTGGGCCCGCCATTGAGCACAGTCCGGAGGGGTGGGGGACAAGGCCAGAATTTGCCTTAGAATCACCTTCACGTCCCCCACCAGGGGAACGGCGGCCTGCATATTCTTGCCAATCTCCGCCGGGTCCACATCGATGTGGATGGTGGCCATCCGCCGCTGAATTTCGGCAGGCTGGACGATGGCTCGGTCCGCTGCCCGGGTGCCCACCATGATAAGCAGATCGGACTTGGCCAGAGCTTTGTTGGCGCAGTGGTTGCCGTGGGCCCCGATCATCCCCATGTTCAGGGGATGCCTGGTGGGCATGAGGGAGATGCCCATCATAGTCTTTACAACCGGGATGCCGGTATCCTCCGCCAGCTTGAGCAGCTCCGCCTGGGCGTCCGCCAGCCAGACGCCGCCTCCGGCGCAGATAATAGGCTGCCTGGCTTTGGCAATGGCTTCCACGACCCGCCTGATCTGCAAGTCATTTCCCTTTACGCTGGGCTTGTAGCCGCGGATGTTGACTGTCTCAGGCCAGTCAAAGTGCTTCAGGGTCTGTTCCTGCACATCAATGGGAATGTCGATGAGCACCGGACCGGGCCGGCCGGTGGAGGCGATATGGAAGGCCTCCCGGACCACCCGGGGGATGTCATTGGAGTTTTTTACCAGATAACTGTGCTTGGAGAAGGGGGCCACGGCCCCAGTGATGTCCACCTCCTGAAAGATGTCCCGTCCAAGCAGGTGGCTGGGCACCTGACCGGTGATGGCCACCATGGGGATGGAGTCCATATAGGCGGTGGCGATGCCGGTAATCAGGTTGGTGGCTCCCGGGCCGGAGGTGACCATGCACACCCCAACCTTTCCGCTCACCCGACCGTAGCCCGAGGCCATGTGCCCCGCGTTCTGCTCTGTGCGCACCAGAGTGTAGCCAATCGACGGGGTGTCCTTCAACGCGTCCACCGCCGGGCATATGGTAGCTCCGGCGTAGCCGAATATATGGGTAACACCCTCCCGCTTCAAGCTTTCGATGAGCGCCTGCGCTCCATTCATGAAACGTCACCTCCAAAAACAAAAAAGCTCCATCCTACATCAATAGGACGAAGCAGAAAACTCCGTGGTACCACCTAAATTCATGGCCTGCGCCATGCGCTCATTGCCCCGTAACGGAGGGAACCCGTTCCGGTTTACCGCGCCGGGGGCGTTTCAGCCGGACTGCTCACGGGTGACGTTCGGCACAGTCCTTCACAGGCGCTTACACCAGCCGCGCCCTCTCTCGGCATCCAGACAAGCCTACTGTCCCGGTCATCGCTTTTTAATGATTGTTCACTATCTTACCTCATCTTACCGCGTTTGTCAATTCAAAAATTTTTCTGTCCCAAAAGATATTATACTTTCTAAATATCACGGAATGGTGAAATATAGCTTGCCATCTGCGGCATTTTGATATATAATACCTACTGGGGAAGTGCGAATTATAATGCGGCGATGAGGTGGGAGCGATTCCTCCTCCGTCGTGTGTCCATACGATTGGATAATGTAAAAGTGAATATAGAGTATATTTAGAGTGTAGAGGTACACAAAATGGATAAAGTTTTGATTGTTGACGACAGTCTGGTACAGGCTGCCCAGCTAAAATCCATGATAGATCAGGAGCTTGAGGTCACAATTGTACACACAGCGGTGGAAGGGCTGAGGGAAGCGGGCACCGGGGAATACTCCCTGATTCTCCTGGATCTGATTTTGCCTGATATGGACGGCTTTACAATGCTGAAGGAGCTGCAGGAGCGTGAGGCCGCCCGGCATGTTCCAGTCATTATTATCACAAGCTTGAGTGCCATTGAGCATGAGCAGCGGGGTCTGGCGCTGGGAGCGGTGGACTATGTTCTCAAGCCCTTCCATCCCACCCTCATCCGGGCCCGGGTAAACACGCACATCAAGCTGTATCAGTATCGCAGGCTGGCGGAGGAGCAGTCCGTGACAGACTGGCTCACTGGAGTGGCCAACCGCCGGCGGCACGACCAGGGCAGTATCTCCATGTGGCAGGAGGCTGTCCGCCTGCGGCTGCCCATCTCCGTGTGTATGATGGACATCGACAAGTTTAAAGTGTATAATGACAGCTTTGGCCATCCGGCCGGGGACAAGGTGATTACTGCTGTGGCCAAAGCCGCCGAGAGCTATCTGCGGCGGGAGACGGACTTTTTTGCCCGTTATGGAGGAGAGGAATTTGTGGCCATCATGCTGGGTGAGGAGACGGAAGGGGCGTTTGAGCACATGAAGATCATTCGCCAGGCGGTGGAGGATCTGCATATTCCGCAGAGTCCGGAGGTGTCCCCCTGGGTGACGGTAAGCATCGGGGGCATCACCCTGGTGCCTCAGACAGAAAGCCGGTATGAGACCATTTTGAAAATTGCCGATACCATGCTCTACGACGCCAAGCGCTTCGGCCGCAACCAGGTGGTGTGGACTGACGGCGGGCTGAACCAGTTGCGGGAGAAGTGAGGAGGAAGCGGCGTGGGAGTATTTGACTTGTTTCGCAAAAAGCCTCAGGCGGAGACTGAATCCGCTCAAGAGAAGCCGGAGGAGGACGAGGGAGAAGTATACTCCGGCATGCGGGTGGAGATAACTGATCGGAGTGGAAACATGCTCTTTATGGCCCGAGTGTCAGACCTGGATGGCAGTTTGGCCTATCTCCACCAGTATTCTGAGGCCGCTATCGCCTGGGAGGAGGAGTCGCCGCCCCTTCCGGTGCGTATCCGGGGGTACAACTACCATGAGCGCAAGGCGGTGTATATGGAGGGGGCCATTAGCCCGGCGCCGGGCCAGAACCGGTGGCAGGTGGAGGGGCTTGTGGTAACCCGCATCTGCAACGACCGGGCCTTTTTCCGCCTGGAAACCACCGCCACCGCCCACCTCTCCCCCATGGGGAGCTTTGGCGTGGAGGAGGAGGACTGCCGGCTGGTGAACATCAGCGTGGGCGGAGTCTGCGTTCAGTCGGAGCAGCAGCTGCGGGAGGGGGATAAGTTCCTGCTGAAGATCAGGCTGCTGGAGGGACTGGACCTGTCTATGATGTACTGCCAGGTGCTGCGTATCACTGTAAAGGAGCGGGACAGGTATGAGTACGGATGCCGTTTCCTGGAGATGAATGAGGCCGATGAGGAACGGATCACGCAGATTATCTTTGCGGCCCAGCGGCAGCAGCGCAGCAACTCCCAGTGGGATGATTAAAAACACCCTGCGGGACCCCAAAGGGCCCGCAGGGTGTTTTATGGGCGTCACTTGAAGATCAAGCAAAAGAACCTCTGTACTTCTTGTTCACCTCTTCAACGCCTAGAAGGGGGGACGCTGTCATGGGGTTCCGCTTCCTCAGAGACGCCAGGGCGCTGCAGGCGGCGGGTATATTGGCCGCCTCGAACCAAGCTTACAGAAATGTAACCTGATGGTCCCCTATAGAACAGGCACTGCCTGCTCTCAGTCATAAAGGGATTCCCTTTCATATGACCGCACCGCGCCGCTGTAGGCGTCTATCTCAAATTCATATTCCCAAGTGCCGGATATAAATTCAATTTCATATTCCCACCGGCCATCGTCATAGTCCAGTTGGGCCTTAACAAATGTAACCTGGCTGGCGTTCAGTCCGGCACGATTCAGAGCGATTGTTTTGGCTTTTTCAATGCCAATGTTGGACGTGGTTGTGCCCTGCTGGGGGGCTGACCAGGACTCCACATCATAGTCAAATTCCAGAATGGCGCCAGTGAGCGCGTCGATCTCGTAGTCATATTCCTGATAGCTGGGGGTATAAAACTCCACGTCGTATACCATACGACCATCGTCATAATCGAGCAGCGCTTTGATAAAAGTAACTTGGTTTTCTGCCAGTCCGGCGTGATTCAGGGCGATGGTTTTCGCTTTTGCCTCGCCGATATAGGAGCCGGTACCGGGGGTACTGGGCTGAGGGAGGGGCTGGGAGGGGCCGGAAATCTGCCCAAAGCTGTCGGCATCTGTGACAAGGTTTCCGTTAGAACTGCCGTTAGAAAGGCTGGCAGTGTGTGTCACGGGATCCCAGCTCACTGTTTTACCCATCAGCTCACCGATTGCACGCAGAGGCAGATAAGTGGTGCCGCTATAAAGCATAGGATAAACCCGATTCCCCTGAGCGTCGGCAAAGGTGCGGGGCATGCCATCCACCACAATGGTAAAATCAGGGTGAATCTCCACTTGAATGTTCTGCTGGGTGGGGTTTACATCGGGGGTGCCCGTCGTAGCGGGTGTGGTTCGGGTTCCAGAAAGGGTAACCGTGAAAGTAGACTGATCCCAGTTGACATTCCGGTTCATCAGCTCACCGATTGCCCGCAGAGGCAGATAGGTGGTGCCGTTGTAGAGAATCGGGTGTGCCTGTACTCCGTTGACGGTAAAAAAGGTCCGAACCTGGCCATCTACCTTAACGATTATGTCAGGGGAAACAACAGCGTTGACAGCGGCGGCCGAGGCTGTCGGCATGCCGGTGAGCAAGCCGCCCGCCAGCATCACGGCACATACCAGTATTCCCACCCAGCGGGTAAACCGTTGCTTGATTGTTGTGTACATAGTATGATTCCTCCTTAAAAAGCTTTTCATAACAGAAACGCGTGGAGGGAGTGTTTTATTGCGCGTTCCAAAAAAATTTTTTTAATTAGGAAAATGAAAGAAAAAGCATAGACACAGAACGCGGTTTCAGAAAACACTGAATAGTGGAAAACTCAATCGTATCGCAAGAACAGGTGAGGCGCGTTCACAGAAATAAAGATATGCGCCATAGATAAAGCTTCTGGATATAGAGAAAAAAGGCCGCGGAACTGTTTTCAGTTTCGCGGCCTTTTGCTGTTTGACCGGAAGAAATTAGAAGATACCCTGTGCCATCATGGCGTCAGCGACCTTCTGGAAGCCAACGATGTTGGCGCC
>CAMTMZ010000049.1 GCA_947073765.1 uncultured Bacillota bacterium | reverse complement strand
GTGAAGGAGGTCTCCACCAAGACCAACGACGTGGCCGGCGACGGCACCACCACCGCCACCCTGCTGGCCCAGGCCATTGTCCATGAGGGCCTGAAGAACCTGGCCGCCGGGGCCAACCCCATGGTGATGAAGAAGGGCATCGCAAAGGCCGCCGCCGCCGCCACCGAGGCCATGAGAGCCAACAGCCAGAAGGTCAACGGCTCCGACGATATCGCCCGGGTGGGCACCGTCTCCTCCGGTGACGAGACCATCGGCAAGCTCATCGCCGAGGCAATGGAGAAGGTGGGCCACGACGGCGTGATCACCATTGAGGAGTCCAAGACCGCCGAGACCTCCTCTGAGGTGGTGGAGGGCATGCAGTTTGACCGGGGCTACATCACCCCCTATATGGTCACCGACACCGAGAAGATGGTGGCTGAGCTGGACGACGCCCTCATCCTCATCACCGACAAGAAGATCTCCAACATCCAGGAGCTGCTGCCCATTCTGGAGCAGGTGGTCCAGTCCGGCAAGAAGCTGCTGATTATCGCTGAGGACGTGGAGGGCGACGCTCTGTCCACCCTGATCGTCAACCGCCTGCGCGGCACCCTGAATGTGGTGTGCGTCAAAGCCCCCGGCTTCGGTGACCGCCGCAAGGAGATGCTCCAGGATATCGCTATCCTCACCGGCGGCCAGGTTATTTCCGCCGACGTGGGTCTGGAGCTGAAGGAGGCCCAGATGGATATGCTGGGCTCCGCCCGCCAGGTGAAAGTTACCAAGGAGAACACCACCATTGTCAACGGCGCCGGTTCCTCCGACGAGATCAAGGCCCGCATTGGCCAGATCAAGAGCCAGATTGAGGTCACCACCTCTGATTATGACAAGGAGAAGCTCCAGGAGAGGCTGGCCAAGCTGGCCGGCGGCGTGGCCGTGATCAAGGTGGGCGCCGCGACCGAGGTGGAGATGAAGGAGAAAAAGCTGCGCATTGAGGACGCCCTCAACGCCACGCGCGCCGCTGTGGAAGAGGGCATTGTAGCTGGCGGCGGCACCGCCTATCTCAATGCGATCCCCGCTGTGGAGAAGCTGCTGGCCGAGACTGAGGGCGACGAGAAGACCGGCGTGCAGATCATTGCCCGGGCCCTCACTGCCCCTGTGAAGCAGATTGCCGCCAACGCCGGCATTGACGGCGCCGTGGTGCTGGCCAAGATTCAGGAGTCCGGCAAGTCCGGCTACGGCTTTGACGCCTACAAGGAGGAGTACTGCGACATGATTCCCGCCGGAATCGTGGATCCTACCAAGGTGACCCGCTCCGCCCTGGAGAACGCCGCCTCCATTGCCTCCGTACTGCTGACCACTGAGTCTCTGGTGGCCGACAAGCCCCAGCCTCCTGCTCCCCCTGCCGCCCCCTCCCCCGACATGGGAATGTATTAAGCAAAACAAAGTAAAGCCCGGAGCTTGCGCTCCGGGCTTTTCCCGTTTATGTGAATTACTGGCGCAGGCGGAAGCGATTGACGGCAGTGGTCAGCCGTTCCGCATGGTGACGGAGTTCCTCCGCGGAGGAGGCGGACTCCTGAGCGGTGGCGGCGTTGGTCTGCACCACGCCGGAAATGAGCTCCATCCCCTCGGTCAGCTGGCGGAGGGAGAGGGCCTGTGCATGGGCGGACTGAGCGATCTGCCCCACCAGTTCTTCGGACTGCCGGGAGCTGTCCACCACCTGGGAGAGGGCCTGGGTGGTCTCCTCAGACAGGGCGGTGCCATACTGGACCAGCTTGACGGAGGCGGCGATCAGCTCGGTGATGTTTTTGGCGGACTCGGCGCTCTTGCTGGCAAGGCGCTGTACCTCGTCAGCCACGACGGCGAAGCCCTTGCCCGCCGCTCCGGCCCGGGCCGCCTCCACGGAGGCGTTCAGCGCCAGAATGTTGGTCTGGAAGGAGATATCCTCAATGGCCTTGGTGATGCCGCTGATCTGGTTGGAGGAGGCGGAGATATCCGCGATGGCTGTTGTCAGGGCGTCCATCTTGCCGCTGCACACCTTGAGCTGTTCACCCGCCTCAACGGCGAATTTCCGGGCCTCGGCCGCGTCGCCGGAGGTGAGGGCCACCTGACTGGAGATGTCTTGGATGCCGGCGGAGAGCTCCTCCACGGTGGAGGCCTGCTGTACCGCCCCCTGAGACAGGGTCTGCGCGCCGGAGGCCATGCGCTGGGATTCCGCGGAGACCTCCTGGGCGGTCTGGTTGATATGGCTCAGTGCGTCGTTCAGAGAGTCAAGAATCTGACGCATAGCGCGCTGAATGGGAAGAAATTCTCCCCGATAGCTGATGTCGATGGACAGGTCCATGTTGCCCTGGGCCATAAGGGCCAGCTTTTGGTCGATATCGGTAATATACTTTTTCAGCTCGCGCTTGGTCTCATGGATGGAGTTGACCAGCGTGCCAATTTCGGAGCTGTCGGGCTCCCAGGGGAATTGGGCGGAGAGGTTGCCCTGGGAGATCTCACCCATCTGGTCCCGCACGGCGAGTACAGGGCGCAGGATGCGCCGGCGGATGATGCGCATGTTGATTGCCTGGAGTATGCCCACGACAACCAGGGCGGCCACCATTAAGATGCGGATGATGGCGCTGACGCGGCCCAGAGACTGGACCTCTTGAAGGGCACGCTCGTCCAGATGGCTGAGAAACTGTTCCTTCAGGCTGGTGATCTGGGAGAGAGAGGCGTTGTATTCATCGCCGTAGACATAGTCGATGGCGGCCTCCCGCTGCCCGCTGCGCACCTGCTCCATCGCCTGGTCCTCCAGGGGCACCAGTTGATTGGAGAGATTGGACATGCTGTCGATCATGCTCTGCTCCTCGGCGGTGATGCCGATCTCCTGCATGGCGGCTACCCCCTGATCCCGGTTTTTCAGGTTGTTGACCTCGTTCCAATAATTGTCGTAGTGCTCCTGCAGGCCGGTGGCGGCAAAGGCCCGGACCTCGTTGGTCAGATAGGCGGAGCCGTTCATGAAGCGGTTAGCGTTGTATGTAAGAGAGTAACGCTGTTCATTGGAGACAGCCAGCCGGCGGCTGACATTGTTGTTGATGAAAACGAGAATCAGCAGCAGCACCAGCGCAAGAATGGACGCTATGTTTAATATAGTGGTAAGCGTGGATTGGTTTATCGCCTTTTTCATAGTTTTCTCCTTTCACACCGTAGAACCTAACAGTTTAAGTGTACAGGATACGGCAGAAAAATACAAGGAAAATATGAAAATAATTGTTAGAAATAAGAAGGCAGGGGTCAAGACGGCCGCAGGAAAAGGCGCCGGTTTTTACTTGACTTCCCGTGTCCCGTCCGGTAGGCTGTCTTTGATAGAGAGGAGGACATGGAATGACTCTTGAAATTCCCCAGGGAGCGCGGCACATTTTGGAGACCCTCCTCCGCGGGGGCTATGAGGCCTATCTGGTGGGGGGCTGTGTGCGGGATCTGCTCAGGGGCGTTCCTCCGCACGATTGGGATATCTGCACCTCCGCCCGGCCGGAGGAGACGGAGGACTGCCTTGCCGGCAGGCGGATGATTGAGACCGGGCTGCGGCATGGGACTGTTGCCGTGCTGGAGGAGGGGACGGTGTGTGAGGTGACCACCTACCGGGCTGAGGGGCCCTACTCCGACGGCCGACGGCCGGACTATGTGCGCTTTGTTTCCAGCCTGGAGAAGGACCTGGCCAGGCGGGACTTTACCATGAACGCCATGGCCGTGGACCTGGAGGGCAATTTGCGGGACCCCTTTGGCGGAATGGCGGACATCCGCGGGGGGCTGATCCGCTGTGTGGGAGAGCCGGGCCGGCGCTTCCGGGAGGACGGCCTGCGCCTGATGCGGGCCCTGCGGTTTTCGGCGGAGCTGGGATATGAGATTGAGGAACAGACCGCCGCCGCCATCCACGAAAACCGGGCGATGCTGGAGTGCGTGGCGGCGGAGCGGATCAATGGGGAGCTGAACAGGCTGCTGGTGGGGCAAAACGTGGGGGAGGTTCTGCGGCGGTATCCGGATGTGTTCTGCCAGTTCTGGCCCCAGCTGGAGCCCCTGGTTAGCCTGGAGCAGAACAGTCCCTGGCACTGCTGGGGCGGCTGGGAGCATACCATACGGGGGGTGGAGGCGGCCTCGGACCATGTGGTCCTGCGGCTGGCCATGCTCCTCCATGACATTGGAAAGCCGGGCAGCAGATCCACCGACGAGAACGGAGTGGACCACTTCTATGGCCATGCCGCGGCGGGGGCGCAGTTGGCCGGGCAGATGCTCCGGATGCTGAAATTTGACAGTAAAACCCGGGAGCGGGTGGTTGCCCTGGTGGAGCGGCACGATGTTCAGATTCCATGCCAGGACCGGGCGATCCTCAGATGGCTGAACCGGCTGGGGGAGGAGGCGTTTTTTCAGCTTCTGGAGGTCAAGCGGGCGGACAGCATGGGACAGGCCCCCGAACTGGCGGGGGAACGCCTGGCAAAACTGGAGAAGATGAGGACAAGAGCGGAGGAGCTCATAGCCCAGGGACGGTGCTTCTCCCTGAAAAATCTGGCGGTAAATGGCCGGGACGTGATTGCCGCCGGGGTCGCCCCGGGCCCGGAGGTGGGCAGGGCGCTGAACGGTCTGCTGGAGCAGGTACTCAGCGGTCAGGCGCCCAACGAGCGGGAGGCGCTGCTCAAGCTGCTGTGACGCCTCCGGCCCTTCCGCCGGGAGGGACCGGAGGCGGATATGGTTAAAACGTGAGGATCTCGTTCCAGATATCCTGGGCCAAGTTGTCCACCAGGCTGAAGTCCACATGGGGATTGTAGATGGCCTCCAGGTCGTCGTGCATGGACTTGGCTTGAGCCAGAGAGACCACCGCCTCCTCCATCAGAGCGGCGGACACCTTTTTGGCAAACCGCAGCCGGGGGCGGCTGCGCCGCAGGAGCTCGCTGTCCGCGGCCCCATCCAGGCGGATGTGCCGGGCAGGCTGGCCCGGGAGGGGAAGGGAGGCGGGCGAGGTGAGAAACGCCAGTTCCAGCTGGGGCAGCAGCAGATGGGCCAGACGGTCGGGCGCCATGGGGTCAGGGCAGGCCACCACGTCGCAGCCGGCGGCCACGGCCCCTGTCAGCAGATGAATGAGGAGCTCATGCGCCAGGCCAAAGCTGTCGGTGAGGGCGTAAACCCGGCCGCACTGGGCCAGGGCGGTGTCGTACAGGCATATGGGGCCCCGGTGGGTTACTGCCCCCAGGAAGCGCAGCGTTACCCGGCCAGGAAGCTCTGCCTTCTGCCGGGGGATCTCCCGGCTCAGAATGCCCCGGGCCCGCTTGGCCAGCTTTTGAGACAGCTCGTCGGTGAGCAGGGTTGAACGCTGGTCCTCCATGACCTCCGCCGCCGCGCCCAGACAGCGGTAGGCCCGCTGGTAGCAGCCCTTGTAGCCGGACATACACGACATGATCTCCTGCCGCACAGACCACAGGGCCCCCTTGTCGTAGCAGTCTCCCATATTTACATAGCGCTCCACCGCGCCGGGATATTTGGGTTCTACGACATGGGGCGCGGTGCCGTCCACGATGGCTGCGCCCCGCTCCGGCAGAACGACGGCGTCCAGGGAGTCCGGATCGCCGGAGCAGAGGATGTACTCGGGCTCCATTCCTGCTTCCTGAGCCCAGGCACCCACCTTGCCCATCAGAGTGGACTTGCCGCAGCCGGGCCCGCCCTTTAAAATATAAATCGCTCTGGCACGCTCGGGGGGGAGGAGATGGTCGTACAGGGAGTAGAAGCCGGTAGGGGAGTTGGCCCCCAGGAAGTATTGGATATGTGGCAAAGCAGTCATAAGCGACCCTCCGTATCAACAATTTTACGCCTCAGCCTATGTGGGGACAGGCGGTTTTGTGAGAAAAACAGCTGTCAAAAATATGGCCGGGGGATTGTATCTCAGGCTGGAATTTGGTATAATAAGGGGAGATGAAATAGCCCGGAATACGGACTGATCGATATCGGGAAAGGCTGGGAAACCTATGAATCAACAGTGGACTGACACCTTCCGCAGGGAAATTGAGAACTTCAAAGAGACCATCGGCGCGTTTGACAGGGAAGAGATTGACCGCAAGGCCTATAAGGGCGTGTCCGGCGGCCTGGGTTCATATGCCCAGCGAGACCCCTCCAGACACATGCTGCGGCTGCGTATGCCCGGGGGGCGGCTGACCCTGGAGCGGCTGAAATTCCTGGCTGAGGTGGTGGAGCGGGAGCAGGTGGGCCGGATGAAGCTGACTACCTGTGAGACCATTCAGCTCCACGACCTGGCCGCGGCGCAGGTCCCCGCCCTCATGGCGGAGGCTGTGGGCTGTGAGATCTACACCAAGGGGGGCGGGGGAGACAATCCCCGTAACGTGATGGCCAGCCCCCTGTCCGGGGTCCAGCCCGGCGAGGCTTTCAATGTAGTGCCCTATGCAGAGGCGGTCACGAAGTATCTCTTGTCAATCTGCCGGGACATCAAGATGCCCCGCAAGCTGAAGATCGCCTTCTGCAACGGGGTAGACGACTGCGTTCACAGCGCCTTCCGGGATATGGGCTTCCTAGCCCAGCCAGATGGAACCTTCGCCCTGCGCATCGCCGGCGGCCTGGGCGCGGCCCGGCCCTCTATGGGGGTGCTGGTGGAGGAGCATGTCAACCCCAGAGGGATCCTCTACTTCGTTCGGGCCATGGTGGACACCTTCTGCGCCTACGGCAACTACGAGAACCGGGCCAAGGCCCGCACCCGCTATATGCAGGACACCCTGGGCCCCGACGGCCTGAAGGAGGCCTTTTTGAAGAACGTGGCCGCCCGCAAAGCGGAGGGCGGTCTGGATATAACGGATTTGGAGGCCCCCGCCGACATTGCCAGGGAAAACAGCGGCACGGTGGACCACCCCCGGGCCATCCCGCAGAAGCAGCCCGGCATGTACGCCGTGAAGTACCATCCTATCGGAGGGATTCTGCCGGTGGACAAACCGCGGCAGCTCTATGAACTGCTGAAGGATGTCCCCGGGGCGGAAATCCGAATTGCTCCCCATGAGACGCTGTACGTCATCAACCTCACCGCCGCTGAGGCGGAGCGGGTGATTGCCGCCACCGAGGACGGCGCGTCCACCGAGTTTGAATGCAGCGTGGCCTGCATCGGGGCCGCCACCTGCCAGCAGGGCGTCCGGGACAGTCAGGGGGTCCTTCAGGCGGTGGTGAAGGCCGTCCGGGAGGCTGGAATTCCCGACGGAGCCCTGCCCAAAATCTGCATCTCCGGCTGTCCCTCCAGCTGTGCCGCCCATCAGGCGGGGGCTATTGGGTTCCAAGGCGGGGTGAAGCTGGTGGACAAGAGGCCCCAGCCCGCGTTCAAGATGACCCTCAGCGGCACGGATGAGCTGGGGCGGGCCCGCTTCGGTCAGGAGGCCGGGACGATTCTGGAGGAGGACCTGCCCGCCCTGCTGGTGGAGCTGGGTAAAGCCGCTTTCGCCGCCGGACAGACTTGGGCGCAGTGGTCTGAGTGCCACGCCCAGGAGCGGGATACCATCATTGCCAAGTACGCATAACCCTTATAACCACCGGCCTCGCCGGTGGTTATATTAAATGCCGGAGGATTACCAATGAAACGACGTATGCTCAGCGCAATCCTGCTTTTCACACTCCTTGCGTCCGCCTCCTGCGGTTCGCCGGCTCAGCCCCCCGCCCAGCCGCAGCCGGCGAACCGGTCACAGTCTGCGGACGACTCCTCCTCAGCGGCGCAAGTCATTTTCGCCGACGCTCTGGGTCAGGAGTTTAGTTTGGAGCCCCCCCAACGGGTAGCGGTGATGATCGGCAGCTTCGCCGACGTGTGGGTGCTGGCGGGGGGAGAAGCGGTTATGGTGGCGACCGCCAACGACGCCTGGGAGTCCTATGGGCTGGACCTGGGGGAGGAGGTGGTCAACATCGGCTCCCCTATGAAGCCCAACGTGGAGCTGGTGCTGGGAGCGGAGCCGGACCTGGTGATTGCCAGCAGCCTGTCCCCCTCCAACCTGGAATTGCAGGAGACCTTCCAGCGTGCCGGCATCCCCGCGGCCTACTTTGATGTATCCTCCTTTCAGGATTATCTGGATCTGCTGGAGCTGTTCACCCGGCTCACCGGCCGCCCGGAGAACTTTGAAACGTACGGAACCGCCGTCAAGGAGCGGGTGGACGATGCTGTGGCCCGCAGGGCGGTGTACAGCTTCGCGCCCTCCGTGCTGACTCTTCAGGTGTCGGGGAGCAGCGTGAAGGTGAAGAACAGCGAGGACAACGTACTGGGTCCCATGCTGAAGGAGCTGGGCTGCGTCAACATCGCCGACCGGGATGGCTCCCTGCTGGAGGACCTGAGCCTGGAGGCCATCCTCCAGGCCGACCCGGATTATATTTTTGCCGTCTACCACGGCACCGACGAGGCGGCCGCCCAGGCCAACCTGGAGGAGAGCCTCCTGTCCAACCCTGCCTGGGCCTCTCTCAGCGCGGTGGAGGGGGGCCGGTTCCATATCATGGAGCGCAGGATGTACAGCCTGAAACCCAACGCCCTGTGGGGGGACGCCTATGAACAGCTTGCGGACATCCTCTGTGGGGCGTAAGGGCAAGCTGATTGCCCTGCTGGCGGGGCTGGTGCTGGTGTCCTCAATAGCAAATCTGGCCTTCGGGGCGGTGTCCATCCCGCCGGGAGAGGTGGTTGCCGCCCTGCTGGGCTGGGGGAGGGGGACAACGGCCGCCATTGTCCTCTACGCCCGCCTGCCCCGGCTGTGCGGCTGTCTGCTGGCCGGGGCAGCGCTGGCCTGCTCAGGGGTGATCATCCAGGGGGTGCTGAATAACCCCCTGGCCGCCCCCAATGTCATCGGGGTCAACTCCGGAGCAGGGCTGGCCACCGCCCTCTGCTGTGCTCTGGCCCCCGGGTCGGTGGGGCTTACCCCCGTCGCCGCCTTTTTTGGTGCGCTGGCCGGCGTGCTGCTGGTGCTGTTCATCTCGGAACGTGCCGGAGCGGCCCGCATCACCCTGGTATTGGCCGGGGTGGCCATGTCCAGCATTTTCAGCGCGGGCATCGACGCGGTGGTCACCTTCTGCCCCGACGCCCTGGCCGGTTATACCGATTTCCGAATCGGCGGGGTGAAGAATTTGTCCATGGCCCGGCTGGCGCCGGCATTTTGGGTGATCCTCATCGCCCTGCTGCTGGCCCTGTCCCTGTCCAATGAGCTGGACCTGCTTCTGCTGGGCCGGGAGACGGCCCAGAGCCTGGGACTCCCCGCCAAGTGGCTGCGGCTGGTGCTGCTGATGCTGGCGGCGGCCTTGGCTGGGGCGGCGGTGAGCTTCGCGGGGCTGCTGGGGTTTGTGGGGCTGCTGACGCCCCACATCCTGCGCCGGGCGGTGGGGGAGGAGAGCTTCTTCCTGCTGCTCTCCTCCGCTCTGGGGGGTGGGCTGCTGCTGACAGTGTGTGACCTGGCCTCCCGGCTTATTTTTGCCCCCTTTGAGCTGCCCCTGGGGGTGGTGCTGTCCCTGACGGGAGGGCCCTTCTTTATCTGGCTGCTGCTGAAGCAGCGGAGGGGGAGCTCTGTATGATCGAACTGAAAAACCTGCAAGCGGGCTACCCGGGCCGCCCTGTGCTGGAGGGGATCGACCTGGACTTCCGCCCTGGCGAAGTGCTGGTGGTCCTGGGGCCCAACGGCTGCGGAAAGAGCACCCTGCTGCGTGCGTCCAATGGACTTCTGGCTAAAACAGAGGGGGAGATTTTGCTGGATGGACTTCCCGTTGAGCGGCTGAGCGCCAAAGATATTGCCCAAAAGACCGCCTATCTGCCCCAATCCCGGTCCGTACCCAATATTACCGCCGGACGGATGGTCCTTCACGGGCGGTTTCCCTACCTGAATTATCCCCGGCGCTACCGCCGGGAGGACCATGAAATGGTGGAGCGGGCCCTGGCGTGGGTGGGGGCCGGGGAACTGACCTCCCGCATGCTCCCCCAGCTGTCTGGCGGTCAGCGGCAGAAGGTGTATCTGGCTATGGCGCTGGCCCAGAACACCCAGACAATCCTGATGGACGAGCCCACCACCTATCTGGACGTGAGCTGCCAGCTGGAGGTAATGGCTCTGGCCCGGCGGCTGGCAGAGGAGGGCCGGGCAGTGGTGATGGTTCTTCACGATCTGACCCTGGCCCTGCGGTACGCCCACCGGGCGGCGCTGCTGAGTGGGGGGCGGCTGTGCCGGGTGGGGAGCCCGGAGGAGCTGCTGGCCGGGGGGGAGCTGGAGCGGGTAATGGGGGTGCGCCTGGGCCGGGCGGAGACAGAGGAGGGATGGCGGTATTTTTATCGGTGACGAAAAGGTGTAAAAGGGGCTGGGCAAGAGAAGGTGAATGGTGTAAAATGTCTCTTGACATCCCGTGTCCCTCAGAGTAAAATAGGTCCGAAATGAAAGAAATCCTGCAAAATGCAGGAAGACTTACCAAAAGACGCAAGAAATCCGAATCAACTGTCTATGAGCAGGAATATGAGGAAGGAGCGTACATATGCACACATTTGAAACCAAAATTCAGGAGCTGAAAACCTCTGTGCTCACTGAGGTGGCCCGTCTTACCTGGGAGGACCGGCTTCAGACCGGTATTCTGGACGTGCCTGAGAAGATTATCCCCGGCCCGGAGGCCAGCCTGCGCTGTTGCATCTATAAGGAGCGGGCCATTATCAACAGCCGGGTGAAGATGGCCATGGGGGGCGACAAGACCAACCCCAGCGTGGTGGAGGTGCTGCCCATCGCCTGTGACGAGTGCCCTGTAACCGAGATGACTGTGGGCGACTCCTGCCGGGGCTGTCTGGCTACCCGCTGCGTCCACGCCTGTCCCAAGGACGCTATCACCATCGTCAACCACCGGGCTCACATCGACCACAGCAAATGCATCACCTGCGGCAAGTGTGTCAGCGCCTGCCAGTACAGCGCTATCGTAAAGAACCAGCGCCCCTGCGAGAAGGGCTGCCCTGCCAAGGCCATCTCCATGGGGCCGGATAAGAAGGCGTCCATCGACATCAACGAGTGTATCTCCTGCGGCAACTGCGTCTATCAGTGCCCCTTCGGCGCAATTCAGGATAAGTCCTGGATTGTGGACGCCGTTCAGATGATTCAGGGCGGCACCCACTGGGGATATAAGACCTACGCCGTGATCGCCCCCTCCATCGTCGGCCAGTTTGCCCCCGCCACCTACGGACAGGTGGTGGCCGGCATCAAGCAGCTGGGCTTTTCCGGAGTGGCCGAGGTGGCCCTAGGGGCCGACATGGTGGCCGACCGGGAGTCTGAGGAGTTGGTGGAGAAGGGGGTGCTCACCTCCTCCTGCTGCCCCGGCTTTGTGGGTTACGTGAAGAAGAAACACCCCGAGCTGAACCAGTATGTCTCCCACACCCCATCCCCCATGGTGATGATCGGCCTGCACCTGAAGGAGAAGGAGCCTGACGCCAAGGTAGTGTTCATCGGCCCCTGCGTGGCCAAGAAGAAGGAGTTCCAGCTGGGCCGTACTATGAACGCGATCGACTGCGTGCTGACTTATGAGGAGCTGTTCGCCCTGTTCCAGTCCCGGGACATTGAGCTGGAGAAGCTGGAGGAGGCCGCGCTGGACGAGGCCAGCGGCTACGGCCGCAACTTTGCCCGCAGCGGCGGTGTGGCTGAGGCTGTGGCCGCGGCCCTGAAGGAGAAAAATATCGAATTTGACCTCAAGCCAGTCCCCTGCAGCGGCACCGCCGCCTGTGAGGCGGCCCTGATGAAGCTGAAGGTGGGCCGCCTGGAGGGCAACTTTATTGAGGGCATGGCCTGCGAGGGGGGATGTGTGCAAGGCGCCGGCTGTCTGGTGAGAAGTCCCAAGAACCGGATGGACGTGGAGAAGCACGCTAAGGAGGCCAACGACCAGGGCAGGGGCGTGGTTCAGGCGGTCAACACCGCCAAGGGGGTGGAGACCCCCAAGCCCGCCAAAGCTGCGGCCAAAACTGAGAGCAAGGCTGGAAAGGCATAAAGAAGCGGTGAAACACCCGCCGTCCGGAAGGGTCCCCCCGCACAAGGACAACAACAAAATAATCGTTCAGAGCACTGCAAGAGGGCGGCAACCGATATATCTTCGGTTGCCGCCCTCTTGTACTTAAAATATGATATTTAACTCTATATTTGCACTTTAAACTCGCTCCAGTTTTTCACCGCCTGCATCTCCACGCCATTTTCCAGCGCCTCGAAGTGTTTTTTCCCGCAGCGGATTTTGAGCTGCTCTGGAGTGCGAAGGTCAAACAGATTGGTCGTTCCCTTGGTCTCCAAAATAAAATA
>CAMTMZ010000048.1 GCA_947073765.1 uncultured Bacillota bacterium | reverse complement strand
ACAGCTTTAGAACCATTCGCCCTTTGGTGATAATTCTATTTTTTCTAAAACACCCTTGACAAAGTTTATCTGAAGATTCCGTGCTTGGGAAATTAAGTGACTTTCGCTTTCAAAAGCTCTCGGCACAGTATGAGACGGAGCAGGCGGAGATTCAGCGGCTTGCTGTTTCACTGGAACGGGAAATTGAAAATGAAGCCGGACAAATTGCCGATGTGGGGCGTTTCCTCCAGCTTGCTGACCGGTATTCTGATTTGCAGGAGCTGGACGCAGCTACGGTAAATGAGCTGATTGAAAAAATCGTGATCCACAGCCCGGAGAAAATCGGCGGTAAGAAGCATGTCACGATTGAAGTCTACTTTACCTATGTGGGTAAAATCCGGATTCCGCTTGGCAAACCGGAGCTACTAACAGATACGGAAAAACCGGCGTGATCTTGCGTTAATAGTGGTAAGGAACTCACGCAAGGAGACTGTTGGCTGACAATTCGTAGTGCAAAAGCGCAAGATGGGTTATGGATTTATAAATTATCCACAGCCCATCTTTGTGCTTATTAGAAGTTTACCAAGCAAGTGTGTGCCATCGGTCCCGTCTGCCTGGCTCTCTGCGCCGCGCGGTGGCTGGAATATAGTGGATTCAGAGTACGAATAGCCGCCGTATCACGTTTCTCCGTGATACGGCGGCTTTGAGTCTATAGCGGCAGAATATGGTCCAGGCCGGTACTGCGCCCCTGCTCTTTTTGCCGGGATTCGATTTGCCGGATGAAATAAGTCTATCCAGCGAGCGGGGCATTTTATTTCGATGCTGGCTCCTCTTTTCCTTTCTGAGCCTTGGCGGCCTTTCTCTTGTGTTTGCCGACAATCAGCACGAGTGCTGCCAAGGCAGCCAAACCGCCCACGACAGCGGGGATCAGCCACAGTGCGCTCCGAGCAGATTGGATACAGAAAGTGCCCTGGGTTCCGGTCATGGTCAGCAATAGATACTGTCCGTTTTGGACGGCTTCCACCTGTTGCCACTGGCCGTTCTGATACTGCCAGACATGGGTACCGCTGTCAGGGCTTAACAGCCGCAAAGGAACGGAATCCTCTGGCTCCGCTCCAGCGAGAACGACGTCCCACACGACGGCCTGCTCCCCCGCCTCCTGGGGCGGAACCTGGACGCTGTCTGTCACATGGAGAACGGCGTCCCCGGTAAACTGTCCCTCCGCCAGGGCCAGGGCCAGCTTTCCGGACAGCTCCCGGCTGGCCACCACAGTAACCCAAGGGGTATAGACCGCGTTCACGGTCAGGTCGGAGCGCAGGCCGGAGACATCAAACTCCGGCCAGACGCCGTAATTGCCCTCCAGCTCTGGCACAGGGGGCAGGTCGAGCCTGGACAGGTCCTCCCCGTAGAGGAAGGGAATCTGCGCCACCGTTTTTTCCTCCGCCACCAGAGTCAGCGTAAAGGCGGTGAACTCTGGCGGAATATCGGGCAGCTGGCTCAGCGCGTTAAAGGGGATGGGCTCGGCCCGCCCCGCGTAGCTGACGCCGTCCACCCCGGCGGTGCCGGTGTCTACAAAGAGATTGCCGGACAGCGCCCCATCCGTCTCTATGCCGCCGGCAATGGCTCCCAGATACTCCGTGCCTTCCTCGATTGTGACGATGGCACGGCAGTCCCGCAGACGGCTGGCCCAGCCGGCAATGCCGCCGACGTAATTCTCTCCGGACAGGGTGCTCTTGACATGGCAGCTGCGGATGGAGGCGTCCGCATAGCCGGCCACACCCCCCACATAGTTCCCGCCGGTGCTGGCTACCGGGCCGTAATTCTGGCACTCCAAGGCAGTACCCAGGTCCATGCGCCCCGCCAGACCGCCCACGCAGTCCTTCTTGCCGGTGACGGCCCCACGATTGACGCAGTTCATCAGCACCGCCTTGGTCTCGTAGCTGCTGCCAAAGGAGAACCGGCCGGTCGTGTCGTCCTCCGGGTCCAGGTCGAATTCAATGGCCACGGCACCGGCAATGCCGCCCACGTTGCGGTCTCCCTCCACGGTTCCCAGGTTGGAGCAGTCCGCCACCTTGCCCTCCCGGGTGGCGGAGATGTCCTCATCGGAGGTGTCCTGAATGATGCCCTCCAGGCCGCCTTCAGCGGTGTCCCTAGCGTCATCCATTGCGTCCAGCAGAAGGGTGAATACCGCGTTAAACTGCCGGTTGATGGCCCGCAGGTCGGCGGTCAGGGTGCCGTTCCCGGTCTGAAGGGCGCTGTTCAGCCCGTCCATCTCCTCCAGCAGGCCGCTCATGGCATCATAAAGGCTGTCGCCGGCCTGCCGGAAGTCCTCCCCCAGGGGGGTGAACTCCGCAGGACCGTCCTCGGTGAGCGTATCCACCGCATCGCCAATGGTATCCAGCGCCCGGCGCAGCAGCCGCCCGATGACGGCGGAGGTGTCAGAGGCCTCCTCCAGTGTATCCAGGGCGTCTCCCAGCTGGCTGGACAGAGCGCCGGAGCGGCTCAGGGCCTGCTGGAGCTGAGACAGGGCATCATCCAGATCATCCCCCACTCCCCGCAGGGCGCGGAATGCCTGACGCAGCTCCTCCCGCGCCGCCAGAAGAGAGCTGACGGAGATGGAGCCGCTTCCCAAATCCAGAAAGCCTTGAAAGGCGTCCAGCGCGCGTTCCAGCCGGCTTACCGCCGTGGTCAGCCCGGAGGCGGACTGCCGCAGCTTCTCCACCGCGAGACGCAGGTCCCGCGCGGCCCGATCGCCGGTGTCCACCGCGCCGCCCAGAGAATCCAAAGCGTCCCCCAGCTGGCGGGACAGGCGCTCCAGCCGCCCGCCCACGTCGGACAGATCGTCCAGGGCGGGAGAAATTTTGTCCAGCGCGCCGGTGATGTCGGCGGACAGGGTGTTGATGGTGCCGATGTTCTCGTCGGTAAAATCGGAAACCCGGTCCAGCAGCTCCTTGGTGCTGTCCTTGGCGCTGCCGGCGTAGTCTCCCATGGCGCTGAGCTGGGCGGAGACGCTGTCTCCGGTGCGCTCCGCGTCGTCCAGCGCGCGGTTAATCAGGTTTTCCAGGGTGTTCAGCTCCTGGCGCAGCTGCTCCAGCGTGTCCCGGCCAGGGTCCACAAGCACATAGGGCTCCGCCTGGCCCACAATGCCGCCCACGTCCTTCCGTCCGTAGACGGTGCCGCTGTTGGTACAGCCGGACAGATAGCCGTCCTGCCGCCCGGCGATGCCGCCGGTGTTGTACCCCACATGGGGGTGGCCCACCGTGCCGCGATTGACGCAGCTCTGCACCACGCCGCTGGAATAGCCCACGATGCCACCGGTATCAAAGCAGTCGTCCAGCAAGTGGTAGGTTTCGTCGTCCGCCGCGGCCCGCTCCTCCAGGATGGCAGCCGTATCCGCGTCCATCAGGTCCACATTGGTTTCCTTCCGGGTCAGATTCACTCCGGCGCTGCTTTCACATTTGAGCAGCAACCCCAAATTCCGGCCCGCAATGCCGCCGGTGATATTCTTGCCGCTGACAGAACCGGAGACGGAACAACCGGTAATCTCACCGGTGATGCTGTTGTATCCGGCGATGCCGCCCACGGTGGCATCCCCCTGAACCACGCCGTGAAAGGCACAGCTTTGCAGGGTTCCTGCGTTGTTGCCCACGATGCCTCCCACGGTGGAGCGGGTACCCCCGGGGGCCACCGTACCCTTGACGGTCAAGTCCCGTACCAGCCCGCCGGGCTGGATATAGCGGAACAACCCCTGGGTGGAACCGGCGGAGGTGAGACACAGCCCGGAGATGGTGTGTCCCTGGCCTAAAAAGGTGCCGCCGAAGGTGGGAATGGGGGTGAAATCCACCCCGCTCAGGTCCAGGTCGGCGGTGAGGGTAACAGTCTTGCCCTGGGACCAGGTGTCCAGAGCGCAGTTTTTCCCGAAACGCTGGAGGTCCGCTACGTTGGAGATGGTGACAGTGCTTTCCTCCGTGGCCCAGGCGGGCAGGACCAGCGAGGTCAGAATCCAGACCGCCAGAAGGATGGGGAACAGCCGGTCGACACGTTTACGCATGAGAATCCGCCCCCTTTCCCGCAGGGATTGCCGCTGGTTGGGGCGGCTCCTCCGGCCGGACAGCCCCCGTTGCCACCGCCGCATTGATGCTGCCATGGAGGATGCCGCTGAAATCGGCGTCCACCATGCCGGAGATGTATCCCCGGACGTGGCCGTCCACCAGCAGACTGCCGGTGTGGGTCTGGACGGGATGCCGGGTCTTCAGGGTAAAGGCAGTCTTTTCAATGATGGTGTCGCCCAGCAGCAGAATCTGGGGAAGGATACCCATCACCAGGAAGATGGAGATTAACGTGCCCCGGCCCAGACACACGCCGATGGAGGCGATGGAGGCTGTGGTGGACAGCAGGCCGATGGCCACGCCGGCGGAGGCCAAAATAGTGCCTGAGGTAATAATGGTGGGGAAAGCCTCATTCAGCGACTCGATAACCGCATCCTTGAGGGACATGGTCTGTTTCAGCTCCACATAGCGGTTGGCGATGACAATGGCGTAGTCAATATTTGCGCCCATCTGGATGGAGCTGACCACCAGATAGCTGAGGAAGAACAGGGGTTCCTTCTGTAAGTAAGGGAAGGAGAAGTTGATCCAGACACTGCCCTGGATGACCAGGATCAACAGCACCGGAAGCCCGGCGGATTTGAAGGTAAACACCAGCACCAGAATGACGAATACGATGGTCAAAATGCTGATGAGCATGTTGTCGTTGCCGAAGGAGGCGGACAGGTCAAAATCGCTGGTGGAGTTGCCCACCAGGAGGGAATTTTCCGGGTAGTAACGGCCCACAATTTCATGCAGAGTGTCCAGAAAAGTGAAGGTCTCCTCCCCCTCCTCGGGCAGGTTGAGCTGTAAGACCAGACGGCTGTAGTTCTCCCCCTTCAATTGCAGCTGGGCGTCGGTCAGCTGGACGTGGAGGTCCTCAATGGTCTCAGTCATGTCCGCGTCCAGAGAGATGTAGCCCTCGTCCATCATGTCATAGACATACAGGAACATATCAATCAAGGGTACGCCGTAGCTGTCCAGGCCGGAAACTACCTGTCCGTAGTCCTCCTGGTCCACGGCGTAGGCGGAGTAGAGCAGCCGGGCCACCTCAATATCCAGATCGGTCAGCTCGGCAAACTGCCGGGGTGTCAGCCGGTCTGTGAGGACATAGCCGTCCATGGCATCCACATTGGCCAGGCCCAGCACCGTGTCCGTCTCGGGCATACGATCCAGTTCCCGGAGCAGCCGGCCCTCCTGCTCATAGTCCCCCTTGGGCACGATAACCGCCAGGGTGTTCACCCGGCCAAAGGTTTCGTTCACCCGCTGCTGGGCAATCTGGGCGTCGCTCTGGCGGAAGGTGGTCAGCTCGGTCTGCCCGTAGGCGTAGGGGCAGCGGTTGGCGAACACAAAACCGCCAATCAGAAGCACCACAAACAGGGGCGGCATGACAAAACGGGTTTTCACCGCCAGCCGGCCCCAGGCGGTGATTTTGGGCACAAAATTCCGGTGGTGGGTGCGGTCGATCAAACTGCTGAAGCTGAGCAGCAGCCCGGGCATCAGGGTAAACACGGCCAGCAGGCTGAGCACAATGGACTTCATCAGCACCAGGCCCAAATCCTGACCAATCCCGAACTGCATGAAGCACATGGCCCCCAGGCCGGACAGGGTGGTCATGGAGGAGCCGGCAATCTCCGGAATGGCCTTGCTCAGGGCGGCCACCACCGCCTCCCGGGCCTCCAGCTGCTCCCGCTCCTCGGTGTACCGGTGGCAGAGGATGATGGCGTAGTCAATGGCCAGGGCCAGCTGGAGGACCACCGCCACCGAGTTGGAGACAAAGGATATTTCGCCAAAGATAAAGTTGGTGCCCTTGTTCATCAGTGCCGCCATGCCAAAGGTCATAAGTAGCACCGGGATCTCCATATAGGTGTGGGAGGTGAACAGCAGCACCACCAGGATGATGACCACGGCAATCACCATGACCACCTGCATCTCGGCGTTCAGACTTTCAGAGGCGGAGTCGCCGGTGTCGCCGGTGATATAGACGTCATACCCGTCCAGAAGGGCTTTGACACCATCCAATCCCTCCAGACTCACCGGGTCAGTGGCGGTCCCGTCGTAGGTGATGGAAAACAGGGCGGAGCCGTTGGTGTAGTGGTCCCTGGAACCGTTGAACTCCACCGATTTTACACCTTCCATCATCTCTATCTGCTCCGCCAAGCTCTCCGCCTGACGGTAGGAGATATTGTCCACCATAATGCGGCTGGTGCCAAAGGTGACAAACTCCGCCTCCATCACGGTCAACCCTTGCCGGGTCTCGGTGGTGTCAGACAAGTAGCTGGTCAGATCGTCGTTCACCGCCACCCAGCCGCTGGAAAAGACGCAGAAAATAGCTGCTCCGATGTACAACAGGTAAAAGGCTTTGCGTTTGTCCACAATAAAAGCCGCAATCCGTTCCATCGGGCTTTGCTTTTCCGAAACTTCTACTGTGTGCCTGCTCAACCTGAACGCTCCTTTCAAACTCTATGATAGACAATGATACTCTGTTTTTCTTGGAAATGCAAGTGGTCAACAGAAAGATAATGTTGTCACTTCCATCGTCCCCTTTTTGTATTGAATTATATGTATGATACGCTCCTTGAAAAAGGTGGGACTGACATTGAAAAGCGTGATGGAATTGTTTCGGGAACTGCGGGAAGATCACGATTACTCTCAAAGTGATATAGCAGCCGTTTTGGGAATTTCTCAGCAGCATTATTCCAAGTATGAGACGGGAGAATATGAATTTCCGCTGCGGCATTTTATCACGCTGGCAAAATACTATAGTGTGTCTGCTGATTATCTAATCGGGCGGTGTTCCTATGATGAAAAGAAGCCTTTGGAGATGGTATATGTCACTCGTGATTGTACTTGTGAGAAGCTGGTGCAGGATATACTTTCTTTAAGCGAACATGGAAGAGAAGCTGTTGTGGAGTATATAGAGTTACAGCGGTTGAAGGAAAGGCAGAAAAAGTGATGCTTTCTTTGGGGGGTTGGTTTGCGGCCCGTGCGGACAACCTTACGCTCAAAGGTGACTGAAAAGGGAGCGGGGGATGATGGTGATCTTCGCCACCGGGGCGGAGTGGGTCTGGAGCGCCGCCACCAAGGCGCGGCCGATTTCGTGGTAAGAGACAATCATCCGCTCGTGGTCGGAGAGGATTTTGTTCTTCTTCTGATACCCGGCAATGACCACCTCGATGCTCTCTTGGAGGTCCTCCCGGGTGGCGAGCCTCCGTCCCTGGCGTACGGCCCGCAGGGCGGCCTCGTTGACCATGTTGGCCAACTTCGCACCGGAGGCCCCGGAGGCGGCACAGGCGATGGTGTTAAAGTCCACATTCTCCGCCAGCTTCACCTTGGCGGCGTGAACCTTTAGGATGGCCTCGCGGCCCTGAAGGTCGGGAAGAAGCTGAGGATGGGGTTCATCTCCTTTGGCCTCACCTTGTCGAACACGCAGCCGCTCTCCCACAGGCGATCCACCAGGCTGGGGTCATGGAAGGTGATCTGGCGTACAGGCCAGGCTCCTCGGAGGTGTCAACGAAGTAGATGACGTCCTGCTCCACCTGGGCCACGGCTACCTTCAGCATGGTGAGGAAGGTGCCGTAGTCCACCTGCGTGATCTCTTGGCGCATCAGGCGGGGAAACAGCAGGGTATTCAGCAGGATCATGACCACTAAGACGATAAAGCAGTAGAGGATCAAAGGCTTTTGGGGCTTTTCGATTTTTTACATTTCTAATTTCTCCTTTCCGGGCCGTCTCATATAAGCATTATTTTACAAAAACAAATTGCAAAGTCAAAACTATTTCTTATTTCCGATAAACTGTGGGATATGATGAAGGAAAACGGCTTTTCCACACACCAATTAAGGGAAAAGTGCGGTGTCGACAGCAAGACCATCCGGCGCTTGCGGGCAAACGACAACATGGAAACCAAGACACTGAACAAATTGTGTACGGTCCTTGATTGCCGTCTGGAAGATATTGCTGAATATATTCCAGACGAGCAGTAACAACTCCACGGCTCTGCGGATGCAGAACCGTGGAGTTGTTAGCATTTTCGGGGCGGGGTATCCAGGCTGCGATCTGGCAGCATGGGTACCCAACGCCCCGAAAATGGAGGGGGAATCCAAGGGGGGAGACCTCCCCTCTTGGCACACGACTTTCGGAGAAAGTCTAGTGTGTTATACCTTTTGTCCCGGCTGGCGCGGGAAAGGGGCGGCGCGGTCTGGCGCAGTCACTTTCCCGCACCAGGAAATCAGGCAGTGGGATGGAGCGGCAGCAATCATCCCACTGCCTGATTTTGGGAGGGACAAAAGGTATATACAGCCCCCGTCCCGCCGCAGCGACATCGCCAGCGGGCCGATAATCGGGCCTGCGAGCCACCCGTCTGGGCGCGAAGTAAAGCCACTTACTGGCCGCTTGTATCATTTGCCTTGGGCAGATTTTCAAAGAGCGAAACCAGCCCACGCCGGAGCTCTGCCAGCTTCTCCCGATCAATTTCATCGCCCACCGTATGTAAAATGGCATCGGTGACCTGATCTGGCGTGATGGAAGTCAATGGTGCTTCTTGGCCTTTTGACAACTCATCCATCATCCGCTCAACAACTTCTTTTGTTACGTTTTTGGCAGTTCCCAGGTCTGAACCGACATCATGTTTCATTTCTTTCAGCATATTCATAAACACAGTCTGGATTTTTGTTAGTTCTACTTGATGAGGTGGGACTTTGGACAAATTGACAGCTTGTGCCACCTCTCGTTGCCCTGCACCCACCAGCAATTCGCTCATAGACGCAAAGATTTGGTTCTGCACAGCTGCTCCAGCGGCAAAGGTATCGTTCAGATATTGTGCAATCATAGCAGTCAGCGTGGCAAATCGTGGATGTTCCAGCAAGCGGTTGACCACATCTGTATCGACCCTCTGCGTGTAAAGGTTCCGTACCGACTGTGCTGAGAGGCCCAACTCACTTACGTCATAGTTTTTGCGCTCGGGGATACTGGTCAGACCCAGCAGAAAGTCAGTGGAGACGCTGAACTCTCGTGCCAGCGCCACCAGCACATCACTGTTGATCTTCTGCGTCTGGCCCTTCTCTATGCGGCCCAGTGTAGTGGCGTTGATGCCGATTTTAGCCGCTAACTCATCCAGGGTCATATCCTCACGTTCACGAAGCCCGGTAATGCGGCGTCCCGTGGTATCCGATAACATATTTGCCATATATCCACCCCTTTCTGCTTATCTTACCATATATTCGCTCGATTGAATGTCGAATATTGTAAAATAACATCATAATTTGGGGTCAGCCAGGAAACTGCATTTTTGCAGGATTTCCTGGCTGATTTGTTTTTTCGGGCATTTATGCAGGAATTAAAGGCTATAGACGATTTTCCGGTATATTGAAATACGCAAAAACATTTGTCAAATCAACTTAGGAGGTATCAAATCATTGCGTATTCCAATCAGCGAAATCAAAATCAACCCCGGACGGCGGGAGGCCGACCCAACCCATATCGACGAGTTATCTAAAAGCATAGCCGACGTGGGCCTGCTCAATCCAATCACAGTTGACAGCAGCCACACCCTGATTGCCGGGCTACACCGGCTGGAAGCGGCGAAGCTGCTGGATTGGGCTGAAATCGAATGTACTGTATGCAGTATTGACAGCATCCGGGCGGAACTGGCGGAGATCGACGAGAATGTGATCCGCAGAAGTCTGACCAACACAGAAGTGAGCAGTCTGCTTGCCCGCCGGAAGAAACTCTATGAAACTCTGCATCCAGAGACGATTGCCCGGAACCGTCCCGGCCATGTGAGCAATCACCAACGTTCGAGCGACAATGTGTCGTGCGAACCCAAAGTGAAATCTTTTGTGGAAGATACCGCTGAAAAGCTGGGTGTTTCGACCAGGACTGTTGAGCGCCACCTGTATCTGGCCGAACATCTGACACCGAAAGCCAGTGAGATTCTCAAAAAAATGAATAAGCAGCCTCCCCGGAGTGAGCTGATGAAGCTGGCCCGCTTGGAGCCGGACCGTCAGGCTGAGTGCGCCGCGCAGTTCCTGTCCAGCGAGATCAAATCGGTGAACACATATTTGAAGCAGGGAGAACCGGAAACCGCCGGGGCTGATACTCCCTCATCCTTTGACAGCTTTATGGAAAGTTCAAGTCTGATTCTTAATGAATTTGAGCGGCTTTCCTCGCTTTTAGCGGCCAGTCCTGACTTTACTGACGAACAGACGGAAACTGCCCGGATTCAAGCCAATAAGCTGCGTGAAGCGGCGGATAGGCTTACGGCACAGCTTGAGGGTAGGCGGTGAGCGCGATGCAGAAGCCGCAGTATGCCATTCTCCGCTTTGCCAAGTACAAGGGACCGGAAATCGGGCAAATTGAGGCCCATAACGAGCGAAAAAAGGAGAAATACGCCAGTAATCCCGATGTGGATGTTAGTCGCAGTCATCTCAATTACCATCTTGTCCAGCCAGAGCGGAAATACCGTGCCGAGGCTGAGAAACAGATTGCCGAGGCCGGATGCCGTACTCGAAAGGACAGCGTTCGGGTGGTCGAAGCCCTGGTGACGGCCAGCCCAGAGTTTTTCAAAGGGAAGAAAAGGGCTGAAATTCGGACATTCTTTGAAGAAGCGGTTCGTTTTATTACGAAACATCAGGATAAAAGTACGATTATCTCCGCCGTGGTTCATATGGACGAGAAAACGCCTCATATGCACCTATCCTTTGTCCCGCTGACACCGGACAAGCGGTTGAGTGCCAAGGATATTGTCGGAAACAAGAAGAAACTGACATGGTGGCAGGATAGTTTTTGGAAACACATGGTCAGGAAGTATCCTGATCTGGAGCGGGGCGAAAGTGCCAGCGAAACTGGCAGGACACACATTCCGCCCCGTCTGTTCAAGGAGGCGGCACATCTCAACCGCCAGCGGGATATGCTGATGAAGTTGCTGGGGGAGGTCAATCCTCTCAACGCCAAGAAGAAAAGTGCTGAGATTGAGGCCCTGCTGGAGCAGTACATCCCCGGCGTAGAGCGGATGCAGACGCAGATGCGGAAGTATGATGCCGCCTATAAAGCGCTCCAGGCTGAGAACACTGGATTGAAAAAGCAAGTCAATTCCAGCAAGGAGAGCATCAAACGCCAGTTGGAGGTGTCGCAGCAGCTTCAAGAACTGGAGGAACTGCGCCGGACAGTGGATCATATCCCACCGGAAATCCTACAAGCGTACCAAAGCGAGCATCATACAAAACAATTTGAGAGGTAATTGAATGATAATTGATTTTGACGAATATTTCAAGAGCTATGTGTATGAACCTATTGACCTTTGTGCCTGCTATGAGCCTATGGTTTTCCCTCCTGCTGGTCTTTGGGACGAGCCCCAGAATCCATTCTGTGACATTGTTGAACGGAAAATCGGAAATACTTGGTACATCGTCAAAACAGAGTGTGATGGAAATGAGACGCTGGCCAACAAGGTCAAGCGCCTCATTTTTTCAGAGAACGGGTCGATTTCCTAATGACAAATGCAAAAAGTTATGTTAATATCGATCCATGCACTACGATACTGTCAGCTGACCCACATAAGAAAGGAGAAAATGACGTGGATCAGCAGAAAATCACGATTTTGTACTGCCGTTTAAGTAATGAGGATGCCCTTGACGGCGAGTCAAATTCGATTGCAAATCAAAGGTCCATTTTGACCAGGTATGCAGCAGAACGAGGCTTTACTAACATCCGCGTGTTGGTTGATGACGGCTATACCGGGACGAACTTCAACCGGCCTGGGGTCCAGGAAGGACTTTCTCTGGTGGAGCAGGGCTTAGTAGGCACTTGGATCGTCAAGGACATGAGCCGTTTTGGACGGGACTACTTGCAGGTCGGTCGTTATACGGAAATCGTTTTTCCCAGCTATGATGTGCGATTCATTGCCGTCAATGATGGGGTGGACAGTGAGCGTGGAGACAATGATTTCACCCCGTTTCGTAACAGTGGACAAAGCCTACTTATAATGTCACTTATACGCAGGTTTAATCGAAAATTGGCAAATATGATGTAAAATCACTCTATGAATTGTTTATAATCACATATTTTAAGATGCTTTAGTGCAGGCTTGGGTGAGGTCATTCTCATTTAAACCTGCTTTTATTTGTGTTTAAGAAAGTGAGGATACAATGAAACTTCCGTATGGCTATGTTTTAGTTAATGAGGAAATCATTGTGCATGAAGAAAAGGCGGATGCTGTCCGCAGCATATTTGAATACTATCTTGCTGGTGCCAGTTTGGGCAAAATTGTGGATATGCTTCATGCAAAGGGCATCCCATCCCCGTCTGGTAATCCGAAATGGGGCAGGGCAGCGGTGGACAAACTCCTATCCAACGCAAAATATATTCCCATTGTTGGTATGAGGACATACATGGATGCTCAATTTGAACG
>CAMTMZ010000047.1 GCA_947073765.1 uncultured Bacillota bacterium | reverse complement strand
ATCCCAAAAAGCAGGACGCCCCCAATCTCTTGCACCGCAAGAGATTGGGGGCGCTTTTGGTAGACTTTTGGTAGACGGGATATAGCCAACAAGCCTCCCCAAGGTCAAATCCAATATTTTAACAAAAGCTTCACAAATCCTGCCTTGACAGTTAAGAAGCGCTTCTGTATAATTTGTGACAGTCTGTCATTTTACGACAACTTGTCATGAGAGGAGGAGAACTGTGCCAACCACAACGTTTTTCCGTCTGCCAGAAGAGAAACGGGATCGGCTGATGGATGCCTGCTGGACAGAATTAACAACAGTGCGGTTTGCTGACATATCCATCAACCGGATTATTGCCACTGCTCATATTCCACGGGGAAGCTTTTATCAGTATTTTGAGGACAAAGAGGATCTGATTCACTTCCTATTGGAAGATATGCGGGAGTATTTTGTCTCCCTGCTGCGGGATATTCTTGTTGAGGCACGAGGTGATTTGTTTGCCTTACCTGCTATGGCCTATGACCATTTCATAGGTCATCATGGATACACAGATCCCATGCTAACATTGTTCATAAAAATAATGACGCTGAATAAAGGGATGGATCTGCAGAGCTTTATGGGCGGGTCCAAACATTTTCTGCCAGATCAGCTTTGGGAAGTGATTGACACCTCCAGGCTCCGGCGGCAGAACCGGGAGTATGCCAACCAAGTGTTTCACCTGACCTGCGCAGTGCTGGCCTTTGCCGTGGTAGAGACTCTCCAGGACCCGGCTCAGGTGTCTCAGGTGCGAGAGCTGACCAAGATACGCACCGATCTGCTCCGCTATGGCGGGGCGGCAGATGGATATGAGGAGGAACATACATGAAACAACGAACCATAGCTCTGCTGTTGACAGCGGCGCTGGGCATTTCCCTGCTGGGAATTACTGCCCTGGCCGTGGAAGGAGGAGACATGCCCGCCCCGGACACCTCCGCATCTCAGCCGGAAACCATCCATACACCAGATGAAATGACCGTCTCACCGGAGGAGCCCCCCCTCCAATCTGAAGAGCAGTCCGGCACCGAAGAAGAGAAGGGAAGCTTCGATACCTCCTTTGAAGAGTACATACCGGATCCGGTGGGCTCCATTTCTTTTTCTAACGTAGAGCGCCGGATGCGCGAGGGTAACCTACAGATCAAGGCGCTTCAGGAGAGCATCGAGATTATTGATGAAATTGACTATGATAAGCTGAAGGATCAACTGCGCTATCAGCTCAATGAGTTAGCCAAAAATCAGTGGAACCTGGTAACATCTTCAAAACAGTTGATCCAGGCCGGCATCATGAGCGATTATGAGTATCACAGCGCCTATGACCAGCTGGACCGCGCCTATGACGCCGTCCGAAAACAGTTTGACGATATTACAGAAGGCGACATGCAGGAGAACAACGCCGATACCAAGCGTCAACTTCAGAGTCTGCAAAACCAGATTATCATGGCGGGGGAGGCCACATATATTGCTTTGGCTGCCATGGAGCTGCAAGAAGACGGTTTAGAGCGTCAGCTGACCGCCCTGGACCGTCAGCTGACTGAGCTGGATCTGCGCTATCAGCTGGGCCATATCTCTTCCATGACCCTGAAGCAGGCCCGGTCGGGACGGGCAGCTTTGGATAGCGGCCTGTCTACACTGAGGATGAATCTGGATACCTATAAAGGCCAGTTTGAATTGCTGATTGGGGCAGACATCACTGGCAGGATATCGTTGAATACTCTGCCTAAGGTAACGAACAAGGATTTGGATCGTATGGACCTGGAGAAAGATTTGGAGAAGGCTAAAGAGAACAGCTGGGATATCTATCAGGCCACCGAGACCATGCAGGAAGAGCTAAAGACCTACAACGGCCATGGCGGAGAGTTTGGTTACACCTATAAAAAGGATGACAGTGATTATATGCGCATCCGCCATAACTGGTATACTGCCAAATATACCTATGATAACACAATTCAGAACTTTGAACTGGGATTGCGCAATCTCTATCTTAAGGTACAGGATTACCGGCAGATTCTGGATGCCGCCAAAACTGCCCTGGCCGTGGAGCAGGACAACTATGCTGTGGCCCAGTTGAAGCAGAGTCAGGGCACACTGTCTCAGAACGGACTTCTGGAGGCCGAAGACAAGCTGAAGCAGGCGGGAGAAAAGGTAGCCGCCGGGGAAAACGATCTGTTTTCCGCCTATAATACCTACCGCTGGGCCGTGGACTACGGAATTATGAATTAAAGGAGACTATTCCATGAAGCAGAAAAAGATTTTTGCCGGCGCCCTGTCTGCCGCTCTGATTCTGAGCCTCGCCGCCTGCCAGTCCGGCGGCGAGGGCGGCGCTCCAGACGGTTCCGATCCGGCTGGGAACACCCCCGCCGGTGTGGCTGTTCAGGTGCAGGAGGTAACGGTAGATTCCATATCCACCGAGAACAAGGTGTCCGGCCGGGTGGTCACTGACGGGCAGGAGTCTGTATTTGTCACTGCCAACGCCCAGTGTTTGGCTGTCTATGTGGAGGTAGGGGACACCGTTTCCGCCGGTCAGGCCCTGTGCTCTCTGGACCTGTCCAGTACCCTCTCCTCCTACAGCGCGGCCAGCATCAGCTATAACTCCGCCGCCCAGAGCTACCGGGACCAAGCAGCCATTTTCGATAAGCAGATCGCCCTGGCGGAGAAGAATGTCAATGACCTGAAAGCCCTGTTTGAGATCGGCGCCGCTTCTCAATTGGAGATTGATCAGGCGGAGCTTTCCCTCCAGTCCGCCCAGGCTCAGCGCTCCTCTACGCTGGCTCAGCTGGAGGCCGGGATGCAGAGCTACAAATCCAATGTGGAGCAGCTGGACGCCGTTCTGGAGCATGTGGATGCTCAGGGCAATGTGATCGCTCCCGCTGACGGCACAATCATTTCCCTGAACGCCACGGAGGGTGGCTTTGTCACAGCCTCCGCCCCGGTGGCCGTGATTGATGGGGTGGACCGGATGGAGGTCGCTGTCTCCGTCTCTGAGGCCCTGGTACCCAAGCTGAACCGGGGAGATGAGGTAGACATATCGATCAGTTCCCTGGGTATCAATGTGGTAGGCACAATCAAGAGCATTGATCTGGCCGCCAATATGCAGACCAAACTGTACAGTGTCACTGTCTCAATCAACGAGGATGTCTCCGGACTGCTGTCCGGCATGTTTGCCGACGTCTCTTTCCGCACCGACACTTCTGCCGATGCCGTTGTCATCCCCACCGAGGCCATTCTGAACAGCAACGGCGTACAGTATGTTTTTGTAGCGGCGGACGGGACTGCCCGCTATACACAGATCAGTACCGGTTTGACGAGCAATGGCGTCACCGAGGTCACCTCAGGCCTGGAAGCTGGAGACCAGCTGGTGATTGTGGGCCAGGCCTATTTGTCTGACGGCGACGCGGTGCGCGTCGTCTCCGGGGAGGGCTGAGTCCGGTGAGGAATATCGCAAAATTCTGTATCAAGCACAAAGTCACTACTCTGATGGCGGTGATTATGATCTCCATCTTTGGTGTGGTGTTTACCACACAGCTGCAAATGGCCCTCCTGCCTGATATGGAGGCCCCTGCCGCCGTGGTGATGTGCTATTACAACGGGGCCAGTCCCAGCGATATGGAGGAGCTGGTTACCCGTCCTTTGGAGTCGGCGATTATGTCGGTATCCGGGGTGGAGGGGGTAAGATCCAGCTCCTCCGACGGTGCCAGTCAGCTGCAAATCACCTACGTGGAAGGCACAAACCTGGACATCGCTGCCACCAAGCTGCGGGAACAGTTTGACCGGCTGTCTCTCCCCGATGGAGCCATAGAGCCCATCATTGTCAACCTTAACATCGGCGATTTGATGCCCTCCGCCATTGTTGCCCTTCAGGGGGAGGACTTGGCCGACCTGCAGGCCCTGGCCGAGGACACGGTGGCCCCCGCCCTGGAGCGGATTGACGGGGTGGCCCAAGTGACGATCGCCGGCGGTGTGGAGCAGCAGGTCTCCGTGGAGGTAGACCCCACCCGAGCCGCTGGCCTGGGACTGTCCAACGCCTATATAGCCCAGATGCTCACAGCGGAAAACCTGCTCTTCCCTGGAGGCGACATGCGAAACGGCACCCAGACCCTCACTGTCACCACCGACGCCAAATTTCAGACGGTGGAGGATGTGGCCAACCTGATTCTTCCTCTCCAGACCGGAGGGACGGTGCGCCTGTCCGAGGTGGCCAATGTGACCCTGGAGACCGGCGACCCTGAGGCTGTGGCCAAGACAGACGGCAGCCCATGTGTGGTGCTCCAGGTATCCAAGCAGTCGGGAGCGAATGAGGTGGCTACTGCCGATGCCGTGGTGGAGGAGATGGCCCAGCTCCACCGGCGCAACAGCACAATTGTCTACAATGTGCTGTACACTGCCTCCGACTACATCAACATGGCCGTAAACGCCGCCGTTCAAAATATCATTATGGGTGTTATTCTGGCCGCCGTGGTAGTCTTCCTCTTCCTGCGCCGGTGGGGGGCTACCGCCACTATCGCCGTGTCCATGCCTGTGTGTATCCTCACGGTGTTTGTACTGATGAATGTGTTTCACCTCACCCTGAACATGATGTCTCTGGGGGGCATCGCGATGGGTGTGGGCATGATTGTGGACAACTCCATCGTGGTGCTGGAGAACATCTACCGCTACTCCGCCGAGGGGCGCAGCCGCCTGGAGTCCTGCGTTGAGGGCACCAGCGAGGTCTTTACCTCCCTCACCGCCTCTACCCTTACCACCGTGGCCGTATTCCTGCCCTTGGGGCTCACCGGCGGGATGGCCGGCATGTTGTTTGACGACTTCTGCCTGACTATTTCCTTTCTGATTCTGGGCTCCCTGGTCATTGCCATTACTCTGGTGCCTCTGCTGTGCTATTTTCTGCTGGACGAGAAAAAGGTTCATCAGCACGCGTTGAAAAAGGCGGAGAAAAAGGCGAAAAAACACACCGCCGGTAAATCCGGCCTGGAGACGCGGCTCAGTGAGCTGTACACTCAGCTGCTGAGCTATTTTGTCCGCCATCTCTGGGTGGGAATGCTGGCCTCTGTGGCTTTGGTGGCCCTCTTCATCGCGGCCTGCATGTCCACGAAAATGGTGCTCATGCCCGAGATGGACCAGGGAATGGTTCAGGTGTCTATCAGCACCCCCCTGGCTCCGAGGTACGGGACACCACCGCCATCGCCGACCGAATTGTAGACATCGCCATGGAAAATGTGCCCGAGCTGGAGACCATTTATCACGTCACCCAGCCGGAGGAATCCTCCCTGAATCTGGTGCTCTCCGACAAGGAGAAGCGGGACCGGAGCAGCAACGACGTGGCCCAGGCCCTGCGGGAACTGACAGAGGATATTGCCGGCTGTGAGATCACCATTTCCGCCTCCGATATGACCGCCATGATGGGCAGCGGTTCGGACATCAGCCTGGATGTAACCGGCAATGACTACGATACCCTGGTGATGATCGCCAAGGACCTGGCTGCCCAGGTTGAGCAGCTCCCCGACGCGGTGGACGTAACCACCTCTGTGGCCAAGGAGGTGGAGCAGGTCACCGTTACCATGAACCGGGAGGCCGCCTCCCAGTACGGCCTCACCGCCGCTGCCGTGGGCACCGCCGTGCGGTCAGAGCTGTCTGGTTCCACCGCCACCACTGTCATCATCAACAACAAGGAGCTGGATGTGGTGGTCAAAGGGGATGGCAAGGCCGCCGCCAGCCTGGACGCGCTGAAATCTATGGCCATCCCCTCCGTCTTTGGCGGGACGGTCCCCCTATCCTCTGTGGCCAGCGTGGACATTGAGCTGGCCCCTCAGAGCGTCGTCCGGGTGGACCAGTCCCGGCAGATTTCAGTCACCGGTGACACCATCAGCGGCGACACCACCGCCATCACCCGCGAGGTTCGGAAGATTCTGGACAGCTATAGCCTCCCCGACGGCTATACTGTGGAGATCTCCGGAGCCTATGAGGACATGATGGACAGCTTCGGCGACCTGCTGCTGGCCCTGACTGTGGCCCTGGGCCTGGTGTATTTTGTGCTGGCCTCCCAGTTTGAGTCCTTCCTGATGCCCGTTATCGTCATGATGATCCTGCCGGTGGCTTTCACCGGGGCTCTGTTCGCCCTGCCCCTCACCGGGCGGGACCTGTCCATGATCTCCCTGGTGGCTCTCATCATGCTGGCGGGAACGGTAGTAAACTCCTCCATCATTCTGGTTGACTATATCCGCCAGCGCCGGGAGCGGGGGGAGAGCCGGGTAGAGGCCATCCTCCATGCCTGTCCCCTGCGTGTCCGCCCTGTGCTCATGACCACCTTAACCACCATCCTGGCCCTGGTACCCATGGCTTTAGGGATGTCTGAGGGGGCGGCAGAGATGATGAGCGATATGAGCATCACCATGATCTCCGGCATGGTAATTTCCACCATTATCACCCTGCTGTTTACCCCGGTTTACTACTCCGTCATCGACGATTTGAGCCACATCTTCTCCCGAAAGAAGAAAAAGGGGGCGCCTCCCACCCAGCCCCCCAAATCCTCTCCTGAGGCGGAAAACGTACCTGTAACAGCGGAATAGATACAATAAGGCCCCACCGGCTGGTGGGGCCTTTCGCTGTTCTCACAGGTTTTCCAGATCACGCATCCACAGCTTGTTCACCGCGTCGGAAGGCATCCGCCAATCTCCCCGGGGGGAGAGGGACAGGGAGCCCACCTTGGGGCCGTCGGGCAGGCAGGAGCGCTTGAATTGCTGTGCGAAGAAGCGGCGGTAGAAGTTTTTCAGCCATTTCAGGACGGTTTCCCGGTCGTAGTCCCCCTCCAGGGCATAAAGGGCCAGGCGGTATACCTTTCGAGGGGGGAAGCCCCAGCGCAGGGCGTAATAAAGGAAGAAATCGTGGAGCTCGTAGGGGCCCACCAGATCCTCGGTGCGCTGGGCGATCTCCCCTTCCTTGGGGGGGAGCAGCTCCGGGGAGACAGGGGTATCCAGGATATCCCTCAGGACAGCGGCCAGCTGAGGATCGCTGTCCTGGGCCTGATCGGCGGCGTAGGCGGTGAGGTGGCGCACCAAAGTCTTGGGGATGGAGGCGTTGACGCCGTACATGGACATGTGGTCGCCATTGTAGGTGGCCCAGCCCAGGGCCAGTTCGCTGAGGTCCCCGGTGCCGATGACCAGTCCCCCACGCTGGTTGGCCATATCCATCAGCACCTGGGTGCGCTCCCGAGCCTGGCCGTTCTCAAAGGTGACGGAAAAATCTTCCATAGACTGGCCGATATCCCGGAAGTGGACCTTCACCGCCTCGCCGATGTCCACCGCGTGGAACTGTGTGCCCATGCGTTCGGCCAGGATCTGGGCATTGGATTTGGTGCGACCGGTGGTGCCGAAGCAGGGCATGGTGACGGCCAGAACGTCTGACCGGGGCCGGTCCAGCATATCGAAGGCCCGGGCGGTGATAAGCAGGGCCAGGGTGGAGTCCAGACCACCGGACAGCCCCACCACCGCGCAGGAGGCGTTGGTGTGCTCCAGCCGTTTTTTCAGACCCAGAGCGGCGATGGTGAAGACCTCCTCGCAACGCTCTTCGCGGTCCCCGCGGCCCTCGGGGACGAAGGGGTTTTTCAGAGCAGGCCGGGTGAGGGTGGTATCGGTGAGCTCCAGCGCAAAGGTGACGGCGGCACAGCGATCCTCCCGGAGGTTGGGGTAGGTGGTCATGCGGCGGCGCTCAAAGGTAAGCTTGGCCACGTCAAGCTCGCTTATTGTCAACCCGGTACAAAATCTGGTTTCCGCCAAAACCGTCCCGTTTTCCGCGATGATGTTGTGTCCCGCAAAGACCAGATCGGTGGTGGACTCCCCCTCCCCGGCGTCGGCGTAGACGTAGCCGCACACCAGCCGGCCCGACTGGCCGGCCACCAGGGCGCGGCGGTAGGACGCCTTGCCCGCCGCCTCGTTGGAGGCGGAAAGGTTTAAAATCACCGTGGCGCCCAGGGCGGCCAGTCGTGCGGAGGGCGGGGCCGCAGCCCACAGGTCCTCACAAATCTCCACCCCCACCGCCAGGCCGGGCACATTGCCGCAGCTCAATACCGTGTCAACGTCAAGGCTTGTCTCTTGTCCGCACAGGGAATAACAGCGCTCCGATACCCCTTCCCCGGATGTAAACCAGCGCCGCTCGTAAAATTCACCGTAGTTTGGGATATGGGTCTTGGGGATTAGGCCCAAGATCTTTCCTTTTTGTATTACCACCGCACAATTATACAATTTGTTTTTATGCCGCACCGGCAGACCCAGGGCGGTGAGCATGTCCAGGGCAGCGGTCTCCTCCAAAATATGGGCAAGGGCGTCCTCCGCCCCCTGGAGCAGGACATCCTGCAAAAACAGGTCGCCGCAGGTATAGCCGGTGACGCACAGCTCCGGCAGAGCCAGCACCTTGACTCCCTGTTCCGCCGCGTCCTTCATCAGGGCGATGATCTGCCCGGCGTTGTGGACGCAGTCCGCCACCCTGATTTTCGGCGTGCCCGCCGCCACCTTGATAAAACCGTCCCGCATTGCCGCTCCTCCTTCGGTGGTATATTCTCTTATCCATCATATCCCAAGCGGGCCCTGATTGCAAGCAAAAAAGGGCGCAATGCGCCTATTTCGCAATTCTGGAGTTGTAGAAAAAGGCCCCTGGGCCCTTGCGGGCCCAGGGTAATTGCCGGAACCGCTCAGATTCCGCAATATGATGAGTTAATTGGTGTCGCCAGTTTCCAGAATGGGCAGGACGGTGATGGTGCCCATCTCGATGTTCTCACCGTTCTCAACAATCTTAACGATCTTCAGCGTGTCGCCGCCCTCAGCAGGGGTATCAACGTGGGCAGCCCAGGCATCATTGGACTTTTTGGCAACAGTGACCCACAGGAGCAGATAGCCGTCGGCGGGGGCGCCATCGGAGAACTTATTGACAGTCTGACCGTCGTTTACGATGAAGCCGTAGTCCGTCTTAGCGGCATCCTTGTCGGCGGTGATCTTGATCTTCAGGCCAACAAACATCTGGTCGGACTGATCCACACCGCCGGTGCTTGTACCGCCGATCATGTTGCTGTTGGAAGTGGCGTCGGGAGTCCAATCCTTGGACACGGTGACGGTGGCCTTGAGCTGTTCAATCACGATGGTGGCGATGTTGGTATAGTCTTTGAAAGCCTCCAGGCCGGTGACCTCGGGGGTCACGTCGGGCTTGGCAGCGCGGGTAACCTTGCTGAGGTCAACCACATACTCTTCAGTCACATCGCCCTTGGTAACGGTCACATTGCACTTGTACTCAAAGCTGCCGTCAAGGATCACGACGAAAATGCCGTCCTCATCCAGTGTCACTCCATTTGCGCTGATCTGGGCGCCCTCCGCGGAGGCGAACTTCAGGGCGACGTAGTTGCCCTCCTGCTGCGCGGGCTTGGAGGAGAAGTCGGTCCATCCGCTCACATAGTTGGAAGTGCCGGAAGCGGTCCAGGTGTTGGTCTTGGGGTCCATCTCACCAAGGCTGAACTCGGTCTGAAGGGCACTGACCTCCTTGTTCAGGACGGTGCCGGTAGCGGCCTCAACGGTCAGGCCCAGGGGCTCGGGGGGCGCAACGGGCTTGGTGGTGATCACGCCGTTCTCAATGGTGGCGTCATCGCCGGTAATCTCGGTTCCGTTGACGGAGACGGTGGCACCCTGACCAATCTCCACCTTCTCAGCGTCAATGACCTTGGTCTCGCTGGTGAACTTGCCATCACTGGCCTCTGTGACCTTGGTCTCGGCAACGATATTTCCCTTATCGTCCTCCAGGAAGAAGGTTCCAGCCTCGGTGGCGGGAATATCAATGGCACTTACGGTATACTTGCCATCCGCATAGGTGGTGGTGGCCGCCTCGGACACAACCTTGCCGGCGTCGGCGGTGGCGTAGGTGACAGACTCGATCTTGGCCTTTATCGTGATCGTGTCTCCCGCTCCTTCTTCCTTGTCCGCCTCAGATACGGTGTACTTCACGGTCAGCTTGCCCTCTTCGGTACAGGCGACAGTCTGCGCGGCCTGGCTGCCGACAACTACGGTATAGCTCATACCCTTGTGGAAGAACAGCTTGGTGCCAGCGGCGGCCTTGGGGCCAACGGGATTGGCGCGGCCGTCTTCCAGGTCGATATCTACCTCATCACCCATATTGGCGCTGGGGCTCTCCACGCTGGACGTGAGGTTCTGGGGCGCGTTGTCTCCGGGCACAGTGGTCAGGGTGGTGGGCACCTTGGGCACGCCGTCGGTGATGGTCACGTGGGCCCGGGGCATGGTGAAACGCAGAAGGCTGGTCGCCTGGGTGACCGAAACGGTCTCGGTGCACTGAACGTTGGGATTATAGGTGCCGGTGATTTCGGGATCAAAGATCTCAACGCGGGAGCCGGACTTGATGATGTAGCGCATCATGTTGCCCTGCCAGACGTTCCAATCCTTGTCCACGGGGACAGGAGTGCGCACGCCGGCGGCGTCTACGGTGTAGACCTGCGCGTTGGTGCCCAGGTAGCCGTTGCCGCCCAGGCTGCCGCCCAGATACAGGTACTGGTCATAGGCGGTGGTGTCCTCAGGACGGGAGTAGTCGTTATACTTGTCGTGGATCACGATGGTGGTAGCGGCGCCGTTGTGGATCAGGGCGCTGACATAGAAGTACTCGCTGGCCGTGTCGAGACGGCCAACACCAGCGCCGTTCGCGGTCTTGCAGCGCTCGGTATTGTTGTTAACAAAGTCAACGGCGTCCTTCACAGCGCTCACACCCTCGCCAAGGATGACCTCGGTGTTGTTGGTGTTGCGGTTGAAGTAGGTCAGAACCACGTTCACATCGCTGCGGAAGTAGATGCCGGAGCCCTCATAGGTGTCAACGGCCAGAACGTTGTTGCCCTTGACGGACATCTTGGTTGTGCCGAAGAAGCCCTTGTGGCTGTAGCCATAGCCAGCTCCGGTCTCTTCCCGGTCAGCGTTGGGACCGCCATTGGTGTGATACAGCACGGTGTCCATGCCGGTCTTCTCAACGGCGTCGTTGATATTCTGGTAGTTCTTTACAAAGATGTCCTTGCCGAGGTCGCCGGCGCCAGTCACATCATAGTCGCCCAGAGCCTTGAAGGCGGGGGTGGCGTCAGTGACGTTGCCGTTGCCGTCGGTCTTCACCTGATACCAGGTGTGCTGCTTCATGTTGGTGGAGCTCAGGGCGTCCACATTGTCGCCCACCTCAGTCAGCATGACGGTCTCGCCATTGCGGACCACCTCACGGTAGAAGGTCCACTTGCCGTCGCCGGCAGCCTTGACCTCACCGCCGTTGTCCTCTTCCAGAGACAGGTCGGAGGAGGTGACGTAAACCAGATCCTTGGCGGAGGAGCCCTCGCCCACGATCACGGAGGCGATGACGATGCCGTCCTTGTTGTACAGGGTGTAAGCGCCCAGGGAGACGTTACCGGTGGTAACGGTCATGTTGCCCTTGCCGCTGTTGGCCTCGGTCAGCGCGGTAGCCTCATTCCAGATCGTGATGCTGGTGCCGTCGATGCCGGTGTAGAGGCCCTCCACGCCGTTGATGATGCCAACGGGTCTAACCCCGTTGTTGACCTTGCCCAGCTCAGCGGTGAGGTAAACGGAGCTGGAGTCGCCGTAGACATTGGCGTAAGAGCTGCCTGCGGCGTAGCCGGTCTGCAGGCGCAGGCCGTTCTTCAGGGTGATCTCGGTCGCGGGAGTTCTGGCCAGGTTGGTGTTGAACTGGGCGACGTTGGTGTCGTTGCCAGAAGCACCGGCCTTGGGAGCCCGGTTGGCCTCCCATGCGGGAGTATTGGGATTGTAGTTGTTCCAGACTTCCTTCACGGTGTACATGTCGCCGCTCTTGGTGTAGCTGCACCAGGTGTTCAGCAGGGACTCACCGTTCTGGTCCTCAAAGTTATTGGCGTTGCCGGTGTTGGTGCGGTTGCTGTCCACCCACTCGCTCTTGACCATATTGATGCTGATGGTATCAATGGTGCCATCGGGGAAGATCGCGGTAGCGGTGGCGGGCTTGTTGGCGCCAAAGCTGCCGTTGCGGTCAATGCTGGTCAGGAATACGTAGTTCTTGGGGGACTCATTGGCCTTCAGGCCGATCAGGTTGCCGTAAGCGTCCAGATAGATGTTGTAGGTGATGTTCTTCAGGTTGTTGACGCTGTCGGCCTCGCTGGTGTAGATGTACAGGTCGTCATAGTTGTAGCCGGCGGTGGAGGCATACTTGTAGTTGGTGCCGCCGGAGACCACATAGTCGGCCTTCTTGAAGGCGGAGATGGTGCTGTCAGACAGGACCTCAGCGGGGGTGATGGTCTGGATGGCGCCGTCGGCCACGGTGACCAGGAAGGGATCGTCCTTGGCGATGTCCTTCACCAGGTTGAAGTCCTCAACGCCCAGCTTAAAGTTCTCCTTGTTCTCAGTGGGCTTGGTGGTGGCGCTGGTGGCGGTAACCACCTTGGCGTAATTGTCGTTGTTGTCCTTGTCGATGGCATAGACCTGGATGGAAGCCTCTTCCTTCTTGGCGTCGTAAGCCTTGTCGGCAATGGCCAGGTAGGTGTTGATCACGGCGACATAGACGTTGTCGCTCTCGTGGTCCACGAATACCTGCATCAGCACGCCGGTGCCGGTGCCGCCGATTGTGGCCTTGTTGTTCCGGTTCAGGTCGCTCTTGTTAAAGACAATGCTGGTGTTGGCAACAATGTCCTTCGTGGCGTTGGGAATATTGTCGATGATCTTGGGATCGCTGATGCCGTCAACAGTCACGGTCAGGTCGTAGTCCTTGATGGTGCTGGCGCCCAGCAGGTTGTACAGGT
>CAMTMZ010000046.1 GCA_947073765.1 uncultured Bacillota bacterium | reverse complement strand
CAGCTCCTTGATGCAGGTGATGAGGCAGGGGGTCTTGACCTTGATGGTCATGTAGCCGTCCTCCAGCATCCGCTTGACAGTGAGGGTGTCCCCCTCCTTGGTGATCTCAGCGGCGTAAGACACCTGGGGCAGGCCCAGCTTCTCAGCGATCTGGGGGCCAACCTGGGCGGTGTCGCCGTCGATGGCCTGGCGGCCGCACATCACCACGTCGTCCTTCTCGATGCCGATCTTGTCAATGGCGGCGGCGAGAATCTGAGAGGTGGCGTAAGTATCGGAGCCGCCGAACTCACGGGCGGACACCAGAATGGCGCGGTCCACGCCCCGGGCCATGACCTCGCGGAGCATGCCCTCGGCGGGCGGGGGACCCATGGAGACAACGATCACCTCGGCGCCGGTCTGCTCCTTCAGCACCAGGGCGGCCTCAACGGCGTTCAGGTCGTCGGGGTTGGTGATGGCGGCCATGGAGGCGCGGTTCAGAGTGCCGTCGGGGTTGACGGCCACCTTGCCGGAGGTATCGGGGACCTGCTTGACACAAACAATGATTTTCATTTCAATCTGCCTCCTATCTTATTTCACGCCCAGGTGGCTGGAGATGACCATCCGCTGGACCTCGGAAGTGCCCTCGTAGATTTCGGTGATCTTGGCGTCACGCATCATACGCTCCACGGGGTACTCGCGGGTGTAGCCGTAGCCGCCAAAGAGCTGGACGGCCCGGCGGGTCACGTCGGAGGCGGACTCGGCGGCGTAGAGCTTGGCCATGGCGGCGTCCATGGAGTAGGGCTCATGGTTCTGCTTCTTGCAGGCGGCGGCGTACACCAGGTACTGGGCGGCCTGCATCCGGGTGTGCATGTCAGCCAGCTGGAACTGGGTGTTCTGGAACTGGCTCAGGCGGCGCTTGAACTGCACGCGCTCCTGGGTGTACTTCACGGCCTCATTGATGGCGCCCTCGCCCAGGCCCAGGGCCTGCGCGGCGATGCCGATACGGCCGCCGTCCAGGGTCATCATGGCGATTTTGAAGCCCTGACCCTCTTTGCCCAGCAGGTTCTCCTTGGGGACGATGCAGTCCTCAAAGATCAGGTCGCAGGTGGAGGAGCCGCGGATACCCATCTTCTTCTCATGCTTGCCCACGGAGAAGCCGGGGAAGCTCTTCTCCACGATGAAGGCGGAGATGCCGTGGTTGCCCAGCTTCTTGTCGGTCATGGCAAAGACCACGAAGGTCTCGGCCACGGTGCCGTTGGTGATAAAGCACTTGGAACCGTTGAGGACATAGTGGTCGCCCTCCAGCACGGCGGTGGTCTGCTGGCCGGAGGCGTCGGTGCCGGCGTTGGGCTCGGTCAGGCCGAAGGCGCCGATCTTCCTGCCGCTGAGCAGGTCGGGCAGATACTTTTTCTTCTGCTCCTCGGTGCCATGCTCAAAGATGGGGGCGCAGCACAGGGAGGTGTGGGCGGACACGATGACGGCGGTGGTGCCGCACACCTTGGCCAGCTCCTCCACGCACATGGCGTAGGAGAGCACGTCGCCGCCGGCGCCGCCGTACTCCTTGGGGAAGTAGATGCCCATCATGCCCAGCTTGGCCATCTTCTCCACGGTCTCCATGGGGAAGCGCTCCTCCTCGTCGATCTCCTCGGCCAAGGGCTTTACCTCAGTCTCGGCGAACTCGCGGTACATTTTGCGGACCATCTCTTGCTCTTTAGACAGGTGAAAATCCATTTTGCAGTCCTCCTAGTTTTAATTCTTGACACTATCGTGGCCGCCCCCTCCGCCCTCCGGACCGGGGAACAGGGGAGCAAAACGATACATAAGGCGCGCCAAACCTGCCGCCGTCCTTTGTCGGGTTTTTAACAAAGAAAAGGCGAAAAAAGAGCAACACGGGTCCATTCCGGCGTTGCGGTCCTCATCAGGTTAGGCATATGTAGGTCTTAACCATTAAAATTATATCGGTTTTTCCCCCTCAGCGCAAGTGGGACAGCCCTGTCAATTTAGACAGTTTTTCATCTGGGAGTTTGTATAAAACATAGAATTCAACGAACACAGCCTGAAAGCGTTGGAGAACCTGCATAGAATTGACATTTTGAAGAGAGAACAGGGGAGGGGCAGGGCTGTTCAGCGGTATTAAAAGCAAATTCCCGCCCCCTGAGGGGGCGGGAATGAGAGAAGGGATTACTTGCTGTAGTCGAAGAAGCCCTTGCCGGTCTTGCGGCCCAGCATACCGCCCCGGACCATCTTGCGGATGAGCAGGGAGCAGCGGTACTTGGGATCGCCGGTCTCGTTGTACAGGGTATCCATAATGGCCTGACACACGTCCAGACCCACCAGGTCGCCCAGGGCCAGGGGGCCCATGGGGTGATTGGCGCCCAGCTTCATGGCGGTGTCGATGCCCTCGGCGGAGGCAACGCCGGTGTACAGCAGGTCAGCGGCCTCGTTGATCATGGGAATGAGAATTTTGTTGACCACAAAGCCGGGGGCCTCAGCCACCTCGACGGGCTCCTTGCCAATGTCCTTGGAAAGGTTCCAGATCTGGTCGAAGGTCTCTTGGGTGGTGTTGGCGCCCCGGATGATCTCCACCAGCTTCATGTTGGGCACGGGGTTGAAGAAGTGCATGCCGATAACGGGGTGCTTCAGGCCCAGGGCCATCTCGGTGATGGACAGGGAGGAGGTGTTGGAGGCGAAGATGGCGCTCTCCTTGCACATGGCGTCCAGCTCGTTGAGCAGCTCCTTCTTGGTAACCATGTCCTCCTTGACGCACTCGATGATCAGGTCGGCGTCGGCCGCGGCGGACTTTTCCTCCACCAGCACGTTAGCCATCAGGGCGTCCTTGGCGGCCTGATCCATCCTGCCCTTGTCCACCCGCTTCTGCAGGGACTTGTCCAGGTTGTCCTTGTGCCGCTGGGCGGAGGCCACGCTGCTGGCGTACATCAGGGCGGTGTGGCCCTTGGCCGCGAAGACCTGAGCAATACCGCTGCCCATGGTGCCGGCGCCGAAAATCGCTACTTTCATAACTGTATTCCTCCTAATAAATATGATTATGTATGCCGGAATCCTCCGGCGGGGATGGCCGGAACCCCGGCCCCGCTCTGTTGCTTACCAGTATAACCGTTTTTTTCCGGAAAGGCAAGAGAAAATTCACATTTGCCCGCCGCCGGGAGAAAAAGTGTTGACAAGGGAAAAAAATGTGATAAAATGATCGATGCGAAATGTGATGAAGGAGCCAAGCGCGCCGGCAGAGGCCTCAAGCGAGGGGGGAGGGTGGAAGCCCCCGGTCTGATCTGTTCGCGCAAGCCACTCCCCAGCGGCCCGGGACGACCGGGACGGCCCCGCCTCCGTTATGGGCGGCTTGAGATGCTCCCCGGGGGAGATAATCAGGGTGGTACCGTGGATGCTTTCCGCCCCTGACATGTGGTCAGGGGCGGTTTTTTTCGGAAAGGAGAGAGAAATGAGAAAACGAGCGTTTCTGCTGCTGGCCGCGCTGACGGCCCTGCTTCTGCTGTCGGGCTGTAAAGTCTCCGGCAACCCTCTGCCCCAGGAGATGGAGGAGGAGACCCTGCTGGAACAGGGCCGGGCGGTGGCGGCTCAGCTAAACGGCGGGGAGTGGCAGGCGGTCTACGACCAGCTCCGGGAGGACGCCAGAGAGACCTCCAGCCCGGAGGCCATTCAGGCCTATATGGGGGAGTGGCTGGACAAGGCCGGGACCTATGTGAAGGAGGAGGAGGCCATGGCCACCGGACAGACCCTGAAGGACACCGGAGAGGAGTACGGCACGGCGGTGCTGTACTGCAAGCACGAAAAGAAGAATCTCATGTACCGCGTCGCATTCAGCACAGGCATGGAGCTGATGGGTATCCAGATCACGGCGCGGTGAAAAAGCCTTTTGGAGTTTGAATCATACAATATTTTTTGGAGGTTACCAACATGAAAGAACCAAAACCCTACGGCCTGAACGAGCTGCGGGAGATGTTCCTGAAATTCTTTGAGTCCAAGGGCCATCTCCGCCTGCCCAGCTTTTCCCTGATCCCTCAGAACGACGCCTCCCTGCTGCTCATCAACAGCGGCATGGCCCCCATGAAGCCCTGGTTCACCGGGGAGGAGGAGCCCCCCCGCCGCCGGGTGTGCACCTGCCAGAAGTGCATCCGCACCGGCGACATTGAGAACATCGGCAAAACCGCCCGTCACGGAACCTACTTCGAGATGCTGGGCAATTTCTCCTTTGGAGATTATTTTAAAAAGGAGGCCATTCCCTACGCCTGGGAGTTTTTGACATCCCCGGAGTGGGTGGGCCTGGACCCGGAGCGGCTGTACCCCTCCGTCTTCGCCGGAAACGAGACCACCCCCGCCGATGACGAAGCCTTCCGCATCTGGCATGAGGAAATCGGCATCCCAGAGGAGCGCATCTTTAAGTTCGGCAAGGCGGACAACTTCTGGGAGCACGGCTCCGGCCCATGCGGCCCCTGCTCCGAGATCTACTACGACCGGGGGGAGCAGTGGGGCTGCGGCAAGCCCGGCTGCACCGTGGGCTGCGACTGCGACCGGTATATTGAGGTATGGAATGTAGTCTTCTCCCAGTTCGACAACGACGGCGAGGGCCACTATGAGGAGCTGAAGCAGAAGAACATCGACACCGGTATGGGTCTGGAGCGGCTGGCCTGCGTGTGTCAGGGGGTGGCCTCCCTGTTCGACGTGGACACCGTGATGAACATTACCCGCAGGGTTTCGGAGATCACTGGAGCCCACTACGGAGAGAGCCACGAGAAGGATGTCTCCCTCCGGGTTATCACCGATCACATTCGCTCCGCCGCCTTTATGATCTGCGACGGCGTGCTCCCCTCCAACGAGGGCCGGGGCTATGTGCTGCGCCGGCTGCTGCGCCGGGCCGCCCGCCACGGCAAGCTGCTGGGGGTGAACGAGCCCTTCCTGTACACCGTATGCGACACTGTCATTCATGAAAACGAGGGACACTACCCAGAGCTGCGGGAGCGGCAGGACTATATCACCAAGGTTATCCGGGTGGAGGAGGAGAATTTTGCCAAGACCATCGACGGCGGCCTGAAAATTTTCAATGAGATGCTGAAGGGGCACCAGGAGAAGGGGGAGAAGACCTTCTCCGGAGCGGATGCCTTCAAGCTCTATGACACCTACGGCTTCCCCGTGGACCTGACCCTGGAGATGGTGGAGGAGCAGGGCATGAAGCTCAATGAGGAGGAGTTCAGGCAGCTCATGGAGGAGCAGCGCCAGCGGGCCCGGAAGGCCCGGGAGGCCCTGGGCGACCTGGGCTGGGCCGGCGTGGAGTTTGGCAAGGAGGTCCCCGCCACCGAGTTTGTGGGCTACACTGAAAATATGGTGCTCAATGCTAAAGTAGTAGCGATTGTGGCTGAAGGGGAACAGGTGGACGAGATTGTCTCTGGAGTGGAGGCCATCGTAGTCCTGGACAGGACCCCCTTCTACGCCGAGATGGGCGGGCAGGTGGCTGACCACGGTCAGATCGTCCGCCAGGATGAGAACGCCATGTGCTTTGAGGTCACCGACGTGCAGAAGAACAAGGGCGGCAAGTATATGCACTACGGCAGGATGACCGGAGGCGTGCTCAAGGTGGGGGAGGTTGTCCGGGCCTCCATTGACACCCAGCGCCGTCAGGCTGTCATGCGGGCCCACTCCGCCACCCACCTGCTGGACGCAGCCCTGCGCTCCGTGCTGGGGGACCACGTCCACCAGTCCGGCTCTCTGGTGGAGCCCGACCGCCTGCGTTTCGACTTCACCCACTTCAACGCCATGACCCCAGAGGAGCTGGGGAGGGTGAGCGCCATTGTCAACGACATGGTGCTGATGGGCAGCGATGTCCGCACAGAAGTGCTGCCCATTGAGGAGGCCAAGAAGAAGGGGGCCATTGCCCTCTTCGGCGAGAAGTACGGCGACACCGTCCGGGTGGTGGAGATGGGCGGCGGCTTCTCCGTGGAGTTCTGCGGCGGCACCCACCTGGACAACACCGCGAAGGTAGGGGTATTCCACATTAACAGTGAGTTCTCCGTGGCCTCCGGCGTGCGCCGCATTGAGGCCACCACCGGCCGGGCTTCGCTGGAGACCATGAACCGCAACCAGGAGCTGATTTTCCGGGCCGCCGCCGCCCTGAAGGCCAAGCCGGTTGAGCTGCGGGAGAAGGCGGAGGCCGTGATGGGAGAAATGAAGGCGCTGCGTCAGCATGTGGAGAAGCTGCTGGCCAAGGAGGCCGCCGGTGAGACCGACCGCATCCTCTTCGGCGCGCATGAAGTGGGGGAGCTGAAGGTGATCACCGCCACCGTTCCAGAGGCTGACGGCGGCCGCCTGCGCCAGATGGGGGATATCCTCAAGGACCGGGAACCCAACGTGGTGGCCGTGCTGGCCGCGGTGAACGGGGAGAAGATTACCTTCCTATGCGTATGTGGCAAGGACGCGGTGAAGAAGGGAATCAAGGCAGGGGACATCATCAAGCAGGTATCCGCCATTGCCGGAGGCTCCGGCGGCGGCAAGCCCGACTCCGCCATGGGCGGCGGCAAGGACCCGCTCATGGTAGACAACGCGCTGGCTATGGTGGACAACGTGGTGTCCATGAAGCTGGGACTGTAAGGGGGGACCGCGATGCTTCCCCAGGATCCCATAATTTTGCTCAGCTACGTGAACACCAAGCTCCGGGACGAGTACACCGGCCTGGAGGACCTGTGCGATGCCCTGGATATAGACCGGGAGGAACTGGTTCGAAAGCTGGAGGGCGTAAACTACCGCTACAGCCCGGAGCGCAACCAATTTATCTGAGCGCAGATATCCCCCGGATGGTTTGGTCCCGGCGAAATCATAAAAAAGAGAACCCGGAGGCTGCTGCCTCCGGGTTCTCTTTCTTTGCGGCGGACCAAAAAGTAAATCTTGCAATCTGCAGAAAATCAGGTACAATGGAGACACCGACAAACGAAGGAGGTTTCCCAATGTCCGAGTGTTTATTCTGTAAGATTGCCGCTGGGGAGATTCCGTCCAGCAAGGTGTATGAGGACGAGAAGTGCCTGGCATTTTATGACATCGACCCCCAGGCTCCTACCCATTTCCTGGTGATCCCCAAAGAGCACATCCCCTCCGTGGCTGGGGTGAGCGAGAGCAACGCCGCAATCGTGGGCCACATCTTCACGGTCATCGCCCGGCAGTGCGAAAAGCTGGGACTGGACAGCTACCGGGTGGTGTCCAACATCGGGGAGCAGGCGGGGCAGAGCGTGCCCCATCTCCATTTTCACGTTCTGGCCGGCCGGGACATGACGTGGCCTCCTGGCTGACGCGGTCATGTTTGTGAAAAACCCGGACTATTTCCTCGCTATTGTCAAGGAGCGCAGCATCTCTAAGGCGGCGGAGCGGCTCTACCTGTCCCAGCCCTACCTGAGCCAATATCTGGCCAAGCTGGAGGGCAGCCTGGGGGTGGTCCTGCTGGACCGGGCCCACTCCCCGCTGAAGCTCACCCCGGCGGGGGAGCTGTTCCACGCCTATCTGGAGCGGCAGAGCTATCTGGACCGGCAGTTAGTCAGCGATCTGCGGGACCTGCAGGACAGAAAACGTCCCCTGCTCCATATCGGAACGTCCCCATGGCGGGGGTCCACACTCATGCCCGATATTCTGCCCCTGTTTGAGGAACAGTACCCAGATGTGCAGGTAGTCCTCCACGAGGCCCCGGTACCCGAGCTGGGGGAACTGGCGGAGGCCAACGTCATCGACTTCTGCGTGATGCAGCCTCCCAACGACCTGGCGGAGCTGACCTATGAGCCGGTAATGCGGGAGCGGGTATTTCTGGTGGGTCACCGGGACCATCCCCGGCTCCGGGAACTGGAGAGCACTTACGACGCCCCCAGGCCCTTTCCGGACCTGCGCCTTCTGGAGCATGAGCGGGTGATTATGCTCCCGCCGGAGTGGCGGCTGTCCCGGCTGCTGTACAACACCTTCTCCGTTCACAGCGTGGAGCCCCAGAATATCTTAATTACCACCAACACCACCACCGCCATCAATCTGGCTGCGGAGAAGATGGGCTTTGCCTTTTTGCAGGAGAGTGGCGTCTCCCGCACGCCCTATCTGGATCGGCTGGTCTGCTTTACCTTGGGTGAGCCGCCGCTGACCTGTCCCCTGGCAGTTGTTTACAAGAAAAACGGCTTTTTGTCCCCCGCCGCCCGGGCCTTTATTGACCTGGTCAAGGACTTCTACAGCCGCTACGACCGGGCGGGGGAATAGAAAAGGTCTCTCTTTATCAAAAGAGAGACCTTTTTGTGTTGCGGCGCAGCGCGCAGGCGGGAGGCCGGCCATGTAGAGATTTTTGATCCGCGGCAGACGTTTTTGTCAGCGCTTTTGGAAAAACGCCACGGCGATGGCGCCGGGGCCCACGTGGGTGCCGATCGTGCCGCCCACAGTGCCGATGGGCAGGTGGTCGACGTGGCCGGTCCACAAAGCGGCGCTGTCGGCGATATATTTCTGCAAAAGTCCATCGTCCAGGCCGGTATAGCCCAGGAGGTAAGGGCGGTCAAAGTCCACGCCGCCGGTCTTTTGGATCTCCTGGATAAGCAGGTTGCTGCCGTTTTTGGAGCCCCGGGCCTTGCCCAGAACCACAACCTCGCCGTTCCGCACAGCCACCACCGGCTTAATGGACAGCAATCCCCCTACCATAGCCACAGAGGGAGACACCCGCCCCCCTTTTTTCAGGTATTCCAGGGTATCCAGCAGGGCCACCAGACAAATATCTTGCTTTTCCTCCTCCAACTGCGCGGCGATGGCGGCTCCGTCCAGCCCCTGGTCCATCAGCTCCAGGGCCCGTTCCACCAGAATCAGCTCCCCGATGGTGGCGTTGGCGCTGTCCACCACAAATACCCTGCCGGGGAACTCCTCCGCGGCGATGCGGGCGCTCTGCCAGGTGCCGGACAGCTTGGCGGACAGCACCACGGCCACCACGGTCTCCCCCGCCTCCACCGCGGCGCGGAAAGCCTCTTCAAACTGGGCGGGGGCAATCTGGCTGGTGGTGGGCAAGGCATCCCCCTCGATAAGCTTTTCATAAAATTGTTGGTGGGTCAGATTGACACCGTCTTGAAAGGTCTCCTCACCAAAGGTGACGTCCATGGGCAGGACGGTTACCTCAGGCCGGTGGGGAGGCCGCAAATCGCAGGCGGAATCGGTTAAGATTCTAATCTTCATCAATGTTCCTCATTTCTAACCTTGTCTTCCCTAAGGTTGGTTGATTCTATCACGTTCCGGCGGGGGTGCGCAAGGGCAAAAACGACGAAGAACGCGGTAAGAGCGTCGGCGGCGGACTGACAAATCCACAGCGACTCCCGGTCCAGAAGGAGGGGCAGGGCCAGCAGCAGAGCAGGTGGGAGGATCACGCTGCGCAGCAGGGAGAACATCAGGGCCCGGCCGGTCTGCCGGGTGGCCTGCCAGAAGGAGATCATCAGAATGTTGAAGCCGGTGAGGAAAAAGCCGCAGAAGTAGGGGACCGACCTGGCCGCGGCAAAGGAGACGAGCTCCGGGTCCCCTGGAGCGAACAGGAGATAAAACCACCGTCCCTCCAGAACGATCAGCAGGCAGCACACAGCACCCACCCCCAAAAAGACCCTTGCGGAGAACCGGCGCATGTCCAGCTCCCGCGCCCGCTCTCCGGCGGCCATAAAGCGGCTGAACACCGGCTGCAGGCCCTCCGCCATCCCCAGGAACAGGGTGAGAATGATCAGCATCAGGTAGCCAATCACCAGGTATGCGGCCAGGCCCAGCTCCCCGTAGCAGTGGCGGGTGATGGCAAGGTTGTAGAGAAAAGTGACAATGCCGATGGAGAACTCCATCATAAAGGAGGGCATCCCGCACATCAGGATGCTGCCGGCATCACGGGGGCTGGGGCGGCAGAGAACAAAATACAGCGCCCCCTTCCGCCGCAGGAAGTGGGGCAGAAGGATCAGCACGCTGAAGATGGGGCCCAGGGCGGTGGCCAGGGCGGCTCCCCGGATACCCATGTTCAGGGGGTACATAAATAGGTAGTCCAGCAGGATGTTGGAGCCGGCGCCGATGATCATGGCGGCCATCGCAAGACGGGGGCGCCCGTCGTTCCGGGCCATTCCCCCCAGCAGAAAGCTGAACAGCTGAAAGGGGGCAAAGGTAACGATGAACCACAGATAGGCGCAGGCGGGCTCCAGCACCTCCGGGGTGGCTCCCAGCAGCCGGGCCAGGGGGACAAGAAGCAAATTGCCCAGGGCACACACCAGCAGCCCGGCCGCCCCCAGTGTCCAGGCGGCGGTGTTGAACAGCTTACGGGCTCCTGTCCAGTCCCTCATCTCCAGGCGGGCGGCGATGAGAACCCCCGCCCCTGACCCGACGGCAATGGCTGCCGAGATTAAAATCTCAATCAGCGGCACTGCCACCGCGGCGGCGGCCATCGCCTCCCGTCCCAGCCGGTGGCCGATAAACACACCATCTACAATGGTATATACCGAGTTGAACAGCAGCCCAATCATCTGAGGAACGGCAAAGCGGAAAAACAGCGCGGGGGACCGGCCCTCGTACATGAAAAAACCTCCCAGAAAAAAATAAAACGCCTTCAGCCGCTCCTTCTACGGCCTATAGAGCGGCAAAGACGTTAACCAGGTTACCCGGCGGTAACGATTCAGTTTTCTACACTATACCAGGAAAGCGAAGAGATGTCAAGAAAAAACGCCCCGCGCGTTTCAGCGTGGGGCGCCGGGTCAGCGTACCATTTTAGTAACCAGCTTCTGGAAAGAGCGAGGGGTGACATGATCCTCCACCACCACGTGGGCCTTCTTGCCGATGAGGGCGAACAGGCCCAGCAGGGATCGGGCGTCCAGCATAACGCTGCCGGAGGAGAGCCACACCTCGTAGGGGGCGTCACAGGCCAGCCGGTTGATCTTTTCCACCTGGGCCTCACTGGTAATTTCGATTTCTTTATACATTGCAAAGACCTCCTTGCATTTGGTTTCATATCCGTTTTGTACCTGACTTGGAACCACCTTCCTTGGCGGCTGTCCGTATTGTAGCAGGGAGACGGGGCTTACGTCAAGGATGGTTTTGTTGATTATAACCAAAAATAAATAATAACTTTTGTGCAATAAAAACAAAAACGGAGCAACTTGAAGCTTGGAGGACCGCCAACGGCCGCTGTTGGGATTTCAGCATTATTTACCCTTGCGCAGGGGGACAAAGTTTGATATAATCCTAAGCAGGTACGCGGCGCCGGGAAAGCAAAGCCTTGTGGCGCAATGAAATGAAGTTAAAGGAGCGATCGACTTATGGGTTTTTTCGGAGGACAGACTAAGCAGGAGGCCATGTCCGGCCCCGGTTTTGAGGAGGAGACGTTTGAGGACGCCTTTGATTCCCTCCCCCCCCTGCCCAAGCCTCAGGACAACACCATTATCGCCAAGGGTATCACCTTTACAGGTGTGGTCGAGGGCGAGGGCATCGTTCAGATTGAGGGCCGCCTGGAGGGCGAAATCAAGCTGAAGGGATCGGTGACCATCGCCACAACCGGCCTGGTACAGGGCCCCATCACCGCTGACTCGGTGCGGGTAGCCGGAGAGGTCCAGGGCAGCATTACCGCCCGGGATCACCTGTGCCTGGAGCGCACCGGCAGCATCCACGGCGATGTGTCCACCTGCTCCCTGGTGGTGGAGAACGGCCGGCTGGACGGCAGCAGCAAGATGCTGGTGCCCCCTGAGCGGCCCTATGAGGTGCACCCCTCTGAGATCAGCACCGACAGTGTGGAATTTGAGTTCCCCGCGGATGAGGGCTGATGAAGCGGCAATAAAAAACCGGCCCGGAGTGTTTCGCTCCGGGCCGGTTTTATTATGTCTCCTTGATGCCGTGCTTTTCGGCGTAGCCGGTGAGGATGAGGGTAAGGGCGCCGTCGCCGGTAACGTTGCAGGCGGTGCCGAAGCTGTCCTGCAGGGCGAACACCGCCAGCATCAGGCCGGTGCCCGCGTCGTCAAAGCCCAGCACGCTGTAGATCAGGCCCAGGGAGGCCATCACCGTGCCGCCGGGAACGCCGGGAGCGCCAATGGCAAAGACGGCCAGCAGCACGCAGAACAGCACCATGGTCCAGAGTGAGGGCAGCTTGCCGTAGAGCACCTGGGAGACGGTCATAACAAAGAATACCTCGGTGAGAACAGAGCCGCACAGGTGGATATTGGCGAACAGGGGCACACCGAAGTCCACCATGTCCCCACGCAGGTTTTTGCTCCTGTGGGCGCACTGCAGGGCCACGGCCAGAGTGGCGGCGGAGGACATGGTGCCCACAGCGGTGAGGTAGGCCGGGCCGTAGTGTTTGACAACCTCAATGCCGGACCGGCCCGAGTAGGCTCCGGCCGCACCGTAGAGAATGGCCAGCCAGATGTAGTGGCCCGCCATAACAATGATAATGGCGATGAGGAAGATGGGCAGCTGCTTAGTGATGGAGCCGTTCCAGCCCAGCTGGAAGAAGGTGGAGGCGATAAAGAAGGGCAGGATGGGGATGACCACCCGCTTTACAATGTCCAGCACAATGTTCTGGAACTCCTCCAGCACGGCGGTGATGGTCCTGGCCTTGGTCCACACGGCAGACAGGCCGATGAGAACGGAAAAGACCAGTGCGCTCATGACTGGCATAATCTGGGGAATGGCCAGTTCAAAGGGGACGGGCAGGCTCGCGCCCTCCTCGGCGGCAGCGGTAAAGCTGAGGTGAGGGATGATGGCGTAGCCCGCGCCCATAGACATAAAGGCGGCCAGCACCGAGCTGACGTAGGCGATGACAATAGCCACCCCCAGCAGACGGGTGGCGTTGGAGCCCAGCTTGGTAATAGAGGGGGCGATAAAGCCGATAATGATGAGGGGGACGCAGAAATTGATGATCTGGCCCAGAATGTACTTTACGGTGCCCACAACGTTGACCACTCCGCTGGCAAAGGGCAGGGTGCTGACCTGGGGGATAAGCAGGCCCAGCACGGCGCCCGCGATCACGCCGATGAGCAGGCGCAGCGGCAGATTTTCGGATTTTTTCATAGATGTCTCCTTCCTTTCTGTCCTATGACACACAAATCCATAAGGATGCCTTATCATAACATATTATGTGAAAAAAGGCAAATATATGATTCAGGCCAGCAGGGTGTGCTCAATCAGAATTTTGCAGCCCATTCCCATCAGGATAAGCCCCCCGGCCAGCTCCGCCTGACTTTTAAACCGCACGCCAAAGACAGACCCCACCTTCACTCCGGCGGCGGACAGCGCGAAGGTGGTTACACCGATGAACAGCACAGCGGGTACAATGTCCACCCTGAGAAAGGCGAAGGTGACTCCAACGGCCAGCGCGTCGATAGAGGTGGCCACCGCCAGAGGAAGCATGGCCCTGGGGGAGAAGGAGCAGTCCAGCTCCTCCGCCTCGCCCCCCCGGGATTCCCGCACCATGTTAAAGCCGATCAGACCCAGCAGAACAAAGGCGATCCAGTGGTCCACCGAGACAATCACCCCCTGAAAGCGCACCCCCAGCAGCCAGCCGGCCAGGGGCATTAGGGCCTGAAATCCTCCGAACCAGCCGCCGCAGGTCAGGCAGTGGCCCAGCCGGGGCCGCCCGGCGGAGAGCCCCTTGCAGATGGACACGGCGAAAGCGTCCATGGACAGACTTACCGCGATGATAAACAGCTCATACAGGCGCATAAAACTCCCTCCAAATCTCCGGAAATAAGAAAAGAGACCAACCTGTCTTCCAGACAGGTAAGTCTCGTCATTTCAGGTCCGGCCAGAAGGAAACCCTTCAGTATGTTGACCGGGCCGCGCCGTCAGGCGCCAACTACTCCCTTACTTGGCTGTCAGTGTACCATAAGACCGCCGCCTCTGTCAACCATATTCCTCGGAAAAGAGAAACATACCGGGAAATGCTTGCATCCCGGCCGGGAACCGGGTATAATATTTGAGCTTTCTAGTACCCAGGGGAACACAGACAGGAAAAGAGGAAGAAGCTATGAAATTAGGAATCGTGGGTCTGCCCAATGTGGGCAAGAGCACCCTGTTCAACGCCATTACGAACGCCGGTGCGG
>CAMTMZ010000045.1 GCA_947073765.1 uncultured Bacillota bacterium | reverse complement strand
ACACCCATGTTGACGCCTGTTCCGTAAAGGCAGAGATGGAGCGGCTGGCTGCGTAGTAAAAAAGGAAGTGAAAGGCCACTTTTACTACTTCCGTACTACGTTTCAGCGCAAAGTCACGCCGGGATACGCTGAGATATGCGAAGAACTCTCCCGCACGGCAAATGGCGGAAACGCCTGAAAATCAAGGCTTTGCCGCCATTTGCCGAGTTACATAAGGTTAGGGCTGGAAATTGCAAAATGTTTCTGCTAATCTGTTCTATGTGACAACCCCTGGTCCTGAAAAGGACCAGGGGTGTTTGTCAATCCTCCCAAAATTCCTTGCGGGGCCTCCAGCCCTCCACCAGAGGGCCCAGCTGGCCAATTACCTTGGGGGTGCACACCGCAACCACGTCGATGGTCTGGCCGTACTCCACCCGCTCCACCTTGGCATCCTGGTAGAGCCTGTCCAGCAGGCCGCCCCGGTCGTAGGGCAGATGGATGGTCACCCGCCGGGCGCCGTTATCCAGCACCTTGCCGATGGCGGCCAGCAGCTGGGGCACCCCCTCCCCGGTTTTGGCAGAGATGGACACCCGGTCCTCCCCATGCGGAAGGACATCCCCCGTCCACAGGTCGCACTTGTTGAACACCTCGATCCGTGGGGTCTGGTCCGCCCCCAGCTCGTGGATCAACTGGTCCACCACCTCTGCCTGCTCCCGCCACCGCGGGCTGGAGGAGTCGATAACGTGGAGCAGCAGATCGGCGTACTCCAGCTCCTCCAGGGTCGCTTTGAAGGCCTCCACCAGGTGGTGGGGCAGCTTGCGGATAAAGCCCACCGTATCGGAGAGGAGAACGGTGCAGGTGTCGGAGATCTCCAGGGTGCGGGTCGTGGTGTCCAGGGTATCAAACAGACGGTTGTTTGCGGGGATATCCGCCCCGGTGAGATGGTTGAGCAGGGTGGACTTGCCCGCGTTGGTGTAGCCCACAATGGCCACTACCGGCACCTCGTTCTTGATCCGCCGCTCCCGCTGGGTGGCCCGCACCCGGCGCACGTCCTTCAGCTCCCCCTCCAGCTTTGATATCTTGCGGCGCAGCACCCGGCGGTCGGACTCCAGCTGGGTCTCGCCGGGACCGCGGGTGCCGATGGCTCCCTCCTGCCGCTCCAGATGCTTCCACATACCCAGCAGACGGGGCAGCAGGTATTTGTACTGGGCCAGCTCCACCTGGAGCCGGCCCTCCCGGGTCCGGGCCCGCTGGGCGAAGATGTCCAGAATCAGGGCGGACCGGTCCAGCACCCCCACCTTCAGCTCCTCGGCCAGATTGCGCTGCTGGGAGGGGGAGAGCGGGTTGTCGAAGATCACCAGATCGGCCTCCACAGCCTCCACCAGCTGCTTTACCTCCGCCACCTTCCCCTCACCGATGAAGGTGCGGGGGTCCGGGCTGTCCTTGGACTGGGTCACCACCCCCGCGGTCTCGCCCCCTGCCGTCTCCAGCAGGGCGGCCAGCTCCTCCATGCTCTCCTCGTCCGCGTTCTCCTCCCGGCTCAGGCTGAATGCGTTCAGCCCCACCAGAACCGCGCGGTTAAACTGTGCTTTCTCTTGAATATCCGGCATATAGTTTAAATTTCCTCGTTTTCTTTAGATTCCTTCATGTATTTTGTGATGTAAAGGCGGATAAGCTTCTTATAGTCTTTCTCAACTAACGCATATACCATTCCTTTTTGAAGCTCCTTTGCCGTCATTTTTGACTGTCTGCCCGCTTTCTCCAGCGCATCAAGATTTTTCATCGCCCAGCAAATGGCGTTTTTCATCTCGACGGGCAGATCCTTCATTCTCTCCCCAAGTTTCTCCGCTCTCTCCAGCCAATCATCCCTGTTTTCCTCCATAATTACTTGACCTCCACCTCTTCTGGATGTATTTATCCAATTATACCAGCTGTAAGTGAATAAAATCAAGATGGATATATTTATCCACCAGATTTTATTTGGAGGTTGCCTTATGTCAAATGGCTTGAAGCAGGATATTTCAATCGGTCCCAATTTAAAGACATTACGAAAGAAAGCTGGATTATTGCAAAAGGAAGTAGCCGCTCAGTTAGAAATTATGGGGATCCCCGTAACAGAGGACATTTTAGCTAAAATAGAGCAAGGGCGCTACAGCGTACGGATCAGTGTTCTTTTGGCCCTGAAGGAGATCTACAAAATCGACACCTTTGACGCGTTTTTTGTTGATCTGCATCTGTAGCTACTCCTTCACCAGCACCTCAACAATCTCCCCAATATATATCACGTGATAATCCTTCTCCCGATAGAACCTGTCCTTCACATCCTGTGGAATGGCCTCCGGCTCCATGGCCTGAACAAACCGCTTGCGGCACACCAGCACCAGCTGCGCCTGCTCAAAATAGGGGGCTCCACATTCAGCCGCCTTGACCGTAAAGCCGCACTCCTTTACCTTATCAATATCCCGGCCGCTCTTGGAGCCACAGAGCTGTAAAGCCTTTCGGCTTTCCTCTCCGAAAAAGGCCAGGGTGAAGAAGTCCTCCCGGTCCACAAACTCCTTGGTGTACCGCTGGGGACGGATGTAGCAGGTTGCCGCGGGGGCGTTCCAGATCACACCCAGTCCGCCCCAGGAGGCGGTCATGGTATTGCACTTCTCCGGCGTTCCGGCGGTGATCAGCATCCACTGCTCTCCAATGGCGGTGAAGACATTTTTGTCCAGATTTTTCGGGTCAATTCTGCGCATGGCTTGTTTCCTCCTAAATTTAACAGTTCATGGACAGTATATGCACAAAAAGCCGCACCGAATACACGGTGCGGCTTTTGTACACAGGGACTTACTTGTCGAGACCGAACTTCTTGTTGAAGCGGCTGACACGGCCACCGGTGTCCACCATCTTCTGCTTGCCGGTGTAGAAGGGATGACACTTAGAGCATACTTCTACCCGGATGTCCTTCTTGGTGGAGCCGGTCTCAATCACATTGCCGCAGGCGCACCGGATGGTGGTCTGTTGATAGTTGGGGTGGAGGCCTTCCTTCATGTTATCTTCACCTCTTTCTCCTTTTGAGGGTATTCTTGTAAACGCAACTGGTATGATAACACAGTTCCCGGGGGAAATCAACTGTTTTTTCAAACTTTTATTTCCTCCGGTATAAATTTTCTCTTGACAAGCGGAGTATTATCCGTTAGAATACCCAACAAGCAAATGCGATGAAGGGGAAAAAGACAGGTCCCTCCCACTTGCAGAGAGCCGGCGGCTGGTGTGAGCCGGTGTGTGAGTCCTGTGCATAACTGGCCCCTGAGCAGTCCATCTGAACCACAGTAGGGTGGAACGCGTGGCTCCGTTACCGGCCGAAGCCTTGTTGGAGGCTGTGAGGGCGAACAGGAAACTGTCCGCCGAACCAGGGTGGTACCGCGTGTCGTTCAACACGCCCCTGACTTGAAAAAGTCAGGGGTTTTTTGCTGTCCCCTGACCGATCCAACACTATTTTTTCAGTAGGAGGACACAGCTATGAAGCCTAAATTTGAAAAGTACATCCCCTTCCAGCCCCAGCCCATCCGGGGGCGCACCTGGCCCGACCGGTCTATCACCAAGGCCCCTATCTGGTGCTCCGTGGACCTGCGGGACGGCAATCAGGCCCTGGTGGATCCCATGAATCTGGCGGAGAAGCTGGAATATTTCCACACCCTGGTGGATATCGGGGTGAAGGAGATCGAGATCGGCTTTCCCTCCGCCTCTGAGACTGAGTACGAGATCTGCCGCGAGCTCATCGAGGGGGGGCACATCCCCGACGACGTGACTATCCAGGTGCTGGTTCAGGCCCGGGAGCACCTGATCAAAAAGACCTTTGAGGCGATCCAGGGTGCCAAGAACGTCATTCTCCACTTCTACAACTCCACCTCCACTCTTCAGCGCAAGGTGGTGTTCCACATGGATACCGACGGCATTACCAAAATCGCCACCGAAGCCGCCGATCTGATCTACGAAATGTCCCAGCCCATGATTGAATCCGGTATGAATCTGCGGTTTGAATACTCTCCGGAATCGTTTATGGGCACTGAGATGGACTACGCCGTGGAAATCTGCCAGGCGGTGCTGGACCACCTTCACGCCACCCCCGACAACAAGGTGATCCTCAACCTGCCCACCACCGTGGAGAACTGCATGCCCAACCAGTTCGCCGACATGCTGGAGTACTTCTGCCGCAAGATCCCAGGCCGGGATTGCGCCATTATCTCCCTCCACCCCCACAACGACCGGGGCTGCGGCGTGGCCACCACCGAGATGGGCCTGCTGGCCGGGGCCGACCGGGTGGAGGCCACCCTCTTTGGCAACGGCGAACGCACCGGCAATGTGGACATGGTGACCTTAGCTATGAACATGTACACCCAGGGAGTGGACCCGGAGCTGGACTTCTCCCAGATCAACAAGATTAAGGAGATGTTTGAGCGCTGCACCAAGATGCCCGTGGGCGACCGCCAGCCCTACGCCGGCAAGCTTGTGTTTACCGCTTTTTCCGGCAGCCACCAGGACGCCATCAACAAAGGCGTGCAATATATGAAATCCTCGGGCACCGAGTTCTGGGAGATTCCCTACCTGCCCATCGACCCCGCCGACGTGGGCCGGGAATACGAGCCTATCATCCGCATCAACTCCCAGTCGGGCAAGGGGGGCGCCGCCTACATCATGGAGCACGACTTCGGCTTCGACCTGCCCAAGTCCATGCACCCGGAGTTTGGTCACATTGTCCAGGTGGAGACCGACATGGTGGGCAAGGAAATTGCCCCGGAGCGGATCAGCCAGCTGTTCCACCAGGAGTATGTGGACGTAAAGCAGCCTTACCAGCTGCTCAAGCACGCCTTCCACGAAACCATAGACGAGAATGGCCACTCCCATGTGGCCTTCCAGGGCACCCTGCGCCACACCGACACGGTATTTGAGGTGTCCGGCGAGGGCAACGGCCCCATCGACGCCTTCTTTAACGCCATTAAAGGAGAAAAAATCGACCGCTTCTCCTTTTTGGACTACTCCTCCCACGCCATTACCAACGGCTCCGACTCCCAGGGCGTGGCCTATATCCTCCTCCAGGATAAGCGCACCGGCAAACAGTTCTGGGGCGTGGGCCTCAGCCATAACATCAATCTGGCCCCCCTCCGGGCTATCCTGTCCGCCATTAACCGGGCGAAACGGGCATAATTTACAAACGCAGGCGGCCCCACCCAAATTGGGAGGGGCCGCCTGCCTCTATTTCGCTTTCAGCATCCGGCTGGCGTTAAGGATAGCCAGCACAGACACCCCCACATCGGCAAACACCGCCGCCCACATATTAGCCATGCCCACAGCGGAGAGCACCAGCACCAACAGCTTCACCCCCAGGGCAAAGATCACATTCTGCCGCACAATAGACAATGTTTTCCGGGCAATGCGCACCGCCACAGGGAGCTTGAGCAGATCGTCATCCATGAGAACGATATCTGCCGCCTCGATGGCGGCGTCGGAGCCCAAGGCCCCCATAGCTACCCCGATGTCCGCCCGGGAGAGGACGGGGGCGTCGTTGATGCCGTCGCCCACAAAGACCAGCTTCTCCTTGGGGCCCTTGTCTCGGAGGAGCTCCTCCACCCGATCCACCTTGTCCGCCGGAAGCAGCTGGGCGTAGAAGCGGTCCAGCCTCAGGTCCTGGGCCACCGCCTGGGCGGCCCCCTGGGCGTCGCCGGTGAGCATAACCGTCTGCCGCACCCCCGCCGCTTTCAGCTCTTTCAGCGCCTGTGCGGAGGTGGGTTTCGGCTGGTCAGCGATCACCAGGTGGCCGGCGTACCTGCCATCCACCGCCACATGGATGATGGTGCCGGGGTGGTTGTGCCCGGAGGCAACCGTGATGTTCTCCCGCTCCATCAGCTTCCGGTTGCCCGCCAGAACGTGCCGTCCGTCCACCGTGGCTCGAACGCCGTGGCCGGCAATCTCCTCCACGCCGGCGGCCCGCTCCTGATCGGGAACACCGCCCCAGGCGGCTACGATGGATCGGGAGATGGGGTGGGTGGACGCCTGCTCCGCCAGGGCGGCCAGCTCCAGCAGCTCCGCCTCCGCCAGGCCATCCGGGTGGACGGCAGTGACGGCAAATTTGCCCTGCGTCAGGGTGCCGGTCTTATCAAAGACCACAATTTTGGCCTGGGCCAGAGCCTCCAGATAGTTGCTGCCCTTCACCAGAATACCCTGCTTGGAAGCTCCCCCCAGCCCGCCGAAGAAGGATAGCGGGATAGAGATGACCAGGGCACAGGGGCAGGACACCACCAGAAAGTTCAGCGCCCGGGGCACCCATGTTCCCCACTGGCCGGTGGCCAGGGAGGGAATCACCGCCAGGGCCAGGGCGGCAAAAACCACGATGGGGGTGTAGTACCGGGCAAACTTGGTGATAAAGTGCTCCGCCTGGGCCTTTTTCTCGCTGGAGTTCTCCACCAGATCCAGAATGCGGGCCACGGTGGACTGGCCAAAGGGCTTGGATACCTGTACATGGAGCAGACCGGTGAGGTTGACGCAGCCGGAGATCACCTCATCCCCGGTTTCCACGTCCCGGGGGAGGGATTCGCCGGTGAGGGCGGCGGTGTCCAGGGCGGAGGTCCCCTCCAGCACCGTGCCGTCCAGCGGCACCCGCTCCCCCGCCTTGACGACGATGACGTTGCCCACCGCCACCTCCTCCGGGTCTACCTGGACCAGCTGGCCGTCCCGCTCTATATTGGCGTAGTCGGGGCGGATATCCATCAGCTCAGAGATGGACTGACGGCTGCGGGAGACGGCCACATTCTGAAACAGCTCGCCGGTTTGGTAGAACAGCATCACCGCCACCGCCTCGGGGTACTCCCCGATGACCAGCGCGCCGATGGTGGCCACCGACATGAGAAAGTTTTCGTCAAAAACCTGGCCGTTTAAAATGTTTCGGATGGCCTTCCAGAGAACATCCCAGCCGATTACCAGATAAGGAATCAGAAACAGCGGCCACCGGGCCAGGGCGTAAGCCCCGCAGCCGTTCCGGTCCTGGGCCGCCGAGAGCAGCGGGATGGGCCCTGTCAGCCAGACAGTTGGCAGAAAAACGGCGGCAATGAACAAAAGGAACGAGATCAGGATGCGCCAGAGCATCTTTTTTTGTTTCCTTGTCATACAAAACACCTCTCTATACAAGCTTCTCCAGCACAGCGACACCCTCGGGCAGGCGGCCCGATATGACCTCCAGAACCACTGGGGCCAGCTCCCCCACGCGGGCGGCAGCGACCGCATTCACGTTCCGGTTGGTTTGACTGGCCAGATCATAAAACCGGGCCCAGCGGTCCCAAAAGCTGCTCACAGCACGATCTCGCAGTCGGGCTCCACCTTTTTGCAGGTCTTCACAATCTGCTTCACAATGTCGTCAAACCGAGCATCGTCGGCCTCCACGGTCATTTTCTGGGCCATGAAGGAGACGGAAGCGTCCGCCACTCCGTCAATCTTTTTGATGGCGGTCTCCATCTTGGCGGCGCAGTTGGCACAGTCCAGGTCGATGAGCTTAAAGGTCTTTTTCATCGTAATACATCCTTTCTGAATCTGAATTTTTGAGGAACGGGCTGCCGAAGACGGCGGCCTCTACTCGCAGACGTGTTCCATCCCCTGAGCCAGAACATGAATGACATGGTCGTCGGCCAGGGAGTAGTACACCGTTTTGCCCTCCCGACGGAACTTGACCAGCTTGCTGTTTTTCAGCACCCGCAGCTGGTGAGATACAGCGGACTGGGTGACCTCCATCAGTTTGGCGATGTCGCACACGCACAGTTCCGACTCCAGCAGAGCGTACAGGATTTTTACCCGGGTGCTGTCGCCGAAGATTTTGAACAGCTCCGCCAGATCATAGAGCTGCTCATCGGGGGGCAGACTCGCTCGCACCCGCTCCACCGCGCCGGTGTGGACCAGGGCTTCCTCACAGCAGGGAACGGTTTTTCCTTCCATGTCAGCCTCCTTATCAATATATGAGTATTTGTTCATACGTTCGCTTTATTGTACTCCATTTCCGTCCGCTTGTCAAGGGGGACTTTCCAAATTTTTTGTCTCTTGCCAGCGCCGGAAAAAAACAGTATAATAATCCCGCAAAAAATTTTTCCGCAGCGGGAACCTTTTTTGCCCTCCTGCGTCAAACCCCACAGAACCCAGAAAAGGGTCAAAATACAACTCCAACAGAAAAGGAGTTTTACTTATCATGAAAAGACGTATCTTCGCGGCGGTGCTGTCTGCCGCCATGGTCCTGTCCCTGGCTTCCTGCGGCGGCGGAAACAAGGGCGGCACTTCCTCCTCAAACCCCGGCAGCAGCTCTTCCACCAACTCCAGCCAGCCGGGCAGCTCTTCCTCCGCGCCGGACGCCTCCCAGCCCGACAGCAGCGGCACCGGCAGCAGCAGCTCTGGAGTCTCCTCCCCGGAGGGCCCCGACGTCAGCGCCGGGGATATCAAACCTCTGCCCACCGTCACCCTCACCCTCAATAAGACCGACGTCTCCCTGAAAAAGGCCGGCGCCACCTTCCAGCTGCGCTACACCGCCGAGCCCGATACCGACGGCGCTGCCGCGTTTACTTCCAATAAGCCTGAGGTTGCCACGGTAGCCGAGGACGGCACTGTCACCGCCGTGGCCCCCGGCCAGGCCACCATCACGGTGGAATATGACGGCGCCAAGGCCACCTGCATCGTCCGGTGCAAGTGGGACGAGGCCTCCAATGGCGGCTCCAGTTCCTCGGGCAGCTCCGGCAGCTCCTCCGCATCCAAGGTGGACCTCCAGGCTTTTTACGACACCACCATCGGCAAGTATGAATTCGGCTTCCTGGAGCTGGCCGACAGCTCCCTTCTTGACCAGATGTATGCCGGCCTTACTGGCGTCAGCACCGAGCAGATGCTGGTCTATATCACCATGATGTCCATGAATAACGGTGAGTTCGGCCTGGTTCAGGTGAAGGACAGCAAGGACGTGGACACCGTCAAGGCCATTTTCCAGGCCCGCATCGACCGCATGTCCGGCGAGGACGGGCAGGGCAACCCCGGCGCCTGGTATCCCGGCCCCACCGAGCAGTGGCTGAACAACTCCCGGGTGGTCTCCAACGGAAACTATGTGATGATGATCGTCCACGAAAGCTGTGACGATATTGTCAAGGAATTTAACGCCCTGTTTTAAGGCATGATATTGTGGGGCGGCACAGGCCGCCCCTTTTATTACAGACAATGAGGTGTCTCTATGGTCTTTTCCACCCCCATTTTTATGTTCTACTTCCTGGTCCTCACCTTGGCGGTGTACTATGTGGTCCCCCGGAAGGGACGAAACGTGGTGTTGCTGATTGCCTCCCTGTTTTTCTACTGGTGGGGAGAGCGGGCCTACGTGGCCATCATGTTTCTGTCCACCGCCATCGACTATACCCACGGCCTGCTGGTGGAGCGCTGCAAGGCCAGGGGGAATGACAAAGGGGCAAGAATGGCGGTGGCCTCCTCGGTGGTGTTCAACCTGGCCCTGCTGGGCTTCTTCAAGTACTGGGACTTCATTGCCGGCTCCCTCCAGTCCCTGGGGCTGACCTTTATGCCCGTGCTGGGGATTCACCTGCCCATCGGCATCTCCTTCTATACCTTCCAAACTATGAGCTATACCATTGACGTCTATCGGGGAGACGCCCGGGCGCAGCGGTCCATCCTCAACTTCGGCACCTTCGTCACCCTCTTTCCCCAGCTCATCGCGGGGCCCATCATCAAGTACAAGGACCTGGGGGATCAGATCAACGAGCGGACCTGCTCCACGGAGAAATTTGCCTCCGGTGTGCAGATCCTCATGGTGGGCCTGGCCAAAAAGCTGCTCATCGCCAACAACGTGGGGATGCTGTGGGACAGCTACAAGGCCATGGTTCCCTCTGATCTGACGGTGGCCGGAGCCTGGCTGGGGGTGCTGGCCTTTACCTTCCAGATTTATTTCGACTTCTCCGGCTACTCCGACATGGCCATCGGCCTTGGCCGGATACTGGGCTTTGAATTTCTGCCCAACTTCAATTACCCCTATGTCTCTAAAAGCATCACGGAATTCTGGCGCCGGTGGCATATCTCCCTGTCCACCTGGTTCCGGGAGTACCTGTATATCCCTCTGGGCGGCAACCGGTGCGCCAAACCCCGGTGGATGTTCAACCTGCTTGTCGTCTGGGCCGCCACCGGCATCTGGCACGGGGCCAGCTGGAATTTCCTGCTGTGGGGCCTGTACTTTTTTGTTCTGCTGATGCTGGAAAAGTTTTTCCTGCTGGACTGGCTGAACAAGGCCCCTGCCCTGGCAGGGCACATCTACACTATATTCCTTGTCATGATCAGCTGGGCCATCTTCGCCTTGGAGGACTTCTCCCACCTGGGCGACTACCTGAAGGTGATGTTCGGCCTGGGAGGTGTTCCCCTCATCGACGGCGCTTTCGGCTACTATCTGGCCAGCTACCTGCCCATCCTCTGTGTGGCCGCCCTGGCCTCCACTCCCCTGGGCACATCCCTGTATCGCCGTCTGAGCCCCAGAGCGCAGCAGCTTACCTGTACCATCCTCATCCTCGGAGGGCTGGTGGTGTGCACCGCCTACCTGGTGGACGGCACCTACAACCCCTTCCTCTATTCTAATTTTTAAGGAGGTGCGGACATGTCGAAAAAATTCAGCGTCTTCCTCACCGTTTTGTTCTGCGCCTTTATCGGGTGCATGTCTCTGGTCAGCCTGCTGCTGCCGGACGTGGACTTCTCCCCTCTTGAGAATCGCTACCTGCAAAAGCCTCCTAAGCTGTCAGCGGAGAGTTTGAACAGCGGAAAATTTATGGAGGAAGCCGAGGACTACGTCTCCGACCATATTTTAGGCCGGGACTTCTGGGTGGCCGCCAAGGCCTGGAGTGAGCGCCTCAGCGGCAAACGGGAGAACAACAAGATCTATTTCGCCGCTCAGGACACCCTCATCAGCCGTGTGGACACCCCGGACACGGGTAAGCTGGACAAGGACATGGGCTATGTAGATGAGCTGACAGGCAACGTATCTGTACCGGTATACTTCGGCCTCATCCCCTCCGCCGCCCAGATCTGGAAGGACCGCCTCCCTGCCGGAGCCCCCTCCGCTGACGAGAAATCCATTATCGACCGGCTGTATTTCTCTACCGGGGCCTCCACAATCGACCTGTATTCCGCCCTGGCCCCCCACAGCGGTGAGGCGATCTACTACCGCACCGACCACCACTGGACCAGCCTGGGGGCTTTCTACGGCGCCAACGCCATCTTCGCGTCCATGGGTCTGGATCCTATATCCCTGGAGGACTACCAGAAAACAACAGTTACCGATCAGTTCAACGGTACGCTGTTCTCCTCCTCCGGGGTGCGCTGGCTGCCACCAGACGCAATCGACACCTACGTCCCGGACAGCGGAGTCAAGGTGACCTCCTGGTTTAAAGGCGCCCCTGAGGAGGGCAGTCTTTACGTGGACAGCTGGTTGGCGGAAAAAGACAAGTACTCCTACTTCCTGGGGGGCCGTCAGCCTCTGTGCGTGGCAGAGAAGGAGAACAGCACCGGCCCCAAGGTTCTCCTCATCCGGGACTCCTACTCCGACTGCCTCACACCCTTTCTCACAGAGCGCTTTTCAGAGATACACCTCTTTGACCCTCGGGATAACCTGACCAGCGTCAAGGGCTATGTGGAAGAGCACAACATTGACGCGGTGGTCGTCCTCTATTCCTTTTCCAACTTTGCCGTCGACCAAAATCTGTTCGTTTTGGCACGATAACGAAAACTCCCTTCCCTCTGCCGGGAAGGGAGTTTTTATTTTCAGTCCTGGGGCTTCATGGTGGGGAAGAGAATCACTTCCCGGATGGAGTCGGAGTTCGTGAGCATCATCACACAGCGGTCGATGCCAATGCCCAGGCCGCCCGTGGGGGGCAGGCCGTACTCCAGGGCGGTGAGAAAATCCTCGTCCATCATGCCGGCCTCATCGTCCCCCTTGTCCCTCAGCTCCACCTGCTTTTGGAAGCGCTGGCGCTGGTCAATGGGGTCGTTGAGCTCAGAGAAGGCGTTGCCCATCTCACTGCGGCAGATAAACAGCTCAAAGCGTTCGGTAAGCCGGGGGTCGCTGGGCGACCGCTTGGCCAGAGGGGACACATCCACCGGGTGCATGGTAATGAAGGTGGGCTGGATCAGCTTCTCCTCCACCCGCTGGTCGAAGCATTCATACAGGGCGTTGCCCCAGGTTTTGTCCGCCGTCTCAGGTAGTTCCACGCCAATGGCCCTGGCCGCGGCCACCGCCTCCTCGTCAGAGGAGATGGCCATAAAGTCGACACCGCAGTACTGCTTCACCGCCTCATGCATAGGCATGCGCGGCCAGCCGGGGGTCAGATCGATCTTCTCCCCCTGCCACTCCGCCTGATAGGTGCCCAGAATCTTCTGAGCGGCGGAGGACAGCAGATCCTCAAACAGATCCATCATGTCGTTAAAGTCGGCGTAGGCCTGGTAGAGCTCGATGGTGGTAAACTCCGGGTTATGCTTGGGGTCCATGCCCTCGTTGCGGAAGATTCGTCCGATCTCATACACCCGATCCATGCCGCCCACGATGAGCCGCTTTAAGGGCAGCTCGGTGGCGATGCGCATATACATATCGATGTCCAGGGTGTTGTGGTGGGTGATAAAGGGACGGGCGGTAGCGCCGCCGGAGATGGTGTTCAGCACAGGGGTCTCCACCTCCATAAACCCCCGGCCGTCCATAAAGTCCCGGACGTGCCTGATAAATTGAGAGCGGATGATGAAATTGCGCTTTACCTCCGGGTTGACAATCAGATCCACATAGCGCTGGCGGTAGCGCAGCTCTGTATTGGTCAGGCCGTGGAACTTCTCCGGCAGAGGCAGCAGGGACTTGCTGAGCAAGGTCACGGTGACCACCCGCACGGACATCTCCCCCCGCTGGGTGCGGAAAACGACACCGTTTATCCCCACGATGTCTCCGATGTCATACTTTTTAAAGCGCTCATACTCCGTCTCGTCCATCTCATCCTTTCGGGCGTAGAGCTGGATGCGGCCGCTCTTGTCCTGCAAGTCACAGAAAGACACCTTCCCCATTCCCCGCTTGGACATCAACCGGCCGGCGATTACAACCTCTTTGCCCTCCAGGGCGTCAAAGTTCTCCTTGATGTTGGCGGAATCGTTGTTGATGACAAACCGAGTGATCTGAAAGGGGTCGCTGCCGCTCTCCTGGAGCTGCTTCAGCTTGTCCCGGCGAATTTGCAGCAGCTGGGACAGATTCTCCTGCTCAGCCGCCCCGTTAAGGCTGTTCTTATCGGCCATGTTGACTTCTCCTTTATCTCTCAATCTTTAGCAGCTTATACTCCACCAGGCCGCCGGGGGCGTCCACAGTTACATCGTCTCCGGCGTTCTTGCCCAGAAGGGCCTTTCCAAAGGGGGAGTCCTCCGAAATAGCGCCGTTCATGGGGTCGGCCTCCTGAGAGCCCACAATCCGGTAGGTGATCTCCTCGTTAAACTCCTTATCCAGCACCACAACGGTGGAGCCCAGGCGGACATAGTCTCCCTCGCTCTCATCCTCCTCAATCACCACGTAGTTGGATAAAATCTCCTCCAACTCGCCGATGCGGGCGTAGAGCTTGCCCTGTTCGTTCTTGGCCTCGTCATACTCGCTGTTCTCCGACAAATCGCCAAAGGAGCGGGCCTCCTTAATCAGGTCGGCCACCTCTTTCTCCCGCACAGTTTTCAGGTAGGTCATCTCATCCTGCAATTCCTTGAGCCTCTGGGAGCTGAGCTTATATTCCTTCGCCATGAAATTTGCACACCCTTCCAAATATAATGCCGGCAGGCCGGTTAAAGGGCCGGTCCGTCTGATATTAGACATTTAAGGCATAATCCTGCATTCTGTGCCATTATATGTGTTTCCCCCAGGTCTGTCAAGTGATTTTTATGTCGTTCCGACCCAGCTTTCCCCCTTCCCACAGGGCGGCCAGCAGGGGCAGATCCTCCCGGTCCTCCCCGGCCAGCCCGGGGGCGGACAGCCTCAGCCCGCCCAGCCGGGGCCGGGGCCCAAACAGCTCCAGGGCAGTTTCCTCCACTGCCCTTCCCCCTGGCTGAAAAACCAGGGCCGCGTCCCCCCGCTCTCCGCCCGGCAGCACGGGCACACCGAACTCCCACCGCAGCCGGTCAGCCAGCTCCTCTCCTCCCCTGGGCGCATCTATAACCAGCCCCCGCACCTGGGGACACAGCCCCTCCGCCGCTCGGACCATGTCCCGGTCTACCCGCCCGCCCCGCAGGGCCACGGTGGCCTGTCCGGGGATCAGCCCCCGCCGTTCCAGAGCCGCCAGCGCCAGCGCAACTCCCTGCGCCCGCACAAACTGCTCCGGATTCACCGGGCACAGTCCAAAGCCGGCCAGCCGGTCCAGCAGCTGCGCCGGGGCCAGCACCCGCACGGCGCCCCC
>CAMTMZ010000044.1 GCA_947073765.1 uncultured Bacillota bacterium | reverse complement strand
ATTCCGACCACCTATGGAAAAGCCCCGACCCGCTCTGCGGGGCGGTGTGGCTGGCCGGGGGACGCGTAAGCGACCCCTGGCCTTTATCCTGCACATTTTTCGACCCCCCGGTTCACCTGCCACTTTCGGTTGCGCTGAATTCGTTGGATGGTACACACCGGCCACACGCTTTTGACACGGCTGCGTCTGCGGTGAGCAGTGGCTTGTTACCTTCCGGACACCAGCAAGGCCACACAGCGGCGCACAGGCTGTGACGAGAGCCTTTCCTTGTTTACAGCGACGCAGTTTTTGCGTACTCCTATCTTGCTCTTTCCATTTCCAGTCGGCGCAGCTCGTTCTGCTGATGAGCATCCAACACCTCATGGAATGGGTGGATGGTGTAGAGCAGACTGCCGTTGTGCTTGAGACCAGTCTTGGTGAAGACGGTGGTGTCATCTGTGCCGATGAGTCCTTTGTCAGCCAGGGAGCAGACGTGTTTGCGCACTGTGTTGACACTCATCTATGTCGCTGCACCGATAGTTTTGTAGCCGGGCCAGCACTGGTGAGTACGTCGGTCTGCGCAGCGGAGCAGATAGGCGTACACCGCGAACTCGCCAGGAGATAATCCCAGAGAAAAAATTTCATTGGGTGTGGGGAAATAGTTCTTCTGAGTTTTGTTCACTGCGTACCTCCCTGGGTGTGCTCCTCCACCCACTGAATGAACTTCTCCTTGGGGACAACCATCCGGCTGCCGACTTTCAGCACTGGGAAGTCACCTTCGTGCATCAACTCGTAGCTGCTGGACGGCGCGATTCCCAGCACTTTTGCCACTGTCTCGGCGTTGAGAAACAGCGGCAGTTCTTCATAGGTCTTGTAGATTGACTCTTTCATCTTGTTTCCTCCTCCATATCTGATTGACTTCCGGTGATCACCCTGATATGCTGAGGGTAGCACAAAACAAATAGCCATACAATAGATTTGGCGCAGGATAGGGAAATGCCACAACTCCATCGGATACAGGAGGGGAAAATATGGCGGGGGATATGTTTGACCGATTCTCGGCTTTCTTTACCGGAGATACTGTGTTTCTGGATGGAACAGCATTTCCACTGGGTCAGCTCACGACGGATGTTCTAAACTTGGACGGCGAGGTGCTGAGAGAGATTGACCGGCGAGTGAATAACTTTATATCTGACGTATGGACGCTGCTCCAAGAAGAAAAAACAGACAACGCTGCCCGGTCCACACAGGAACGGCTCAACGCTGTCTGGAATTTGGTTTTTGATTTGCCAGTCTACCGGAGCTTGCACCTGGACACAGAAACTGCCCGGAACTTGTTTCCTGACCTGTTGTCTGACCGAGCGAAGTGGTTGGAGGTTCTGGACGTTGACTCCGAGGGCCACCGGATGTTTGAGGAGTTTCTCTCTGGACTGGAATACTTTGCAGAGAGTTTGCGAAACTTCCGAGGGCAGTTGGATGGGATGCTGGAGCTCTATTTTGAACCGCTGTCCCGCCGCAGTGCTGACTCATATGCGAAAGGCTACACCGTCTATTTCACTGAAACAGCAGCTGCAGGAGAATTGTTTTTCCCGGAACAAGAATTTGAGCAGAGATTTTCCGTCCAACTCTGCTTTGTTCCCATGGCGCATCCGACGGAGGCTAGGAAAGTTTTCCTGGCAGAAAAGTTGGAGTTTGGTTATCTCTCCCATTTTCTTTATACCGAGTTTTACCGTGGGCTGATGGCAGGCAACGCACCACGCCGTTGCCACAACTGCGGGCGCTACTTTCTTCTGACCAATGGATACCACACTTGCTACTGCAACAATATCGCCCCAGGTGAGACGAAGCGCACCTGTCGGAAGGTTGGGGCTCACAGGAAAGCGAACCACCCGCAGGGTCTGAGTCCTGCGGGCGTGGAGTACCGGAAAGTCTACAACCGTTTGAAGGCGAGAAAGCAGAGGGGGAAAATCAGCAAAGAAGAGTGGAACACTTTCGTATCTCAGGCGCAGAAAGTGCTGGACATGGCAGAGCGGGGAGAATTGTCCGATCAAGAAATGCGGAAGCGGTTTTGCGCGTTTTAACAAGATAGAATAGCGTCGATTTAGAAAAAGGCCAAGTCATATTTCTCCACATTGATCAGTGCGGAGCCGCCTGCCTCAAAGGTGATGGCATCGGCGGACTGGCGGGTGTAGATGACCGCGCTGGCCGCCTGTTCGCCGTCGTTAACAAAGACTTCCACGCTGAAGCGATCCAGAATGATCCTCAACTTGAGCTCCCCGTCCCGGGGCCACACCAGGAAGGAGCGGGTGTGGACAATGTCGTGGGGCAGTCCGCTGCGGATTCGGTCCAGCTTCAGGGTGCCCTGGTCGGGGCGGTAACGGATGATGGTCTCATGCTGTCCGTCCTTGGCCACCCGGATACGGAACCAGCGGTAGAGGTCGGGGCCAGTGGGTCGGATCGTGACTGTCATATCCAGCACCCGCCCTTGGACCCCTGGCAGATTGATCTCCCCGCTGACAGGGATATTTCGATGGACGACTCGCTGTCTCCGATATGCTTCCAACTCCCGGACCGGATTTTGAATCAGCCGCCCATCTTTGACTGACAGTTCTCTGGGCAGGGTCATCTGCCCAAACCACCGGCAGTTGTAAGGCTTGGCGTTCACCGTATCCCAGTTCTGCATCCAGGCAACCATAATCCGCCGGCCATCGGGGGTTTCCACTGTCTGTGGAGCGTAGAAGTCCAGGCCGTAGTCAATCGCCTGTACATTCTGTCGGGCAAAGCCGCCATCCGGGCTATACTCCCCGATCAAGCACACGGTTCCGTTACCCGCATGGAATTCCAGCCCTATGGGAGACATTTCCTGGGGACTGGTGATGAGCACCTGCTTGCCGTCCAACGGGAAAAAGTCAGGACACTCCCACATCTTTCCGTACTGGTTGTGGCTTGCGTCCAGCGTGTGGACAAACTCCCACTTGGAATTCTCGATCCATCGGTAAAGCAAAATAGCGCCGCTGCCGTCGGCGGTGCGGTTGCCTACTACGGCGTAGAAAGCGCCGTCCGGGTCTCGCCACACCTTTGGATCCCGGAAGTCGATGGTGCTGCCTCCCTGGGGCAGGTTTTTGCCGTCCAGGACAGGGTTATCCCTCAGCTTCTCATAGTTCAGCCCGTCTCCAATCGCCAGACACTGGGTCTGAATGTCCTGAAGGTAGCCGTCAGCGTTGTGGCCCCGCCGAACGCCGGTGTACATCAGCAGCTGCCGTCCATCGGGCAGTTCCACCGCTCCGCCGGAGAAGCATCCGGCGCTGTCATAGTCCTGATCCGGGGCCAAGGCAATGGGCAGCCGCTCCCAGCGGAGAAAGTCACGGGTTTTCAGATGCCCCCAGTGCATGGGGCCCCACTCGTTGGAATAGGGGTGATACTGGTAGAACAGATGGCATTCGCCCTGATAGAAGGAGAAGCCGTTGGGGTCGTTCATCCAGCCGATGGTAGGGGTAGCGTGAAAGGTGGGGCGTTCACTGTCCGGGATATGGGGGCCGTATTGGGTCTCAAACTCCCGGGCTTTCTGTAATATTTCGCTGATCATAAGGTTCCTCCGGCTTCATATTTGATCCAGGGCAGGGGCGCAGTGCCCCTGCCCTGTTTTGCTTCTGGCTGATTTTGGGGTCAGCACTCCAGTTTTTCCAGAGTACAGGTCTTGGCGATAGACTTGCGAATCTCCGCTCGCAGGGGCAGCACGGAGGTGGGGGAGACGGACAGCTCGTCGATGCCGATGGCCAGGAAGGTCTCCAAAAGGGACAGGTCCGCCCCCAGCTCGCCGCAGATGCCGATCCAGATGCCCGCCTTGTGGGCGGCATCGGTGGCCATTTTCAGCGCCCGGAGGACGGCGGGGTGGTGGGGGTCGAAGAACTTGCCCAAATCGTTGGCCTGGCGGTCACAGGCCAGGGTGTACTGGGTCAGGTCGTTGGTGCCCACAGAGAAGAAGTCCACCTCTTTTGCCAGCTCCTCCGCCACCAGGACGGAGGCGGGGGTCTCGATCATAATACCAATCTCGGTGTCCTTCCGGTAGGGGACGCCCTCTTTGTCCAGTTCAGCCATCACCTTCTGGCAGGCCCGCTTGCACTCCTTCACCTCCCAGACAGAGGTAATCATGGGGAACATAATGGCCACCTTGCCGTAGGCGGAGGCCCGGTACAGGGCCCGCAGCTGAGTGCGGAAGACCTCGGGCCGATTCAGGCAGATGCGGATGGCCCGGACGCCCAGGGCGGGGTTCTCCTCCTTGTGCATCTCAAAATAGTCCACCTGCTTGTCGGCCCCGATGTCCAGGGTGCGTATGACCACCCGCTTGCCGCCCATAGCGGCGGCGACATCCTTGTAGGCCTGGAACTGCTCCTCCTCGGTGGGGTAGTCGCTGGCCGCCAGATACAAAAACTCAGAGCGGAACAGGCCGATGCCCTGGCCGTCGTTGGATTGGACGGCGGTCACATCCTCAGGGGAGCCAATGTTGCAGTAGACCATCATCTCCCGGCCGTCCAGGGTTACGTCCTTCTGGCCCTTCATGGTCTCCATCAGCTCTTTCATTTCCTGCTGCTTGGCCTGCTTGGATTGGAACGCGGCCAGCGTGATTTCGTCCGGCTCAATGGCGACCTGTCCGGTCTCGCCGTCGATGTAGACCTGCCGTCCACTGAACTCCGCTTTCAGGGCCTCGCCCAGGCCGCAGATGGCGGGGATGCCCATGGTCCGGGCCAGAATGGCGGTGTGGCTGTTGCCCGAGCCGCCCTGAGTGATGAAGCCCAGGATTTTGGATTTGTCCAGCTGGAGGGTCTCGGAGGGGGCCAGGTCGTCGGCGGCCAGGATGACGGGCACGTCGGAGTCGATGCCCCCCTCGGTCACACCCATCAGGTTGTTGAGGATGCGCCGGGTTACGTCCTTGATGTCGGCGGCCCGGGCCTGCATATAGGCGTCGTCCATCGCGGCCAGCATAGCGGAGAATTCCTCACCGGCGAGCTCAACCGCTTTCTCGGCGGTACAGTGCTTCTCCTCCAGAGCGTTCATCATGCACTCCACATAGTCGTCGTCCTCCACGAACATGGCATGGGTCTCAAAGAGAATAGCGGTCTCGTCTCCCGCCTCCTCTCGGGCCTTGTCCGCCAGGGCGTTGAGCTGCTGGGCGGATTTCTCCTGGGCGGCGGCAATGCGGGCCTTCTCGGCCTCAATGTCGGCGGCGGGCGCGTCGGTGATGGTGGTGCTGGAGCGCTGGAAAAAGTAGATGGGGCCGTTGGCTACACCCTTGGAGACACCCTTTCCTTGTATGACAATCATTACAAATTCTCCTCAAAGAATTTCTTCATGGCGGTGATGGCCTCCTCCTCAGCGGGGCCCTCGGCGGCCACTGTGACATGGTCGCCCTGCTTGACGCCCAGGCCCATCAGCTTCATCAGCTGGGAGGCTTTCACGGTGTTTCCGTCCTTGGCGATGGTAACGGTGGTGTCGCTGTAAGCCTTGGCGGTTTTGGCCAGCAGACCGGCGGGGCGGGCGTGGATGCCCAGGGGATCGGTGATGGTGTACTCGAAGTTTTTCATGGGGATACTTCCTTTCTGTTAAAATTCAATTTCCATGCCGTCATAGGCCGCTAAAATGTTCCGTTCAGCGCCCCATGCGGTTAATTGGTCGTGGGTCATTTCGCCGTTATGGCTGAAGTGGTTGATTACCTTGACAGTGTGTTCGTCTGCGCAGCCAAGATCTGTCAGCCTTTGAAACATAGCTTCATCGTCAGGCAGGCCCATGTGATAGCCCGGAATAGTCTTTTTGCCCATCGTGGCGTCCAGACTGATCAGGTCGTAGCGTTCCGCTGTGATAAGGCCCCAAGCTTCAGGACTCAGGTTGATGCCGGTATCATGGCCGTAAAAAACCGTTTTACCATCCTTTTTGCAGATGTAAACCAGACACTCCTCACGCTTGTCGTGGTCGGCAGGGACGGCGGTAATCTCCCAGCCATTTGCCTGGATGCGGTCGCTGCCGTGAATAATATGAAAGTTCACCACGCCGTCAATGGGATGGGGCTTGAAGCGGTCGATGAGGATGTGGGCGTCAAAAGCGTCCTTGACCGCCTGGCTGCCGTAGACCTCCAGAGTACCTGTTGCCCCATGACCGAAGTGCTCATGCCGGTGGATTAAATCGGTGGGAAACCAGTGGTCCATGTGGCTGTGGGTCACCAGCAGGGTGTGGACCTTTGCCAGCTCCAGCCCGTATTTCAGGGCGTGGCAGTAGGTGTCCGGGGGAAAATCAATCAGCAGTTCGCCGTCCAGGATTGCCTGGGTGCGGGTGCGCAGGTTTTTACCGCCCTGTGTCCGGGCGTGGGTGCAGATGGGACAGGAACAGAATAGGGCGGGCCAGCCCTCGGCCGCGGCAGTGCCCAAGTAGCGTATTTTCACAGTAACTCCTCCTTCTGGAGTGCATGATATCAAACCTGAATGACCTTGTCCAGAGACTGACAGGTCCCGGTTTGAATGGAGAGATTTTCATACTCGTCGGAGTTGGTCACCAGAACGACCACCACATCGGGGTGTCCGGCTGCGGCGATCTTCTCCCGGTCAAAGGCAATCAACTTGTCGCCGGCCTTTACCTGCTGACCTTCCTGAACGAAGCATTCAAAGCCATCTCCGTTCATGGCGACGGTATCTACACCCACATGGATGAGCAGCTCCATGCCGTCGGGGGAGGAGATACCCACCGCGTGTCTGGTGTCGGTGACAGAGGAGATTTCCCCATCGAAGGGGGCGACCACAACCCCGTTTTCGGGCTGGATTCCCACGCCCTGCCCCAGAACACCCGCGGCAAAGGTCTCGTCAGGAATTTCCTCAGAGGGAATCACTGTACTGGAGACAGGGGCGTACACCGCACCGGGCTGGCAGTCAATGGCGGGAATGGCGGGCTGGGGCTGGGGAGCTTTTTTCTCCGCGGGGACGGGGTCCTTGTAGCCAAACACCCAGGTCAGGGCAAAGGAGACGCCGATAGCAATGGCTGCCATGATGATGTAGTTGATGGGGTCATTAAGACAGAGCAGCAGGCCGAACAGGCCGGTGACACCGGTGCCGCTGGCCCCCAGGCCCGCCAGGGAAGCGTACATGGCGCCCGCCGCGCCGCCTATGGCGCCACAGATGAAGGGCTTAAAGTGGCGCAGGTTGACACCGAAGATGGCGGGCTCGGTGATGCCCATGAAGCAGGAGAAGGCAGAGGGAAGGGCAACGGATTTGGTCTTGCCGTTCTTGGTCTTGAGGGCTACCGCCAGGGTGGCCGCGCCCTGAGCCATATTGGCGGCGGAGGCCAGGGGGAGCCAGTAGGTCACGCCGTACATGGACAGCTGGCCCATGTCGATGACGGTGTACATGTGGTGGATGCCGGCCACCACGGTTGTGGAGTACAGACCGCCCATGATGAGACTGCCCAGGCCCAGGGGAAGAGTGAGCAGGGTCTGAATACCGCCGATGACGCTGTTCTCAATGGTGACGAAGAAGGGACCGATGATGGAGTAGGTCAGATAGCCAGTGACGAACACGCTGACCAAGGGGGTGACAAACAGATCAAACATGGCGGGGACAATTTTGTGCAGCCGCTTTTCGATGAAGCACATCACCCACACGGCGATGATGACCGGAATCACGTGGCCCTGATAACCCACCAGATCCACCTCATACAGGCCAAACCACACGCTCTGGGTGTGGAGGACACCCTCCGTGGCCACTGTCCAGGCGTTCTGAAGATCGGGGTGGATCATCAGCATTCCGATGACCGCACCCAGATAGGGGTTTCCTCCAAAGGCTTTTGCGGCGGAGTAGGCAATTAAAATTGGCAAGAATACGTATGCTGTATTGGCAAAAAGATTGGCAAAGACGTAGATGGAGCCAGAGGTGTCAATATTCAGGAAGCCGTTGTTCACCATGAAGTTCAGCGCTTCCATAATGCCCATGAGAAAGCCGCTGGCTACAATGGCGGGGATGATGGGAACAAAGATATCTCCCAGGCACTTGATGGCCCGCTTGAAAATATTCTGCTTAGCGGCGGCGGCAGCCTTGACCTCCTCCTTGGTGGCGGCGGTGAGACCGGAGATGGCGATAAACTCGTCATAGACCTTGTTTACCGTGCCGGTGCCCAGAATGATCTGGAGCTGGCCAGAGGCGCTGAATACCCCCTTGACCCCGTCGATGTCCTCCACGGCCTTGGCGTCGCATTTGGCGTTGTCCGCCAGCACAAGCCGCAGCCGGGTGGCGCAGTGGGCAGCAGAGACCAGGTTCTCTTTTTTGCCTACCCTTTCATAGATTTCCAGGGCTGTTTTTTTGTAGTCCATAGCGCATGTTCCCTTCTTATTTATTTCAGCTCCAGTCGGAGCAGATAGACAAACTATAAAAGAATACGTATTCTCGGTTGTTCCAAAAAAAGGACAACTAGATGCCATCCTTTTTATGTGCTCTCCCGCGGTACCAGTTCCGCTGAGAGGGGGTAATCCAGAACCTCCCGCTGTCCAGGGTGCTCGATCCGGTCCAGCAGCCGCGTTACAGCTTCCTGGGCCATCTGTGCAATGGGCTGGGATACACTGCTTAGCCGGGGATTGAGATAGCGGCCGGTGGAGGTGTCATCAAAGCCGATGACCCCGACTTCCTCCGGGATGGAAACATCCAGCTTGCGCAGGGCGTCCAGCACCCGCAGGGCGTAAATGTCGTTGCCGGCAAAGACAGCCCCACGCTCCGAAGCTTGGCAGAGCCAATGCTCCAGGGCTTGCTTTAACTGGACATCGTCCTGATAGACAAGATTTGCCGTCTGCCCGCCATAGCCCATTTGAACAAGCAGCTGACGGAATCCCACATATTTCCCATCGTAGTCTTTTCCGATAAACAGGAACCGGCGGAAATCCCGTTCCAGTAAGTGTTCCGCTACCATGGCTCCGGCCTGGGCGTGATCCACATAGACTGAATCCAAGCCCTCGGCCCGGCGGGTGACGGTGACAATAGGGACATCCAGCTTCTTGACGTATTCCTTCCACTCGGCGCTGGTTTCCCGAATGGGAACTGCCAAAACACCATCCACCCGATAGCGGCGGACAACACCCAGGTACTCCTGTTCATTCTGAGGGTTGTAGTCGCTGTTGAACAGGATGATGCTGTACCCGCGTTTCCGGGCCGCTGTCTCGATCTGTTTGGCCAAGTCAGCAAAAAAGCCGTTGGAGATGTCAGTAACCAGCACGCCCAAAAGCTGAGTTTTGCTGCCTTGCAGTCCTTTTGCTAAGGCGTTGAACTGATAGTCGTGTTCTTTGGCACAGGCCAACACCCGTTCCCGAATCTCCGGATCTACCGTTTGGCTGCCATTGAGCACTCGGGATACTGTGGGCTGGGATACGTGGGTCAGCCTTGCGATTTCAGTCATTGTAATCATATCTTTTACCACATGAATCCGTATTCTCAAGATGAATATAAGATAACATGTCCTCAATCGGGGTTCAATTCGCAGAGCGCATAAAATTTTGAACACTTTTTTGGTGATTTCGCCGGATCAGGTATAAAGAACAAAATTTCTATTTATCTGTACCACTGGGTCCGATGATGAGTCCGCTTCGCTCTCCCACCTCCAGGGTGCTGCCCTTGTAGCTGCTCACCCGGATGGACGGAGTCTCTGCTGCTATAGCAGGGACGGTGAGGACAGTTGCAAGGATGGTTGCCATTAGTACGGCGAAAATACGCTTTTTCATATTAATCATATTTTTTTCTCCCGTTTTCTACATTTTGTTGGGCTTTTGCCAAGCAACACAATATCGAATGAGGAGACAAAAGGCGGGGGGCGTAGTGCTGACTATTGACGAGGCCACTCAGCACAATCATTTGGCGCTGTTCTTCGTTTTTTCGGAATACCGCAGCCAGGGTATCGGCCTGGCCGCGTGGCAGGCTGTGGAGACGCTGTACCCGGAAACAAAGGTTTGGGAAACAGGCACCCCTTACTTTGAACAGCGGAACATCCACTTCTATGTGAACAAGTGCGGATTTCACATCGTGGAGTTCTACAACCGTCACCATCCGGACCCTCACATGCCTTTGGTGGAGTTCTTAGCGGAGGCCGATGCTCCCGGCGGGGAGGGGGTTTTCCGCTTTGAAAAGGTGATGAAGCAATAAAAAGAGAGCGGGCATCCGAGGGCCACCCAGCATAAGGGCAACAACAAAAAAACCGTTTTGAGCATGACCAAAGGGCAGCGATTATTACGATTGCTGGGGGTTATCCGGGGTCACCATGGGGGTGGTTTCGTGGCTCCAACCGCCGTGGCTCAGATAGAGAATGTTGTACTGCTTGCTCCCATCGTATCCATAAGGCAGGTAGACCCAAGCGGTCTTGGTAAGTTTTGGGACTTTTCCGCATAGGAAAAGGATTCCCAGTTCTGATACTCCAGCTTTTCCAACGTCCCCGGATGCCGTGCGGGCTGCTGGTATCCTTCGGGGACATACTCCGGTTCCTCCGGAATGATGCCGCTCAGTGCGGTGTGCTTCGTCTGGCCGAACAGCTAACCTATAATTTTTCATCGCTTGCGAACAGTCCGCCGTCGGAATAGCCGTTGGCATACACCTTGGCCGGGTCTATGTTATAGTGTTTCAGAAAGTATTCCACCAAGGCAATCGTCTGGTTGGCGGAGGTTTCGCCCCAATCACTGAGCTGCGGCGCTACAACGATCATCTCCCCGTTGTACTTCTGGGCTTCAAAATTGTTTTATCGAATGCGCCATGCCATAAAGGCCGAAAATTTATTGTTGACAATTCGCTGTCCAGGGACTACAATGCAAATCTAAGGCAAAGACGTCTTTGAGAATTTCTCATAGGTGTCTTTGCCCTTTTTTCTCAAACCATTTGCATCTAAACTCTTTTTTCGTAAATTGGGAGGTTCCAGGGCTCGTTTGAAACGTGCCGATACGCCTTTACAAACGGCGCATAGTAAAGCAATAATAATCAAATGGAGGTATGGAAATGAGCATCCATGAGGAATGCGGTGTCTTTGGAGTGATTGCTCCCCGGCCTGCGGACGTGGGCCGGCTGGCTTATTATGGCCTGTATGCCCTCCAGCACCGAGGACAGGAGAGCTGCGGCATTGTGGTCAACGACGACGGGATATTCGCCTCCCGCAAGGACCTGGGGCTGGTGGGGGAGGTCTTTTCCGGCGAGACGCTGGACCGGCTGCCCCAAGGGACTATGGCGGTGGGCCATACCCGCTACGGCACCACCGGGGCCGCCAGCCGGAGCAACTGCCAGCCCATCGAGGTCAATCACCAGAAAGGACATATGGCCCTGGCGCACAACGGAAATCTGAGCAATGCAGCCCAGCTTCGAGACAAGCTGGAGCTGTCTGGAGCTATCTTCCATGGTACCAGCGATACCGAAATCATTGCCTACCTCGTCACCAGGGAGCGGCTGTCCACCCCCTCCATCGAGGATGCCCTCAGTGCGGCCATGAACAGGCTGGAGGGGGCCTACTCCCTGGTGCTCATGTCTTCCCAGAAGCTGATCTGCGCCCGGGACCCCAACGGCTTTCGCCCCCTGTGCTATGGAAAAATGGAGGACGGGAGTTATGTGGCTGCCTCCGAGAGCTGTGCTTTGGCCGCTGTAGGGGCGGAGTTTGTCCGTGACCTGGAGCCGGGAGAGATTTTGGTGTTTTCCAAGGATGGCATCGTATCCCGCCGGGAGCACTGCGGAAAAGCGGAGCCATCCCCCTGCATCTTTGAGTACATCTACTTTGCCCGGCCCGACTCGGTCATTGACGGGGTGTCCGTCCACGCCGCCCGTCTGCGGGCCGGGGAGATACTGGCCCAGACCCACCCGGTCCAGGCGGACGTGGTGGTGGGGGTGCCCGACTCCGGGCTGGATGCCGCGTTGGGCTACAGCCATGTGTCTGGCATTCCCTACGGTATCGGCCTCATCAAGAACAAGTATATCGGCCGTACCTTTATCGCTCCTGGCCAGGATCACCGCTTGGATCAAGTGAGAATTAAACTCAGCGCTATCCAGGACAGCGTGGCCGGAAAGCGGGTGGTGCTGGTGGATGACTCCATTGTCCGGGGAACCACCAGCGGCCGAATTGTCAGCCTGCTGCGGGAAGCGGGGGCCCGGGAGGTCCATCTCCGGGTGTCCGCGCCCCCCTTTCTGAACCCCTGTTATTATGGTACTGACATTGATTCTCGGGAAAACCTCATCGCCTGCCATCACAATGTGGAGGAGATTGCCCGGATCATTGGAGTGGATTCTTTGGGTTATCTGCCTGTGGAACAGCTGAGGGCGCTCATTGGGCAGGCGCATTACTGCGGCGCCTGTTTTACTGGGCTATACCCCACGCCGGTTCCTGTAAACACACGAAAAGACCGCTTTGAACAGAAGCTGTCAGAGAAAAACGCCATAACCTCTCATCAGTAGCTGCCGGCGGCTTCTTCCTTGACGTTGCTAGGTGTACAGCCGGATAATCTCCTCCGCCACCGTCCGCTTGGCGCAGCATCGGTCCATGGCCTGATGGGTGATGTAGTGGTGGGCGTCGGGCTCCGACATCTTCAGCTCACTGATGAGTAGCCACTTGGCCCGGTTCACCAGACGAATCTCCTCCATCTTCTCCTCAACGGGCTGGACCTTCTTCTCATAGCTCCGCAGCCGCTCCCGGGCGGCGGTCATCCAGCTCAGCCCCCGGAGAATGGCGTCCCGGGGGACGGGCCTGGGCAGGACAAATACCCCGTGCCGCTCCACCCGGCTCCGTATGGGGTCATACAGCGCCGCCGCCGCGAAGAGCAGCACCACCGTCCCCCCTGCGCGGCAGCAGTCGATGGCGAAGCGGATGCCGGCGTCGTCGGGGAGGGGGGAGTTGACAAACACAAAGTCGAAGTCCTGGCCGTTTCGGGTGCGCTCCGCCGCCCCTATATGGGAGACCGTGACAATAGGGGAGTAGGAGGTCTCAGGCAGAAGGGAGCGCAGGGCGTTTTGAAATTTTTCCGAGGCCGACACAATGAGCACGCTGTAGACCCGCTCCTGTAACTCCATACACATCCCCTCCTCCCTCTGAAATCGGCGTCATCCCTTAAAATATTCCTCTGCCACCGCCGCCGGGACGGCAGACTGGATAAATTCGCTGGACCGCGCCGCAACCACCGCCTCCGCCCGGTCCTGGGGCAAAGGCTGGAATCCGGACAGGCTCTCACCATCCGCCTGGTAGAAATTCAGATTGGAGGCAGAGGGCGGCTCCAATCCCTCCTCAATGCCCCGCAGCCCCGCCTGAATCATCAGGGCGAAGGCCAAATAGGGGTTGGCGGCGGGGTCGGGGGAGCGCAGCTCCGCCCGGCGGTACTCCCCCACGGCGGCGGGGATGCGTACCAGCTGAGACCGGTTTTCATGGGACCAGGAGATGTATCTGGGGGCCTTGTGGCCGCCGAAGCGGGCATAAGATTCCGACGCCGGGTTGAGGAACACCGTCATTTCCCTCACCTTGTCCAGCACCCCGGCCACCATCTGTGGCAGGCGGTCCCGGCCGTCCTCAGCCTTTACCGACATGTTGATGTGAAAGCCGCTCCCCGGTGCGTCCGCCAGAGGCTTGGGGGAGAAGTCGGCGCACAGGCCGTTGCGCTCTGCGATGAACTTCACAATGGCCTGGAAGGTCATCACGTTGTCCGCGGCGGTGAGGGGGTCGGAGTATTTAAAGTCGATCTCATTCTGGCCCGGCCCCTCCTCGTGGTGGGAGCACTCGGGGGGAATCCCCATGCGGGCCAGGGTCAGGCAGATCTCCCGGCGGATGTTCTCCCCCTTGTCGTCGGGGGCGATGTCCATGTACCCGGCTCTGTCATAGGGGATTTTGGTGGGCTCGCCGTTTTCGTCCCGTTTAAACAGGTAAAACTCCTGTTCCGCGCCAAAGAGAAAGCGGAAGCCCCGCTGTTCCGCCCGCGCTATGGCGTCGCGGAGCAGGGCCCGGGTGTCGCAGGGGAAGGGCCGGCCGTCGGGGTAGTGGATGGAGCAGAACATGCGCACCACCTGCCCGTGCTCCGGCCGCCAGGGCAGCAGCATCAGGGTGTCCGGGTCGGGCCGGAGCAGCAGGTCAGACCGGGCCTCGTCCCCGAAGCCGGCGATGGCCGAGGCGTCGAAGGCGATGCCGTACTCGAAGGCCCGGGACAGCTCCGAGGGCACGATGGAAATGTTCTTCTGCCGCCCGAACACATCGCAGAAGGTCAGGTGGATAAAGGCCACTTCCTCCTCCTGGACGTACTGAAGCACTTCTTCCCTGGTGTATTTCATAACCGCTTCCGCTCCTCTTTATTGAAATTCCCAGGTATTATACCACAGCCCGGGGCGGTTTTCCACCACAGTGAACAGAATCCTGAAAAAGCGAAAAAACAGGTTGACAGCGCCCCGCTCAGGGCGTATAATGCGTCCATAAAGGCAAAGACGTCTTTTAGGTTGATTCCTGAAAGGCGTCTTTGTCTCTTTTTATGCGTTTTATCGCGGAAAGGGTGAAGAAAA
>CAMTMZ010000043.1 GCA_947073765.1 uncultured Bacillota bacterium | reverse complement strand
GCGAAATTCCCTCGGTTGCTGGGCTCAATTTTGAGCCGATCTCCACCCTCCTGCGGTGTTTCGGGCGCGTCTGGGGGAGCCCAGGGCGAAAATCCCCTGGTTGCAATATTCTCTTTTGCGCCGGTTGCCCCGAGATTTCGGGGTAAGAGGAGGTGGGCCAAAACCACCCCATCTATTTGCCCGCCTCCGGCCCCTCTGGCGCGTCTGCGGGTAGGGGGGTATCTGGGGCAAGGGGTCCCGGTTCCGGGGAGCCCTGTTGCTTATATTTGCTCAAGGTGAACTCAATGAACTTATTTATATCCTTTAGAGCCTCGGCCTTGTCCATATCAGATAAGAAGTTAAACTCTGCCACGGCCCGAAAACCGCCCGTCCGGAGAATCATTTCGTCTGCCTGCGTCCATGGCTCGTAGCACTCAGTCTTGCCGGTCACGTCTGGGCGGGGAAAATCTGTTTTCTCCAACAGATAATCAACCGACACCCCAAAATAGTCTGCAAGTTTTTGGAGGGTTTCACCTTTGGGGATAGAGCCCTTTTTCCAAAATGTGGCGTTTGATTTATTCAACCCTATTGACACCATGACAGCAGAAGGAGATACACCACGTTCTTTACACAACTCAGAAAATCTATCATAAAACACAAAATCACCCCGCAATTATTAGTTTACCCGGAATATAATACGGGTATACTCAACCGCTACCCACAACATACCACAAACTAGAAAGGAGTGCAAGTAGAAAATGCGAATCAGTAAATACTTGTTGTTTCGAGAATTTGCCACTAATCCTTTAATTAAGCAATGCAAATACTATAAGGACAGTATTGTAATGTACATCATGGGTGATATTTTAAGAACTATGCGAAAAGAAGTGGGCCTTAGTTATTTCAACAGCATCAGAAGCAACGAAGCACTTGCATTTTTTGTAAATGATATTGCGAGTAATCCTTGCGCCAAGAAAGATGACATGGACGCAAGCTTTCGTATAAAAATGATTCAGTTTGAGCTCGCAATAATTGATAGAACTCAATTTATTTTCATAAAGCGAATTTATACAAATTACATTAGGCCGATTTTTGCAGGAATATCTATTATTGCAAAGCATATACTAATTATCCCTTTCGGAAGGCTTCTCTTAAAATTATTTCCTAACTTTTTTAACAAGACCGCTTCTAAGTGATAAATCTGAAATGACATAGAGTGCTTTTCATTGTTCTGTCTGTAATCTCCATTTGTAATCGTTTTTTATAACTCACAAAAAAGCGAAAAGAAACGCTGCCACTGGTATTTTAACCTTTGACAGCGTTTCTTTTCATTTCGACATCAGAGCCACACCATCACGGCAAAGCCGCCTTTGAAATAATAGGTGTTCGTCCAATGTCCATCTGGTGGAGGCGGGGAGAGTTGAACTCCCGTCCGAAAGCACTTCCACAAGAACTTCTCCGAGCGCAGACGATCCTTTACATTCCCTTGCTCAAGCGTGGGTCGTCACACTCTTGGGCTTGGTAGAGTCATAATGCGTGGAACGGTCAACTCTTTCCGAACGCACGGGCACCACTAAGGCTACGCCCAGACCCGGCTCGTGGTCCTTCCGGGCAGGACGGCCGCATTAAGCAGCGGCTAGAACGTAATCGTTATCGTTCTTTAATTTATAAATGCCCATTTTTAGGGTGTTAGGCGCACCCGCTCGCTATTCCTGCTTCTATGCCCCCGTCGAAACCGGTACGCCCCCTCATCGTTGCGGGCTCCATATTCTCGCTTCCGGCTGACGCCGAAAGCGAGGCCACTTTTCTCCTCCTCTCCGACCGCGGCCCGCCGCTGGGCTCACAGTCGGGCAGCAGCTTCACCGCTGCGGCAAACGGCCGCTGAAGGATGTCTTACTTCAAATCTTTTCTGGCTCAGGATAATCCACACCGAACGCATCCACGGTGACCTTTTTCATCACCTGCTTCTGCCGGGGGCGATCCTGCCAGTCAGTCTTCCCGGAGACAATGGCGTCAACCGTCTCCATGCCCTCAATCACTTTACCAAAAGCGGCGTATCCCCCATCCAGGTGAGGCGCCTTGTCCACCATGATAAAGAACTGGCTCCCAGCGGAATCTGGATCCATAGCTCTGGCCATGGAGAGAACCCCCCGATCGTGAACCAGATCATTCTGATATCCGTTCTGGGCAAACTCGCCCTTAATAGCGTAGCCAGGGCCGCCCATACCGGTGCCCTGGGGACAGCCGCCCTGAATCATAAAGCCTGGAATGCAGCGGTGGAAGATAAGTCCGTCATAAAATCCCTTCTGAATGAGAGAAATAAAATTGTTTACACTGTTTGGTGCCACCTCAGGATAGAGCTCCGCCTTTATCACAGAGCCGTTTTCCATCTCAATGGTAACAACAGGGTTTTGTGCCATATTAATCATCCTTTCCGGAAAACAGTTAGCAGTTCCGGGTTTTCATCACCCGGTCCATCTCCCTCTTGGCGTCACGCCGGGCAGAGGTTTCCCGCTTGTCATAGAGTTTTTTTCCCTTGGCCAGACCAAGCTCCAGCTTGACCCGAGGACCTTTAAAGTAGAGCTTCAGAGGAATCAGGGAGTATCCGTCCTGCTTGATGCGGCCAAACAGCCGGAGAATCTCTCGCTTGTGCATCAGCAGTCTACGGGTGCGGCGGGGATCTTTATTAAATATGTTTCCCTTCTCATAGGGGCTGATGTGCATCCCAAGAACAGAGAGCTCCCCGTCCTTAATCAGGCAGAAGGAATCCTTCAAATTTACATTGCCCAGACGAATGGACTTAACTTCGGTGCCCGCCAACTCAATGCCGGCCTCATATGTCTCCTCAACAAAATAGTCGTGAAAGGCTTTGCTGTTCTTTGCTACAACCTTCACCGCCTCACCCACAGCGGACACCCCCCTTTCAGGCAAGTCAGGTAACTATACCACAGAATCTTCAAAAAGGCAAGGGGAAAGTAGACGGATTTAGCTTCATGGAGTCTCTTAATCTGGTATTCCCAATCATTTACATAAAAAAGGGCTTGACAAATCGTAGTATATCGCATAAAATTTAGCTATATATAGGTTGCATATTATATAAATACAGCTTGAAATCATACGAAAAATTAAGAAGGTGATGTTTGATGGATAAAGAACCTGTCTTTTGGATCATTGACGACGAATGGCCAGAGCATTTGATTGAAATCCAAGCCCTGAGAAAAGCATATCCAAATTGCAAAATCCATGAATCCGGAATCCCATTTCACCAGGATTTAGATGCCTTTAGCGCAGAGACTGATATAATCATCGCTCAAATTTCGGCACATATTAACGCTGCTATCATTGACCGGCTGAGCAACTGTCGTGGAATTGCTGTATTTGGCAGCGGTTTTGATAACATTGATGTGTCCGCCGCAAACAGGCGCGGCATCTCCGTTACCAATGTGAATGGATATTGTACACAGGATATCGCAGACTATGTTTTATCGGCAATTTTTCACGTTTACAAGCCAATCTACCGATTTTCCAGTTGCATCTCCGGCGGGCAGTGGGGCGCTCAAGCTTTCGAGCAGCTGGTACATCGTTTAGACAGGCAGACACTGCTGTTGCTGGGCTTTGGCCACATCGGCAGTGTAACCGCCGCCCGAGCCACAGCCCTGGATATGGAGGTTTTGGTCTATGATCCCTATCTGTCTCCGGAGGACATTCGCCGCTCCGGCGCCGTCCCTGTCAGCCTGGAGGCCGGACTTGCCCGCGCGGACTTCGTTTCGGTGCATATAAGGCCTACTGCGCAGACAATCAATTTTGTGGATATAGACCTGCTGCGGCAGATGAAAAAGACAGCGGTGCTTATCAACACCTCTCGAGGCTCACTGGTCTGTGAGGCTGACCTGATCCACGCCGTAGAGGCGGGGATCATCGGGGGCGCTGTGCTGGATGTTACTTCTCAGGAACCGCTTCCTCCTGACAGCCCTCTGCTCCAAACCAAAAACATCCTGGTTACACCTCACATTTCTTTCGCCTCTCAGGAGTCGATCACAGAACTGCGGCAAAGGGCGGTGCAAAACGCATTGGAGATGTACCGCGGAGAGATCCCCCAGGACTTGATCCGCATATAAGCCTTGTGCGTCACCGCAAGGATAGGAGGCTCTTTCTATGCCAATTTTACTTCCGGAAGATATGGAACGCCCTCTTCCCAACATGTACCTGGTCCGGCAGGAGTTTGACTCATCCCACTTGTCTGACGTTGCCGGCGCCGTTCGAGAACAGATGGCAAAGCCGGAAATTCAGGCAAAAATCAGGCCTGGCATGCGGGTCGCGGTTGCGGTTGGCAGCCGCGGCATTCAAAATCTTTGCACAATCGTCAAATCTGTGATCGACAGCTTAAAGCAGCTGGAGGCCATTCCCTTTATTGTTTCTGCCATGGGCAGCCACGGCGAAGGAACGGAATCAGGCCAACGGGCGGTGCTGGCCGGCTATGGCATTACAGAGGAACGGATGGGAGTTCCCGTGGTGACTTCCATGGATACAGTCCCTCTTGGCCAATGCAAACGTAACCTCACCGTCTGGTTCGACCGCACGGCCTGGCAGTCAGACCTCATCATACCCATAAATCGTATTAAGCTCCACACAGACTTTGAAGGCCCCCTTCAAAGCGGACTGTGCAAAATGCTGGTCATTGGTCTTGGAAACCACAAGGGCTGTTCTGCCGTTCATGAGAATCCGCCTCAGAGCTTTTCCTCTGTGATTGAGGCCGCGGCCCAAATGATTTTGGAGAAGGCTCCTGTCGGATTTGGACTTGCTGTTCTGGAAAATGCCTACGAAAAAACATTTCAGGTTGAAGCCATTCCGGCAGAGAAGCTGATCCCACGGGAAAAAGAGCTGCTCCGGCTGTCCCGAACGCTGATGCCATATCTCATGCTGGAGGAGGCAGATGTTATCCTCTGCGAGGAGATTGGAAAAGATATCTCCGGCGCCGGATTTGACACCAATGTTTTAGGCCGCAGCTGTCTTCGAAAACATTTTTCTCTCCCTGTTCCAAAATACCAGCGCCTGGTATTGCTGGGCTTGACACAGGCAAGCCACGGCAACGGGATTGGGGTAGGACTTTTTGACGTAATTACGCGTAGGGTCGCCGAGCAGCTGGACCTGAACGCCATGTACGCAAATGCGGTTGCCTGCAACTGCCTTGCCGACGTGAGCATTCCCTGCACGGTGGACAGCGAGGAGCAGGCCCTCCGTGTGGCGCTGAAATGCTGCAGAGGGATTGACCGGGACGCCCCCCGTGTGCTTCGGATTAAAAACACGCTATGCCTTGATGAAATTATGGTTTCGGAGGCGCTGTTAGGCGCGGTGCGTTCCAACCCCCGCCTGACCCTGTTGGGTAAGAACGAACTTTGAGGAGGGATACGGTTTGTTTTTAAATGATGAACAAAAAGCCATGATGGACGGAAAATGCGGCAGAGGCGCCGCCTACGCGATGGAGATACAATTTGCGCTGGGCGAGGCGTTTGACGCGCCGGATATGGTGCCAATTACCCGGGCCCATGTGGCGCTGAGCAATCAGGAGGCAGATCTGTGGTTTGCGGAGAAGCTGTTAGCCGGAGGGGCCCATTGCCGGATTGCCCCTACTGTCAATCCCGGCTTTTGCCTGAGCCTGTTCAGCGAGCACTGCGCACATCCGGTAGAGGAAAAATTTGCCGCTCTGATGCGGCGCACCCACAACGCATATCGACAGCTGGGCGCGGTTTTAAGCTACAACTGCACACCTTATATGGGGTCCAACGTCCCCCACTTCGGCGAGATATGCGCCTTTTCAGAATCCAGCGCCACGCCCTATGTCAATGCCGTATGGGGCGCACGCTCCAACCGGGAGGGGGCCAATAGCGCGCTGTGCGCAGCCATTACCGGCTTTGTCCCCAGATATGGATTGCTGCTGGATGAAAATCGAACCGGAGATATCCATGTCCATGTGGAAGCCGACATGAAAACCCCCTATGAATACCATCTGCTGGGTATGATGGGCAAAAAAATCGGCGAGGGCATCCCCGTTTTTACCGGTCTGCCTCGGATCATTCCACCCGAGGCACTGCGCAATCTGGGCGCACAGCTTAATACATCCGGAGCCTATGGCATGTACCATATTGTCGGCTTTACCCCCGAGGCCCCTTCCCTTACAGCCGCGCTGGGGGGGAAACCCGCCCGGCATGAAGTTGTTATCACCAACCAGGACCTGAAGGATATTTTGGAAGAGATCAGCGACCCCGGCGGGCGCAAAATTGACTTCGCCATGTTTGGCTGCCCCCACTTCTCTCTGGATGAGGTCAAATATATCGCGGAGAAGTTATCAGGTCAAAGTTTGGCAGTTCCCATGTATATTCTTGTCTCCAGCACAACGGTGGAAATGGCCGGCCGCATGGGCCTGCTGGAGATTTTAACTGCCGCCGGCGCTGAGCTGCTGCCGGACACCTGCCCCGACCAGCCCTGCTGGCACTTCCTTGCCGGAAAAGAGGGGGTTACAGAATCCCCCAAATGCGCATATTACCCCCAGCGCCGCGGTATCCATTTTGTGATTCGTGACCTTGACAGCTGCATTGAGGCGGCATTGAAAGGGGAGGTAAACTGACATGGGAAAACGATTTGCCTGCCACAGAATTTCGAAAGGACAGGCCCAGGCGAGGGCCGTTGTTTCGGGGGACAAGCTGTGCTTCTACCAGGTCGAGCCAGAAAGCGGAATCGTTATGGAGCGGGCACACACCCTGGAGGGAAAGAAAATTTCAAAATCCGTCCTGATCTTTCCCGGGGGAAAGGGAAGCTCTGTCGTACAGGCGGATGGACTGTACCAGCTCAACATGCACGGCAATATGCCGTCCGCGATGATTATCCAATATCCGGAGCCTGTGCTGGTTTCCAGTGCGATTATCATGGAAATACCCATGGTTGACAGAGTTGAAGCCGCCTTTTATGATACCGTGCGCAGCGGCGACCTGATCCTTGTGAATGCGGACGAGGGCTATCTTGAGCTTTTCCCTGAGCTGGCCCCATCCGTTTGAGCTCACGCCATATTTATTTTGTAAAGGAGAGGATAGACGCACATTTGTTGGAAATTTGGCACACGCATCAGACAGAAAGGTTGTGAATGAAAATGTTAAAAACACGAAAATCCAAGCAAATTTTCTATGGTGTCCTTTGGCTGCTCTGTTTTCTGATGGTCAATTGGCCGATTGGGACAATGGCACAGCGCTTTGAGCCCTATATTCTGGGCATGCCCTTCTGCCTGTTTTATTTCTGGGCGGTATACTCTCTGCTGATCCTTGTGGGAGTGCTGGTAGCCTGGAGACTGTTTCGGGATTAAACGCAGACCGCAGAACCAACCGTTAACAAAAACCCGATCAAGGAGGGGACAACTATGGAAAACTGGGTACAGGTACTCATAATCATCAGCGTTTATTGCGTGATCGTCCTTGCTGTGGGCGTTTTCAGCCGTGAAAAGGGCGCTCCCTCGTTGGAGGCATACTACGTCGGCGGGCGCAGCACCCGTCCTTTTGTGGCCTACTTTACCTACGTGGCCACGTTCCATTCCAGCTTCGCGTTCTTAGGCGCAGCCGGAAAGCTGTATTCATCGGGCGTCGATTTCTTTGCTACAATGACGTCCTGTATTGTCAGCCCGATGATGATCTATCTGATCGGGCGGCCTGTGTGGTACCTGGGTAAAAAATACGGGTTCATGACGCAGGGAGATCTCCTGGGCGATTACTATGACAGCAAGCTTCTGCGCACTGTCGTTGCCGTCGTCAGCTTAATCTTCCTCATCCCCTATCTTCAGGCGCAGATTATCGGCGGCGGCCACATTTTCGAGTCCGTGACAGAGGGAAAAGTCCCCTTTATGTGGGGCTGCATCATTCTCTACGCCGTCATTATCGGCTATATTCTCCTGGGCGGCTTCAAGGCCGTGGCCTGGACCGATACCGTTCAGGGAATTATGATGATTGTCCTCATCTGGATTGCCGGCGGCATTATCCTCGGCAAGGTGGAGGGCACGCTGGACTGGAGCAATATGATGCGCACCATGGCCGAGGAGCACGGCGACAAGCTGCTGATTCCCTTGGAAAAATGGCCGATTTTTATGACCACTTTCCTCTCCCTCTTCGGCATCTCCATCTATCCCCCCTCTTTCCAGAGGTTCTACGCCGTAGACAACCCAAAATCTCTGAAGTGGCTGGCTGTCACCTCTCCCATCTATCTGATCTTCTTCTATGTTCCCATCATGATTATCGCGTTTTTGGGTGTCATCCACATGCCCGGCGTCGCCGCCGCCGACCAGATCGTCCCGCTGATGCTGAGCAAATATACCACGCCGCTTTTGACTGGCCTGGTCATGGCCGGCGCCTTGGCGGCAACCATGTCCTCCGCGGACTCTCAGCTGCACGCCGCAAGCTCTATTTTCACATTGGATCTCTATAAAACGCTGAAAAAGGGGAATATCTCGGACAAACAGGGTATTTTTGTCGGCCGTGTCACCATCGTTGTGATCGCGTTCATCGCTCTGCTTCTGTCCCAGTTCTCTTCGTCGCTGATTATGAGCATCTCCGCTTTTGCTCTGGGCGGATGTCTTCAGGTACTGCCTGCCCTGATCGGCGCGCTGTACTGGAGGCGTGGGACAAAAACCGGCGCGCTCAGCGGACTGATTTCCGGCTTCACCGTGGTTCTGATTACTCAGTTTGTCTGGACAACTCCCTTTGGCATTTCTATTTCCAGCGGCGCATGGGGACTGCTGGTCAACGTGCTGGTCTTTGTTGCCGTCAGCCTGATGACCCAAGCGCCCAGTGAGGCTCAAATTGAAAAATTCCACGGTTATCTCGCTTCCATCAACCAGCAGCAAGATGAGATGAAGCACACTGCCGAGCAGATTACGGAGCAGGGATAACCAAAAGCAGGATAGGCACATTACCGTGCCTATCCTGTCATCTAATCAAATTCAGGAGGAAAACTATGAAAATTCAGGGCGCTTATGATCTGCACATCCACGGGGGGCCGGAGCCCATTCCCAGAAAATATGATTTTGTTACCATGAGCCGGGAGATGGAGTCGGCAGGTATGGCCGGGTTTGTGGCAAAATCCCACTTCTTTTCCACAGTACCCTATGCGGTTTTGGCTGAGCGCTACGGCGCCAACGTTATCTGGGGATCTGTTGTTTTGAACCACTTTGTGGGTGGAATCAACCCAAACGCGGTGCGCGGCTCTCTCGGATTTCATCGAGAGGGCACTCCCCTGCTGCGTATCGTCTGGATGCCCACAATGCACGCAAAAAGCAATTTGGAGATGTTAAAGCGAAAGGGGATTCCCTACGACATCCCACCTGAGTGGACCGCCGGGGAGCCCTCCCCGGGCGCTCAGCCCTTGAACAGCATTCCGCCGATTGATCTTCTGGATCCCCTGCTCCAGGACCCCCTGAAGCAGGTTTTGGACATCATTGCCGAAAGCGGGGCCGCTCTGGCCACAGGCCACATTTCACGGGACGAGGTGTTCCATCTTGTACCCCTGGCGAAGGCCCGCGGTGTGCGGAGCATCGTTCTGACCCATCCTATTTACCCGGCAACCGGTCTTTCTGATCAGGAGATGCGGGAACTGACAACAGAATATGAAAATGTATTTGCTGAGATGTGCTATATTTTCATGCCCATCGACGGATTTACGGCGGAAGAGATGGTAAACCACATTCGCCAGGTTGGACCGGATAGAATCCTGTTGTCTACAGATTCTGGCCAGATCAGCCAGGACGCGCCTCATGTCACGATGGAGCGCTATTTAAATCTGTTGTCAGAGGCTGGCTTTTCTCAGCAGGAGCTGACTCGGATGGTAGTTCAAAATCCAAAAACAATTCTTGGCGTCTAAACCGGGAGGAAAAGAATGGGACAGGTAGAAAAACGTTTGCAGGAGCTTGGCATCCAGCTACCTGAGTTGGTCAGCCCGAAAGGCAGTTATGTTCTTTTCAAGCAGGTGGGCGATCTGATTTTTGTGTCGGGACAGAGCGCTTTCCAGGGTGAAGAGGCCCTCTATCCCGGCCGTGTTGGCGCGGAAGTCACCGTGGAGCAGGCTAGGGAGGCCGCGTGTGAAACGGGCAAGCTGATTTTGGCAATTCTCCAGCAGGCGGCCGGCACCTTGGATCGGATTGAAATTGTAAAGGTGACCGGATATGTGGCCAGCACCCCCGAATTTTCCCAGCAGCCTCTGGTAATGAACGCCTTGTCTGATCTGTTTTCTCAGATTCTGGGAGAGCGGGGGCGGCATGTCCGTGCTACCATCGCCACCAGCAATCTGGCGTTTCACTGCTGCGTGGAGGCGGAAACTGTGGCCAGACTGCTTCCTTAACGTTTCATCAAAAACAAAAAGCACAAAAATCTTTAAAAGGGTTTGATTTTTTTGTGTGATGTGATATAATCCTTTCTGAAAGACCGCTGACTGTCTTACTGTTTAATTTGCGGCGAATAAAGGGTTGAAGGAGGGAAGCTTTTGCAGTTACCAAGTAAAATCAGCCGTTCCAATCTTGCATATAATAAGATTAAAGATGCCATATGCAAAGGAGAGCTGGTTCCCGGCAATATTTTGAGCGAAGGGCAACTGGCTGAGTGGCTCGAAATGAGCCGCACCCCGGTGCGGGAAGCGCTGCGTTTTTTGGCAAGCGAAGGTTTTGTCGAAATCCGAAATGGAATTGGCGTATATGTAAAGCCTCTGTCCTCCAAAGACATGGAGGATCTCTATGAGGTACGGTGCCTGCTGGAGCTTCAGGCTGTAAAAACATCCATTTACCGCATCAGCTACGAGGAAATTGATGCCTTGGAGCGCCAGTTTCAGGAGGCATTGGCATCCTGTGAGCGGGGTGAAAACGCAACCGCAGGCGAGTTTTCTGAATTGGATTGGGAGCTCCATACCCTGCTTGTGGAGCGCTGCACCAACAATTATATCAAATCCATTATTGCCAGTAACGACTCCAACCTGCGCCGGTATCAGGCGCTGTCCATCGAGGCGCTGAACGATGTTCAGGAGAGCGCACGCCAGCATTTAGACATTCTAAAACCCCTGCGGGAGCGGAATCTCCCCGAACTGCTACATAAACTGGAGCTCCACTTAAAGTGGTCAGCTAACCTGCTGCACAATACGATATAGGCAGGGTAATCACACATGAAGGAGGCCATTCCATGGACGAGAAAAAAATTCTGACTGTTACTGTGGACGGCACAGCGCACACCTATTCCCGCAGAACCCCTTACCGCGCCATTGCCGCGGACTTTCAGAACCGCTCTCTCTATGACATCCTTCTGGTCAACCGGGACGGCAAGCTCTGCGAGCTCCACAAGGCTCTGGACCGGGACTGTTCCCTGAAAATGATTACCGCCCAGGACAAGCCCGGTTTCCAGACCTACGAGCGCAGCGCCCTCCTGCTGATGCTGAAGGCGTTCTATGATGTCGTGGGCCGTGAGCAAGTGGAACACATCTGCGTGGAATACTCTCTGAGCAGCGCCCTCTTCATCCTGGCCCGGGGCAGCTTCACCTTGGACCAGGCCCTGCTGGATCGGGTGGAGGCACGGATGCGGGAACTGTCCGCCGCGGCAATTCCCATTGAAAAGCAGTCCCTCAGCACCGAAGACGCCGTGGAGCTCTTCCAGCGGTGCGGCATGCCCCACAAGGCTCAGCTGCTCAGCTTCCGCATCAACTCCCATGTCAATGTCTACTCTCTGGATGGCTTTGTGGACTACTTCTACGGCTATATGGTACCGGACACCAGCTACATCAGGTGCTTTGGCCTGGAGCTGTTTGAGAATGGCTTCGTCCTGCGCCTGCCCACCCAGAAGGACCCCAGCCATCTGGGTGAGTTTCATCCCTCTAAAAAGGTCTTTGATGCGCTGTACGAGTCCACCCTGCGCTCTCAGGCGCTGAACGCATCCAATGTGGCGGAGCTGAATACCACCATCTCTCAAGGGGGCAGCACACCGCTGATCCTGGCCCACGAAGCCATGATGGAAAAAAAAATCGGCGACATTGCCGCCGAGATTGTCAGCCGGAAAGAGGTTCGATTCATCATGATTGCCGGCCCGTCCTCCTCCGGAAAAACCACCTTCTCCCACCGGCTGTCCACCCAGCTGCGCGCCTGCGGTCTCCACCCTCACGCCATCGCTACAGACAATTATTTCAAAAACCGGGCGGAAACCCCTCGGGACGAAAACGGAGACTACGACTTCGAGTCTCTGGACGCTATGGATGTAGGGCAGTTCAATCAGGATATGGTCCGGCTGCTGGCAGGTGAGACGGTGGAGCTGCCTACGTTCAACTTTAAAAAGGGCGCTCGGGAGTATAACGGCAATTACCTCACCCTCAGGGACGGAGACGTGCTTGTTATCGAGGGCATTCACTGCCTCAACGACCAATTTACCCACTCTCTTCCCAAAGATAGCAAATATCGGATCTACATCAGCTGTCTCACCACGCTGAATATTGATGACCACAACCGCATCCCCACCACCGACGCCCGCCTTCTGCGGCGAATTGAGCGGGATGCCCGGACCCGGGGCTTCTGTGCCCAGGCTACCATAAAAATGTGGCCCTCCGTCCGGCGTGGGGAGGAAACTCACATTTTTCCCTTTCAGGACAGCGCGGATGTGATCTTCAACTCAGCCCTCATCTACGAGACAGCCCTGCTCAAGCCCTACGTACAGCCCCTGCTCTTTGGTGTTCCCCGAGACAGCGAGGAGTATATCGAGGCCAAGCGGCTTTTGAAGTTTTTAAACTATTTCCTGCCCATCCCCGCGGACAATGTCCCCAAGACCTCTCTCATGCGGGAGTTCATCGGCGGGGGCTGCTACCACGACTGAACCTCCTGTGAGCACGATAAAGCGCCCTGTGCCCTTTAATTTTGGGCTTGGGCGCTTTTCATTTGCCTTCACATCTGCTATAATGCACAGGTAAATGCCCGCTCCGGCGGGAGAACGGGCAAAGTATTTTATCCTCTGGAGGGAAATCCTTTGGACTATGATCAGCTTCTAAACCTCTCTGTGGAACTGGGCTGCCAGCTGATGTCCAGCGGGGCAGAAATCTACCGGGTGGAGGAGTCAGTACGCCGGCTGCTCCAGGCCTATGGCCTGGACTCCCCGGAGGTCTTCGCCATTCCTAACTGTGTTATCGTCAGCATTACCACGCCACAAGGCCACCCTATCACTCGAATGCGCCGCATTGGCGGCCACGGCACCGATATTGAGCTACTGGAGCGGTGCAACGCCCTGTGCCGTCAGCTGTGCGCCCACCCGCCGGAGATCGGTAAGGCCCAGGCGCTGCTCTCCGCTCTTCCCGAGCAGACGCCGCGGTATCCCCCCCGCAGAGTTCTTTTGGCCTATGGCATCGCTCCCGCTTTCTTCTCCCCCATTTTCGGCGGATGCATTTCAGACGCGATGGCCGCCATGCTTGCCGGACTTTCAGTGGGCGTCTGCCTTCTGTATGGGGGGAGATTTATCGGCAGCAACAGCTTCTTCCGTACAGCCATCTGCAGCGTGGTAGCCTCACTGATGTCGTTGCTTCTGGTGCATCTGGGATTGGGCCGGAGCCTGGACACAGTGACCATCAGCGCGCTGATGGTGCTGGTGCCTGGTGTGGCCCTGACCAACGCTATGCGGGAAATCATGGCCGGCGACATTATCTCCGGCCTGTGCCGGGCCGCTGAATCAATCCTCACCGGAACCGCCATCGCCATCGGTGCCGCTATCGGCCTGGCAATCGGCGGGATATTTTAAAAGGAGGCCCCTATGCCTGATCTCTGGTACATTTATATTCTTCCCTGCCTGTGCTCCTTTACGGCCTGCGTCGGGCTCACGCTGGTATTCAACATCCATGGTGTGGGGCGGCTGATCTGCGGCGTGGGCGGGGCACTGGGCTGGCTGATCTATCTGCTGGCCGGCAGCAGTATTCTGGCCGCATTTTTGGCCTCGGCGGCCATTGGGCTGTACGCCGAGGCGATGGCCCGGCTGCGCCGCTGTCCTGTCACCGGCTATCTGCTGGTGGCTCTGCTCCCCCTGGTGCCCGGCGGGGGCATCTATTTTGCCATGAGCTACTGCGTCGCCGGAGATATCCAGCGCTTTCTGGATACCCTGCTTCACACCTTCGGCATGGCGGCGGCGCTGGCAGTGGGCGCTATGATGACCTCCTCCCTGTTTCGTGCCGCCTACCCCTATCTGCACCGGACAAAGCCCGGAGCATGAACCCATCACAACAGCGGCGGGGCCCTGCCTTTCAGGCAGGGCCCCGCCGCCGCTCCTTAAATGTTCAGGCGGCGTCGCAGCTCCTTCACACGGTCCCGGCCGATGGGCAGAGCCGCCGAGGAGCCCCGCACCCGCAGCGCAAAGCTGCTGTTATTCCAGGGGAAAATATCCTGAATATGGCTCAGCTGCACCAAGCAGGTCTTATGAATGCGGTAGAAACCCTGAGCCACCAGCCGGCTTTCGTACTCAGACATGGGGGAGTTATCCGGATACTCCTCCCCGGACAGGGTATGGATCCGGCAGCCCCGACCGGAGCCGTCTGTCTCGATGTAGGTAACCTCCTCCACATCCAGCAGGATAGTGTGCCGGTTGCTGCTGATAGCCAGCCGTCCGCTCCCCCGGGCGGGCCCGGCCTGCGGCGCCTGCCCGCAGCGCTCCAGCACCTGGCGGATACGGGCTGGGTCAAAGGGCTTGAGAATATAGTTGTCCACCCCCAGCTCAAAAGCGGTCACCGCATATTCAGAATATGCGGTAGCAAAGATGATCTTTGCCTCCGGCATGAGCCGCCGGGCCAACGAGGCCACGGTGGTGCCCTCCATGTCCCCCAGGTGGATATCGACAAACAAAATATCAAAGCTCTCCTTCTCCAGCAGGGCCATAGCCTGAACCCCATTGCCAGCCTCCGCGATCTCCGCCTGAGGCATCTGCTGGCGGATCTGGTGGATCAGCTCCACCCGGGAATATTTTTCATCGTCAATCACCGCGATACGCATAGACACCTCTCCTTTGCGGAACGGCCGCCTGGTCAGGCGGCGTCAGGGGGATGGAAAAGAAAACCGTAGAGCCAGAGGGACTGCTGTCGATGGAGAATGGGCACTGATCCCCATAGATGGTGCGCAGCCGTTTTCGGACGTTGAACAGCCCGGTGTATGTAGGGTCATCCGGGTCCTGGAGCTTGGCCAGCACCTCCTGGGGAAATCCCCGGCCCTGATCAGACACCCGAATGTAGGCCCGCTCCCCGTCCTGGTGGATCTGGATGTGGACTCGCCGGTCATCCACCGCCACGAAGCCGTGGCGCACCGCGTTTTCTACAATTGGCTGGAGGATAAGAGGGGGCAGGCGCAGCCGGGTGAGGTCACCGGGCAGCTCCCTGGTAACGTGCACCGCATCCTCAAAGCGGGCCTCCGTGAGGAAGAGGTAGTTGTCCACATTAGACAGCTCCTGCTCCAGTGTGACAAAAGGCTCATTGATGGACAGCGTCTGACGGAAATAGCTGGCCAGCACCAGAATGGTCTCCCGGGCCCGATTGGGGTCGGTGAGGCAGAGCGCGGAGATGGTGTTCAAAGCGTTAAAAAGAAAATGGGGGTTGATCTGAGACTGCAGAGCCCTCAGCTCCGCCTGCTGCCGCAGCTCCACCTGGTGCTGCCGCTCAAGCTGCTCCACCAGCAGGCTGCGGTTCATCCGGTCCATTACAGCGCTGAATACCACCAGCCCCAGGGAGTTTACCGCAATTTTGGGGATCAAAATGGCCTGTTCCAGCGCCACCGCCTCCGGAAACGGCCGTGCCACCGCCAGAATAATCACACACTGAAAAAGCTCCGCCGCCGTGGTCAGAGCCACCAGAGCCAGGTGCCGCCGGACGATTCGGGCAGCAAATCTTCTGTAACATACCGCTCCCAGCACACCGAACGTGGCTGTCCCCAGTCCGCAGGCCAGGGAGGTAAAGCCGTCCGGGTCGTAACAAAACCGGTGCAGCCCGCTGAGCATCCCGGCAGATATTCCGGTAAGAGGCCCGCCCACCAGCCCGGCGGCCAGGGTGCTGATGGTACGCGTGTTGACAATAGCCCCCCGAAAGCTCAGTCCGGTGTAAGTGCTGGCGACGGACAGCAATCCAAACACCAATCCCAGCAGCAGCTGGTTTGGAATGGAGCGCTCCTGCTGCTTTAAAATGGCCCGCAGGGGCCGCAGCTCTGTAAGAACGGTGGCGGCCACCAGCAGCAGCCCGGCGTTGGTCAGCAGATAGATAAGCAGATTGTCCTGGATCACGGCGGATACCTCCACGGCGGTTTTCTGTACATTAACACAGTGTAGCACGACTTTTTCCTCATTGCAAGCCGGGAACACCGTTCTCCCAGGATTTTTCACTGTTCTCCCCCGTATTTCTACCGTACCCCCCGATTTTGTTGACGGATGCCGCCATAACGGGTAAAATGTTAGCCGCAGGGAGGTATTGCGCCCCTGCCCTTGCATGTTTCCCACAATCTTTCGAAGAGAAACTACAAGTGATTTGTCAAGAAAGGAAGAATGAAAATGAAAAAGATTCTTGCGATGACCCTGGCGCTTGCCATGTCTTTGTCCCTGGCTGCCTGCGGCGGCGGTGGCGGAGCGGCGAGCAGCAAGCCCGCCGCCAGCACTCCCGCGGCCTCCCAGCCCGCCGCCTCCG
>CAMTMZ010000042.1 GCA_947073765.1 uncultured Bacillota bacterium | reverse complement strand
CACAGTACGTGGCGCTCCAGGTGACGCGCGGTGCCACGACCCACACGCCAGAACTCGGTGAGGGGCCGGTGAGCCCACAACAGCCGCCGGTACGCCGCCTCGTCGAGCTGCGCGATGCGCGCTCCGTCAGCCCCGGCAGCGGTGTGCTTCGCCACGATATCCATAGCGACTTTGGCCAGATAGAGGTTAGTGCCTATGCCTGCGGTGGCCGTGATGCCGGTTTCCGCATAGATGCCGGCCACGATGCGCCGCGCAAGCTCATGGGCGCTGCCTCCCGCGAACCGCAAGTACCGCGTGGCGTCGATGAACACCTCGTCGATCGAATACACATGGATGTCCTCTTGCGCGGCGAACCGCAGATAGATGCCATAGATACGCGCACTCACATCAAGGTAGTACGCCATGCGCGGTTTGGCGGTGACGTACGCAAGCGCCAAACCGGGCGAGGCCGCCAACTCCGCGGCATGCACGGAGGACCCTGAAAAGCGGTGCCCAGCTGCGCGCAACCGCCGCTCCTCGTTGACCTGCGCCACACGCTGCTCGACCTCGAACAGACGCGGACGCCCACCGATGCCGACGGCCTTGAGCGATGGAGAGACCGCGAGACAGATGGTCTTGCTCGTCCGGCTTGTATCAGCCACCACCAGATTCGTATCCAGCGGATTGAGCCCCCTCGCCACACACTCGGCCGAGGCATAGAACGATTTGAGGTCTATGGCGAGGTACGTGCGGTCTGTCATGGCAGCATTTTCGAACACCTGTTCGAAAATGTCGAATCACCGGCGCGTCGGGCCGGCAGCGTCCGTCCCGAGCGGACATGGCCCGGGTCTCCACGGCCCGGACGGCGGCGGCGGTGTGCAGTCCCTTCTCGTGCCAGCGGCGGAGGATGCCGTTCATATAGCTCCAGTCCATGGACTGCTTTTTCAGTACGGTGCGCTCATAGGCCATGCGGATGGCCTCGTCATCAAAGCCCAGATCGTCCCAGGCGGCGATATAGTCCTTCTCCCGCTGGACCAGGGGACGGGAGGGGATATCCAGCAGGCGGAGCACCTCCCCCTCCCGGCCCCTCAGGTGGGTGAGCTTGGTAATGTGCTCCTCCGCCCGCTCCATGGTGTCGATCCCCCGGCGGGCCCAGACAAAGCCCTCTTTCCTGATTTGTGAGAGAAAGGGCTTGCGGCCAGGGCCGTATTTCCGGGCGGTCTCCTCAATGCACCAGCCGGTGAGCATAAGGATGACCTCGGCGGGGAGGGCCAGGTGGTCATAGAGGGTATAGAGGCTTTTCAGGTCAGCGGCGGACAGGCGCTTGCCCAGCCGCCGCTCTACCTCCCCCACCAGGGCGGGAAAGGTGGAGGTCTGCTCCGCCAGAGCCTGGGCGATATCCTCAGTGGAGTACTCCGGAGGCGGAGACTCCGGAATGGGGGCCTCCGGCGGGGCGGGGAGCTGAGCTGGCGCCAGGCCCTGGGTGTTCAGCTGCTCCAGGGCGGGCTGAAGGCGGGACTGCGGCCACTGAAGCCCGGCCGTTCCGCCGTGGCGAAGCAGGTGGAGGTAGAGCAGGGCGGCGTCGCCGCTGTCCAGCTTCAGCAGCCGGTCTGCCGCCTGGGCGGTAATGGCCAGCACCTGGCCGGGAAGAAATATCTGCGGCATAGGTAAGGCCCTCCTCTCCCGTAAAAATCTGTTCCCTATTCTACAACAAAATTGCCGCCGCGTCTATCATAAGATTGCCGGAAAGTCCAAACAATTTGAGTCATCAGCCCAAAAGCAAAATTCATGGAATATTTATGTTCAAATCCGCCTGGATGTGATATAATGTCTTTATCTGTAAAACTGGGGCTGTGCACCCCAAAAAGAGTGGGGAGGAATGATATATGAGAAACAGGGTAGTGGTCACCATTGGAGGAAAGGACTACACTATGGTGGCGGTGGAGGACGAGAGCTACGTCCGCAAATGTGCCGGGCTGGTGGACAGGCACCTGGGAGAGGTGGCCGCCGGAGGGCGGCTGTCCCAGGCGGACGCGGCGGTGCTGGCCGCCATGAACATTGCCGACCAGCTGTTGAAGGAGCAGGAGACCTCAGAAAATCTGCGCCGCCAGGTGAAGGAGAACCTGGAGGAGGCCAACACGCTGAAGCTGGAGCTGTCGGAAGCCAAACGTGAGATTTTTAAGCTGGGCACCAGGAAATAACGGCTTTTATGCGCCCGCCCCCAAAGGGGTGGTCATTCCAAGGAGGTCTTTCCCATGATGGAGCTGCTCGCCCCCGCCGGGTCGATGGAGGCGGTGACCGCCGCTGTTCAAAACGGGGCGGATGCCGTCTATTTTGGATATGGAGATTTCAACGCCCGCCGCGGAGCCCGGAATCTGACCCGGGAGGAGGCCGCGGCGGCGGTTTCTTACTGTCATCTGCGGGGGTGCAGGGTGAATCTCACCCTGAACACCCTGCTGACCGACCGGGAGCTGCCTGCCGCCGCCGAGGTGGCTGCCCATGCCAGCGATATCGGAGTGGACGCGGTGATTGTGCAGGACCTGGGCGCGGCGCGGATGCTGCGCCAGTCCGTTCCGGACCTGCCCATCCATGGCTCCACCCAAATGACCGTCCACTCTCTGGACGGGGTGAAGCTGTGTGCCGACCTGGGGATGACCCGGGTGGTGCTGGGGCGGGAGCTGAGCCGGGACCAGATCGCCTACATCTGCCAAAACGCCCCCATTGAAATTGAGGTGTTTGGACATGGGGCTCTGTGCATGTGCTGGTCGGGGCAGTGCTTTTTCTCCTCTGTGATCGGCGGCCGCAGCGGCAACCGGGGGATGTGCGCCCAGCCATGCCGCCTGAACTATGGCTGGAACGGCAAGGCCGACGGGCACCCCTTATCCCTGAAGGACCTGTCCCTGGCCGGACACCTGAAGGCCCTTCAAAACATGGGGGTAGCCTGCCTGAAGCTGGAGGGACGGATGAAGCGGCCGGAATATGTGGCCGTTGTCACCGGCATCTATGCCCGGGCTCTGAAGGAGGACCGGGAGCCCACACAGGAGGAAATTGAAGTATTAAAGCAGGCCTTCTCCCGCCAGGGTTTTACCGACGGATACTACATGGGGCAAAAAGGGCCGGATATGTTCGGCACCCGGCAGGAGGAGAAGGAGCCTAAGGAGCTCTACGCCCAGGCCCGAGCCACCTATGAGAAATCAGTGGAGAACCGGAAGGAGCCGGTGCGGATATATGCCCTCGTTCAGTCCGGCCGGCCGGCCCAGGCGGCGGCGGAGGATGGACAGGGAAACGTTGTCCATGTGGAGGGCCCTGTTCCCGAGGAGGCCAGGAATGTTCCTCTCAGCCGGGAGAAGGTGGAAGGGCAGCTCCAGCGCACCGGAGGCACCCCCTTTCTGTGTGAGAAAGTCACCGCCAAGGTGGGGGAGAACCTGTCCCTCCCCCTTTCCGCCCTCAATGACCTGCGCCGCCGGGTGCTGGAGGAGCTGGCGAAAGAGCGGCAGAAGCCGCCCCAGAGGCGGAAAGAGAGCTATCAGCCGGGCGTCCGATATGAGAACCAGAAGCAGCCGCCGGTGTTCACCGTCTCAGTGCGGACAGCCTCTCAGCTCAGCGCCGAGCTGCTCAGGCTGAGGCCTCACCTCATCTATCTCCCCACCGACGAGGGAGCCGCCCACCCGGAAGTGGTGGAGCTGTGCCGGAAAGCGGGGGTGCCGGTGGCCGCCCTGCTGCCCCGCATCTGTACGGATCGGGAGCTTCCCCAGCTGGAGAGGGAGCTGGCCGCCCTGCGGGCGCTGGGGGTGGAGGAGGCGCTGGCCGGGACCTGGGGCGGCGTGCGCCGGGCCCGGCAGATGGGCTTCCAGGTTCGGGGCGACTACGGCCTTGGGGTGTATAACAGCCAGACCATGAAGGAGCTGAAACGGCTGGGGCTGGTTGGGGCCACTGTCTCCTTTGAGATGAAATTCCCCCAGATTCGGGATCTGTCTAAGACAGTGCCCACCGAGTTTATCGCCTATGGCCGGCTGCCCCTGATGATTACCGAAAGCTGCATCATCTACAATCACTGCTCACGGCACACCTGCAATAATGTGAACCTGCTGACGGACCGGAAGGGAGAGCGCTTCCCCGTGGTAAAGGCCTGGGGCTGCCGGAATGAGATTCTCAACGCCAAAAAGCTGTTTTTAGCCGACAAGCAGAAGGAGTGGCAGCGGCTGGGGCTGTGGGGCGCCCGGCTGATGTTCACCACGGAGAACGCCCTGGAGTGCGTCCAGGTGATGGAGCGGTACTTAAACCAGGGAAAATACCAGCCCAACGACTATACCCGGGGGCTTTATTACCGGGATGTGGAGTAAGCCATATGTTCAGCCGTCAAAAACTGTTTTGGCTCAGCCGGGCCTACGACCTGCCCGGCTCCGACGCCCGGTTTCTCCGGGCCGTCCGGGACAACTGCGCCTACCACATCCGGCACTGCCCGGAATACCGGCTGATTTGTCAGGCGGAGGGCTTCTCTCCCAGTTGTCTGAATACTATAGATGATTTGGAAAAAATCCCCCTTCTGCCCACGCTGTTTTTCAAGCGGCACCATGTCTCCTCCATGCCGGGATGGCGCACCCCCATGAAGGTGACCTCCTCCGGTACCAGCGGCAGCTTCAGCCGGGTGAGCTTTGACTGGGGGTGTATCTTCGCGGAAATACCCATGGTGCTGCGGCTGGGATTTTTCCATAAGCTGGTCGCTCCAATGCCCGCCCGCTATGTGATTTTAGGCTACAAACCGGGAAAGCAGGATAAAATGGGGGTGGCCCGGACCATGTTCGGGCTGACCCACTTCGCCCCGCCCCTGGGGCGGTTCTATGCCCTGCGGTGGAGAGACGGCGGCTATGTCCCGGATCTGGAGGGGGCCGTAAAAAAGCTGGCCCGCTGGGCCCGGGGACCGCTTCCGGTACGGATTGTGGCATTTCCATCTTACCTCTGGTTTGGGATGGAGCGGCTGGAGGAGCTGGGACTGTCGGTGTGTCTGCCCAAGGGGTCAAAAATACTCCTGGCAGGGGGCTGGAAGCAGCACTACGCCCAGGAGGTGGAAAAGTCCCGTCTCTATGCCCTGGCAAAAAAGGTGCTGGGTGTGGAGGAGGGGGATATTCATGAATTTTTCGGGGCGGTGGAGCACCCGGTCTTTTTCAATACCTGCAAACGGCACCACTTTCACATTCCGGCCTATTCCCGGGTAATGATCCGGGATGTGCGTACCTTAAAGCCCCTGCCCATGGGGGAGGTGGGGCTGCTGAATCTCATCACCCCCCTCATTAACGCTGCGCCGGTGACCAGTGTGATGACGGATGACCTGGGGTATCTCACTCCGGGAGAAAGCTGTGGATGCGGGCTGACCGCTCCCTATCTCACCATTTTGGGCCGGGCGGGGCTGAATGACATCACCACCTGTGCCGCCGGAGCGGCGGAGCTGTTGGGAAAGGGGGAGATGCCATGATTTTCGCCGGAGGAAAGCTCTTTCCTGACGCGGAGCTGAATTCTGTTCTGGGTGATCTGGAGGCGGAGATTGTCCAAACGCTCAGCGGCCCGCCCCTGGAGGCGGAGACTGTGCTCAACGCCCTGGATGCCCTGGGCCGGGAGCTGGACAGCGGGGCGCTGGACGCTCTCATTGCCCAATATGCCCCGCCCGGCGCCCTGGAGGAGCTGGAGCGGGTCCGCCCTCAGATCAGCCGCGCGTCCCTGGAAGCGCGGCTGGCGCTGGAGCTGGGCGGCCTCAGCGGGCCCCGTCCCTTTGGACGCGCGGAGGTCCGGCCTCTGGGGGTGCTCCTCCACGTGGCCCCGGGAAATATGGCGGGCTTGCCCGCTTTTACCGCCGTAGAGGGCCTGCTCACCGGCAATCTCAACCTGGTAAAGCTCCCCCATGGGGACAGGGGGCTGACCCTAGCGGTTTTTCAGAAGCTGACGGAGCTGGAGCCCAAGCTGGCCCCTTACCTGTACGCTTTCGGCCTGTCCTCCAAGCACCACGGAGCCATTCAGGCCCTGGCCGCCCTGGCTGACGGCATCGTCACCTGGGGCGGAGACGGGGCTGTTTCCGGGATGCGGAGACTGGCCCCTCCCGGCTGTAAGCTCATTGAATGGGGCCATCGGCTCAGCTTTGCGTATCTGTCGGGGTGGGAGGATCTTGATCTGTCAGGCCTGGCGGAGCATGTTGTCCGCACCGGAGGGCTGCTGTGCTCCTCCTGTCAGGTGATTTTCCTTAACACAGAGCTCCTGTCTGTGGCGGAGCGGTTTTGCAAACAATTTCTGCCGGTGCTGGAAAAAGCTGCCGCGGAACAGTATAAACTGCCAGGCCAGGCGGCGCAGGGAGCGCTCTACGCCCGGGAGGCGGCGCTGGAACAGATTGTGGACCGCTCCGGCTCGGGAGACCTAGTTTTTTCCGGGCGGTGCTGTTCCCTGACGCTGCGGAGGGACCGGGAGCTGGAGCTGTCTCATCTCCACGGCAATGTGCTGGTAAAGCGCCTGCCCCGGGAGGATATACTGCCGGTTCTGCGGCGGCAGAGGGGCCGGCTCCAGACGGCGGGACTGCTCTGCCCGGGCCCGGAGCGGGAGAAGCTGGCCGGCTTGCTGGCCCGGGGAGGAGTGACACGGATTACCGGGCCGGCCGGCATGTCGAGCGCCCTTCCCTGCGAGGCCCACGACGGGGAGCATCCCCTGCGCCGGTATATGCGGGTGGTGGATATGGAAAAAATTTTTTGAGGAGTTTACAATATGGACTTGAAAATCAAGGCGGTTTCCCCTAAAATCGGAAACGATATTCCCCTGCCCTTTTACGCCACCCCCGGGTCAGCCGCTATGGACCTCCACGCCTGCATAGACGAGACGGTGACCATTCCCGCGGGGGGACGGCGGACCATCCCAACCGGCATCGCCATTGCCCTGCCCTCAGCGGATTATGTGGCCCTGGTCTACGCCCGCAGCGGACTGGGTATCAAGCACGGCGTAGCCCCCGCAAACTGTGTGGGAGTGATTGACAGCGATTACAGGGGTGAAATATTGGTAGGCCTTCAAAACTCTGGGGAATCAGAATTTGACGTTCAGCCCGGCGACCGTGTTGCCCAGCTGATGATCGCCCCTGTTATTCAGGCCAGTATTCAAATGGTGGACGAGCTGGACGGCACCGCTCGGGGCGCGGGAGGCTTTGGGTCGACAGGAAAATAGGAGGAAACCGGTATGTTCGGATTTTTCAAGAAAAAGGGCGAGGCCCCAGAGAAGCCGATACAGAATATGGAGAGCAGGCAGTTCAAGGAGCTGGCCGCCCAGTTCCGGCCGGAGGAGCTGACCATCCTGGCGGTCACCGGGGCCAACGGCTTTAACGGAAACAGGGCAGGCAAGGACAAGGGGTGGTGGGCCTCGATCGGCCTGACTGCCTGGATGGAGGAGGACAGCCCTGACATTCACCGGGGTGAGTTTGTGCTGTCCACCATCGCCGACGACCGGCTGCTGGGCTTTCTGCGCCAGCGGGCCCGCCCGGATTTTATAATCAAGTTCCGGGGCCGGGTGTCGGAGGACGGCAGGCGTCTGCTGCTGCTGGACCTGCCGGAGCCCGGGTTTGACCCGGATTTGAAGGCGGTTCTCGAGGAGCAGAAAAAGCCGGTCACCTTCTGGGAAAAGGGCTTGGGCACTTTTACACTGAACCGTCAGGTGGACTGGTTTGAGACGGAGGTGGACTGGCTGGGGACAGGAATTTCCCTGGTATTTGACCAGGAGGAGGACCGGGCGGGCTGTATCCAAAACGCCAAGACCTTACTGGCCGCGGCGGCGGACTGGGACAGGCGGGTGCGGGAGTATGCCGCGGACGAGCTGGTCTCCCTGGCCAACGACTGGAGCCAGGAGCTTGGGGAAGAGGACGAGGAGACGTCGGAAATCACCCGGGAGCAGTTTATGGAGCGGATGGAGCTGGAGTCCATTGAGGTCCGGGGGGACGGCGGTTTTCACTTCTGGTTTGGAGATGGCGACCTGTTCTACGGCCACTCCATCCAGGTCTCCGGCGATCTGGAAAAGGGCCCGAATGAGGCCGCTATGGAGGGCTGATCCTGTCAGTGGCTCGGGCATCGGTCAGGCGCCGGTGTTTGGGCAGGGAATCAGGGAGCAGAAAGAGAACAAAATGAGGGATAACCCCCTCCAGGCGAGCTGCTGGAGGGGGAGATGGCATATCAGCGGGATTGAGCGGAGCGTCCGCCGGCCCGCGGCCGAACGATTGAGGTGCTGCTATGAGGATTATTCTGGCCTCCCAGTCTCCCCGGCGGCGGGAGCTGCTGGAGCGGATGGGTATTTTTGCGTTTGAGGTGATCCCCGCCAGGGGGGAGGAGGTCGTCCGTCCCGGTCTCGCCCCGGCCCGGCTGGTGGAGGAGCTGTCCCGACAAAAGTGTGACGAGGTGGCAGCCGCCCATCCGGAGGCGCTGGTAATTGCCGCTGATACAGTGGTGTCTATTGATGAAAGGATTCTGGGGAAGCCCCGCAGCCCGGCGGCGGCGGCGGAGATGCTCTGTGTTCTGTCCGGGCGGGAGCATATCGTGTACTCCGGGCTTACGGTCCGATGCGGCAGCCAGGCCTTTACGGAGCACGAGGCCACTTCCGTCCGCTTCAGGACCCTGTCCGACGGAGAGATTGAACGCTATGTGGACACCGGCGAGCCCATGGATAAGGCTGGGGCCTACGGCATCCAAGGCTATGGAAGCGTGCTGGTGGAGGGCATTTCCGGGGATTACTACAATGTGGTGGGGCTGCCGGTGTGCAGGCTGGCCCGTCTGCTGGCCCGGTTTGGAGTGGATCCTCTGGCCTTGGCCGCGGAGAAGGAGCAAGGAACGTGAAAGATTTTTTCCGGCAAAACGGAATACTGCTGCTGGTCATTGCCTTTTTGCTGTCTGTCCTGATCGGAGTTTTATCCTTTGTGATGGGGGGAAAGGCCGATCCGCTGTCTAACATTGTCAACGCGGTCACCACCCCGGTGCGCAGCGGCGTGGCCGCTGCCGCCGACTGGGTGGAGGGAGTGTACGGCTATGTTTTCCGCTACGGAGAGATGGAGGCCGAGCTGAAGGAACTGCGGGCCAAGGTGGGGGAGCTGGAGGAACAGGTGCGGCGGAATGAGGAGGCCGGCCGGGAGAACGAGCAGCTCCGGGCGCTGCTGGATCTTACCGCCCGGCGGCGCAGCTTTGAGCTGGAGGATGTGCGGGTCACCGCCAGATCAGCCTCTAACTGGGAGTCTACGCTCACCCTGAGCAAAGGGACCTCCGCGGGGATTGAGGCTGGGGACTGTGTAATTACCGAGACCGGTGTGTTGGTGGGCATCGTAGCCGAAACCGGAGTCAACTGGTCCACAGTGTCCACCATTGTGAACACCGATACCGAGATCGGGGGGATTGTGACCCGGACCTACTCCGCCGGAGTGCTGGAGGGGGATTTTTCTCTGATGAATCAGGGGAAGCTGAAGCTGAACTATCTGCCAGAGGGGGCCCAGCTGGTGTCGGGGGATGAGGTGCTCACCTCCGGCCGGGGGGATATGTTCCCTTCCGGGCTGCCGGTAGGGCAGGTAGAGGGGGTCTATACCGAGCCCTCCGGCAAGACCCGCTACGCTGTGGTGACCCCCTCGGTCAAGCTGGATTCCCTCATAGAGGTTTTTGTGATCAAAGATTTTGAGATTGCCGAATAGGGGGCGTATCCATGACCCGCCGCGATTTTATCCACAAATGGCTGATCTACGCCCTGGGGCTGATGCCTGTATGGGTGCTGGACGCCTATATACTGCCCAGATATCCGCTGTGGGGAATCACCCCCATGCTGCTGCCTTTGTCGGTAGCGGCGGTGGCGGTGCTGGAGGGGGCCGGATCCGGCACCGGCTTTGGAATGGCGGTGGGTCTGTTCTGGGAGCTGGCCTACCCCGGCGGCTTCGGCGGGCAGGTGTTTTACCTGGCGCTGGCCGGGATGGCAATGGGGGCGGTGTCTCAGTACGCTTTGAGCCAGTCTTTTTTGGGGTGTCTCATCTGCTCCGCCGGGGTGCTGGGGCTGCTGGACTGCTTGAGGGTAGTTCGGCTGCTGTTTATCAAGGCGGCCAATCTGTCTGATCTGCTCCAGGTGGCCGTTCCCGAGTTTTTGTGGTCTCTGGCCTGGACCCCCCTGGTCTGGCTGCTCTTCCGGGCTATTTATAACCGGGTGGGCGGGACCAAGCTGGCGTAAAGGAGAAGATATGAATTCCAAACAATTTCACCGCCGGGTGTGGGCCATGGTGCTGCTGCTGGCCCTGATGGTGACCGGCATGGGAGCGGCCTTGTATGACCTGCAGGTCAACAACGGGGACAGCTACTATCAGCAGACCCAGAAGAAAATTGCCGAGAGCCAGACGGTGCAGGCCGCCCGGGGACAGATTCTGGACCGAAACGGCCAGGTGCTGGTGTCCAACAAGGTAATTTATCAGGTCACCCTGGATACAAAGCTCATGGGCGATCAGCGCAACAGCGTAATTCTGGCCCTGATTCAGGCGGCCCGGGCGGAGAACGTGGAGTGGGTTGACAACCTGCCCGTCTCCCAAACGGCCCCCTTCTCCTTTGTCGGCGCCAGCCAGCCCTACTACACCGTCAGCCATGGGGAGGACGGGACCACAACCAGGAATCTGACCCGCCTGGGGCGCCTGGCCGTTAAAATGAAGTGGATCGCTGACCCCACCGTAAAGCTGGAGAGGGAGGTCCCCGCAGAACCTGAAGAGCCCGGTCTGGGGGACAAGATCAAGTCTTTTTTCGGCATTGGGAAAAAGGAAGCGGCTCCCGCGGCCCCCAAGAGTCCGGAGCCCCTGCCCAACGCCCGGCAGCTGCTGGGCAGAATGTGCGACAGCTTCTCCGTTAAGGGGGAGGGGGCGGTGGACAAAAAGGAGGCGGAAAAGACCGGCCAGAGCGTCCCGGAGCTGAACATCGGCGACATGTCTGAGACGGATGCCCGGGCGATGGCGGGGGTGCTCTATGAGCTGTATCTGCGCTCCAAAGAGGTCTACATCGCGACGGAATACATTTTTGCCTCCGATGTGGGCATTGACTTTATTTCCAGGGTGAAGGAGCTGGATCTGCCTGGGGTGGTCATCGAGGCCACCACCGTGCGGCAGTACCACACCCAGTACGCCGCCCACCTGCTGGGCCGGGTGACCTCCATCTATCCGGACGAGGTGGACTACTACACCAGCCTGGACCTGGACGGCGACGGGGTGGGAGACTACAAGATGAACGACACCGTGGGCCGGGGCGGAGCGGAACAGGCCTTTGAGCCCTACCTCCGGGGCACCCCGGGTACCCGGACGGTGGAGCGCAACCAAAAGGGCCGCATTGTGGGGGAAAATTGGCTGAAGGAGCCGGAGCCGGGAGACAATGTGATCCTTACCCTGGATATCGGCCTTCAGGCCTATGTGGAGAACCTGCTGGCGGACGCCGTCCCTAAGCTGGAGAGCGAGGAGACCGAGGGCGCGGCCTGCGTGGTGCTGAATGTGGACACCGCAGAGGTGCTGGTGGCCGCCAACTACCCCACCTTTGATCTGGCCAATTATTCTTCGGAGCTGGTGGAGAAAGGGGACGACCCACTCCATCCCTTCCTGAACCGGGCGCTCAGCGGCCTTTATCCCCCTGGATCCACCTTTAAGATGATTACCGCCATCGCCGGGCTGGAGGAGGGGATCATTACCCCCAAGACCAAGATTAAGGACGAGGGCCGATACACCTACTGGACCGATGTAAACCCGCCCCAGTGCTGGATCTATCGCCAGTACAGGAGCTACCACGGCATGGTGGATGTAGCCAAGGCCATTGAGGTGTCCTGCAATTACTTCATGTTTGAGGTTGGCCGCCAGCTGGGCATCGACAGGCTGGACGAGTACGCCGCCCGCTTCGGCCTGGGGGAAGAGACCGGCATTGAGCTGGGGGAGAAGACCGGCGTGGTCGCTGGTCCGGCCTATACCCAGTCGTTGGGGAGCACCTGGTATGAGGGCAGCGTCACGTCGGTGGCCATTGGCCAGGAGAGCACCCAGGTTACCCCGATCCAGCTGGCCAACTATATCGCCACCCTGGTCAACGGCGGCACCCGCCACGCTGCTCACTTTTTAAAAGAAGCCAAGTCCAACGACTTCTCCCAGGTGACCTACCGCTACGAGCCCCAGGTGCTGGACAGCATTAACATCAAGGACGAGAACCTGGAAACCGTCAAAACCGGTATGCTGAAGATGGCCCAGAGCAGCCGGGCGTTCCAGGTGTTGCCCTTCCAGGCGGGGGCCAAGACGGGCTCCGCCCAGGTCAGCGCTCAAACTGAGTCCAACGCCGTGTTTGTCTGCTTCGCCCCCTACGACGACCCGGAGATTGTAGTGGCTATGGCGGTGGAGCATGGCGGCAGCGGCGGTGAGCTGGCCTCTATGGCCGCTGACGTGTTGAGCTACTATTTTTCAGCCAAGGAGACCAGGGAAGAAATTCCCCTGGAAAATACCCTGATCCGTTAATCAATCAGAAGGAGATGTTTCAATTATGGCAGAAAACTGCACCCACGACTGTTCCAGCTGCTCCGCCGACTGTTCCTCACGGGATCTGCGGGTTCCGGCCAACGCCATGTCCAGTATTAAGCGGGTCATCGCGGTGGTCAGCGGCAAGGGAGGTGTGGGCAAGAGCACGGTTACCGCCTCCCTGGCCGTCGCAATGGCCAGACGGGGGAGAAAAGTGGCCGTTCTGGACGCCGATATCACCGGCCCCTCGATCCCTACTGCCTTTGGCGTCCACCAGAGGGCCACCGGCTCTGACGCGGGAATCGACCCCGCAATTTCCGCCGGGGGGATTAAGCTGATGTCTCTCAATCTGCTGTCCGCAAACGAGACCGACCCCGTGATCTGGCGGGGACCTGTCATCGCCGGGGTGGTCACCCAGTTCTGGCAGGAGGTGGTCTGGGGGGATGTGGACTATATGTTTGTGGACATGCCCCCGGGTACCGGCGACGTGCCCCTTACTGTATTCCAGTCACTCCCCGTGGACGGGGCGGTGGTGGTCACCTCTCCTCAGGATCTGGTGTCCATGATTGTCTCCAAGGCGGTGAATATGGCCAAGATGATGGACATCCCCGTGCTGGGCCTGGTGGAGAACTACAGCTGCTTCCAGTGCCCTGACTGCGGCAAGCAGCACGCTATCTTTGGCGAGAGCCGCATCGACAAGGTCGCGGCGGAGCTGGAGGTCCCCGTCCTGGCCAAACTGCCTATCGACCCCGCCCTTGCGGCCGCCTTCGACGCAGGAAAGATTGAGGATTTTCCTGCCAACTATATGACCCAGCTGGCCGAAATACTGGACAGCTGAGCAATCAGATATTTTGCCCGGAACAGTCTTTTGCTGACAGTTCCGGGCTCTTTTTGTCAACAGCCGGCTGCGGCGCCTGAGGCACAGGGGGTTGAATAAGTTTTAGTCTGTGTATAAAACCTTCTCCACTCCGGCACACTAAGCCGAAAGGAGAGGGTTTCATGTCTGAGCGGAGTGAAGCAAACGCACCTCACCCCAGAAAAGAGCCCCGGCTGCCCGGTCCGCTGTCGCTGGCCCGGCTGGAGGAGGTTTTCTCTGACTGCGTTGATTTCAGCAAGCGGGAGGTCTACCTCCACGGGGACAGACAGAGGAAGGCCGTGGTCTGTTACATTGACGGCCAGGCCCGGTCGGAGCGGCTTAACGATTATGTCCTACGCCCTCTGGCCCAGAACCCCATGCTGGCCTCCGCCCCCGAGGGGGAGCTGTTCAGCCTGCTGGAACGGGGGGCTCTTTACGCCCAGTCTGCCAAGCGGGAGACCGAACTGGACCCGGTAGCGTTCGCCCTCATCGATGGAAGCTGCGCCCTGTTCCTGGAGGGGCGGGACGACTGTTTGGTCTTTCCTGTGGCCACGGAGGAGAAGCGCTCTGTGGGGGAGCCGGAGAATGAGCCCGCGCTGAAGGGAGCCCGGGATTCCTTTGTGGAGAGCCTGCGCACCAACACATCCCTGGTCCGCCGGCGGATGCGGGCGCCGGAGCTGAAAATCAGGGAACACGTCGTGGGGCGGCAGTCCCTCACCCCGGTGGACGTGCTGTGGATCGACGGCATCGCCGACCAGAACACCGTAGAGCTGCTGGAACAGCGGCTGGAGAGTATTGACATCGACGGTGTGGAGGCGGCGGGCAATCTGGAGGAATATCTGGTGGACGCGGCAAAGTCTCCCTTCCCTCTGATGCCCTATACCCAGCGGCCTGACCGCTTCTGTCAGGGGCTGCTGGAGGGGCGGGTGGGGCTGTTCGCCGACGGAATCCCTCTTGGGTGGCTGCTCCCCGGAACCATAGACCAATTCTTTAAGACAGGACAGGACCGGGCCTATCACTGGCTGGTGGCCTCCGCCCTGAGCCTGATCCGCTGGCTGTGCGCCCTGATTACCCTGCTGGTGCCAGGGCTCTATATTGCTCTGGTCACCTTTCATCCGGAAGCCATTCCGCCAAAGCTGGCGCTGTCCATTGTGGCGGCCAAGCAGGAGGTGCCCTTCTCCACCATTTTTGAGGTACTGATTATGCTGCTGGCCTTTGAGGTGATTCAGGAGGCTGGGCTGAGGCTCCCCGGGCCCATCGGAGCGACGGTATCTATCCTGGGGGGCCTGGTGGTGGGCAACGCGGCGGTGGAGGCCCATATCGTCTCTCCCGCCGTGCTCATTGCGGTGGCCATCGCCGGGGTGGCGGGATACACCATGCCGAGCCAGGACTTTGGCAACGCCCTGCGGCTGTGGCGGTTTCTGCTGGCGGTCTTAGCCAGCGTAGGGGGACTGTTTGGCCTGGCCATGGGGTGTGCCGGGCTGATCTATCACCTAGCGGGTCTGGAGTCCTTTGGTGTGCCTTATCTGGCCCCCTTTACCACTGGAACTAAAGTGCCGCGAGGTCATCCAAGCCTGCTGCGCCTGCCGCTGCCCGCCATGAAGTGGCGGGACGGTCCGGTCAAAACTCGGAACAGGAGGAACCAGCGATGAAAAAATGGCTTGTCCCGCTTTTGCCGGCGCTGTGGCTGCTGATGTCTGGCTGCACTGGTCTGCCAGCCGCCCGGGAGATGGGGGATATGGCCCTGCTGCGCACCATGGGGGTGGATGTGTCCCCGGCTGGAGTGGCCATTACCGGCTCCACCGGCCCAAGGGCCAAGGGCATACAGGGAGAGGGACAGGGCGCCCTCATCCTGGAGGCGGACCGGGAATCGCTCAGCGTGGCTTGTCTGGCGATACAGGGACAGAGCGACAGCTATGTGTTTTTTGGATACGTGGAGCAGCTGCTGGTGGGCCAGGGGCTGGCGGAGCGAGGGGTCCGGCCGGTGCTGGACTACTTTGCCAGAGACGCGCAGCTGGGCCTGGGGGCCCAGATGTGGCTGGTGCGGGCGGACACTGCCCGACAGGCCCTGGCCGCTGGGGGGGACCAGGGGGTGGAAAGCCGCCTGGAGACCATCCGAAATGACAGCAAAATGGGGATCGCCCAGTTTACCCGCACTGCTGGAGAGGTATACACCGACCTGCTGGAACTGGGCTGCGGCTATATTCCAGCCCTTGCTCCCGATGGAGAAGGAGGGGCTGTGCTGGCCGAGCGTGGATACGCAATACTCCGAGGGGAGTCCCTGGCAGGGTATCTGGATGGTGAGGCGGCCAAAGGGCTGGAGATGCTGGCCGGGGGAGCCCAGACCGATATTTTACAGGCGGAGGTGGCCGGCAATAAGGTATCGGTGAAGATGACCATGGCCCATACCAGAAGCCATCTGGAGTTTCAGGGAGGAAGACCCTCAAGCCTAAAGCTTGCGTGTAAAGTGGAAGGGCGGCTGGCCGAATATGAGCGCAGGCTGTCTGATCCGGAGCGGCAGGAATTGAAGGAGATGCTGGAGCGGCAGGAACAGGCCCGCCTGGAGGAGGCAATGAAGTGGCTGCAGGCCTGGGGGACGGACTGCGCCGGGCTGGGAGCAAAAGCCGCCGCAGGCAGGCCCATCCAGTGGCAGAGAATTCGGGAGAGCTGGCCAGAGTGGTTCAGCCAGGTGCCGGTGGAGATTCGGGTCGAGGTAAATATTTAAAAGCAGAGGGAGCAGGGTGCCCTCTGCTAAGACAGGTTGCGCGGAGGAGGCGTCCATGAGAGACAGGAATATTTCCCGTACCCAGCTGATGGCCCTGCTTTGGGCGGGCGTAATGGCCCCAGCGGCGGAGCTGCTGCCAGGCATTCTGCTGCCAGGAACCGGCAGAGGGGCCTGGGTGGCGGTGGTGTTGACCGCCCCCTTGGTGCTGACGGCAGGGTGGTGGATGGGGTCTCTGGCTGGCCGGGAAGGGCTGGCCAAAGGGATTACCCGGCGGCTGGGCCGATGGGGTGGCGGAGTAATTCTCATGCTATATATAGTATGGGCACTGATTCTGCTTTCTCTCCGGCTGCGGCTGTGTGCGCAGCGGCTGCTGGAGTCGGGAGAGCGGGATGGCGCGCCGTGGTTCTTTCTGCTGGGGACGGCGGCCGTTCTGGTATGGATGGGGCGGGGAAAGCCTGACGCCTTTGCCCGGGCGGGACAGCTTTTTTTGACGGCGCTGCTGATAACGGCCGGGGTGGTACTGGGGCTGTCCCTGTTCCAAGCCAGATATGAGCGGCTGCTTCCCCTGTGGTGGGATGAGGCTGAACCGGTGTTGAGAGCGGTTCTGTCCGCCGCCGGAGTGATGGGCTGGGGGCTTTTCCTTCCCTTCCTGATGGGAGAGGTGCGGGATCAAGGGGAAAAAAAATATTGGCACTGGCTGTTTTGGGGAGTGGGTGGCACCCTGCTGCTGGCGGCCGCTCAGGCCGTCATTTTGGGAAACCTGGGGGAAGGGCTGGCCGCCCAGCTGAACAGTCCCTTCTTTTCTCTGGCTAAGAGTGTGGGAGTAGAGGGAGCCTTCCAACGGGTGGAGGGGGTGGTCACAGCCCTGTGGACCTTTGCCGATCTGAGCATGGGGGGTGTACTGATTTTCGCCATCCGGGCGATCGCCGCGGAGCTGCTTCCCGAAAAGGCCATGCCCTGGGTACCGTGGGGGGCGGTGCTCCTGGGGCTGGTAGGAGCGCTGGCCTGCCTTTCTGACGGGACGGCGCAGGTATGGAACCGGAAGCTGGCGCCCATGGGCAACCTGGTTCTGGGATTTCTGCTGCCAGGGGTGCTGTGGACAGGAGAAAGGATCATTCGAGGAGGGAGAAAAAATGGCATATCTTGTATGAAAGAGCCTGATAAAATCAAAGATATAGAGGGGGACAAAAGTCTTGCAAAAAAGATGAAAAAAATCGAAAAAAATGCTTGACAAAAGGAGCTGAGAGTGATAACCTATGCAAGTCGCTTCGCCCGAGATACGGGCAAAGGGAGAGCAGAAGTCTGGAAGAGGGCACGAAAAAGATTTTGAAAAAAGTCTGAAAAAAGTGCTTGACAAA
>CAMTMZ010000041.1 GCA_947073765.1 uncultured Bacillota bacterium | reverse complement strand
GGGCGCTCCCCCTCCGGCCGCCAGCCGCTGTCCAGGTGCATATGGGAGCGCACCTCGTTCCAGGGCACGTTGAACCCCGCCCCGTGGGCGCAGAACACCGACGCAGCCGGGTTGTCCACGTCCCGCTCCGGGTCGTAGGCGAGTTGGGCCGCGACCTCCTCTTGATTGCCGCAGGGCTCGTACCCCCGCAAGGCGCAGGACAGGCGGCCCCGCCCTCGGGTGTAGGCGGTGACCTCCCGCCAATATTCCCGCAGGCCCGCCACAGGGGCGTGGCCCGTCAGGAGGGCCTGCTCCCCGTCCTGCTCTGGGCCCTCCACCGTCCCCCCCATGGTCTGCAAATCGTTCATGGCACGGCCCACGCAGTCGGAAGGGAGCTCCAAAGTGAAGTCGTAGTGGGGCTCCAGCAGGATACTTTCCGCCTGCATCAGGCCCTGGCGGACGGCACGGTAGGTGGCCTGGCGGAAGTCGCCCCCCTCAGTGTGCTTGTTGTGGGCCCGGCCGGCCACCAGGGTAATTTTCATATCCGTAATGGGCGACCCGGTGAGCACCCCCCGGTGCCGCTTCTCCGTCAGGTGGGTGAAAATCAGGCGCTGCCAGTTTAAGTCCAGCTGGTCTGTGGGGCAGATAGAGGCAATTTTCAGGCCGCTGCCCCGGGGGCCGGGCTCCAGCAGGAGGTGGACCTCGGCATAATGCCGCAGGGGCTCGAAGTGCCCCACCCCCTCTACGGCGTTGGCAATGGTCTCCCGGTAGACGATGTTCCCCGGGCCGAAGGCCACCTCTGTCCCGAACCGCTCCCGAATGAGGCGGGTAAGGACCTCCAGCTGGATCTCCCCCATGAGCTGGAGGTGAATCTCCCCCAAGGCCTCGTTCCACACCACCCGCAGCTGGGGGTCCTCCTCCTCCAGCTGGCGGAGATTGCGCAGCATAGTGTGCATATCACAGCCCGGGGGCAAAATAACCTGATAGGTCAGCACCGGATCCAGCTCTGGCGGCAAGGAGGGGCGCTCTGCCCCCAGCACATCCCCGGGCCGGGTCCTGGTCAGACCGGTGATGGCACACACCGTTCCCGCTGGGGCCTCGCTCAAGGTCTGATACCTGGTTCCGGAATAGACGCGAATCTGGTTGACCTTCTCCTCTCCCACCAGGCCGCGGACCTTCAGCTGTCCGCCGGTGACCTTCAGATAGGTAAGCCGGTCAGCCCCATCCCGGGCGATTTTGAACACCCGGGCGGCAAATTCCTCCGGATAGGCGGGGGCCGTCATGTACCGGGACAGCCCCTCCAGCAGGGCGTCTATTCCCTCCAGCTTCAGGGCCGAGCCAAAAAAACAGGGAAAAACCAGCCTCCGGGCAGTGAGAGCGGCAGCGTCCTCTTCCGTCACCTCCCCGCCCTCCAGATACCGGTCCATCAGCCCCTCGTCCAGAGAGGCCAGCTCCTCCTGGAGAGGGGAGAGTCCGGCAGTGAAATCCAGGCAGCCGCCGTCGCACTTGCTCTGCAGCTGCGCCAGAAGGGCGTCCCGGTTCGTCCCGGCCAGGTCCATCTTGTTGACAAAGAGGAAGGTTGGAATTTCATGCCGGGCCAGCAGCTTCCACAGGGTTTGGGTGTAGCCTTGAACGCCGCCGGTGCCGCTGATGACCAGCACAGCGCAGTCCAGCACCTGGAGCGTGCGCTCCATCTCGGCGGAGAAATCCATGTGCCCAGGCGTGTCCAGAAGGGTGAAGGCGGTCTCCCCCCAGGAAAACTCCGCCTGCTTGGCGAAGATGGTAATTCCCCGCTCCCGCTCCTGGGCGTCGGTGTCCAGAAAGGCGTCCCGGTGGTCCACCCGGCCCAATTTGCGCACCACACCGCTGAGATATAAAATACCCTCAGACAGGGTGGTCTTTCCCGCGTCTACATGGGCCAGGATTCCCATAACCAGCTTTTTCATCCAGAGTCCGCCTTTCGCCTTTCTTTATGTGTAAGGATACATGGTTTTTGCTGTTTCTGTCAAGAGTGAAGGGACTGGACAAGCTTTCCAAAAACGGATATAATGGCAGGGTTCAATTGTGAAAGGGGATGGTTTTCCTGTACCGTTTTATCTGGATTTTTTTCATCTACGCCTTTTTAGGCTGGTGCACTGAAGTAAGCTATGCCGCTCTGGTCACCGGGAAATTCGTCAACCGGGGTTTTCTCAACGGTCCGGTGTGTCCCATTTACGGCTTTGGGGTGGTCATTGTCCTCTCCTGCCTCACACCATTGGCAGACAACCTTCTCATTTTATTTCTGGGCTCAGTGCTGCTTACCTCTGTTCTGGAGTGGCTTACCGGTTTTGTGCTGGAAAAACTTTTCCACCAGCGCTGGTGGGACTACTCCGACGAACCGTTCAACTTGAGCGGTTACATCTGCCTTCGCTTTTCTATCGCCTGGGGCTTTGCCTGCATGTTTGTGGTCACGCTGCTCCACCCCACTGTACTGTTGCTCATCCGTCTCATCCCGCCCATGCTGGGAACGGTCCTTCTGGTTCTGCTGGGGAGCGTAATGGCGGTAGATTTGGCCGCTACGGTTTCCTCCATTGTCAAGCTGAACCGCCGCTTGGCCCAGCTCGACGAGCTGGCGGCCAAAATTAAAGAGGCCTCTAACGAGTTCGGCGAGAATTTGGCTGATAAGGTGCTGGATGCCGCTGAGCTGGGAGCTGGCTGGAAGGAGGATATCGACGATTTGTCCTTCCGGTTGGCCGAGCGCCGGGCAGAGCTGGCCGACAGCCTGGAGGAGTGGGAGCGGCACCGAGAGGAGTACCGCACCCAGGTCCGCCTGCAGCTGGAGGAGTGGAGAGCATCTGTCCAGGAGGTTATGGGCACCAAGTCCTTTGGTCACCGCCGGCTGCTGCGGGCTTTCCCCCGACTGCGCTCCATCGATCACGCCTCTGCCCTGGAGCGGCTTCACCACTACATGGAAAATTTCAAGGAGCATTAACATTCTTCTTTACACTCCCAGAAATTTCATGATATAATTGCCAATATTATATGGAAGAAAAAGGAGTCCGCCTATGGACGAACTGCAAAACCTGAAAGACCGCATGGAACTGGAGCGGCCCACCCCCTGGAACGAGCTGCCTGACATCGCTCTGTATATGGACCAGCTGATTTCCTATATGCCCCGGCAGCTGATCCGCTTTGATGAGGGGGGAGGCCTTACCTCCGCTATGGTGAACAACTACATCAAGGACGGCCTGGTTCCACGGGCAGAGGGCAAGCGATATGGGCCCGTTCATCTAGGCTATCTCACCGCTGTGGTGGCCCTGAAGCAGGTTCTGTCTGTCCGGGACATCGGCGCGCTGATGGGAGCCGGCCGGGCCCTTGATAAAAGTCCGCCAGAGCAGTACGCCTATTTCTGCGACGCTCTGGACCACGCGCTTACTGACACGGCCCAGGCAATCAACCCAGAGGCCGGACAGTCAGATCTGGCCAAAATGGCCCTGGACCTTGCCGTGCGCAGCTACGCCAATCAGTTGGCCTGTCAGCGTATTCTTACCATCCTCCAGCCTCAGGACAGTAAGCGCAAAAAAGAGTAATGAAGGAGTGTTTCTCTTGTCTGATTTTGTCATCATCACTGACTCCTCCGCCGACCTGCCTGCCGATCTGGTGCGGAAGCTGGATGTTCAGGTCCTTCCGCTGGGCTTTGTTATGGAGGGCAAAACCTACCATGACTACCCAGACCATCGGGACATGGACCCCCGCATCTTTTACGACCGCCTGCGCAAGGGAGAGTTGGCCACCACCAACGCTGTCAACGTGGCCCAGTACACCGAAGCGCTGGAGCCTCTGCTTCAAGCGGGCCGGGATGTGCTGATATTGGCTTTCTCCTCCGGTCTGTCCACCACCTACAACTCCTCCCGCATTGCCGTTGAAGACCTGCGGGAGCGCTATCCCCAACGGAAGCTGTATACTGTCGATACCCTATGCGCCTCTCTGGGGCAAGGTCTTCTGGTCTGGTACGCCGCCCGCCAGCGGGATCTGGGATGCTCCATTGAGGAGGTTCGGGACTGGGTAGAGGATCACAAGCTCAACCTGTGCCATCAGTTTACTGTGGACGATCTCCACTTCCTCAAGCGGGGAGGACGCATCTCCGCCGCCACCGCCGTAGTGGGCTCCATGCTCCACATCAAGCCGGTGCTCCATGTAGACAACGAGGGGCGCCTTGTTAATATTGACAAGGCGCGGGGCCGACAGGCATCCCTAAAGGCCCTGGTGGACCAAATGGCCCAGACGGCGATTGATCCCGGCAGCCTTACTGTCTTCATCAGCCATGGCGACTGCCTGGAGGACGCTCAGACTGTGGCAGACATGGTACGCAAGCGCTTTGGCGTTGAGGAGATCGTAATCAATTATGTTGGCCCTGTCATCGGCGCCCATTCCGGTCCAGGTACTGTAGCCTTATTTTATATGGGAACGGAGCGGTAATCATGGAAGAGATCAAGTGGCTGGAGGTAGCTGTCAACACCACGCCGGACAAATTGGATGAGGTGTGCGCCAAGCTGGCTGCCGCAGGGATGGACAGCCTGGTCATTGAAGATGAGCAGGACTTACTCTCCTTTTTGGAGCAAAACCGGCAATACTGGGACTATGTCGATCAGGAGCTTCTGGACCGGATGAAAGGAGTTACCCGGATAAAGTTCTATGTTACTGACGATGAGGATGGCCGGATACAGCTGGAGCGGTATACCTGTGGACTGGAGTCAGAGTACACCACCACCCGTCTCACCGACAATGACTGGGCCTACAGCTGGCAGAAATACTACCACCCTATAGAAATTGGTGAGCGGCTCTATGTGGTCCCCCAGTGGATGCGGGAGGAGCCTATACCGGCGGGCCGGGTGCCATTCTATTTAAACCCGGGTCTTACTTTTGGCACCGGCTCTCACGCCTCCACCCAGCTATGTTTGGAGGGGGTCGAAAAGCACACCGTCCCCGGAGAGGATGTTCTGGACCTGGGCTGCGGCAGCGGCATTCTGTCCATTGCCGCCCTGTGCCTGGGGGCCAGCTCCGCCGTGGCTGTGGATATTGATCCCAAGGCTGTAGACGTCGCCTATGAAAACGCTTCCCTAAACGGAATTGACAAAAGCAGGTATACTGTTCGAGCGGGCAACGTGCTCTCCGACACTGCCTTGGCCAGGGAACTAGCTCAAAGAAAATACCACCTGGTTCTGGCCAATATTGTGGCTGATGTGATTATTCCCCTGGCACCCCAAATGCCCGGGCTGCTGACGGGAAGTGGCATTTTTCTTTGCTCCGGTATCATTGACACCCGCGCCCATGAGGTGGAGACAGCCCTGCGCAGAGCCGGCCTCACCGTTCTCCGGCGGCGGGAAAAAAACGGCTGGGCCGCATTGGAGGCAAGTCTTTGAAAATTTTGATTTTCGGTCCTAAAGACCGCTACGATCTGTACCGACCTGATTTTTCCCTGTCACTTCCGGTGGAGCTGGCGTTCAGTTCGCCTCTTCAGTCCACGCTCCAGGCATCGAGGGCAAACCCCGATGCTGAAGTGGTTTTCGCAGATGCCATAACCCCTGTGGGCGAAGAGATTATGGACGCCCTGCCCAAGCTTAAACTCATCCACTCTGAGGGAGTGGCCTTCAACGCCATTGACTTGGATGCCGCCAGGGAACGGGGCATTTTCGTATGCAACAACAAGGGGTGTAATGCCGTATCGGTAGCCGAGCATACTGTCATGTTGATGCTCATGGCTTTGCGCTGTGGTGTCACCGGTCACCACGCCGTCCTTGCCGGAGAACAAATCCAGTTCAAAGAGCAATTTATGCTGTCCAACGCTCCGGAACTGGGAGAACAGACCGTAGGCCTTATCGGTCTGGGGGATATTGGCACCGCCACTGCCCGTCTGCTGCGCCCCTTCGGCTGCAAGCTTCACTACTACACTGCCCACCGCCGTCCGCCTGAGACGGAAGAAGCACTGGGGCTTACTTTCCTTCCTCTGGAGGAGTTGGCCTCCAGCAGCAGCATTCTCTCCCTCCATTGTGCTGTTAATAAGCAAACCACTAATATGATCAACCAAAATTTTCTTACCCACGTTAAACCCGGAACCATTCTGGTCAATACCGCCCGGGGCCAGTTGGTGGACAATGAAGCCGTCCGTCAAGCACTTATGTGCGGGAGGCTGGGGAGTATTGCTATGGATACCTTTGACCCAGAGCCCACCCCTGCTGACCACCCCCTGGTGGACTTGCCCATAGATATTGCAGACCGGGCGGTTTTCTCTCCCCACTTGGGAGGAATCACAGGTGGTTCCTTCCGCCGGGCCCACAGCAATATGTGGCACTCTGTCAAAATGCTTTTGGAGGGACAACGCCCAAATTTTATTGTCAATAGCTTATAATTATGAAGCAGGGCCTCCGATTTTTCGGGGGCCCTGCTCTCTTGTTAATCTGCTGATAATCTGTTTAAAGGGTACAGATTACTTCATGCCATTTTCGTAGGACTCAATCATCTTCTTGAACGTGTGACCCGTACGACTTCTGAGGTTGGCAAGGTATTTGTCGGTGGTCTCGCCGGTGAAAACCTTGATTTGCAATCGCAGGGAGCCGTCCTCCTCCGGGGTGGCGAAGATCTTGTCAATATACCTGTCCACAAACTCCTTGCTGATGAGTCCCTGGGCCGCGTCCCGCTCCGCCTCCCGGAGCACCCGTCGGATGGTCTCAATCTGCTTGCGGAAATCCTCCCGGGACATTTGCTGCTGCTCCAGGTCGTAGATCTGCCGCTCCGCCTCGCTGATCTCCCGGTCACAGTCCTTGTTCATGGAGAGGAAATCCCGGTCGGAAAGCTGGCCCGCCGCGTTGTAGCCCAGGAGCTTGCTCTTCTTCTTCTGGGCCAGCTCGATTTGTTGCCGCAGGGTGGCGATTTGCTTCGCCATGTCCTCGCCGTCCCCCAGGGCCTTGTACATCTCGATGTACTCCTCCACCAAGGCCTGGGCGTCTGCCTCGGTCTCCCGGAACACCTCAAAGAGCAGGGGCTTCAACTCCTCCTCATAGACGGCAAAGGAGGGACAGCTGTCCGCCCCGTTTTTGATCTTACCAGAACACACCCACTTGCTGTTTTTGTTCCCCTGCCGGTCCACCGACTCCCGGCGGTAGTAGGCCGCGCCGCAGTGGATGCAGTAGAGCTTTCCGGTGAGGAGGTTGGCGTGGTTGCAGATCCCTTGGCGGCCCTTCACGTCCTCGCTGCGCTTTTTCAATACGACGTTGGCCTTGTCCCACAATTCCTCGGAGACGATGGCCGGGACGATCTCCCCGGTCTCGTCCTTAAACATCACCCATTCCTCCGGCGGGAGAAACTTCTGCTTCTTGGTGAACAGGTCGATGACCTTCACCTTGTTGCCCACATAGTAGCCCTTGTACTTGGGGTTGGAGATCATGCCGGACATGGTGGTGTGGGCGATCTTCTTGCCGTTGTGGTTGCGGTAGCCCTTGTCCCAGAACAATGTTTCGATCTGTTTCATGCTGTATTCGCCGGTGGCGTACAGCTCGAACAGCTCCCGTACCATGGGGGCCTCGCCCTCGTCGATCACCAGCCGTCCCCCGTCCTTGACGTAGCCGAAGATGCGGCTGTTGCCCAGCACCACACTCTTCTTGATGGCCTGAGCGTGTCCGAACTTGACCCGGCTGGACAGTTTACGCAGCTCATCCTGGGCGATACCGGACATGATGGTCAGCCGCAGTTCGGAGTCCTCGTCAAAGGTGTTGATGTTGTCGTTTTGGAAGAACACCCCTACTCCGGCGCTGAGCAGCTCCCGGGTGTAGAGGATGGAGTCCAAGGTGTTTCGGGCGAAACGGGTGATCTCCTTGGTGATGATAAGGTCAAAGAGTCCCGCCTTACCGTCCTCCACCATGCGGTGGAAGTCCTCCCGCTTCTTGGTGGTGGCGGCGGACAGGCCCTCGTCTACATAGCCTGGCACATACTCCCAGGCGGAATTTTTGCGGATGAACTCCTCGTAGTAGCTCACCTGATTGCCCAGGGAGTTGAGCTGTTCGTCGCTCTCGGAGGATACCCGGGCATAGAAGGTCACCCGGAGGGGAATATCATAGACGGACTTGGTACGCAGGGCTTGCCGAATGCTGTGTATGTCCATAGCTCGTCTCCTTTTCATTTCGTTTTATCATTTTCTATTTTGCAGTATATCACATAGTATGAAGCAAAGCAAGGGGGGGCTGCGAATAAATCGCAGTCCCCCCCTTGCTCGATCAGGTCATAGTTATCTTCCAGCTGTCAATTTTCAGCGCCATCCTGTTGCGTTCCCGCTCCGTGATGGCCCCCTTCTCATACAGCACCTTGTTGTAGTAGGACAGCCAGATCTTCGCCGCTGTCTCTTTTCTGCGCTGTTCATTGGACTTTTGCTCCGACATGACCGTCCCTCCCTTCCCTGAAATAATTTCCGTATTTTACCTGATTTATACCCTTGACAATAGGCCGCTCCTTTCTTCCCGCACCAGCGGGATAACAAAAAGCAGACCACTACATGGTCTGCTGCCAGTTTTGCGTGTCTTCGTGGTCGTCCTCCCTGTGACCGAGGGCGATTTTCTTTTCTCGCTCTCTGCGGAGCGTCTTGCTGTCGGCGTGCCGGTGGACGGTGGTGGCATCGCTTATGGGAACAGGGTTGTCAGACTGTTCCAGAGCGCGGCCCAGCCGTACCACAGCGCCAACAGCCCCAACAGCACCGCCGGAATCAACAGCCACTCCGGCGAGGGCCGGGGCAGTGGGATCGTTGGCAGAGAAAAGCGCCGCTCTCTCTTCTTCCCAGCCTGTTCCAACAGGCGGTGTATCTCCCTTGCCTCTCGAATCAATTCCACCATCTGTTCCTGTGTCGCCCAGGGATTGGGCCTTGCGGCTATCTCCTCCAGCAGAAGCATCTGCTCCGCCAGGAGTTCTCCCATTGCCGTCAGTGCAGCGGTCAACCTCTGCCACTCCTCCGCTGTGGGATGCAGTGTCTCTGCTGGCGGCTTCTGCATATTCCGCCGGCGCAGCTCCTCCATGGATAACTGCCTGTCGGATTCTGAACTCAAGCTCCATCCTCTCCTTCAAATATTTTTCGTCGTGGAGCCGGTCGTCCCGGCATCTCATACCGCCGGGAGTGGTGTAGGTGATGCTCTTTCGGCTGTCCGTCCAGCGGACATCATAGCCTTCGCTGCGCATCAGCGCAATGAACTCCTCCCGGCTGCGGGCGTACCGCATACATGCGTCGATGGTGTTCATCAGCCGGAACTTCCAGCTCTCTCCTCTGGCTGCGGTGTGGTACTCCGCCCTGGACATAGACTTAACCTTTCGTCTTTTCTGAGGTTGGAACACCGGCAGACCGAACTCCGCACACGCCTGGTCGTTGTGCTGGCGCAGCTGTGTCAGCTCCGTCTCGCTGATGTGCAGCTTCTTCCCATCCTCGAAGCTGACGCTGTTGATGAGAAAGTGGGAGTGGATGTGGTCCCGGTCCACATGGGTGCAGACCAGCACCTCCCGCCCCTGGAACCACTCGGCCAGCTTCAGTGCGGCGGCGTGGGCGACGGTGGGATCGACTTTTTCATCCGCCGGGAAGGACTGCACCATGTGATAGAACATCGTGCCGCCCTCCTTGTGGTACAGCAGCTTGGTGCGCAGGAAGTCATCGTAGACACTCTCCGGCCGGCAGTTGACGCCGCTGACCAGCTGGTGGCCCTCCCACAGTGTTTTCTTCTCCTGCTGTGTGTACCTCATCACCGCTCCCATACAGGCGCGGCTCTGGCCCTTGGGGTAGTTGGTGAAGTGGATGATGGCTATCTGCTCCACCTCCCCCGCTCCTGAATCTCCCGCAGAGCGGCACTGATCCCGGCCAGTTCCTGTGTCATGCCGTCCAGGTTGACGATACTGACGCGGCCCATATTGGACAGCGCGGTCAGCTGGTTCAGATTGTTGCCAATGGCCCGGAGTTGCTTGGCAACCTCTTTTAAGTCCTCGATCACCACCACCTGACGGCCCAGGCAGCAGCGGGTGACATAATCGCTCTGGGACATCCGGGCCTGTTTTGCTTTCTGCTTGATGGTGTCCAGATCGCCGGACGCAATTCGGATGCTTAATGTGGTGTCCTTGTTCATCGTTCCTCCGTTCTAAAGTGGGTCCGGGCTTCTGCCCGGAAAAGTGTTTGGCGGGGCGGCGGCGAAGGCCGGCGTCCAGACAAACGCGATGCTGGCTTTCTCCTAAAGGAGAAAATTTCGCTCCTCCCAGCCTGCCGCATAAGGGGGCAACCGGGCAGTGTCTTTAACACGTTACCCCCTTACCCTCTTGACCTGTGTCCGGCAGCTTGGCATACCAGCGGTCGCCCCTTCGGAGGGAGATCACGCCACGGTTCTGCTTGGCGATTTTCAGTGTCCGCTCAGAGATGCCAAGGGCAGAGGACTGTTTCAGCAGTTCTTCAGAAGCGACCTCACCACCTTTCAGCAGCTCCAACAGTAGACGCTCCGCCTGTTCTGTCTTGGTCACACCGGGGCCGCTGCCGGAGAGGAGTTCACTGGCAGTGGTGTCACAAAAGCCGCTCCAGGAAAAACCTGTATCTGAATGCAGAGAAAACAAAATGGACGCCCCCTCCGGAGCCAGGCTGCTTTTGTCGTGGACCACTACCCGGACTTGCTCATCATCCTTAGAGCGGCCTACCAGCAACACGCTCCGCGCCGCCGCCCGGAAGTCGATGGATCCCAGCCCACGGTATGCGGACTTGACACCCTGCATTTTGTTCATGTGCCCCACCAGTACGATGGCGCATCCGGTCTGCTCCGCCAGCTGCCCCAGCCGTTTGAAGATGGGGCGCACCTCGTTGGCCCGGTGCATATCCACGCCGTCTCCCAGGTACGCCTGGATGGGGTCGAGGACGAACAGTCCCGCATCCGTTTCTTGGATGGCCTGGGCAAGACGTCGGTCACTCAGCGTCAGCTCCCGCTCACTCTCGTCAATGACCAGCACTTTGGAACAATCCGCTCCCAGCGCTGTGAGCCGGGGTTTGACCGTATCCGCCAGGCCGTCTTCCGCCGTCTGATAGATGATGTTCATGGGCGGTCTACTTTCCGTACAGCCAGGCATTGGCAGTCCCCGTGTAAGCAGAGCCGCCAGCGCCAACACGAAGGTGGTCTTGCCCTCTCCGGGGTCACCCTGGATAATCGTGATCTTGCCTCTGGGGAGATACGGATACCAGAGCCACCGCACCTCCTCCGCCGGAATGTCGCTCATGGTGAGCAGTTTCAGCTTGTTCAAATTTGCTCCTCCTCTGTTTATTTGTTTTGGCCACACACCATACCTGTTCCTGCGCCAGGGCCTTTCCTGCCGCGTAGTGTTCTCTCCTGGTACGCTCGTCCGTGTCTGCGGAGTTGTGGCGATACTTGGGCCGGAGACATATCCTCTCTGGTGGCGGGTATTCAGTTGTCGAGGTTCGTCCGGACTTTCTTTTTCCTCGCTGTCATGCTACAATAATTTCAGCCGTCTTTACATCATGAAGTGACTTTGGGGAGGGAGCGGTATGGCAGACAAAAAATCCCCCGGCCTCTGGATCGAGACCGGGGTTGACGGAAAATTTTGTGTTGTGATGTCCGGAGCGTATGGACCAGAGAAGCACCTTCCTTTGATCACTCCCGCGGAGGACCTGGTTGCCGCAGCGGAGATGGACTACACAGCCTACCGCCGGGAAATCCAGCGGCTGTATGAGGAACATCCGCTCTTTGCAGAACGGCTGGATGTACCGGAATCGGATTTGGAGGACTTGACCGCTGAGGCGCTGCTGCTCCCCTCCACGCTCCGGGAAATCGACCCACTCAGCTTTTTTGTACTGGGGAGCTTGCTGGATCAGGCGCTGCGGATGCAGGATGACGGTTCGCCCATCTTTCTCCTCCGGGCCGGACAGCGCCTGCTCCAGGTTTTGGAACTTCCCATCCGCACACAGATCCGGCTTCGCAACATCATGGAGATGACCTTCGACGGGACGGAGCGGGCTACCCAACAGGAGCGGTTTGAAAAGCTACGTGGCGTTTATCCCAAGATTGCAGAGTTCTGTGACCCCGCCCATCTGGACGGGTACGGGGATACTCCTCTACAACTTTGTGTTGGTTCTGTGTTCCAGCTTCGCCTGATCGAACTTCTGCTGTACTTTCGGCAGGAGAAACAGCGCATTGCCCGGTGTGATTACTGCTGGAATTATTTCATCCCCAGAACTCAGGCGGCAACCCGCTACTGTGACCGAATCTTTGACGGTCAAAGCTGTAAAAAGCGGGGGGCCAACCTCAAACGCAAAAAAGGTCCGGAGCAGGACGATGCCCTCAAACTGTTCAAGCAGCTGCGGGACCGGATGTATGCCAGAATGCTGCGCTATCAGGACGCGCCGGAGAATCAGCGGGACCGGCTGATTCCTATGACAGTGATACAGTACGATGTGTGGGAGAAAAACGCCCGTCAAGCACGCCGGGATTATATGGCCGGAAAAATTGAGGCCAGAGAATTTCTGCGCCGTATCGACACCACTCACGAGCTGACCAGCTATGATACGCTCAAGCAGGAGCTGCCGCCAGAGGAAAGCATTTGGCAAAAACGGGTAGCTGCCGATCTGGACTTTGACCCTGAGCGGCAATACCCCTCATCGCTAATGCTCCTTGATCCCAGTAAGCCGAGTGACGATCCACAGTGGCAGTATTTGACTGCGGAGGAACTAATCCGGAAGGATCAGGAGGGACACCAGAGTTTGAAAGATCAATACAGCAAATAGCCGGAATACGTTTCACCGAATCAGATCTGTGATTAAGTATAAAGACCTGGGGTTTTGATCAATGTGATCCAGCCCCAGGTCTTTAAATTGTTACATTCACACTGCGGCATTGGAGTTGATCCTGTCGATCACCGCTTTGATTCCCAGCCACAGGGACAGGTCGGTGAACACCTCCACCACGCTGCCCTGGTCGGTGAAGGGTGGTTCCTGAAGAACGGACAGGTCTTTCATCATACCGTTGCGCACAATGTACTCCACGATCTGGTTGACAAAGTAAATCTGCCGGCTGTCCAGATTTGCGTTATTGAGGTAATCCGCAAAGGCCTCTTTCGCCGCTCTCATGTCCAGGCCCACGATCTCCCGGACGAACTCCCCCAAGGGCTTGGCGCCGACCTCCGCTTCATAGTCCTCTCTGGAGCCCACCTCGCTCCAGAGGATACGCTCCAGCGCTCCAACGTCCCCCTGGGTCAGTGGGACGTTTCCTTTCAGCTTGGCAATCACCACCTCGTCCTGGTGCTGGCGGACATAGAACTCCGCTTTGGCTTTGTAGTTCTGTAAATCATTGTTCTCCAGCTCTGACTTCTTCCAGTCCATGGACAAAACTTCATCGTCAAAATTAGTGGTATAATGAGCCAGTTCCACGGGATGTACTTGATCAGATCCCGCAGTCTCTCCCGGATGTGTTCAAACTCATAGATCTCCGCATCGTCCAGTTAGTTGGTATGGAGGATCTTGTCAATCAGCGGAGCCTGCTTCTGAATCGCCGGGATGTTGGCTACACTATGTATAACGCAAAGCTAACTGTTTATCTCGTCCGATCAATGCGCCATTTTGAATGGCAGCAGCCTCTGGCTGACCGCCAGCACCAGCGTAGTGAAGGGTAATGCTGTCAAACGTCACAATGCTGGAAAGTTTTTCCTCATCGTCAGCCGCAGATGCCAGCGCGGGGAGGAAGCCCATCAGCATGGACAAACACAAAAGGAGCGCGGCAAGCCGTGCTCCTGAATTGTTTTCAGACTTTGGTTTTCTTTGGAGCCGCTTGCCGCCGCGATTATGGCGATAGAACATACTCATTTTCTACTCTCCTTTATGTTTTCACGAATGTTTAGGAACGTCCCCTTTTTTGGCGCTGGGCTGCAAAAATATTCCGTGTTATTTGTTCCTGATCGACTTCGGTCAATTCCAAAAATCGGCACCCGTACTCGAATTTTCCCTCGTCCTTTTCTACAACGCGCACGATTTGGCTGAACATGACCGATTCCGGCCTGTCCTCCAACAGCCTGACCTTCAGCAGAAATTTGTCTCCCTTGTGGTATCTGTACTCCGAGCTGACGCTGGCCCCGCCCACACTGATGTTCAGCAGCTTGCAGGGCTTTTCTCCCATTGCCAATCCGCTGAACATGGTGGCGGTGGCGTCAAGGTTTGTGGTCAGGCGGAAAAAGGCACGGTCATTTCCCACGCGGACGATGGTCAGCTCCTCCACTTGCCATATATGCTTGGGGCCGGGTGTAATTATGCCCTCCATATAGACCGCTTTGCGCTCATAGTCGCTATATCCTCTGATCCTGGCATGGATGGTTTCAACATCCTTGACAATCGCGGCCTCCGAATATTGGTGCAGCTCCGCCTTGTCCCCATGCAGGCCCATCAGCTTTGCCACAAAGAGTATCTGTCCTGCGGCGGTTGTTACTTCCACCCGCATACCCGAATAAATATCGAGTTCTTCTGTGCCATTTGTATCTTTATCCTCTTGAGGTGGCCGTTCTTTTGCCCTTTTTCTGAAAAGCTCCAATAAGCTCACAATATACCTCCCATATGAATTGATATTTTGATGTCAGTCAGACTACCTTTTTTCCCACAACTGTTTCAGCCTTTCATCGGCCCAAACGACCCGGTTCCGGCCGTTTTTCTTTGCATCGTAAAGCATGGTGTCCGCGATTTTTAAGTAAAAATCATAGGTGCTTTCCGAATCAGGAACAATCGTGACCCCTCCGACACTGACCGTGACCCATTCAGCCACAGACGGATCATGGGGGATGTGCAGGTTTTCTACTGCCTGTCGGATTTTCTTCAAGTGTTCAAAAATCTGCTGCGAACTGTCGCCCAGGGACAATGCCACAAATTCCTCGCCGCCATAGCGGGCAAGAAAATCCGTACTGCGTTTCAAATAGGACGCCGCTGTCTGAGCAACGGAAGCGATCACCTTATCTCCGGCAGGATGGCCAAAGGTATCGTTATACACTTTGAAGCGGTCAATATCAAACATACAGATGGAGAACGGAACGTGCAGGCGGATCGCTTCTCTCCATTTTGTCGCGCTGTATTGTTCATACCGACGCCGGTTGGCAATTCCTGTCAGTTGGTCGGTCATGGATTGCTGCTCAATCTGTCTGCGATATTTGTAGAGTTTGATATGTGTGTTGACCCTTGCCTTAACGATCAGGGGAATGTATGGCTTTGTAATATAATCCACGGCCCCTAAAACAAGTCCACGCTGCTCATTCATCACATCTGCAAGGCTGGTAATCAAGATGACCGGGATGCTTTGAGTCACGATTTGCTCCTGCAACATTTTCAGCAGCGTAAAACCGTCCATTCCAGGCATCACGACATCCAGCAGAATGAGGGAAAAATCCCCCTCGCTCGCTAAACGCAGCCCGTCCTCCGCAGTTTGTGCGACGGTAATATCATACTCATCTTCTATAATTGACTTTAGCTGTGCTGCCTGCACAATGCTGTCGTCCACGATCAATATTTTTTCCATACTCATATCCCTCACTATATTTAACTCAAGCTGCCTATTAACAACTTAATTTTTGTTATGTTGTATTAGAGTGAAGCCCAACTGCCCCAATTTCACTGTAAGGACGCAGAGAATCTAAAAAAAGGCGCAAAAAAGACAGGCGAGATAAATATAGAGAGCATCCCGTCAGTTTCTTCATGCCTAAGTTGTAAAAGGACTTGTCAGAAAGCCGTTTTTCCTGTATAATGCGATATGTATATTGACCTGTTGCGGTCTAAACAACAACATAACAAAAATTATGTTGTAAGGATCAGCCCAAGCCGCTCCATCTGTCGGGCGTGAACAAAACCGCTCTCTGCGGTATAAATGCGGGTGGTGCTGACATTGGAATGGCCCAGAATATCCGCCAGCCGGGACAAATCCTTTTCCAGCGAGTAATACGTCCGGGCGAACAGATGCCGCAGGTTGTGGGGGAACACCTTGTCTGGCTCAACCCCGGCGCTTTCACACAGAGCCTTCATATCCCGCCAGATATTGGAGCGGTCAAGGGGTTTGCCCGTCCGCGTCACAAACACCGATCCGTCGGTGATTTTTTGTTTTTTCAGATACTTTTTCAGCAGCCCGCACAGCTTCCCAGGCAGAAAGACAGTTCGCCGTTTTCCCTTGTTCGTGACCACTGTACGGCCCAGGGTCACAGCGTCCACGGTGATAAATCGGAGTTCTGATACCCGGATGCCTGTGGCGCAAATTGTTTGAAGGAGCAGGGACAGCCGTTCATTTCCCTGCCGCTGGGCCGCGTTCACCAAACGGACATATTCAGCGCGGGTCATTTCCCGGCTTTCATCACAGAAAAGGGGACGCTGTACTTTCAGCGGCCTGACAGACAGCTTCGGCCAGTCCATGAACTGGAAAAAACTGTTGACCGCTGCCAGCATGGAATTGACTGTGGCTGGGGTATAGGTATCAGCCAGATGCTCTTTCCACGCAATCACGGCCACCTTTGTGACGGCTTTCCCATTCAGAAACAACATGAAATCGTTAAGGTCATGAACATATTTCTTTACAGTGTTCTTGGCTCGCTCTTGTTCCTGGAGGTGCGCCGCATATTGGGAAATGTGGTCGGCGGTAATTGTGAAAGCTGCTTCCTGGCTGAACATGGCAATAATCTCCTTTGTATTCGATGCAGATAGTTTTCCGAATAGAAAGAAGGTTATTCCAAAGTTAGTGAATGTTCACCCCCCCTTAGCGCCAAAAAAATTTGAGAACCGAGCGTGCCTTTAACCGGTATGATAGTGAACGTTCATTATCAAACTACTAAAAATGAACCGCCTCCAGCGGCACATTTTCATTTTCGTCTTGATTTTTTAGGCTTCTCCGGTTTCAAATAGCCGCTCAGTCCAGTGGTTAACAACTGAAACACAGTGTCCTCGGTTTCCTGATTGTCTGGAAGCGTCCCTTCCACCACATACTTTGCGTACATAACAGTGGATGTGAGGACGTGGAGCCACAATAAATCCTGATTGATTTTGTCCAGGCTTGGAAATACCTTTTTGAAAACGTCAACCATTCCAATAAACGTCTTGAAATAGGTCACATCCCGGCTCTTGTCATACTGGGGGAAAAACGTACTGTCCCGAAAGCGGTGATAAAAAACTGTTTCGTCCGGGCGGGATGTCCAAAACCGAAAATAGGGCACCCACAGCGCCTTTACCGCACCCATAGGGTCAGTGAGCATAAGCAGCGGGTTGAATTTCAAATGTTCAAAGATTGCCGCCGCCTGCTTGTCCACATAAGTGAAGCACTCCACCAGCAGTTGATCCTTGCCGTCAAAGTGGCGGTAAATCGCTCCTGATGAAATCCCCGCCAGCTCGCTGACGTTCTGGATGCGCACCCCTTCCAGGCCATACTGCCGTACAGCCTTGATTGCGGCAACGATGATCCGGGTCTTGGTATCATCCAGTGTAATCACTTCCCCCCTGCAATAACCACTTCTCCTGTCACCTATTCACAGAGGAATTATATACTAAAGCGCAGCTTTTGACAATACTCTTTTCTCGCTGCTACCAAGAATGCTTTCTTTCAAGACCTTTCCCGCCTTAAACACCGGAACGCTCTGCGCCGGAATTTCCACA
>CAMTMZ010000040.1 GCA_947073765.1 uncultured Bacillota bacterium | reverse complement strand
ACCGCCATCGGCCTGCTGATCCCCACCATCCTCCTGCCTCTGAGCTACAAGCTGGGGGCGGAGCGGGCCCGGCCCTACCTGTACGCCATCATTTTCATCCCCATCATCGCCGTGGTACTGCTGGCCAAGGCGGGGGTTTTGGATATGTCCATGCTGAAGGGGATGGACCTGCTGGCCCCCGTCGCGCTGGCGGGCGGAGCCGCCCTCCTCCCGCTGGCCGGGCTGGCAGGACTGTTAGTCTCCTACCTGATCTCCTGCCGGGTTGCAGCGGGGAAGGAATACTGATATGGGAGCCGCGGTACTCCTCCTCTGGGCTGGCTGTCTGTGGACCCTCGCCCGGTCGGTCTGCTGCCTGCTGTGGACGGCCAGTCCTCTGCGGCGCCTGCTGACCCTTGCCGTCCTCCTCCTGGCCCTTTCCAGCGCACACCGGCCCCAGCGCCAGCGGTAGGAGCGGTCTGTGGCAGCCCACCACACGCCCCCTCATCGGCCAGCAAAAACGCCAATAAATCTCTTGCATTCCGCCCCTATATTGTGGTAAAATAACAATAGCAGAGGAGTGTGAGCGCCATGCGTTTGAAAGACATGACCACGAAGGAAGCCATCCGTCAGCTTCAGGATATGAAGCAGTACTGCACCGCCAAATCCATCCCCGCTCTGGACTACGCCATCAAGGCGCTCAAGGAGAAGGCGGCCGCCGAAGAGGCAGAACCATAAGCAAAGACCCCCGGCCTAGCCGGGGGTCTTGCATATTTGAATTAGATTCCGGGTAATCCGCCCGGTCAGTCCCCAAATCGCCCGCCCCTGCCAGGGATAGACGGGGACATTCTCCTTTCCCCTCTGCCACTGGTAGTCCCGGGGGATGCCGATGAGCTCATAGGGGAAGTTTTCTGCCGGGGTGGGGATCAGGTCGTACTCATACTCAATGGGAGGCGTCTCCAGCAGGTGGCCCAGGGGGACGCGGAAAACCTCCTCCACCTCGGCCGGGCTGGGCCGCAGAAGGGACATCCCCCGCCTGTCCACCACCCCCAAAACAGGCCACATAATGAAATTGGCCCGGTGGGCGATGAAGTCCAGCCGCCCCAACAGCTTAACGCACTCCGCCGGAATGGCCAGTTCCTCCCTTGTCTCCCGCAGGGCACACTCCTCGGGAGTCTCCCCCGCCTCCATCAGCCCGCCTGGAAAGCAAACCTCCCCCGGCTGGCGGCGCAGGGTCCTGGCCCTCACCTCGTAAAGCACGTCGCAGCCCCCCTCCCGCTCCACCAGGGGGACCAGCACCGCATAGGCCCGGCGGGAGTCCATCAGCCCGGGGGTACGGTCTCTCAGCAGCCGCTCCAGCTTGTCCGGTTCCATAGTCACATCCCCAGATTGGCAAAGAGCATCATCAGAAACAATGCCACGCTGAGGATCGCGCCGGTGAGATAGGCCAGCTCCCGGGGCCTGCGCCACACCATAAAGGTGAAAAAGGACAGCAGGCCGGCATGGAGGGCGATCATAAAGCCCTTGGGCCGCAGGACCATATCCTCCACCGCCGGGTTAGCGCTCACCATGTCGGGCAGCAGCCCCCAGCCCACCAAAGCGCACAGCGCCCCAATGGTACCAAAGACATACAGCACCATCCCCCGGTTCTTTTCCAGAGCGTCTTTCCAGCTTTTAAACCGTTCCCGGCGCATGGACGTTCCCTCCTTCTCTCTGGTACACACCCTCCCAGGGCAGGCGTTCCTTTTCTCAAAAGAAACGGATCCAAAAAGAGTTTTTTCCTTTACATCTTCTCCGGCGCGGTGACGCCCAGCAGATTCAGGCCGTTTGCCAGGACAGAGCGGGTGGCGTCGGCCAGCTTCATCCTGGCGGCCTGGAGGCATGGGTCGTCCACCATGCAGCGGCAGGCGTTGTAAAACCGGTGAAACTCCCCGGCCAGGGCCGTGAGATAGCGGTTAATGCGGCTTGGATCATAGTCCCTCGCCGCCAGATGAAGCTCCTCGGGATACTGGGCCAGGGCCTTGACCAGGGCCAGCTCCTCGGGCTGGACAAGGACACAGGCGTCGATCTGCCCCGCCCCGCACACCTCGGCCCCGCCCTCCCGCATACGGGCCAGCAGGGAGCAGATCCGGGCATGGGCGTATTGCACATAGTACACTGGGTTCTCGCTGTCCTGCCGGACGGCCAGGTCCAGATCGAAGTCCAGGGGACTGGAGGCGGCCCGGTTGTTGAAATAGTACCGGGCGGCGTCCACGGAGATCTCGTCCAGCAGATCGTGGAGGGCGATGGCCTTCCCTGTCCGCTTGGACATGCGCACCGGCTTGCCGTCCTGGAGCAGGTTCACCAGCTGCATCAGCACAATTTTCAGCCGGCGTGAGCCGTCCAGACCCAGCCCGTCCAGAGCGGCCTGGAGGCGGGCCACATGGCCGTGGTGGTCGGCCCCCCAGATATTGATGGCCAGGTCAAAGCCCCGAACGTCCAGCTTGTTCCGATGATAGGCAATATCAGCGGCAAAATAGGTGTAAAAGCCGTTGGCCCGGCGAAGAACGTCGTCCTTCAGGTCCAGCTTGTCCACCTGCTCCTGACTCTTTCCCTCATCCAGATACTTCTTTTTGAGCAGCTCGGTAGTATTCAGCCACAAGGCTCCGTCCCTCTCATAGGTCCAGCCCTTGTCGGCAAGAAGCTGCACCGTCTCGGCCACATAGCCGCTGTCATGGAGGGCGGACTCAAAAAACCACTGATCGTACTCAATACCGTATTTGCGCAGGTCGGCCTTCATCCTGGGGATGTTGCCCTCCAGGCCGAAGCGGGCCAGCTCGTCCAGCCACCCCTCCTCCGGGGTATCGCCGGGAAAGGCATCTCCCCGCTCCGTCAGAAAGGCCTGGCCCAGCTCCCTGATGTCGTCTCCGTGGTAGCCATCCTCGGGAAACTGGTAGTTGTCCTCCCCCAGGGTGAGCTGCATGCACCGGGCGTAGATGGACCGGGCAAACTTGTTGATCTGATTGCCCGCGTCATTGACGTAGAACTCCTTCCACACACTCCAGCTGTCCCGAGAGAGCACATTGGCCAGGGTATCCCCCAGCACGCCCCCCCGGGCGTTGCCCATGTGCATGGGACCGGTGGGGTTGGCGGAGACGAACTCCACGATTACCTTTCTGCCCGCTCCTCCGTCTCCGGAGCCGTACTCAGCTCCCTCTCTTTCCACTGTGAAAAGCACATCGCCGTACCACTTGGGGCCCAGGGTAAAATTTAAAAAACCCGGGCCGGCAATCTCCACCCGGCTAAAGTAGCTGCCCTCCAGCTCCAGGTGATCCACGATGGCCTGGGCGATGGCCCGTGGCGCCATGTGCAGCGCCCTGGCCCCGGCCATAGCGAAGGAGGACGCATAATCCCCGTGGGTCGTGTCCTTGGGAATCTCCACCGTAGCCTTTACCTCCGCCCCGCCGGGCAGCACCCCCCCAGATGCGGCCTTCTCATAGGCCGCCTGGGTCAGGGCGGCCACCTGGTCTTTGGCTGCCTGAATCATATTTGTCATCGTTCGCACCTTCATTCTCTATAATTCTCTGCGCGGGGACGGACGTCACCATCCCCTGCCAATCACTGCTTCAAGCTCCTTGTGCCGCCCTGGGCTTCCTTCACATTGATGCGGAAGATGCTTCGGCCCGTCATGGCATGGTCCACCTCAATGGCGTAGTCCACCTCAATGTCTCCCCCCTGGTCGGTGAGCTGCGCCAGGAGATGGCGGGTATTCACCCCGATGGTCATTGCGCCATAGGGTGTATTATACATGGAGAGATGCCGGCGCCCCTCCTGGAACACCATCTGGGAGTTATACTCCCCCACCCGCATCAAGGTTACCTGTTCTCCCTCCACCTGAATGGTGGTCAGCGTGCCGCCCAGTCCGGTGATCTCGCTCTCCTGATAGGACAGGGTGTAACTCTCCCCCTCCCGGGCCAGACGGCCCTCCGTGACCAGTTCCACCACATCGGGGGGCGTACCCTCATATTTCTGCATTCCCCTGATGGAGATGACAACTTCCTTTTCCATAGGCGGGACCTCCCAATACTCGGTTCAGTTCAGGCCCGGGAGTTCAGCCGGGGCCCCAGTGTCAGTCTGAGGTATTATACACACTTTGGCCCCCTGTGTAAAGCGGATATTTTATTGTATGTCATTTTAGCTGAAAAAACAAGGGGATTTGCCTGCTTTCTCCATTTGACAAATTGAAAATGGAGGCTATAATGCTATATGAACGATTCTATACCCGGGAGGAGGAACCCGCTATGAACATAGAGCTGAGCAAAAAGCAATTCCGCCGCCTGCTGGACCTTGTCTACATCGGAAACTGGATTTTAAACTCCACCCGGGGGGAACAGCGCTTTGCCGACTACGACCAGGTGGAGAGCCTCCTCTTCGGCCGGGCCGCCCTGGAGGGCATGCCTCAGCTGGCGGAGCTGTATCAGGGGGATATCATTCCCTCCCGGGCCTTTGTGGAGGGGGGTATCCATGAGGCCATCGTAGAATATGAGAACAATGTGTTCTTTGAGATCCTGGCCGAGGACCTGGCCCGCCGCGACATGGACGGCGCCCCCATTGATGAGAGCAACTACGCCGAGCTCACCAGCCGCATCGACGCCTACATCGCCGAGTTTGAGGAACACGGCACCGACAATATTTTGGTGGATATTGAGGACTGAAGAAATCCCGGCCCATGGCCGGGATTTCTTTTTATGCCAGCTCCCACTGAAAATTCTCCAGCTTCAGCCGACTGCCCAGGGCAGTTCCCTCCGGCAATAAAAACATAGTAATGGAGTGTTCCTCTCCACTGTCCGCCACCAGGTCGGCGTAATCGCCGTTAATGGCCCGGACCGTATAAAAAATAGTGTCCAATAAAATTCCCTCCTCCGTTTTAAAAGTCCGTTTTATAGGACAGTTATTCCTGTATGCTGTAATCACAATACAGGAAAGGGGCAAAACACTGTGGATTATAGCATCATCTGGGTCAGAGAACATGTGGAGGTCTACGACTGGGCGGGGCGGTTTTGCTTCTCCGCTGACAACGAGCGGGAAGCCCGGGAGGAACTGGGCCTTTCCGCCTGACCCGCGTATCAAAAGCCTCACCGGCGGTGAGGCTTTTACTATGCGCGCGGTCCCGGGCCCTCCGGGCTCAGCGCAGGTCCAGGTTCAGGTCCACATCCCCCTGGATGCCCGCTACCCGGCCGGTATGGGTATACTGCCAAAGATCAAAGCGGTAGTAGAAATCAGGCTTTGTGTCATACTCCGCCAGCCAAAGGTTATATTCGGTGAGCTCCCGCAAGTCATAGCGCAGATAGCCCAGGCTCTGGTTAAAATATACCGCAGGCTGATAGCCCGCTTCCTGAATTCTGGTGCAGAAAGCCCGGGCGCACTGGGTAAGGGTGCGGTTGTCCAGGCTGTCGGTGCGGGCGTTGCTTCCGGGGGTAATGGGCTCCCAGTCAAAGGCGATGGGGTAGGTAATCTCATAGCCCTGAATAGCCTCCAGCACAAAGTCGGCCTCCGCCTCAGCCTCCTCGGGGGTGATAGCCTGGGAGAAGAAATATACCCCCACATCCAGGCCGGCCCCCAGCGCCCCCTGCAGGTTCGGGGCAAAGGTCTGGTCCAAAAAGAGTCCGCCCTCGGTGTAGCCCCGGTAGCCCAAGCGGAGGATGGCAAAGTCGATTCCGTCCGCCGCCACCGCCTGCCAGTCCACATCCTGCTGGTAGGTAGACACATCTATCCCCGTTTTAGCCCGCTGCCCATCCCTCTCATAGGACAGCCGTCCCCCGCTGTCAGCCGTAAAGGCAGAGCGGTCATAGGGATTGAGGGGCATCCCCTCCAGGGGGGTCAGCATCCGCCCGCCGAACTGAAAGGTAATCGGTTCCTCCACCGAGACGTCGGGGCGCTCCTCCTGCTTCTCCTCCTCTGGGCGCAGGGCAAGGAACAGGGCAGCAATCGCTAAAATCAACGCCAGGAGGGAGATTCCCAAGGACAGCAGACTCAGCCTGTTCCTTCCCCCCGGGGCAGGCTGCTGCCGGGACCGGGGCGGCGGGGCCTGACGGCGGGGCTGGGCGGCAGAATAGACGGGCTCCATCTCCACCACCGGCTGCTCCTCTTCCATCGTGTCCCATTCAGGCGGGTATGTACTCATTGCAACTCCCCCGTTTCGCGCTTTTTTTCATTGTATCACACCGGAAAGGAAACCGCAAGAAATAAGTGAGGCGGCCATAAGCCGCCTCATACCATTTATCCGATTACCTGTCGGGCCACGTCCACGCTCTCCTTGGCGTCCTTGGCGTAGAAGTCGGCGCCGATCTTTTTGGCATAGTCCGCCGTGAGCACCGCACCGCCCACCACCACCTTGCAGGGCAGCCCCTCCTCCCGGAGGAGCCTGATGGTGGTCTCCATGCTCCCCAGGGTGGTGGTCATCAGAGCGGACAGCCCCACTAGCGGGGCGGCGTGCTTCCGGACGGCCTCCACCACGGCGGCGGGCTCCACGTCCCTGCCCAGATCCACCACCGGATAGCCATAGTTCTCCAGCAGCACCTTGACGATGTTCTTGCCGATGTCGTGGATGTCCCCCTTGACGGTGGCCACCACTACCACGCCCCTGGCCATCTCCTGCCCCCCGGGCTGGGCGGACAGCTGCTCTCGTATCACCTCAAAGGCGGCCTGAGCCGCCCCCGCGGCCTGGATGAGCTGGGGCAGGAAGACCCTGCCCGCCTCAAAGTCCGCTCCCACCCTGTCCAAAGCGGGGATGAGGATACCGTCCACCACCTCCATAGGGGAGGCGGTCTCCAGCAGCTTCCGGGCGGCGGGACCTGCCTCCCCTTTCAGGCCGGCCTCCACAATCTGGGCAAGGGTCCGCTCTCCTGCCGGCGCGGCGGACTGGAGGGTCTTTCCGCCGGCGGTAATGGAGGTGGACACGTCCGCATTGGCGTAGGCGGCGATAAAGTCCCGGGCCTCCCTGTCGATGTTCATCAGCAGGTGGTAGCTGCGGACAGCCGCCATCATGGCATCCAGATTGGGGTTGATAATGGGCAGGTCCAGCCCCATGGCCATAGCCATGGTCAGGAAATTCTGGTTCACCAGGGGGCGGGCGGGCAGGCCAAAGGAGATGTTGGACACCCCCAGCACCGTTTTCAGCCCCAGCTCCTTCTTCACCCGGCGCACCGCCTCCAGAGTCTGGCAGGCCGCCTCCTGCTCCGCCGACACGGTGAGGGTGAGGCAGTCAATATATACGTCCTCCTGGCGGATGCCGTAGTTCAGGGCCCGGTTCAGGATGCGCCGGGCGATGTCCAGCCGCTCCAGCGCCGTTTTGGGGATTCCCTTTTTGTCCAGGGTGAGGCCCACCACCGCCGCGCCGTACTTCTTTACCAGGGGCAGAATGGCGTCCAGGGTCTCCTCGTCCCCGTTCACTGAGTTGACAATGGCCTTGCCGCAGTAGACCCGCAGAGCCCTTTCCAGTACCTCGGGGCGGGTGGAATCCAGCTGGAGGGGGACGTCAGTCACCCCCTGGAGGGCCTTGACCACCTTCACCATCATGGCTCCCTCGTCGATCTCTGGCAGTCCCACGTTCACATCCAGAATGTCCGCCCCCGCCTCCACCTGCTCCAGGGCCTGGGAGAGCATAAAGTCCACATCGTCCTGGAGGAGGGCCTGCTTCATCCGCTTCTTGCCGGTGGGGTTGATTCGCTCCCCGATAACCCGCACCCGATCGACGGGCACCGCCCGCGCCGGGCTGCACACCGCGGCTGGGATATTGCGGGGAACGGCCCTGATGACCCGGTCCTCCAGGGCCTTTTTCAGCTTGGCGATGTACTCTGGGGTGGTGCCGCAGCAGCCGCCGTAGAGCTTCACCCCCAGCTGCGTGAGATCAGCCATGGCGGCGGCGAACTCGTCCGCCGTGATGTCATACCCCGCCCCGCCGGGATCTGGCAGGCCGGCGTTTGGCTTGACAGAGATGGGCAGGGTGGTCCAGCGGGTGAGCTCCTCCACCAGGACGGGCATCTCCCGGGGACCCAGGGAGCAGTTAATGCCGATTACGTCCGCCCCCATTCCCTCCAGGGTAAGAGCGGCGCAGGCGGGGGAATGGCCCAGGAAGGTCCGTCCCCGCTCCTCATAGGTGAGGGAGACGATCACCGGCAGATCACTGTTCTCTTTCACGGCCAGCAGGGCCGCCCGGCACTCCTGGAGGTCTGTCATGGTCTCAATTTTCACCAGGTCTACCCCGGCTCGCGCCGCGCTCCGCACCTGCTGGGCGAAGATGTCCACCGCCGTCTCAAAATCCAGCGACCCGGTGGGCTCCAAAAGCTGTCCAATGGGGCCCAGATCCAGGGCAACCAGAGCTTTTCCATCCGCCGCCTGCCGGGCCACGGCGATTGAGGGGGGAATGACCTCCTCCACGGTCCTGCCGGTGCGCTTCAGCTTCTCTCGGTTGGCCCCAAAGGTGTTGGCACAAAGGATCTGGGTCCCCGCCTCCACATAGGCACGGTGGATGTCCAGCAGCCAGTCCGGGTGCTCCAAGGCGGCCAGCTCCGGGTGCTCCCCCAGCTTCAGCCCCCTGGCCTGGAGCATGGTGCCCATACCTCCGTCCAGCAAAATGGGACCCGAGGCTTTTAACAGTTCACGAAATTCCACAGTGTCCGCCCGCCTTTCGGTATTGACAGCTTCCCTGGGCGGGACAGCCCAGGCAGCTCCTCTTTTGTTGCGCAATCTCCCCCTGGGCCACCCCCAAAATGGCAGTGACCGACTTGCGGGGGGTGAGAATGTGGCTGGCGCTGGCGCACAACCCCACCCGTCGGGGGGCGTCCAGCAGGTCCAGCAGTGGCCCCTGGACACTCAAGGGCAGGTCGCCGTAACCGGGGCTGTACCGGAAGGGGAAGGAGCAGCCGGGGAATTTGCTGTGCAGTTCCTCCTCGATCCGGTCGCAGATTTCCTCCACCGCCGCCGAGGCGCAGCAGTCCAGCGCGAGGGCCCGCCCCATGTCCAGCCGCTCCGCCCGCCGGATGAGGGCGTCCGTCTCCGCCCCAAGGGTGGCGCAGAACACCGCCGCCCGGCCGCAGCCGGCCAGATGGCGCTTCAGGTCCTCCCCGGGCAGGAGCAGGCCGTTTTCCAGCCGGACGCCCCCCGCCTCGAAGGACAGCTCTACCGTCCGCTCCCTCCATCGGGGGCGGACCACCCCCAGCAGTTCTCCGGCGCAGTCCTCCGCCTGAGCCCGCAGGCCGGCGTCCGCCCGCTCCGGCGGGCAGCCCATATACCGCAGGATCTCATCGGTATTCAACCGGGTGAGCGCCGTCACAGCAGCGTGATCCCCGCCGCCGCCGCAGCCTGGAGGTTGGCCTCGTCCCACAGGGAGGACTGCACCTCGCCGATGTGGGCCTTGCCCAGCAGCAGCATGGACACCCGGCTCTGGCCGATGCCGCCCCCCATGGTCAGGGGCAGCTCTCCATTGAGCAGCATACTGTGGAAGGGCAGCTTCCGGCGGTCCTCACAGCCGGCCAGCTTCAGCTGCCGCGCCATGCTCTCCTCGTCCACCCGGATCCCCATGGAGGAGATCTCGAGGGACCGCTCTCCCACGCTGTCCCACATCAGCAGATCGCCATTCAGATCCCAGTCGTCGTAGTCGGGGGCCCGGCCGTCGTGGGGCCTGCCTGATCTCAGTGCCCCGCCAATGCCCATGAGGAAGGTAGTGGGATGGTCCCTCACATAGGCGTCTTCCCGCTCCTTGGGGGTCTTGTCCGGAAACAGATCCTCCAGCTCCTGCGTAGTAATAAAGGCCACGTCGGCAGACACCTGGCGCAGGACATTCAGCTGGGGAAACACGGTGCGCAGGAAGGACTGGGTCTCAACCAGGGCGTTTACAATGGCGCCCACCGTCTGTTTTAAAAACTCCACGTTCCGCTCCGACCGGTCGATGATCTTTTCCCAATCCCACTGGTCCACATAGGCCGAGTGGAGGGAGTCCAGCTCCTCGTCCCGGCGGATGGCGTTCATGTTGGTGTACAGCCCCTCCCCTACGTGGAACTGGTACCGCTTCAGGGCAAACCGCTTCCACTTGGCCAGGGAGTGGACCACCGCCGCATCCCCCTCCACGCCGTTGATGTCAAAGGCCACCGCCCGCTCCACGCCGTTCAGGTCGTCGTTCAGTCCGGACGCCGCGGACACAAACAGCGGGGCGGACACCCGGTGCAGGCGCAGGGCCCCGGCCAGCTTGTCGGCAAAGAGGCGGTTTCCCAGATCAATGGCCCGCTGGGTCTCGTAAATGGACAGCAGGGGTCTGTACCCCTGGGGCAATCTCATATCTTTCATGATACAAAACTCCTTCTCCTTGGATTTTTTCATTATACTCGCCGGAGGCGGAAATTGCAACAAAAACAGGCGGCCTCTCGGCCGCCCGTGGAAAAACCTCTATCTACGACCGCACCACCGCGCGGAGCAGGGACCATACGGCCCAGAGGAAGCCGGCCACAAAAAGAACAGCCAGCAGGGGGATTACCAGTTCGGCGGCTGATGCAATTTCCCGGGGAAATATCTGCATCAGAATCATGGGAGCAAAGCAGATACACCAGATCAGCCACCCCCCCTTGGCGCCAAAGCGCTGAATCACCGCCCCCACAATGATCCCGCCCCCCATGGCCAGGGCAAAAATCAGCAGCCACCAGTACCAGTCCAAGGTGAAGCCCTCCACCATCAGCAGAGATTCCCGTACCGGGGCCGCCGCTCCCGGCTCCGGCGCAGGCGCGGAAAATCCCCCAAACCGCCAGCTATCCGCCCCTGCCAGCCTGGCCCACAGGGGCGGGCAGAGGAAGTGCTCCACTGCCGCCAGCAGGCCAGCCAGAGCCAGGGCAAAAGCGGCCTCGAAGGACATCAGTCCCAGGGTCAGTCCCAGTGCCCGCCTCCGGGTCTGGCCGAAGCGCAGGGCCTGCTCAAAGCTGACCCCCACATGGGAAATGCCGGCCACCAGGGCGGTAAACCCACCCACAATAGGGAATATCACACAGGACACGGTGATGCTGGTATCCGGCCGGGCAAAGTACATCACACACCCGACAACAATCTGGATTACCAGGAACAGCCCGCACTCCACTCCAATGTAGAGCAGCAGATCGTCCAGATTCAGCTTGATTAATTTCTTCAGCATCGCTCTCACCTCACTGTATAGCGCTGGATGGTGCGCCAAATGAGCAGCTCTCCCCCCGCCGCCGCAACAGCCAGTGCCGCCACCAGCGCCTTGGAGGCGGGAATCAGCCAGCCCCATCCGCTCTCAAGAAGAATGTCTATAAAACCGATCTCCGAGGACAGGATCAGAACCATGGTGGCCCCCATCAGCACAACTACGGAGACGGTAATCAAAAAGATACCCAGCCCCCTGCGTTTTGTCATCAGCAGCCCGCTGAGGCATCCCAGCACCATGAACACAACACTGCCCAGAGGGAAAAGCCAGGGCCGGCCGTCAAACATCTCCAGCAGCATCCACCGGCTGCGCACCTCCCACCCCGCTATAGCGGGGAAGGCGGATACAAACAGCTGCAGCGCCCAGCAGATGGCGGCGGCGCAGACCATAACTCCCTGAACGGCCCAGAAGAAGTCGCGCCGCCTTGCCCCGAAGGACAGCCCCAGGTTCAGGTTGCTGGTACACAGGGCAAATGCGTAAATATACAGCATAAACAGCATCATAATGGGGTACATGGCGTAGTAGGTCTCAAAGAGGCTGCCGTTATGGGCGTTTCCGGGCACTCCGGTGGCGTAGCACCCCAGAATGATAATGGCGGCGAAGCCCAGAATGGCGCTGAGATTGATCCAGACGAACCGGAACAGAAAGCGAAAGGATTTACCCATTGCCTCCGCCCCCTTACTGGGCGTCCCCGTGGCCGCAAAGAGCCACAAAGACATTCTGCAGATTCATGGGGGATACGTCCACGTCCGCCTCCAGGGCCGCCTCCAGCTTGACCATGTCCCCCCGGACAGCCACCGTCTTGTGTCGGCCCATCTGCTGGGTAGACAGCACCTGAAGGCCGTTGCACACCCGGTCCACCACTTCCTCATGTCCGGACACATAGCGGAACTGGCTGATAAGCTCCTCCGTCTCCGCGTTCTCCAGGATGCGGCCCTCATCCAGAATGATAACTCGCTCAAAGACCGAGGCCGCCTCCTCAATGATGTGGGTGGAGACGATAAAGGTGCGCCCCGTCTGTGCAAAATCCTCCAGCAGCAGCTGATAAAACCGCTCCCGCACCACCACGTCCAGCCCCGCCGCCGGCTCGTCCAGAATGGTGATGGGCGCCCGGCTGGCCAGCGCGATGAGGATGGTCACCATGGACATCTGCCCCTTGGACAGCTGGGAGATCTTCTTTTTGCTCTCCAGCTTGAACTCGTCCATCAGACGCAGGGCGTAGTTCAAATCCCAATTGGGGTAGTAGATGGCGGCGGACTTGAGGTAGTGCTTCACCTTCAGGTTGTTGGGCCCGGAAAACAGGGTGGGCTGAAGCTCCCGGGAGAAGCAGATATCGCTGAGGGCCTTTTGATTTTCCCACACCGGCTGGCCGTCATAGGTCACCTCACCGCTGTTTTTGGTGTTCTGTGCTGTCAGAATCCCCAGAAGGGTGGTCTTTCCCGCCCCGTTACGGCCAATCAGGCCGTAGATCTTCCCCGGTTCGATGGTGAGATCCAGATTGTGGAGGACCTCCTTGTCCTTATAGGCCTTGCACAGGCCCTGTGCCTTTAATGTTCCGGCGTTCATACTCTCTCCTCCTTTATAGCCTGCTCAATCATGCTGACCAATTCCTCTCCGGTGAGCTCCAGGGAGGCTCCCTCTTTTACCAGCGGCTTGACAAAGCCGTCATAAAAGGTGGATTTTCTCTTTTGCTTCACTGTCTCTCCCGCTCCTTTCGCTACAAACATTCCGATTCCTCTGCGCTTGTACAAGATCCCGTCCGCCACCAGCAGATTAATTCCCTTGGCCGCTGTGGCCGGGTTGATGTTGTATCCCCGGGCCAGCTCGTTGGTGGAGGGGACCTGCTCTTCCTCCCGGTAGACGCCCCGCAGGATGTCGTCCTCCAGCATCCGGGCAATCTGCAGGTAGATCAGGGACTGGTTGTTTAAGGTTCCGCGCATGTAACCACCTCCGTGCGTTTTCTCAGCCTCTTGTCCGTTAGTTCATTATTCATGTAATTAACCATATCACCAGTTGAGTTGTTTGTCAAGGGGGTCGTAAAACTTTTTTAAAAAAGACACCCGCCGTCCTTGGCCTCCCCCTGACAGGGGTATCTACAATTCGGGGAAGCACCCCGGCAGGAATCACGCTGAGATTTCCTGCCGGGGGCTTTTCTTATCCTGCGGAATGTCCCCGCCAATAAAGCCGATATCGCTGTAGTAGATCTCGATGGTCTGCATGGCCTTCTTGGACCACTTGGTACTTTTCTCATGCACCACGATCTTCTGAATGAACAGACGCAGCAGCTCCGGGGTCAGCTCCGCGATGTCGGTGTAACGCTTGGCCTTGGCGATGAAGCCGTCGGTGCCGGAAACCGTATCCCGCAGCTTCTGGATGGCTGCTTCTTTCGCTGGGATTTCCACCGCCAGTTTCTCCTGCTCCTCCGTGTAGCCGCCGGACAGCGTCTGAAACTGCTCCACCGAAATATGTCCAAGAACCCGATCCTCGTAAAGCCTTTTGAAAATGGCATCCAGCTCCGTACCGCGCTTTCGCATGGCGGTCAGTTCCCGCTCCAGCCTGCGGATTTCCCTCTGGATCTCAGCGGACTGCCTGCCGCCGATGTACTCGGCGAACTCCTTGGTTTGCTCTCTGGCCATCGCCGTCACCCGCCGCAGATCCTCCAGGATCACCTCATCCAGCACACACTCCCGGATGTAGTGGGCGGTGCAGACCTCCGAACCATCTTTCTTGTAGGTGCGGCAGGTGAAGTTGTTCCAGGTGGGCTTCATCGTATGTGCCCGGTGCAGCACCATCGTTGAGCCGCAGTCTGCGCACACCACCAGCCCGGAATACTTGTTCAGTTCGTCCATCTTGGTGGGGCGGCGCCTGTTCTGCCTCACCCGCTGGACGATGTCCCAGACCTCCTGGGTGACCAGGGCGGGGTGGGTCCCCTCAAACACCAGACATTCTTCTCTGGGGTGTTCCACCTTCCGCTTGTCCTTGTAAGATTTGCTGCTGAACCTCATATTGATGGTGTTGCCCAAGTACAGTTCGTTTTCCAGCATATTGGCAATCGTGCTGTCGCTCCAGTGATAGGGCTTTTCTGTGTTCAGCGAGGTGTGACTGATCCCGAACTTCTGATAGGCATAGGTGGTGGGGCAGAGGATTTGTTCCTCCCGCAGCTTACGGGCGATCTGGCTCGGCCCGCTGCCAGCGGCGCACATGGCGAATATCCGGCGGACAATGGCGGCGGCTTCCTCGTCCACAACCAGCTTTTTGCTGTCATTTTCGTCTTTCCTGTAACCATAGGGAGCCCTGGTTCCAAGCCGTTCCCCGCGCTCCGCTTTGGCACGGAGGACGGCCCGAACCTTGCGGCTGGAGTCCCGTACATACCATTCGTTGAACAAATTTTTGAACGGCATCAGTTCGTTGCTCTCGCTGCTGTCAGTGTCCACATTGTCGTTGATGGCGATGTAGCGGACACCGAACATGGGGAAGCGCTCCTCGATGTACAGCCCAGTGTGAAGCTGGTTTCGGCCTAGTCTGGACAGGTCTTTCGTGATGATAATGCCAATCTCGCCGTTCTCCATGTCGGCCATCATCTGCTGGAAGCCGGGTCTTTGAAACCTGGCCCCGGAGTATCCGTCATCCACATAAAAGCAAGGATTGGGGAAATGGTGGTCGGCAGCGAAACGTTGAAGGATCATTTTTTGATTTTGAATGCTGTTTGACTCGTTTTCTGTATTATCGTCTTGACTGAGGCGGCAGTACAGAGCGGTTTTCTTCTGGTTTGACGTTGTCATCTTACCCTCCTTCGTTGGTCAAACCGTTCAGAGCATTGCGACATGACTATACTCCAAAACGGCCCGGATATCCAGTGCTTTTCCCAGACAGCGCTGGGCTTACGCGCACAGTTTTTCCTGCTGGATTTCCAGGTCGATCAATGCTTTTAACTTATCTTCCGGGGAACAATGTCCGTTTTCCGGGAACACAGATACCACTTGGATCGTTCTGCCGTGGGAAACCTGGATACGTTCCGTTCTGATCTGCTGGTTGCTGTTTGGCTTGTCTATGGTCGAACCCTCCCTTCTTGACAATTTTGCCAATCATAGAATTTATCCGGTATGAACATATCCAATCGCTTGCGGCCAGAGACGCAACGGGGGCCATACGGGGCGCTGTACGGGGTAGTCACGGCCTGGTGACACAGGGACTCGCCGTCTGCCGCCAGAGGCCAACAAGTGGCCTTTGTGGGGCCGACAGGGGCGGTATGCATCCGGCAGGTTGGAGGCAAAAGCAGGCAGGCCGTTCGCGGCCTGCCTGCGCTGGGGGTACGGCGTTATTTACTTTGTCGAGCCAGGGACAAATAATTCTTTGAGGAAGGCGGTGGCCTCCGGGGCCTGATCCTTCCCGATCTGGTAGCTTTCCACCAGTAGGACGCCGTTCCTGCCGGAGAGGTCGTTGTCGGACACGTCCACATGGAGCCACTGGCCGTCCACGTACACGAGGTTCCAGGTGTGGGTCTTGCTGCTGACGGTGAAGCAGGGGATGTCCGCCGCCCCGCACAGGAACTTCATCGCTCTGGCGTAGGAACCGCAGGCCGCTTTCAGTTCCCCGGTGTGGGGGGCGAAGGCCTGGGTGATGTCGGCTGCTTCCCTTTTTGATAGGCCGGCAGGGTACGGATATAATCGTTGAAGTATTCCACCCGTTTCCGATCCGTCATCTCCGCTGTGGCCTCCATGACCGGCTGGATGAAGTCCAGGGGCGCCTGGTAGTTCTCCGGCATCCCGGCGGACACGGCGAAGTAGTCCAGGTACTGCCAGTAATTGGCGAAGTTCTGCGGTACATGGTGTTCATACCGCAGGACGCCCTCCATGCGCCTGATCAGCTTTTTCACCGCGCTGTAGTCCTCCTTGCTCACCTGTGTGTAGGCGGGGGCGGTATCGCTGGTGCCGTCCAGCATCGTCTGGCGGATGGTGTTGTACAGTTCCCGGCTGTACACGCCGGTGAACACCTCCGGGCTGGCCTCCTGGGAGAAGTCCTCCCGGCTCCAGTGGTCCGCGCTGATGGCGTGGGGGGCGGGCGTCTGGGGTTGCTGCTCCGCCGCCTGGGCAGGGACGGCCAGCAGGGCCATGGTCATGGCGCCAGCGAGAAGCAGGGACAGAACGGTTTTTCCGATGACGGTTATTCCAATGCCGAGGAATCGGACGGCGGCTGCTCATATATGTTATACTCTGTCCCGCACAACCGTCCTTGACCGTCCCTTTCCCTCCTCCGCACAATATACCAGGCCCGCTCAAGCTCATGGACAGCCTTACGGATGGCGTCAAGCCGCTCCCGGTTGATACAGGCCAGCCCTTGCAGGGTGTAGTCCCATTCTTCCGGGAGTGAGAGGATTTGCGACAGCAGGCCCTTGGCCTTCAGGAAAAGCGATTTGTCCCGCAGATGATGATTTGACATGACGGTGTAATTTGAATTTTTTTCGACACGAAATATTGCCATTTTCGCTCCTTTCAATGTGCAAGTGGTATCCTCAACCAGATCAGGGCAGAGAATACCGCTTTTGATGAATTCGCCCAAAGCGGTTTGCAACGCTGATTATATTACAGACTTCTGCCCAGAATCGGGTTTTATGAATTCACAAAACCCGATTTGGACTACTTCTGGGTGGCCAAAAGATAGATCTCTTCGCAGATCTTATCAATCAAAAAATCCAGCTTTGCCACGGCTTCGGCGTCCATATCCTTTGCGTACCGATAGCGGGTGATCTGCCGCACGTTGGAGTAAATCATGTTGACGCTGGCGTGCAGGGCATGGTTCAGTTTCGGTGAACGGCCCCTGAAATCATCTCCTTGGATCAGGCGGCAAAAATAGGCCGTGCTGTTCATCCGGGTCAGTTTCATGTATTGTTGCAGACGCTGGTACTGCTCCTCTGTCATGCGAACAGATAGGTTCCTGCTGTAGTCCCGCGTGGAGCTACGAACTTTCCGGTTTTTCTGATTATGCCGCATGGAGATACCCCATCTTTCTCACTGCGCGAAGCCGCTCGTACACATCTCTCAAAAGGCAAATAGCGTGGCGAAGCTGCTCCGCTGTACCATAGCCGCTGTTGAAATCGCGGGCGATAGCATTGATTTCACGGCCGGCTTCATCCATGAAGCGAACAGCCTCCCAGGTTTCTTCCTCGCGGTGAAGGACAGGGCGATTGGTTCTCATCTGCGCCATCAGCCATGCGTTAGCGGACAGACCGGCGGCTGCACTTTTTTCCTTCAGCAGCTCATAATCCTTGACGCTCATGCGGACGCAGGTGCGATGTGATTGCTTGCTCATATTCTTCACTCCCTTCTCGCTTTCGGCAATGTTGCCGGAAGCGGTATTTGGATGATGCAGAGTAAGGTCCGGCAATGTTGCCAAACCTTACTTCTCACGGTGTGGAAAACGTCAAACCGGGTTTGGCAACATTGCCGAACCCGGTTCGCAGAACAGTGGACTTCCGGCAATCGTGCGGAAAATCCAAAAGATCGCTTCTGACAACATTGTCAAAATGTTTGCTCAGACTTTTCGGCAGCGTTGCCAAAAGGTTACCGCCCGCAGGCGGCATAGGGGTCAGGGGATTTCCCCTGCAAGTGGCGTTTTGACATCAAAACGCTATG
>CAMTMZ010000039.1 GCA_947073765.1 uncultured Bacillota bacterium | reverse complement strand
AAATCTGCGTTTTGCCCAAATAATTCGAGGTTTTTAGACCTTTTCGACCCGTCACGCCCGTGTCACGCCCCTTACGGGCCGATCCAAGTTGAAGAAAATGGAGGAAACCGCGCAAAAACCGCCCTATTTGGCGTCAAAAAGTGAGGCCGGTAGACAACTGGTAGACATCCCAAAAAGCAGGACGCCCCCAATCTCTTGCACCGCAAGAGATTGGGGGCGCTTTTGGTAGACTTTTGGTAGACGAAGGCATTAAAATCGATATGGCGAGGTAAGAGTCAGAAGACTTTTACGTACCTATTGCTTATTCCTGTAAATCGAGTGCTTATGGTAAGCATTTAAAACCAGATGGGGCAGACTCAATCTCCTTCAGGAGTTATGGAAGAGCATTCACCCTTATCTGTTGGGGGAGGATTTTGGATGACAATTGTCTTATCCACACCGCCTGCCAATTTGCCACCCAACATACCAGCGACCAAGGATTTAACATCGATACCCATACTTTGAGCAATACCTTCGGTAACCTGAGATGTTCCAGTAATGATATCCTCCAGCAGCTTAGCGCTGTTTCCTTCACCATACATCGTGATCTTATCTACTTTGGACAGCGGTTCAGCAACATGTTTGGCAATTTCGGGCAGGGCCTGCATGACCATTTCAATAACAGCGGCCTCTCCATACTTTTTCATAGCCTCGGCCTTTTTGTCAATGCCCTCAGCTTCCGCTAGAGCTTTGGCGCGGATAGCCTCCGCTTCTGCCTTACCAACGGCGGCAATGCCTTCCGCTTCCCGTTCCTTTGTATACTTTTGCGCTTCGGCGATTTTCATCTCTGCTTCCGCCTTCTGTTCCTGTTCATAGCGGGCCGCCTCTGCGTCCTTTTGCCGTTTGAACAGTGCGGCCTCCGATTCCTGCTGCTGGCGGTAGCGGTCAGCGTCTGCCTTGGCACGGATTTCCGCTTCCAGCTTCTGCTTCTCTACCTCGACCTCATATTGTTTCAATTCGGCCTGACGCTGCGTTTTGGCAATTTCTGCATTGACGGTGGCAGTCTCAATGCTCTTGCGCTGTTCCTGACTTTGAATCTCATAAGCGGCATCAGCCTCAGCCTTTTTGCCGTCAGCCAAAATTTTCAGCTCAGCGCGTTTGATTTCCAATTCCGTCTGTTTCTGGGCAATTTGGGTATCCGCCTGAACCCGGGCCTCGTTGGACTCCCGCTCCGCTGCCGCTTGGGCTATAGCAATATCCCGGTCCGCCTGAGCTTTGGCAATGGCCGCATTCTTTTTGATTAGACTGGTGTTGTCAGCGCCCAGGTCTTTGATAAGACCATTCTCATCCGTGACGTTTTGTATGTTGCAGGAGAGAATTTCGATGCCCAGCTTATCCATGTCCTTGCTGGCCTTCTGCATCACCTGGTCGGAGAAGGAATCTCGATCGGTGTTGATCTCCTTGAGTGACAGCGTGCCGATGATCTCACGCATATTGCCTTGGAGAGAGTCCTGAAGGTCACGAGTAATTTCATCGGGGCGTTTATTGAGGAAGTTTTTGGCCGCCAGTTTGATTCCCTCTGCGTGGGGAGAAATACGTACTTTCGCCACGGCGTCCACGTTGACGTTGATGAAGTCGCTGGTAGGGACAGACTGCTCCGTTTTAATATCCACGGTCATCTGGCCAAGATAAAGCTTGTCCATGCGTTCCAGAAAAGGAACGCGGATCCCGGCCCGGCCGATGAGCACCTTGCTCTCTTTTTTGAGACCGGAAATGATGTACGCCTGATCGGGTGGGGCTTTGACATACCCGAGCAAAAGAATAACGAGAACCGCTAAAACGATAAAAATAATGGGGAGCATGGGCAAAATGGCTTCAAGCATGGAAATACCTCCTTCCAAAATGAACACATTAACACCTTTCTATATCAAACAAGTCGGGGCAACAGCATATGTCGGGGCAGGGGATGGATGTTCCAACTGTGGCTTATCTGCTCCCCAACGACTTGAAATTTTTTACTTCTCCGGCCCAATACTGCCCGAGATATCTCCGCGCATGGCAGCCAGGCGCTCCAAAGCCGCAACCTCTGCCTCCAGGTTCCGGCGGCTCCACTCCTGCTGCAGCTGCCCGCTGTCAGAGATCACTTGGGACAGCACATTTACCACCCGAAGACTGAGCGCCGCCTGTCCAGTTGTGTCCCTGCCCTCCCGCTCTGCCTGAGCCAACTCCTTTAAGGTAAGCTCCAGTACCTGAAGATAGTCAGATTCCAGACGGGATGACGTCTGCTCATCCAAGTTATTACAGTGCCGGAGGACCAGCGCCTCCAGATTTTCCAGCGCCGTCAGCACATAAGGCGTTTCAATTAGGGCTGAGGCCTGCCGGATGCGTGTTCGAACGGTCTGTGCGCTGCCGCTGCAGGCAGTGGAATTCAGGAATTGTTCCATCACAGGGGCAAGGTTGTCAAAACTTTGGGATACCGCTGTCAGCCGCTGTTCATAGGGAACAAAACTGGCGGGAGCGGTCCCTGAACATGATTTCATGGCGGGGACCAGGGTGTGTTCAATGTCCAGCAGCTCCTCGGCAATGGAGGACAAACTGTCCATATATTGGTCAAGAATGCTGAGATCCTTTTTTTGCAGCAGATCGGTGTTTCGACTGGAGAACAGTGATTTGCAGGCGTTGGAGATTTCTGCGGCCTTATCCTTCAGCTCATTACCGCACAGCATACGGATGTGTTCCATGGAGAGGCCTGTAATCGAAGAAGGGATTGCGATATGGACAGCGGTCAATGAGCGTCGAATCTCGAAGCACAGCTGTTCCAGCCGTTGCTGCTTTTCAACAAGCACACGCTGTTCCCCTTCATAGACAGGTTGAGCCTCCGCACGGCTGCGCCTGCGCTGAAAGGGGACTGGGTCATGCGAACCTGCGGTAATCTCAAACGGAATCCGTTTTTCTCTGCCAACCTTTGTGGCAAAAATCGTAAAAGCAGTTGTCATACTCAGTCCCATCTCTCTGCATGCCAGCTCCATACTCTTCTTTACGTCTTCATCTATACGAAAGTTGACCATGACTTGCGCCATGAACGCCACCTCCTGTACATTGATTATATCACTTGTAAAGCAAAAATCAATAAAATTCTTTACAAATGATGTATAAAATTTTGCGTATGCTATCTTATAATAGGTTAGGGCGCTTAGGATGGTATGAAAGAAACGGGCGAAAAGCACCGAAAAAATTTAAAAAAATAAAGTAATTTTAGAGAAAATAACAATTCACTTTTTCCCGGCAAAGTGTTATTCTGTTACCATCAACGTACGAAAGGAAGCCGACCATGACCAGCATGAACCGTACTGCTTATTACCGTTGCTTTAGCTTTACCTTTTTTGGAGGTAAGGCCTGTTTCGGTTTGGCAAAACGTGTGGGCATGTAAGGTTGAGGCGGATAAACCGTTTCTGTGCATGACAACCCGTGGCCGGACCGGCCGCGGGTTTTTTGTATCATTCCACAGCTATTACTGAAGGAGGAGACGCACATGATTGTCGTATTAAAGCATAACCACAACCAGGAACAACTGGAGGGACTGGTTTCCTGGCTCCAAGAGAAAGGTATTGCCATTCACACCAGTATCGGTGAGGCCAACACCATTCTGGGTTTGGTGGGAGACACATCCAAGCTGGATATTGACCTTATCGCAGCCCTGGATATTGTGGAGGACGTGAAGCGGGTTCAGGAGCCTTACAAAAACGCCAACAGGAAGTTCCACCCGGAGGACACCGTGATCCAGGTGGGCGATACACAGATCGGCGGCGGAACACTGACGATTATGGCCGGACCATGCTCCGTGGAAAGCGAGGAGCAGGTAGTGGCCATTGCCAAGGCTGTCAAGGCCAGCGGAGCCACCATGCTCCGGGGCGGAGCTTTTAAGCCGCGCACTTCCCCCTATGCCTTTCAGGGCCTGGGGGAGAAGGGGCTGGAGTATCTGAAGGCCGCCAGGGCGGAGACCGGTCTGCCCATTGTTACCGAGCTGATGGATGTCACGCAGCTGCCCTTGTTTAAAGACGTGGACGTAATTCAAATCGGAGCGCGGAATATGCAGAACTTTGATCTGCTTAAGGCGGTGGGTCACCAGGATAAACCTGTGATGATCAAGCGGGGAATGTCCGCCTCCTATGAGGAGTGGCTGATGAGCGCGGAGTATGTGATGGCCGGAGGCAATGAGAAAGTAATTTTGTGTGAGCGGGGAATCCGCACCTTTGAGAGCTATACCCGCAACACGCTGGATCTGGCAGCTATTCCGGTACTGCGTAAGCTGACCCATCTGCCCATCATTGTGGACCCCAGCCACGCTGCCGGTAAGTACTGGCTGGTGGAACCGCTGGCCATGGGCGCGGTGGCCACCGGGGCGGACGGACTCCAAATTGAGGTCCACAATGATCCGGCCCATGCCCTGTGCGATGGTCCCCAGTCCCTTAAGCCGGAGGCCTTCGATCCACTGGCCAGAAAGCTGTTGGCCCTTCACAGCTGGATGAAAGGACCGGAGGGATAAGGTATGAAGGTTGGAATTGTGGGTCTTGGCCTGATCGGCGGATCCATGGCCAAGAGCATCAAAAACCGCACCGGCCACACCGTGTACGGAACCGACCTGGACCAGGAGACGATGCTTCTGGCCCGGATGAGCGGGGCCATCGACGGCCCTCTGGACGAGGAGACTCTTCCCCGGTGTGACCTGGTGCTGGTAGCGATCCGTCCTCAGGCGGCGGTGGACTGGGTGAGGGAACACACTGTTCAAATTGCCAAGTCGGCCATTTTGGTGGATCTGTGCGGGGTGAAGCGGAAGGTGGTGGAGCAACTGGCTCCCATCGCCGAGAAGCGTGGGTTTGCCTACATTGGCGGCCATCCCATGGCTGGTCGGGAGCGGGGGGGCTTTACCGCCTCCACCGACGATTTGTATGTGGGTGCGTCTATGATCCTCACTCCGGACAAGCGAACCGACATGAAGCTGCTGGAGACCCTCCAGGACTTTTTTCTTGACGTGGGCTTTGCGAAGCTCACCTTCTCCCAGCCGGAGGAACACGACCGGATTATTGCCTTCACCTCCCAGCTGGCCCATATCGTGTCCAGCGCCTACGTCAAATCCCCCGAGGCTCAGCGCCGCCGGGGCTTCTCGGCGGGGAGCTTTAAGGACATGACCCGGGTGGCCCGGCTGGATGAGGACATGTGGACCGAGCTCTTCCTGGATGACGCCGACTTTCTCACCCATGAGCTGGACGTCCTCATCGGTCATTTGGAGGAGTACCGGTCCGCCCTGGAAAGCCGGGACGCCCAGCGTCTCCGCGGCCTGTTGAAAGAGGGGCGGGAGCTGAAGGCCGCTGCGGGGGGAAATTAAACATGTAGGGCTCTTCCTCTGGGCGGGTTACCACTCCAATCTTCTATGGCCCGCCGAGGGTGGTGGGGCCCACAAAATCAAAAAAAGGAACGACTGCTATGATCCATACGATCCAAGTCCACACCGCCCCGGAGTATACCGTGACCATAGGCCCCGGCCTGTTAAAGGAGTGCGGCCCGCGCCTGCGGGAGGCAGTCCCTCTGTGCCACATGGCGGTGATTACGGACAGCACCGTAGGACCGCTGTATCTGGAGACGGTGAAAGCCTCCCTCTTGGAGGCGGGGTATCAGGTCAGCACCTATGTTTTCCCCGCCGGGGAGGCCCATAAGAATTTTAACACACTGTCCAGCATCCTGGAATTTCTGGCAGAAGCGCAGCTCACCCGCACCGACTGTGTGGCCGCTCTGGGGGGCGGCGTCACCGGGGATATGGCGGGGCTGGCCGCCGCGCTGTATCTGCGGGGTGTGAAGTACGTCCAGCTCCCCACCACCCTGCTGTCCGCGGTGGACTCCTCCGTAGGCGGCAAGACAGCCATCGACCTGTCCGCCGGGAAAAACCTGGCCGGGGCCTTTATGCAGCCCTCCGCCGTCCTCTGCGACACAAGCTGCCTGGGCACCCTGCCCCCCCACGTCTTTGCCGACGGGGCCGCCGAGGCCATTAAGACCGCCGTCCTCTCCGATGGGAGCCTGTTTCACTGTATGGAGGACGGAGGATTTCGGCTTTTGGAGCTGGCGCCGGTCATTGCCGCCTGTGTACAGTACAAGGCGGGGGTTGTGGAGCGGGACGAGAAGGAGCGGGGGGAGCGCAAGCTGCTCAACCTGGGCCACACTGTGGGCCACGCCATCGAGAAGTGCAGTGATTTTGCCGTCCCCCACGGACACGCCGTGGCGGCGGGCCTGGCGGTCATGGCCCGGGCGTCCAGCCGGCTGGGCTGGATGCTGGAGGACGGCATCAACGCCCGAACTGCGGAGCGCATCTGTTCCACGCTGGCGTGCATGAAACTGCCCGTCTCCACAGAATATCCCCCCGAAGCTTTGGCCCAGGCCGCCCTGTCTGACAAGAAGCGGGCGGGAGACAGTATCACCTTGGTGGTCCCCCGGGGGATTGCGGACTGCGTGCTGAAAACCATCCCTGTCTCACAGCTGCAATCTGTCATTGAAGCGGGGTGGGCGCTGGAATGAACATCCGCATCACTCCCGGACTCCTGTCGGGGACGGTCACCCCGCCCCCCAGCAAGTCTCAGGCCCATAGGGCGCTTATTGCCGCCGCTTTGTCGGGGGGATTCAGCGTATTGAAGGGACTGGCACGGTCCCAGGACATCCAGGCTACCACCGACTGTCTTAGGGCCATGGGAACTTACTTCGAGGAACTGGACGGCGGCGCGGTTCGGGTCCATGGGCTGGGGCACTCCGTTCCTCAGCACCGGGAGGACTGGCTGGTTCAATTCGACTGCGGTGAAAGCGGCTCTACCCTGCGCTTTCTGATTCCCGTGGCTCTGGTGGTGCAGGGGGGCGGCGTTTTCACCGGCCGGGGCCGGCTGATGGATCGGCCCCAGAAGCCCTACTTCGATATTTTCGACGAGAAGGGCATCTTTTACGAACAGAAGGACGGAGCCCTCACCGTCCGGGGGAAGCTGTTCCCGGGGGAGTACCTCCTCCCCGGCAACGTGTCCAGCCAGTTCGTCACCGGGCTGCTCTGTGCGCTGCCCCTGCTGGAGAGTGGCAGCGAGATCGTCCTCACCTCCTCCCTGGAGAGCCGGGGCTATGTGGACATGACCCTGGATGTGCTGAGGGATTTTGGGATCACCGTAGAGAATCAGAGCTATGAGCGTTTCATTGTCCCCGGAGATCAGGCGTATATCCCGCGAAATGCCACCATCGAGGCCGATTGGTCCCAGGCGGCGTTCTGGTACGCGGCCATTGCCCTGGGCAGCTCCCTGGAGCTGGAGGGGCTGAACGCTTTCTCCACCCAGGGGGATATGGAAATCGTTCCCTGCTTTCTCAAGATGCAAGGGCGGGGAGCGGTGGAGCTGGACATGTCCGGCTGTCCCGATTTAGTACCGCCTCTGGCGATTATGTCGGCCCTGCGGGCTGGGGAAGTCACCCGGCTGGATAACGCCGCCCGGCTGCGCATGAAGGAGAGCGACCGGCTGGCCACCGTGGCCCAAACCCTCAATACCCTGGGAGCCCAGGTGGTGGAAGGGCCGGACTCCTTGAAAATTTGGGGTCAGGATTCCCTGGCGGGGGGCGTCGCTGTGGACTGCTGCAACGACCACCGCATCGCCATGATGGCCGCCATAGCCGCCACACGGTGTGAAAAACCGGTGACTTTGCTGGGGGCGGAGTGCGTCAGCAAATCCTACCCCAATTTCTGGGAGGAATACAAACGGTTAGGAGGGGATTTTGATGTCCTCTGAGTTTGGAAAAATTTTAAAGGTATCGGTCTTTGGCCAGTCCCACGGGGCCGCCGTTGGGGTAAATATCGACGGACTGCCCGCCGGGGAGGCCATTGATCTGGAGGAGCTCCAGCGTTTTCTGGACCGGCGCAGGCCGGGGAGAAACCCCCTGTCCACTGCCCGGAGTGAGGCGGACACGCCGGAAATTCTCTCCGGTTTGGAGAGGGGGAGGACCTGCGGCGCGCCCCTGTGCGCCGTCATCCGGAACGGTGACCAGCACTCCCAGGACTATTCTGAGCTGGCCGACAAGCCCAGACCCGGCCACGCCGACTACACCGCCTGGGTGAAGTGGAAAGGCCACGCGGATATGCGGGGGGGCGGTCACTTCTCCGGCCGGCTGACAGCTCCCCTATGCGTCGCCGGGGGGATCGCCAGGCAGATTCTGGCCCGCCGGGGGATCCACATAGGAGCCCATCTGGACTCGGTGGGTATGGTCTGTGACGAACACTTCCCCCTGTACCCAACCCCAGAGCTCTTTGAGGCCGTTGCCGCTAAGCCGTTCCCCGTTCTGGATGATGTGTCCGGAGCACAGATGCAGGAGGCGATTCGGGAGGCAAAGATGGCCCTGGACTCTGTGGGGGGCGTGGTGGAGTGTTCGGCCATCGGACTGCCTGCCGGGCTGGGGGACCCCATGTTTGGCGGGGTGGAAAACCGCCTGGCAGCGGCTCTGTTCGGCATTCCGGCAGTGAAAGGGGTGGAATTTGGCGCGGGATTTTCCGCCGCCGCCCGCCGAGGCTCTGAGAACAACGATCCCTTTGTGGTCGAGAACGGCCAGATCCGGACGCAGACCAACCACGCCGGTGGAGCGCTGGGCGGCATTACAACGGGGATGCCTCTGGTCCTGCGGGCGGCGTTCAAGCCCACGTCGTCCATTGCCAGGGAACAGCAGACAGTGAGCCTGTCCGCCAGAGACAACACCCGTCTGCAAATTCATGGCCGCCACGACCCCTGCGTTGCCCATCGGGCTGTCCCTGTGGTAGAGGCGGTGACGGCAGTCGTACTGCTAGACTTACTGTTGGAGGGAAATCATGGAACTTTCTGAAGTCCGTACTAGAATTGACGCCGTGGACGACCAGCTTTTAGAGCTGTTTTTAGAGCGTATGGCTCTAAGTGAAGAGGTAGCCGCCTACAAGAACGAACACCATCTGCCTATCCTGAACAAGAGTCGGGAGCGGGAGATTTTGGCCAAGGTGACGCAAAGGGCGGGGGACAAGGAGCGCTATGCCTACCATCTCTACTCCACCCTCTTTGAGCTGGCCCGTTCCCGTCAGGCGGAGCTGATCTCCGTGCCCACCCGTGTGGCGAAGCGTATTATGGCGGCGCTGGCTGTGGGGGACGAGATATTTCCCCAGACGGGGACAGTCGCCTGCCAGGGGGTGGAAGGGGCCAACTCGCAGGTGGCCTGTGATCGGCTGCTCCCTCGGGGAAGCATTGTCTATGTGAAGAGCTTCGGGGCGGTGGTGTCCGCCGTAGAGTCGGGGCTTTGCAAATTCGGAGTGCTGCCCATTGAAAACAGCTCCAACGGCTCTGTACGGGCAGTGTACCAGCTGCTCCAGGAGCATGAGCTGTCCGTGGTCCGGTCCGCCCGCCTGTGCATCCGCCACGAGTTGCTGGCCCTGCCCGGGGTAAAGCAGGAGGAGATTACCGAAATATACTCCCATGAACAGGCCATCGGCCAGTGCTCCAGATTCCTGGGCGGCCTGAAGGACATAAAGGTGATCCCCTGCAGCAACACCGCTATGGCTGCCAAGATGGTAGCTGAAAGCGGAAGCAGACACGCCGCCGCCATCTCATCCCATCCCTGCGCGGCTCTCTACGGTTTGGAGTGTATCAATAGCGCGGTTCAGGACAACGACAATAATTACACCCGATTCATCTGCATAGCAAAGGACCCGATCGTTTACGCCGGAGCCAACAAAATCAGCCTGATCATTGCCCTGGACAACAAGCCGGGGGCTTTGTATGAGGTGCTGTCCAAGCTGGCGGCCCTGGATATCGATATGACGAAGCTGGAGTCCTGCCCGGTGGCGGGGAGCGACTTTGAGTTCATCTTCTTTTTGGAGTTGGAGGCGTCGGTAAAGGATCCCAGCGTGCTGGCCTGTCTGGAGGAGCTGGAACGAAGCTGTGCCCAGTTCCAGTTCCTGGGCGGCTACGCGGAAGTGTGAGCTGGATGGGGGAGAAGATTTACGGCCTGCTGGGACGGAGACTGAAGCACAGCTGGTCGGTCCCTATCCACCAGGCTCTGGGGTGTGAGGATTACCGTCTCATCGAGCTGGAGCGGTCAGAGCTGGGGGATTTCCTCCGCCGGGCGGACATTGGAGGGTTGAATGTCACCATCCCATATAAGCGGGATGTGATGGCCTTCTGCGACGTGATTGATCAAGCCGCCCAGGCCATTGGCAGTGTCAATACTCTTGTGCGCCGGGAGGGGAAGCTGTACGGCTACAACACCGATATTGACGGCTTTATTTATATGCTTTCCCGGGCGGGGGTTGCTCTGGCGGGGAAAAAGGTGGTCATTCTAGGCAGCGGCGGAGCGTCTCTGACCGCTCAGGCTGCCGCAAAGGAGAGGGGAGCAAGGGAGGTCGTGGTGGTCTCCCGGAGCGGCCCGGACAATTATGAGAATCTGGACCGCCACGGGGACGCCCAAGTCCTCATTAACACCACCCCGGTGGGCATGTGGCCCAATCTGGAGGGCAGACCGGTAGACTTGGCCTTGTTCTCCAAAGTGTCGGCGGTGGCGGATATCATTTATAACCCCGGACGGACCAATCTGCTCCTTCAGGCTGAGAGCTGGAATCGGGAAGATCCAGGCTGGCAGGAGGATTTGCGTCACGGCCTGCCGCAAGAGGAGGCGCGGCGGCGCATTTGCTGGACTGGAGGCCTGTCTATGCTGGTGGCGCAGGCCAAGCGGGCGGAGGAGCTGTTTTTCGGCAGAGACATCCCTGACAGCGAGACGGAGAAAATTACTGCCCGGCTCTGGCAGGATCGTACCAACATTGTTCTGGTGGGGATGCCTGGCTGCGGCAAGACCACCGTGGGCCAGGAGGTGGCAGCTCTGTCCGGCAAACCCTTTGTGGACTTGGATGGGGAGATTGTACGTCGTGCGGGGAAATCTATTCCGGATATGTTCCAGAATGAGGGCGAGGGGACCTTTCGGGAGCTGGAGCGCCAGGTGCTGGCGGAGGTCTGCGCTGCTGGCGGAAAGGTTATCGCCACCGGCGGCGGCGCGGTGCTGCGGGAAGAAAACCGGACGGCTATGCGCCGCACCGGACGGGTATACTTCCTGGGCCGGGCTCTGGACCGGCTGCCCAGAGAGGGCCGGCCCTTGTCCCAGAAGGGGAATTTAACAGAAATGTACCGTGAGCGTCTGCCCCTGTATCAGGCGGCGATGGATGTGCCAGTTCAAAACGACGCGGCGGCAGAGGAGAGCGCCGCCGAGATTTGGAGGGATTTCTGTGAACATTCTGGTGATTAACGGCCCTAACATGAATTTTCTAGGCGTTCGTCAGCCGGAGATATATGGAAAGGCCACCTATGATGATTTGGCAGACATGATCACCGCGGAGGCGGAGCGATTGGGGGTAAGTGTTCAGTTTTTCCAATCCAACCACGAGGGGGAACTGGTGGACGCGATCCAAAAAGCTTATTTTGATAAAATGGATGGGATTCTTATTAACCCTGCGGCCTACACTCATACCAGCGTTGCCCTGCTGGACGCGGTAAAGGCGGTGGGGATTCCCACAGTGGAGGTCCACATCTCTGATCCGGATGCCCGGGAAGATTTCCGCCAGATATCCTATATTCGGCAGGCCTGTGTGGCCACGATCAAGGGACATGGGCTGACAGGCTATTTGGAGGGCCTGCGGCTGCTGGCAGATCGGGGCGCTGAGGGGACTGTGGTGTAGAAAACAGGCCAGCTGGAGTAAAAACCCGCCCGCCGTTCAGGCGGGCGGGTTTCAGTTATTCCGGAAGCAAAGTTTTCCGTTTATGGAGAAACAGAGCCAGAGTGGTGCCGGAGGCCAGGATGTCAGCCACCGGTTCAGCAACATAGATGCCCATAACGCTCCCTGTTATTCGGGGCAGAATAATGGCCAAAGGAATTAGCAGAATCACCTTGCGAAGCAGGGCTAAAAAGAGGCTGGTTTTTGCCTGGCCCATGGCCATAAAGGCAGATTGACAGGCGATTTGAGCTCCAAAGGCCCAGATGCCGCCAAAAAAGATAGGCATTACCTGACCCACCAGCTCCACCAGCTCCAGATTGTCATTGAAGATAAGCGCCAAAGACTTTGGAAAAAGGGCGGTGAGGGCGAAGGCGGCGACAGTTACCGTGAGGGTGGTGCGCAGAAGCAGACGGAAGGCCTTGCGTACCCGTTGGTAATTTTTGGCTCCGAAATTGTAGCTCATAATGGGCTGTATCCCTTGGGTGATTCCTTGAACGGGCATAACTACCATCTGCATCACGCTTTGCATTACCGTGATGGTGGCGACATACAAGTCACCGCCGTAGAACTGCAAGCCAGAGTTGAGTACCACTGTCACCAGGCTCTCCGTGGACTGCATAATAAAGGGGGCCACCCCCAAAGAGGCAATTTGGCCCACTATGGGCAGCGTCAGACGAAGATTTTTCCAACGGATGCGAAGGCCGGACCTTTGGGAGCATAAAAAACTTACCACCCAGCAGGCGCTTACCCCTTGAGAGATGACAGTGGCAATAGCCGCTCCTTGTACACCCAGACCGAACGTAAAGATGAACAGCGGGTCCAGCAGGATATTCAGCACAGCTCCAATGAGCACAGAGAACATGGACGCAAGGGCCTGACCCTGGGCAGTGATATAGGCGTTGAGACCTAAGGCCAACTGGACAAAGACAGTGCCAATTAAATAAATAGAGATATAGTCCAGAGCGTAGCCAATGGTTTCTTCTGAGGCGCCAAAGGCCATGAGTGCCGGTTCCTTGATGATGGAGAATACCACGGTAAGTGCGGCAGACAAACAGAGCAGAAGAGCGGTGGAGTTGCCCAGAATTTGTTCTGCCCCCTCTCGATCCCCGGCCCCCAGGCGGATGGAAGCCAAAGGAGCGCCGCCCATACCGGCAAAGGCTGTGAAGGCGGAGATAAGCATCAGAATGGGAAAGGTAACCCCCAAGCCAGTGAGGGCGGTACGGCCCACCTCCTCAATGTGACCAATATAGATGCGATCCACGATGTTGTAAAGCATGTTAATAAGCTGGGCCGCAACAGCAGGCATGGCCAGACGCACCATCAAAGGCCCAATGGGGGCGTGGGCCAGAGACTCCTCGTTACGGTGTGATTGGGACAAGCGGATCCCCTCCAATTCAAATTCAATAAAGGGAAGTATAGCACAACACCAGGAGAAATGGAAGGGTGTTTAGAGGGGTGCTGCTTCAATTACACCCGCAGAGGTAAATTGGCTGAAGTTCCATGGCATCATCAATATGATGAGATAAGGTAAAGAAGGATTGCTGCTATTTTTATGGTTTATAGTTTGATAAGAGGTGTGCTCATACTGGAGGATGGATATGGAAAACCGCTTCTTTTATTTCCGGTGCCAAAGGGTGAAGACCAGACTAAATGACTGAGGAAAACAGCAACATTTTTTTGAATTTGTCAAATAAATATATAAAGAAAAGTTGACAACTTGGAAAAGTTTAGATAAACTATAAATGTTAAAAATTTCTGATAAAGAGATATTTTAAAAAGGAGAAAGATGATATTGCTTGGATTTCTTATAGACAATTATAATAAATATATTTTTAGTATGAATTGATTCATTAGCTAGAAAATAGCTATATATATTATTAATTGTTTTTTTGAGAAATTTTAAATACTTTTTATATAAAAATTAGCTTTAAAAAATTTAAGTGAGAGACCGTTATTGCGGATTGGCCACCGACTTTTAAAATGTGTCACCGTGGGGACTATGAAGTAGCTAAACGGTTGAATAGGTTTTTGGTAAATTGAGGAAATATAATGGCGGGATTGTGAATTATGTGGAATTAAAATAAAACAAAATGGTAGAAATTAGAAAATAAAGAGAAAAAATATGAAATATTAAGTAAAATTCCTATATATATGTTGTCGAAGGAGGTATGAATCTGTCATAATTTCGTAAAGGGGAAATAATATGACAGAATCTACTATTGATTTCGTTGCGGAAGTTCTCCACAAATTTGAGGAAAACACTGGACTGTCTTGTTTTATCATTGCGAATAAAATGGGTATTGAAACATCGAACTATTACAAGTACCGTGAAGGCGATGGAAATCCAACATGCAAAACCATCGATAAGATTTTGGAAGTTGTTTTAGCAGAACGTCCGGAAATAATAGAGCAAATGCTGGAACGAGAATTGGAGATTGTGCGTGCGGCAGTGGACCTCGCAAAGAGTCCATAAACAATAATCGTGGGAGGAAAATATATATGCCCCCTGTAAACCAAGAAGTAGAAGTATATGACTTGTTGTATCGATTGGGAGTTACTGCCAATTATACAGGGTTCTTCCATGTATCTTATGCAGTGATACTATGTATAGAAAGACAGGAGCGATTATTGTTAGTGACAAAGTGGCTCTATCCGGAAGTGGCAAGGCAGTATGGGACAAACTGGAAGGCGGTGGAGCGAAATATTAGAACTGTCATTTCAGTTATATGGGAGCATAACCCGGTCTTATTGGAACGCTTGGCAGGCCGGTCGCTGCCTACTAAGCCCCGCAATGCGCAATTCCTCGCTATTTTATCTACCAGCTTTCTGAAACAGCAGGGATTGGGTGAGTCCGCAGCCCGCGCCATGGAAGATGGTGGCGGGGAAGTGGGAAACAAGCCGGTCAGCTCCGAAAACAGTATGCTGCTGGCGGAACACGTGATTGGGGGCAGAGATAACAGACTTCCTTTTATTGCGGTCTGAATTGGGAAGTTCGTTTTAGTAAAAATAGGAAGAGGGATAATCGGGTATATCTCCACGAAGTGAGGCAAAGCTATAAGCGGATGTTCCATCCAAGCCAAACATCAAACAGATTGAGAAAAGGAGATACAATCATGTCTAACAGCAATAGCAATAAGATTATGGTTCCCAATGCCCGCGAGGCTATGAACAAGTTCAAGATGGAGGCCGCCAACGAGGTGGGCGTCAATCTGAAGCAGGGCTACAACGGTGATCTGACCAGCAAGCAGGCCGGTTCTGTAGGCGGCCAGATGGTCAAGAAGATGATACGCGTACAAACCGCGAGTTTCCAGCGGACTGACCGGACAGCAATGGGGCATCAGGTCACGGTTACATATCGGGCGAGGCTATACCTGTAAAGTGAATAGAAAGAGAACCCACCCGCAGGGAGTACAACTCTCTGCGGGTGATTTGTGCATTTTCGATTGATTTTTCTTTTCTTGTCTGTTATGATGTTTCTAAGAACATAACAACATAAGAACTAACACAAGAAAAATCTTTACTTATTTCCTTTCTTTCTTATGTTCTTGCGGTTTAAATAAGGAGTGTGCTTATGCTGGAAGAAGAATTTGGAAAACTGCTTTTAAGAGTTCAGCAGCGAAATTGCGAGGAACAGACCCTGGAGGTCAAGGCCGCCAACAAGGGATGTCCGGAGCGGCTCTATGACACGTTTTCTGCCTTTGCCAACCAGAACGAGGGCGGGATGCTTTTATTTGGTCTGGATGAAAAACAAGGGTTTGCCAAGGTTGGAGTCTATGATGCCCAGGACCTCCAAAAGAAACTGATGGAGGTGGGTGAATCCATGACCCCGGTGGTGCGTCCTGTTTTATCGGTCTATGGGGAGGGGACCATGCTGTTTGTGGCGGCGGAGATTCCCCCGCTGGATCTGGCGGAGCGCCCCTGCTTCAAAACGGCGCGGGGCCGTCTCAAGGGTTCCTTCATCCGGGTGGGAGACGCTGACAAGCCGATGACCGAGTACGAGGTCTACAGCTACGAGGCCTACCGCAAGCGGAGCCGGGACGATCTGCGCCCGGTGGAGGGAATTTCCTTCTCCGCTCTGGATCAGGTCCAGCTGGAGCAGTACCTGCTGAAGCGCAAGCTGAACCGCCCCAATTTCGCCTCAGTCCCTGCGAAGCAGCTCTATGAGCTGACCGGACTGCAAAAGGAGGGACAGTTCACCCTCACAGCGGTCCTGCTGTTTGGCCTGTATCCCCAAGCCTATTTTCCGCAGCTCAGCATTATTGCATCCCGTGTGCCGGGTACTGAGATGGGTGAAGTGGATGAAACAGGGCAGCGGTTTCTGGACAGCAAACGCATTGAGGGCAGTCTGGTGGAAATGCTGGAGGGTGCGGTCAGCTTCCTGCGAAGTAATATGCGCATGGCTGTGCGCATTGATCCTAAAACAGGAAAGCGGCAGGATATGCCGGAATATCCCCTTGACGCCCTTCGGGAAGCGGTTTTGAACGCGCTGGTCCACCGGGATTACAGTACCCATACAGAAAATATGCCCATCCAGCTGATCATGTTTTATGACCGGGTGGAAATTCGAAACCCTGGCGGACTTTATGGGCGTTTGACGGTGGATCAACTGGGAAAGATCCAGCCGGATACCCGAAATCCGGCCGTGATCACCGCAATGGAAGCCTTGGGACAGACGGAAAACCGCTATTCCGGTATCCCAAGAATCCGCCGTGCCATGGCGGAGGCCGGCCTGCCCGAACCGGTATTCCGGGATGACCGCTGGGAATTTTCCGTCTGCCTCTATAACAAGGAGGCGGCAGAACAGCCTCCAGAACGCAAACCGGCGCTTTCCGCTGAAAAACTGCCCTTGGACGACCGCGGACTGCTTGACTTTTGCAGGACGCCCCGCACGCGAAAGGAAATTGTGCGTTTTTTGGGGATTGCCTCCGGTCAGTACGCTACCCGGCGCTACCTGGAGCCGCTGGTGAAATCCGGGATGATTTTGATGACCCTCCCGGACCGGCCCAAAAGCCCGAAGCAGACCTACCAGACAAATCCGGATATCCGGTGATCAATCATAAAAACCAGAAAGAGAGAACCGCTATGATTACAGGCGAACTGAAAAACAAGATCAACGCCCTCTGGGAGATCTTCTGGACGGGCGGCATTACCAACCCTCTGGACGTGGTGGAGCAGATGACCTACCTGATGTTCATCCACGATCTGGATGAGACAGACAATCTGCGCGCCAAGGAGAGCGCCATGCTGGGCTTGCCCTACAAGAGTATGTTCGGGGAGGAGGTCCAAATTGGGGAGCGGACTGTCCCGGGCAATCAGCTCAAGTGGTCGGTATTCCACGACTTCCCCGCTGGGAAGATGTACACCGTGGTGCAGGAGCAGGTGTTCCCCTTCATCAAGAACCTCCACGGGGACAAGGGCAGCGCCTACGCCAAGTACATGGATGACGCCATCTTCAAAATCCCCACACCGCTGATGCTGGACAAGGTTGTCACCGCCCTGGACGAGATCTACGCCCAGATGGCCCAGCTCCGGGACGGCGACGTGCGGGGAGACGTGTATGAGTTCCTTCTGTCCAAAATCGCCACCGCCGGGGTGAACGGCCAGTTCCGCACGCCCCGGCATATCATAAAAATGATGATGGAGCTGATGGCCCCCGGTCCAGACGAGGTCATCTGCGACCCGGCCTGCGGTACGTCGGGCTTTCTGGTGGCGGCTGGGGAGTACCTGAAAGCCAACCGCAAGGAGGAAATCTTCTTCAACCGGGAGAAGAAAGCCCACTACATGAACGCCATGTTCCACGGCTTCGACATGGACCGCACCATGCTACGCATCGGGGCCATGAACATGATGACTCACGGGGTGGACAACCCCACCATCGAGTACCGGGACAGCCTGTCCGACCAGAACCCGGACCGTGAAAAGTACTCCCTCATCCTGGCCAATCCCCCCCTTCAAGGGCAGCCTGGACGCGGATATCGTGTCCGCCGACCTGCTGAAGCTGTGCAAAACCAAGAAGACTGAACTGCTGTTTTTGGCCCTGTTTTTGAAAATGCTCAAGGTGGGCGGGCGGTGCGCCTGTATCGTTCCGGACGGCGTGCTGTTCGGGTCCTCCAAGGCCCACCGGGATATCCGCCGGGAGCTGGTGGACAACCACCGCCTGGAGGCGGTTATCTCCATGCCCTCGGGGGTGTTCAAGCCCTACGCCGGGGTGTCCACCGGGGTACTCATCTTCACCAAAACCGGCCACGGCGGAACGGACAAGGTGTGGTTCTACGATATGCGGGCGGACGGCTTCTCCCTGGATGATAAGCGGTCCCCCGTGGCGGAGAACGACATCCCCGATATCGTCGCCCGGTTCCATGACCTGGCCGGGAAGGAGGCCCGGGAGCGCACCGAGCAGTCCTTCCTGGTGCCCAGGGAGGAGATTGTGGAGAATGGCTACGATCTGTCCATCAACAAGTACAAAAAGACCGAGTATGTCCCCGTGGAGTACCCGCCCACCAGCGAGATTTTCGTCCAGCTGCGCCAGCTGGAAGCCGAGATTCAGAAGGGACTGGAGGAATTGGAGGGGATGGTGTGATGGCGAGATTGGGGGACATTTTTACAATATCTTCTGGTGGAACACCAGATAAAAGACAGGCGAAGTATTATGAAAATGGAACTATTCCATGGGTGAAAACAGGAGATTTAAAAGAAAAATATGTTTCACATATAAATTCTACAATTCTCCTGCCGATTACGCCCGTATGCGTGAGGTGTCAGACCGGCTTTGCCGGGAGTACGCTATTTCTGTGATAGAGAACCCCGGCGGGCGGGCCAAAAACTACGCAGAATGGCAGGCCGAGCAGAACGGCAAGCCCACCCACCGGGGCACCATCCGGGCCGACATTGACCGGGCCATCCTCGCCTCCACCACCGAGCGCGACTTTCTGCAGGTGATGGCTGGCAGTATCACCGCCGATATGAACCGGCTCTTTGCCGCCCAGGAGAAAGCGCAGAAATACTCTTTCTGATATTGTTATCCATGGCCAGACCCAGGACAGGGCGGCTTTTTTCATTCCTCAAGCAGCTTTGAAAC
>CAMTMZ010000038.1 GCA_947073765.1 uncultured Bacillota bacterium | reverse complement strand
GCCAATGATGTCTACACTCTGGCTTCCGCTAAGATCACCGGCAATGTGACCATCACCGTCACCATTGAGAGCACTCAGGTGACTCCCAAGACTGTGACCTTCGACTTTGGTCAGACCGGTATCGTTCTGAGCACTAACCAGGGCGATGTGACCAACCTGACCGAGAATCAGGGCACCTACACTGTGACCGACGCCAGCCAGGACGTGACCTTCAAGCTGGACACTTCCAGCGCCAGTGTCGGCCAGAACCAGGCTGTCAAGGTTATGGCTCAGGTGGGCAATGGCCAGGCCGAGGAGCTGACTGCCGCCAATGATGTCTACACTCTGGCTTCCGCTAAGATCACCGGCAATGTGACCATCACCGTCACCATTGAGAGCACTCAAACACCCTGATTAAAATCCCCCGGGCCCGCAAGGGCCCGGGGCCCTTTTTACATCAGTTCTCCCCGTCCAGCAGAGCGACAACGTGGTAAATCACGCCGGAGTTGTTCATCATGTTCTGCGTGTTCGCATCTGTGCAGTACCAGGACACAGAGTTTCCGCTCCAGGTCAGGGCGTTGTTGATGGAGAGCATACCGGTGTGGATCGCGGTGGAGGCGGAGCCCTGCACCATAATCATGAACATATTCAGATAGGTGACCAGCACCGCCGCTGGCTTATGGGGGAAAGTGAGGGTCCGCTTGTTGGCCGCGCCGGACTTGCCGTTGCCCACGTAGGTGGTGGAATAGAGGACGCAGTTGCCCTTTTTGCTCAGGGCTCCCGTGTGCCCCGCCACCGTGGCGGACAGACTATCTACAGTAGATTTCAGGCTGTTCAGCGCCGATGTGGAAGCTTTGCTTCCGGACAGCCCGGTGACCCGGCTGTCTACCGCCTTGATCGCGGCGTCAATCCTGGCGTTGTCCGTGTTGAAGTCCGCCCGGCGCACCTGATCCTCCGCCTCCCACTGGCAGAGCTGGTAATTGGGTGTGTAATTGCTTGCCATTATTTTACCTCCTTTGTTGGTCGGGGCCTTAAAGCCCCTCTATAAAGAGGAAGGAAACGCCCCAAAGTGGGACGTTTCCATACATTTATTGGAACCTGGGGCGCATTGCGCCCTTTTTTGCCTGACTGCGTCAAACCTCTTGACGCTGCCCGCGCAAAAGATGTACAATAACTTGTTGCGTGCTGTGCGCAGCGGAAGGAGAGAAAAACATGGCGGGCTTTGACAATGAAAAATATCTGCTGACCCAATCCCAACACATTCAGGACCGCATCGCCCAGTTCGGCGGCAAGCTGTATCTGGAGTTTGGCGGCAAGCTCTTTGACGACTACCACGCCTCCCGGGTTCTCCCCGGCTTTGAGCCGGACAGCAAGCTGCGCATGCTGGAGCAGCTGCGGGACAAGGCGGAAATTATTATCGCCATCAACGCCGGGGACATTGAGAAGAACAAGGTCCGGGGCGACCTGGGCATCACCTACGACAGCGACGTGCTCCGCCTTGTCGACCAGTTCCGGAGCCATGGTCTGTATGTGGGCAGTGTGGTGGTCACCCGCTACACCGGCCAGCCCGCCGCTGACGCCTTCCAGCTCCGCCTGGAGCAGCTGGGCCTGCGGGTCTACCGCCACTATCCCATCGACGGCTACCCCCACAACATCGCCAAAATTGTCAGCGACGAGGGCTTTGGCCGCAGTGAGTATATCGAGACCTCCCATCCCCTGGTGGTGGTCACCGCCCCCGGCCCGGGCAGCGGCAAAATGGCCACCTGCCTCAGCCAGCTCTACCACGAGCATAAGCGAGGCGTAGTGGCCGGCTACGCCAAATTTGAGACCTTTCCCATCTGGAACCTGCCGCTGAAGCACCCCGTCAACCTGGCCTATGAGGCCGCCACCGCTGACCTGGACGACGTGAATATGATCGATCCCTTCCATCTCCAGGCCTACGGACAGACTACCGTCAACTACAACCGGGATGTGGAGGTTTTCCCAGTCCTGGCCGCCATATTTGAGAAGATCACCGGCTCCTGCCCCTACCAGTCCCCCACCGACATGGGGGTAAACATGGCCGGCAGCTGCATCGTAGACGACGAGGCCTGCCAGCAGGCCGCCAAGCAGGAGATTGTCCGCCGGTACTACGACGCCCTGTGTGAGCGCCGGCAGGGCAAGGGCTCTGACTGCGCGGTGTACAAGCTGGAGCTTCTTATGCAGCAGGCGGGGATTACCACCGCCATCCGCCCGGCGGCGGCTCAGGCGAACCAGCTGGCTGAAGCCACAGGAGAGCCCGCCATGGTGATTCAGCTCTCCGGCGGCACCCTGGTCAACGGTAAGACCTCCGATTTGATGGGCTGCTCCGCCGCCGCCCTGCTCAACGCGCTGAAGCAGCTGTCCGGGTCCGGAGGTCACGGCGTCCATCTCATTGCCCAGCCGGCCATCGAGCCGATCCAGACCGTGAAGGTAAAATATCTCGGCTCATCCAACCCCCGCCTGCACAGTGACGAGGTGCTCATTGCCCTGGCCTCCTCCGCCAGCTCCGAACCCAAGGCAGCCCGGGCTCTGGAGCAGCTGGCCGCCCTCAAGGGCTGTCAGGCCCACTGCTCCGTGATTCTCTCCCCGGCAGACGCCAACACCTATAAAAAGCTTGGCCTTCAGCTCACCTGTGAGCCAAAGTACCAGACCAATAAGCTGTACCACAGATAAAAAAGCCCACCCCTGGAGACATATCCAGGGGTGGGTTCCGTTTTAGTCGGTATTGACCGGATCGGCCCGACTCCCCTCAGGGGAGCCTTTTCTCACTTAAACCGTACCGCTGTACCGTAAGCAATTACCTCGGCGGCACCCTGCATGACGGCAGAGGAGCCGTAGCGGACATTCACCACAGCGTCAGCGCCCAGAGACTCGGCCTCATCCACCATTCGTTTAACCGCGATCTGGCGGGCCTCGTTAAGCATCTCAGTGTAGCCGGTGATCTCTCCGCCCACCAAGGTTTTCATCCCGGCCATGAAGTCTTTGCCGAAATTTTTGGACTGAACTACAGTGCCCTTGGCCATGCCCAGCACCTCAAATTCTTTTCCAGGGATGTAGTCAATGTTTACCAGCAGCATAATTTCTTCCTCCTTATATAATGAGTTAATATCTTTCAGAGCGTTCAGCTCTTGAAACCACTTTTCCAGCACCCACAGCGCGGGAAGGGTCAGGCCGCCTGAAGAATACCAAATAACAGCATTCCAATGACCGCGCCCTGTTTTTCATGGGCGCTAGTATTTTCTCGCTTCATCCAGCTCCCCTTTCTCTATCTCTCTTACCCGCTGCCACAGGGCAGAGAACGTGAAGGGGATGACAATCAGGTCCGCGATAGCCAGTATCAGCATCAGACCGCTCAGCCAGTCCGGCGGATTAAGCGTGCGCAGGTAGAACAGCGCTCCCACCGCCAGCAGCTGAAACAGTGTGCCGAGGGCCGCGGATAGTACTGCCGCCCGCTTTTCCTCACGGCGGTCAATATTTTTTCGCCTCATCCTCCTCACCTCCTTGGATCTCCTTCCACCGCTGATACAGGGCCAGGATGACTCCTACGGCAACGGCCAGATACATAAACGCGCAGAACAAAATCACTCCAGTAGCAAAGGGCTCGGTGAGTCCGCCAAAATACTCAGCCAGCATAGCTCCTGTGAGCAGGAACATAAACCCGGCCACCAGGATGGTGACAATCACCGCCCCTATAAAACCCTTTCCGTTAATATTTTTTTGCATTGTCCAACTCTCCTTTCTGAAGTTCCTCCCGCCGCTGACGGAGGGCAAGAAGCAGGCCCGCCGCATAGAAAACCCAGCGCAGGGAGATCAGTGCAGCAATGGGAATCAGCAGCAGAATTGCCGCGCCAAGCAGGCGAGCGCTCAAACTGCCCTGAATCAGTACGGCAAGAAACCAAAAGGGGCTTGTTACTGCTGCGATAAAACAGAACCGTGACCAGAACTTTTGCAGCTGTTCCTTCCGGCTATTGGCAGGTTTCGGCTCTGGAACGGGCTGAAGATCAGTAGTTTTTCGCATCGTCTTCCTCTCCCTTCTGAATTTCTTTGATCCGCTGGAACAGGGCCAGCAATACGCCCAGGATGATCACCCCGGGAATGGCGACCAAAACCGCCATCAGGGCCAGGGGCGGGGCATCGTCTGGATCAATGGTAAAGCCCCACACCATCAGCACAATGACAGCGGCCATCAGGGCAGTGATGAGCAGCGCCATAACCACAGCTCCGGCATAGCGCACGGGCTTTAAGTCGGTTTTCTGCTTATCCAGAAAGGTGGTCCCCGTCTGTTCCAGCCGCTCCATCTCCTCCAGCAGGGCAGCGGCGTCCAAGGTGTCCAGTCTCTCTTCCCGGTCCTTCAAGCTGGTGCACAGCTGGATAGACTGTTCCAGGCTGTGCCGTTCCCGCTCCAGGATAACCAGGTGGCGGCGCATCCCGTCAGCCACGGTGCCGCCAGCCTGCATCCGCCGGATCTCCTCCAGGGGTACGCCCAGCTTACGCATCAGCTTGATCTGCCGCAAAACAACAACGTCATGCTCGCCATAGTCTCGATAGCCGTTTTCGCTGTTGCGCCTGGGGGACAAAAGTCCTTGCTCCTCATAGAATCGAATGTTCTTTTTCGTGATGCCCACCTGGGACTCCACCTCATTGATTTTCATAGCGTTCCCCCTTTCTGATCTAACTTTACACCTTCCACTAAGGGGAAAGTCAAGGATTTTCTCAAAAAAATTACCTTCCAGCAGGGGGAGAGCCAATTTGCGTTATCGTCAGCCGCTTTCCATCCACCTGAAATTTTACCTCCAGCCCGGCGAAGGTCATTCCGTAAACCCGGCTGGGGTCGTCCTGATACTGGGGCCTGGGATCCTGGGCAAGCACGGCCAGCAGAGCGGGACGTTTTTCCTCTGGGAGAGCTTCCAGCAGCTCTGGCGGACAGTCCACCTCCAAATCAGCCTCCTTGGGCGCGGCGGCAAAGCCCCCTGCCGCCTCCGGTTTGCAGTCAGCGTAGGGCAGATAGGGCTTGATGTCATAGATGGGGGTGCCGTCCAACAGGTCGGCCCCTGCCACATCCAGCACAGGGCCCAGAGCGCTGTCCTGACTCACTGCCAGCAAACGCACGCAGGACAGACCGATGGGGTTGGGCCGGAAGGGGGATCGTGTGGCAAACACTCCCACCCGCTTGTTTCCCCCTAGCCGGGGCGGGCGTACAGTGGGAGACCACTCCTTCCCCCGGGCCTGGGAGAATTCCCAGATCAGCCAGATGTGGGAGAAGCCCTCCAATCCTCGGCAGGCGCTGACATCCCGATACGCTGGCTCAAAAACTACAGCAGCGGTGAGTTCTTCTACCAGGCCGCTCTGCCGGGGGATGCCGAACTTCCCCGAAAAATCGCTGCGGATATATGCGATGGGGCGCATGTCCATAAAAATCCCTCCCACGTCTATTATAAAACATGGGAGGGATCTTGTGCAATCAGTGGACGATGATATTTTCCGAAATTTCGCTTAACGCCTGCGCGGCCTCCATGTCGAACCGGCCGCTGCGGGCCAGATCGGACAGGGATATCATTCCCACCAGTTTTCCGCTCTCCACCACAGGCAGGCGGCGAACCTGATGGACTGCCATCAGGCGGGTGGCCTCCCGGCAGTCGTCCTCGGAGGAAACTGTGGCGCAGCTCCTGGTCATAATATCCCGGACCGGGGTCTGGGCCGGATCCTCCTCGGCGGCCACGCACCTTAGCACAATGTCCCGGTCCGTGACCATGCCGCGCAGCCGCCGGTCCGGTCCGCACACCGGCAGAGCCCCAACATTGTGCCGGCTGATAAGCCGGGCCGCCAGGGCCACAGAAGAGCCAGGCTCCACCGCTACCGCACTAGGGTTCATCAAATCTTTTACCTGCACGAAAAATCACCCTTTCGGTAAAAATTGGCTTACCGCCAGTTTAACCGGAAGGGTGATTTTTTATTCATTTTCTATCGTGCCCGCTGTTTGTTCATGCCCTCCAAAGGCCGTGCAGGTTGCAGTAGGCATAGACCGCCTCTACCTCATCACCCTCGCACAGAGCAAAGCAGACCTCAGGCTCGCCGCCCGGCTGCAGAGCCTTGCGCTGATTGCCCTGCTTGGTCTGGAGAGAGACCCACTCGATGTAGTGCTCCGGCAGCATGGGGTGATCCACAGCGCCGACACGCACGGTAACCATACCATTTTTTACCTGGTACACGGGGACGTGCTTCTCTACGGCCGCATCAGTTGTTCCTGGAATAATCTCCTTCATTTTCTGGCCGCAGCACATCACAGGTACGCCGGTGTCCTTTACCATCGCGATAATGTTGCCGCAGTGCTCGCAGATAAAAAATTTCTGTTCCATGTTCCGTTTACCTCCTAAAATATATAGCTTCTGAGAAAACTCAGTTTCCCACACGGCTTTGCCTGTTCTCACCGCAGCGCCTGTGCGCTGCAGCTATTCCCGGCAGTGCTGGTCAGACGATCCGCTGACAGCTTTTCGTCAGATCATCAGCGAACACACCAGTCTGGTATACTCCGCAGGATCCTCCAAAGGCAGGTCGGCCAGCAGCAGAGCCTGTGCATATAAGAGCTTGGCGTACTTGATTACTGTGTCCTTGTCCCCGACGTCCACCGCTTTTTTCAGGGCCGCGAAGGGAGCGGTGTCGGCGTTCAGCTCCAACACCCGGTCAGCTTTCATCTGATTGCCGCCCTCCATCTTACGCATATACTTCTCCATCTCAATAGAGACAGGTCCGTCCGCAGACAGGCAGCAGACACTGGATTTCAAAATGGAAGAGACACGCACCTCTTTTACCTGGTCTCCCAGCGCCTCCTTCACCGCCTCCAGCACACCCTTGCCGGCCTCGGCCTTCTCTTCCATGGCCTTTTTCTCCTCGTCGGTTTGAGGAAGCGCATCCTCCTCAGTAACAGACTTAAACTGCTTGCCGTCAATCTCCCGAAGACCCTTCATAACGAAGTCGTCCACGTCCTCAGTGCAGTACAAAATCTCGTAGCCCTTCTCCAAAATTCGCTCTACCTGGGGCAGCTGGGCAATTTTTTCCACGCTCTCGCCGCAGGCGTAGTAGCAGAAGGGCTGGTCCTCAGGCATCCGGTCCTTATATGCGGCCAACGTGGTGTTGCCGCCCTCCTTAGAGGACCAAAACAGCAGCAGGTCCTGCAGGATATCCTTGTGCTGTCCATACTCCGCCACCACACCATACTTCAGCTGGGTGCCGAAAGCGCTCCAGAACTTTTCATATTTTTCTCGGTCTTCCTTTTGCATCTTCAGCAATTCGTTCTTGATCTTTTTCTCCAGGGCCGCGGCAATCACTTTCAGCTGCCGGGTGTGCTGAAGCACCTCCCGGCTGATGTTTAGAGAAAAGTCGGCAGAATCCACCACACCCTTGACAAAACGGAAGTGGTCAGGGAGCAGGTCGGCGCACTTGTCCATGATGAGCACGCCGGAAGAGTAGAGCTGGAGTCCCTTTTCATATTCCCGGGTATAGAAGTCATAGGGGGTCTTTTCCGGGATATAGAGCATGGCCTTATAGGTTACGGCTCCCTCAGCGCTGGTATGAATGACAGCGAGCGGGTCCTGCCAATCGCTGAACTTCTCCTTATAAAAAGCGTTGTACTCCTCCGGTTTTACCTTGGATTTCTGACGCTGCCACAGAGGGACCATAGAGTTGAGCGTTTTCCACTCCTTCACAGTCTCCCACTCAGGCTGATAGTTCTCATCGGCATCCTCAGGCTTATCCTTCATTCGCTGGTCTTCCATCTCCATAACGATGGGATAGCGGATATAGTCAGAATACTTTTTAATTAAATTGTGTAATTTATAGGCCTCTAAATACTGGTCGTAATTCTCTTCGTCGGCATTGACCTTAATATGCATAATCACATCGGTGCCGGGAGTTTCTTTCTCGCACTGGGTGACAGTATATCCGTCAGCTCCATCAGACTGCCACATCCAGGCCTCCTCAAGTCCCCAGGCCCGGGAAATGACCGTTACGTGGTCCGCTACCATGAAGGCAGAGTAGAATCCCACACCGAACTGACCGATAACGTCAATTTTGTCGGCGGCCTTGTCGTCCTCCGCCAAGCCGGCTTTAAACTGGCCGGAACCGCTGCGGGCAATGGTACCCAAATTGGATTCCAGCTCCTCCTTGGTCATACCCACTCCGTTATCAGAAATTGTAAGCAGCCGGCTTTCTTTATCCGAGACAATGGTAATTTTCAGATCCTTCCGTTTTACGGTTACGCTGTCGTCAATGAGGGACTTGTAAGCCAGTTTATCCTCCGCGTCACTGGCGTTAGAGATCAGTTCCCGGAGAAATATCTCTTTGTGGGTATAGATGGAGTTGACCATCAAGTCGAGCAGACGCTTGGACTCTGCCTTAAACTGTTTCTTTGCCATAATTTTGATTCCTCCAATGTATATTAATGTTTGAATCACAACGTGGTTAGCACTCTTATTATATGAGTGCTAACCACATTGTAGCTCACTCCAGTGCAAAAAGCAAGAGGGTTCATAAATATTTTACAATCCTTTCTGCCAGAAAAATACTGTTGAGTCCGCTCTCCCTTCGTGTTATACTGACAGGGTACGACAATGGGAAATCTTTCCCCACACTAAGAATCATTCAGAGAGCGAGGAACAAAATGAAAAAACAATCCCTGGCCGCCAGTCTGACCGCCCTGGCCCTGATTCTAGGTCTCACCCCAGCCTGGGCTGCCAACACTACTTATCTGGATGTGGACCGAGCCGCTTGGTACGCAACCTCCGTGGCCTTCTGCCAGCAGCACCAGCTGATGGACGGGTTGACTCAAAAAGACTTTGCCCCCCAGGAGCCCCTTACCCGGGCCGCCCTGGCGGAGTCCCTCTACCGCCTGGCCGGTTCCCCCGCTCCGGCGGAGCCGCAGGAGGAACCGGACGAGGAGCAGACTTTCTTCCCCGATGTGGGAGAAGATCACCCCAATTTAGCCGCCATCCTCTGGGCTAAGGAGAACGGCGTGGTCAGCGGCTATGAGGACGGCACCTTTGGCCCCGAGGCCCCAATCACCCGAGAGCAGATTGCGGCCCTGCTGTGGAACCAGCAGGGCGGATCTCAAAGGGAACAGGAGTCCCCCGCCGCTCCCTTTACGGACGGAGAAGCCATCTCCGCCTGGGCCCGGACTGCCGTGAATTGGGCCTATGAGACCAAAATGATGTCGGGCACCCCGGAAGGGGATTTTATGCCCCAGAACAATGCCACCCGGGCGGAGGGCGCAGCTATTGTGATGAACTACGCCAAGACCTTCTACAACCTGTCCTACGGCTACCCTCTGCCGGCCCCCGAGACCGTTCGCGCCAACCCCTATAACAGCACTTCCTTTCTCCTGAATGAGGAAACCGGCTATCTCTCTTACCTGGGCGGTCCCTATACCCGTGGGATTGACGTGTCCTCTCACCAGAAGGAGATTGACTGGCCCCGGGTGGCGGCTACTGGAATGGATTTTGTCATGGTACGGGCGGGCTACCGGGGCTACACATCGGGCTCGATTCAGAAGGACGCTTATTTTGACGCCAACATGCGGGGTGCTCTGAACAATGGCATGAAGGTAGGAGTGTACTTTTTCTCCCAGGCCCTCACCCCCGCCGAGGCGGAAGAGGAGGCCTATCTTCTGCTGGAATGGATGAAGGGCTATAATATCACTTATCCGGTGGTCTTTGACTGGGAGGAGCAGGACAAGGATGACTCCCGCACCCAGGGATGCGATGGGAATACCGTCACTGCCTGCGCCCTGGCCTTTTGTAAGGTCATTGAAGATGCGGGATACACCCCTATGACCTACGGAAGCCCTAAAAAGGTGTATACTGACGGCATTTTGCTGGAGCACCTTCAGGATTACCCCTTCTGGCTGGCCCACTACACCAAGGACACCACCCCAACCACCTTCCGCTACCACTACCAAATGTGGCAGTATTCCAGCAGCGGTGCGGTGGACGGCATTGAGGGCAGAGTGGATCTGAACCTTTGTCTCACCCCCGACTGGAGCAATTGGAGCAGCGGGTACGTCAGGCCAGATTACAGCTGGCTGCTGCCCTCCTGACCTGCCGCAACCGGCGGTTGCGGAAAGTTCCAGCTCGGGCTGGTGGAAGGCAACCACCCTTTCTGATAGGCTGGAACCATAGAAAGGAGATGCCTCACATGAAGTTAAATGAAAAAATTGCCTACTACCGCCGGGAGAAGAAGCTTTCTCAGGAGGAGCTGGCAGCCCAGGTGGGGGTGTCCCGCCAGGCGGTGAGCAAGTGGGAGCTGGGAGATGCGTCCCCCGACGTCAACAAGCTGCTGGCCCTGTCAAAAGCCTTCGGCATCAGCACCGACCATCTCCTCGACGAGGAGGAGAAACCGGAGCGGGACGCGCCTGCTCCCTCGGCCCAGGAGACGTCTGCGCCGCCGCCGCCCGCGCCGTCCGGACAGGGGCAGTTTTCCAATCTGCCTGGCTTTATTGGAAAAATGGTCCGCCGGTGGGGCTGGCTGGCCGGGATCTACATCGCCCTCCAGGGGGCGGGCCTGACCCTGTTTGGCATAGTCGGACGGTTTATGTTTTCCAGCTTCTTTGACAGCGTGGGCGGTATGGGGTTTGGCGGAGCCCCCTTCGAGGGCTTTCCAGGGGACTACGTGATCTATAACGAGAGCGGGCAGGTAATCCGATCCGGCTCCTCCGGCATTCAGTCGGCTATGCTGGCAGTTCCCACCCTGGCTCTGATCATCGGCATCATCATGGTCGTGGGTGGCCTTATCCTGGCCTATGTCCTGTGGAAAAACGGCAAAAAGGGAAATTAGCCCCCTGAGCAACCGAAAATTGGCAAGGAACAGGGATTGAGGCTTGACAAAGCCCTCTGGATTGTTATAATAAGCCACACAGGTGTCATGACACCTGTGTGGCTTATCTGTTTTTGAGAGAAGGAGATTGGCATGAAAGAATTTTTGCGGCGGAAAAACATTGTGATTTCTGCCAAGCGCTACGGCATCGACGCATTGGGCGCCATGGCTCAGGGACTGTTTTGCTCACTGCTTATCGGCACTATCCTGAATACCGTGGGCAGTCAGTTCCACATTGGCTTCCTCACCGCGCAGATCCTCAAGATCAACGACATCGGTTACACGATTGGCGGCCTGTGCTCTTTTATGAGCGGCTCGGCCATGGCGGTGGCTATCGGCTACGCCCTCCAAGCCCCGCCCATGGTGCTATTCTCCCTGGTAACGGTGGGATACGCCTGCAATGTCCTGGGGGGCGCGGGTGGCCCGCTGGCAGTGCTGTTTGTAGCCATCATCGCCGCAGAGTTTGGCAAGGCGGTGTCCAAGGAGACAAAGGTGGACATTTTGGTCACCCCCATTGTCACTATACTGGCTGGCATCGGGGCGGCCTGGGTGATTGCGCCCCCCATTGGGAAAGCAGCCAGCGCCTTTGGGGATCTCATCATGCGGACCACCGTCCTCCAACCTTTCCTGATGGGTATCCTGGTGTCGGTGCTGGTGGGGGTTGCGCTGACGCTCCCGATCTCTTCGGCGGCCATCTGTTCGGTGCTGGGACTCACTGGCCTGGCCGGTGGAGCGGCTGTGGCGGGATGCTGCGCGCAGATGGTGGGCTTTGCGGTGATGTCCTTCCGGGAGAACAGCTGGGGCGGCCTGGTGTCTCAGGGGATTGGCACCTCCATGCTGCAAATGCCCAATATTGTGAAGAACCCCCGAATCTGGATTCCGCCCACCCTGACCTCTGCCATTACCGGCCCCATCGCCACCTGTCTGTTTAAGCTGGAGATGAACGGCGCGCCCATTAACTCCGGAATGGGCACCTGCGGCCTGTGCGGCCAACTGGGGATTTGGACCGGCTGGCTGGAACCCAGCGCCCAGGCCCTGAAGAACGGGGCCGCGGCCATTGTACCCAGCGCCATGGATTGGGCGGGACTGATCCTAATCTCATTTATTTTGCCCGCTGTGCTGTCCGTGATCTTCTGTGAGCTGTGCCGGAAAACTGGCTGGATCAAAGAGGGTGACCTAACCCTGACGCAATAGTGCGGTTTGCTCTGGAGGCACCGCACTTTGAAAAAGGCGTTCCGAAGCTTAATATAAAATAGGGCCCTGTTTCCATTCGCGGAAACGGGGCCCTGTCTGTATTACGTTAGTCCTTCAGGGCTTCAGCCCAGTCGGCGTACTTCGCTACCTTGGCCTCGGCATCCTCCTTGGAGGTCCCGTTGGCCAAGATGTACACCTTGACCTTTGGCTCAGTACCGGAGGGACGGACGATGAGGCTGGTGCCGTCGGCAAGCTCGTAGCGCAGCACATTAGAGCCGGACAGCTCCATGGTGGACCTGGTTCCATCCGCCACGGAGACCACGCTGCCGTCCTTGTAATCCTTTTGCTCCTTGACAGCTACGCCGGCAATCTCCACCGGGGGCTTCTCCCGGAGGTTGGCCATCAGTTCGGCCATTTTCTTCAGGCCGTCCAGGCCGGGCATAACCAGATTCATGGTCCACTCACTGTAGTAGCCATACTTTTCATACAGGGCCAGCAGGGCGTCATAGAGAGTCATGCCCCGGCCGGCGTACCAGGCGGCCATTTCGGTCAGCTCCACCGCGGCGGTTACGGCATCCTTATCCCGGACAAAGGAGCCCAGCATATAGCCGTAGCTCTCCTCGTAGGACATAATTACATTGCCCTCGCCGGAGCTCTCCAGCTGGTCCTTCTTCTGAGCCAGGAACTTAAAGCCGGTAAAAGTGTCGAAACACGCCAGCCCGTTGACCTCGGCCACCTTCCGGGCCATTTCGGTGGTGACGATGGTTTTTAAGGCCACTGGTTTTTCAGGCAGCTTATTCACCCGCTTCATAGCGCCAATGAGGTAATCCAGCAGGAGCACACCGGTCTGGTTGCCGGTGAGCACCTTGAACTCTCCGTTTCCGGTGTTCACCATGATACCCACACGATCTGCGTCTGGGTCTGAGCCCAGAATGAAGTCGGCCCCCTCCTTTTTGGCGATGTCTACAGCCAGGTAGAAGCCCTCGGGGTTTTCTGGGTTGGGGGATTTCACCGTGGGGAAATTTCCGTCAATCACCATTTGCGCAGGAACGCAGATCACATGTTTCATGCCCAGGCGCCTCAGAGCCTCAGGAATGAGCTTATAGCCGGTGCCGTGGAATGGGGTGTACACCATCTTAAAGGTGTCGGCCACCTTCTCCACCGCCGCCTTGTCGTTGACTTGAGACATGACATTAGCCAGGAATTTCTCATCGGTCTCCTCGCCCATGATAACGATCTTACCATCGGCTACAGCCTGATCATAATCCGCAGATTTGACGCAGGAGAACACGTCCAGCTCCTGCATCTTTTTAGCTACCTCGTCGGCGTGCTTGGGGGGCAGCTGAGCGCCGTCCTCCCAATAAACCTTGTAGCCGTTGTACTCCTTGGGGTTGTGGCTGGCGGTGACATTGATGCCAGCGATACAGCCGTACTCCCGGATGGCGAAGGACAGCTCAGGAGTGGGGCGGAGGGACTCAAACAGGCGCACAGGGATGCCGTTGCCGGCCATGATGCAGGCGGCCTCCCGGGCAAAGAGGTCGGAATTATTGCGGCAGTCGAAACAGACGGCCACACCCCGCCGGACAGCCTCGGGCCCCTCGGCCAGAATGACCTGAGCAAAGGCCTGGGTGGCGTGGCGGATGACATGTACGTTCATCCGGTAGGTTCCCATCCCCATAGTGCCCCGGAGCCCAGCGGTGCCGAACTCCAGCTGGGAGAAGAAACGGGATTCAATCTCTTTGTCATCGGTCTTGATGGTCTCCAGTTCGGCCTTTTCGGCCTCAGACAGGGCCGGGCTGGCCAGCCAGGCCTCATATGTATCACGATAGGACATAATGACATTACCTCCTGCGCCAAAAATTTTACGGTTTCTATTGTACCACGGGGGGAACAGGATTTCCAGATATTTTTTACTGTTCCAGTTCAAAAATAACGTTCCGCACAAAACCCTGCCGATTGGCGCAGGGCTTCATTACATAGCGGACACAGCCCAGCTTCTCCAAGCCGCCCCATCACGACGGCGAACCCGTCGATCTCCCCCCAGCCTCAAGGGAAAGTACGTTCAAGGCCTGGGCAGCATTTCAAGCAGGACGGCCATATCCTCTGGAAGCGCAAGCCTGAACGCCAACGGCTTTCTTGTAAGCGGGTGTTGGAACGTAAGCTCCGACGAGTGAAGAGCGGGTCGAGAGATCATGGCGCGGTTCTCTGTGCCGTAGAGAAAATCGCCGGTGAGAGGGTGCCCGATATGGGCCATGTGGACTCGGATCTGGTGGGTACGACCGGTGTCCAGCTCCAGGCGGAGGAGCGCCAGGTTCTTGCGGACCTCCAGGGTCCTATACCGGGTGAGGGCAGGCTTGCCGTCGGATCGAACCATCTGCTCCATAAGAGAACCTGGCTTGGGCCCCAGGGGAACATTGATCGCTCCAGCAGGGGGATCCGGGACACCCTCGCACACAGCCAGATAGATCCGTAGAAAGCTGTCTGTGTGGAGCTGCCGCTTCAGAATCTCCTGGGCGTGGGGGTGCTTGGCAATCACCAGCAGGCCGCTGGTCCCTCGGTCCAGCCTGTGGACAGGATGAAAATCTGCCTCTTGCCTTGACATTTCGTAATAATAAATTAAAAAATTACCTATCGTATCATCAAAATGCCCCGGCCCCGGGTGGACAGACACCCCAGGGGCCTTATTCAGTACGATAATGTCCTCGTCCTCATAAACGATTTCCAGAGGGCCGGGGACGGGAACAATGCCGCTGCTCCGCTGAGGGTCAGACAGCCTTGCCGACAGCACCTGTCCCGCAGCCGGACAAAACCTAGTATTCACCCGAATTCCGTCCACCAGAATACCGTCCTCCAACCACTTGATCCGGCGGACTACCGTGCCGGACAGGCCCATGTGCCGCTTGAGCAGGGTGTCCACCCTGATCCCCGCCAGCTCCGGGGTGATAACCAGCTCCAGCCGCCGGCTCACAGCTTTTTATTCCAGCGGTGGATGTTGACCATATAGAAGGCGCAGTGGAGGACAATCACCACCGAAATCGCCACGCCCCACAGGCCGCCTACAAAAATCTGGATGGCCATGAACACCGCCCACAGCATGTACAGCGTCCAGTACCAGGAGGACATAGCCGCCTTCTCCCGGATGGCCACATTGCGCTCGTCCTTCTCGCCCCGCTCATATTCTTTGAGCAGTTCCGGGGACACATGGATGCGGCTCAGCGCGATTCCAACCGCGCCAAAGCCCAAAAGGAGTCCACCCAACGTAAACAGCGCAAGGCTGATCTGCTTCGGGACACGCTCCCCCAGCAGGAACGCAGCGAGAATCAAAGCCCAGGCCGCCGCGAACATCACAAAGGGAACTGTTTTTTTGAACCAGTTTTTCATTCGTCACACCTCACAGTCGTTAGTATTTCCGACTCAGCCACCAGCGGGCGGCAACCAACCCGAACCAGTGAATGATCGAGATCCAATAAATGGTATAGGCAATATCGGAACGATGAAAAATGACGCCAACAGCCCAGAACATCCCTAGCATCAGCCAATATTCCACTCGTATCCACATCCAGGCGGCCTTCTCCCGTATCATCAGATTGCGTTCGTCGGTTTCTGCCCGTTTCAGATCCTGCTGCTCCTCTCTGGGCAGGGACTTCCGTTTCCAGCGCACGAATATCAAGGCCGCAAGGATTATCAGCCACAGCGGGATGGTACAGGCACTCAGCCAATCCGGCACAAAGGAGCTGTTCAGTCCAATGGCCACAAGAAGCCCTGTGTTAAGCAAGTCGTCAAACAAGGGGTTCACTCTTCCTTTGTTCATGTCGTCTCCTCCTCAAACAAAAAAACTTCCTCAATGGTCAGCCCGAAATATCTGGCGATCTTGTGAGCCAGCAGCAGGGAGGCGTTGTACCGGCCGCTTTCCAGGGAGATGATGGTCTGCCGAGTGACGTCCACCCCGTCGGCCAGCTCCACCTGGGAGATTTTTCTGGCTTTGCGCAGCTCCGCGATTCGGTTTGTCACCGGACCACCTCCTTCAAATACTGTAAAGAAAGCTTTACTATTTGTAGTATAGCATGCTTTACATTTTATGTCAAGCAAACTTTACATTTTGCGTAAAAAAGAGGCCCGCCTCGGGGCGGGCCTTAAACCAGGTGACGTTATCCCAAAACTGCGCCCTTGTCAGCGGAGGACACCATTTTGGCGTAGCGGGCCAGGTAGCCGGTCTTGATTTTGGGCTCAGGACAGACCCACTTGGACTTGCGCTGAGCCAGGGTGGCGTCGTCCACCTTCAGGGTGATGGTGTGGGCGGGAATGTCAATGGCGATGCGGTCGCCTTCCTCCACCAGACCGATAGTGCCGCCGGAAGCGGCCTCGGGGGAGACGTGGCCGATGGAGGCCCCACGAGTGGCCCCGGAGAATCGGCCATCGGTGATGAGGGCCACGTCCTTGTCCAGCCCCATGCCCGCAATGGCAGAGGTGGGGTTGAGCATCTCCCGCATACCAGGTCCGCCCTTAGGGCCCTCATAGCGAATGACCACCACGTCCCCCGCAACAATCTTGCCGTCGTAGATCGCCTGAATAGCCTCCTCCTCGGAGTTAAAAACCCGGGCAGGGCCCTCGTGGACCATCATCTCCGGGGCCACGGCGGACTGTTTTACCACGCAGCCGTCAGGGGCCAGGTTGCCTTTAAGAACGGCGATGCCGCCGGTTTGGGAGTAGGGATTTTCTATGGGACGGATAATCGACTGGTCTCGGTTGACCACTTCCTCCAGATTTTCAGCCACAGTCCTGCCGGTGCAGGTGGGCAGGGAGGTGTCGATCAGTCCCACCTTTGCCAGCTCGGCCATCACGGCGTAGACTCCCCCGGCCCGCTCCAGGTCTTCCATGTAGGTGTCTCCGGCGGGGGCCAGGTGGCACAGGTTGGGGGTTTTGTCAGAGATTTCATTGGCCATATCGAAAGACAGTTCAATCCCGCACTCGTGGGCAACCGCGGGCAGATGGAGCATCGTGTTGGTGGAGCAGCCCAGGGCCATGTCGATGGTCTCAGCATTGTGGAAGGCCGCCTCGGTCATAATGTCCCGGGGGCGGATGTCCTTTTCTACCAGCTCCATGATCTTCATCCCGGCCTGCTTGGCCAAGCGGAGCCGGGCAGACCAGACGGCGGGAATGGTGCCGTTGCCCCGCAGGCCCATGCCGATGGCCTCGGTGAGGCAGTTCATAGAGTTGGCGGTGTACATTCCGGAGCAGGAACCGCAGGTAGGGCAGGCGTTGTTCTCGTACTCCTCTACGCCCGCCTCATCCAGCTTGCCAGCGTAGTAAGAGCCCACCGCCTCGAACATGTGGCTGAGGCAGGTGCGGCGGCCATCGTTGAGCCGCCCGGCCAGCATGGGGCCACCGGAGACAAAAATGGTGGGCACATTCACCCGCGCCGCCGCCATGAGCAGGCCGGGGACATTTTTGTCGCAGTTGGGAATCATGACCAGGCCATCAAACTGATGAGCTGTGGCCATGGCCTCGGTAGAGTCAGCGATGAGGTCCCGAGTGACCAAGGAGTATTTCATCCCCACATGGCCCATGGCGATGCCGTCGCACACGGCGATGGCGGGGAACTCCATCGGGGTGCCCCCCGCGGCTCGTACCCCGGCCTTAACGGCCTCGGCGATTTTGTCCAGGTTCATGTGACCGGGAACGATCTCATTGTAAGAACAGACCACACCAATCAGCGGCCGCTCCAGTTCCTCCTTGGTATAGCCAAGGGCGTAGAGCAGCGACCGATTGGGCGCTGCAGGTATGCCTTTTTTTACAGCGTCAGAACGCATCACAGATTACCTCCCAAATTCAATTATCTGATGATTAGAATACTGCATACCGATGAACATGTCAATAACGGGATTCTGGAGGTAAATGGATATAGGTAAAGGCTCTCCTGTCAGGGAGACCAATTTACGGTTGACACCAGCACAGTTTTTCATATAATGAGGATATGGATACGTTTATTTTTATTGTCAATCTATTGGGAACGATAGCCTTTGCCGCCTCTGGGGCCATGATCGGGCTGAAGAAAGATATGGATATCTTTGGGGTATGCATCCTGGGGCTGACCACCGCCACCGGCGGAGGCGTCATCCGGGACCTGATCCTGGGACTGACGCCCCCAATGGCCTTTCAGGACCCAGCCTCCGCAATGGTGGCACTGGTGACCTCAGCGGTCTTCTTTGTCCGGCGTGTGCGGCGAGTGTTGATGCATAACCAGACCTATTATGACCGTCTGCTGTTCTGGATGGATGCTCTGGGGCTGGGGGCATTTACTGTCATCGGTGTACAGCTGGCTTTCGAGCAGGCCAAACAGCCCACTTTCTTTTTGCTGGTGTTTGTCGGTGTGCTCACAGGTGTAGGAGGCGGTGTGCTTCGGGATCTCCTGGCCCAGGAAGTTCCATATATATTTATAAAGCATATTTATGCATCTGCCTCTCTGGCCGGAGCATTGCTGTGCACTGGATTGTGGAATATTGCGGGCCGCATGCCCGCAATGTTGGCTGCGATGGCAGCGGTCGTTTTTATTCGCTGCTTGGCGGCACGTTACCATTGGAATTTGCCCAAGGCAAAATTTTGAGCCGCCGGGAAAGGCATTTGATCCTTTATTTAAATGATGGGCTTTTGGGGAAGTTCTCTATTTCGCCCAAATTTTTCAGAGCTTTTGAGCAACTGAAAAAAACAGACTTGTGTCACGCCCCTTACGGACCGATCCAAGTTGAAGAAAATGGAGGAAACTGTGCAAAAACCGCCCTGTTTGACGTCA
>CAMTMZ010000037.1 GCA_947073765.1 uncultured Bacillota bacterium | reverse complement strand
GGTGGCGCCCGTTGCGCCTACAGGACCGGTGGGGCCAGCTGGGCCGGCGGGACCTTGGGCTCCCGTGGCGCCGGTGGCACCCGTTGCGCCCGTAGCGCCGGTCGCTCCGGCAGGACCCGGGATGCCCTGAGGACCGGTGGGACCGGTAGCGCCAGTGGGACCGGGATACCCCTGAGGACCTGTAGGACCAGTCGGGCCGGTTCCCGGACAGGGCGGGAAGGGACCAGGCCCGGAACAGGGCGGGACGGGAGGCAGGCCGGGACAGCCGGAATCACAGCCGCAGCCATTGTTGCAGCCATTATTGCAGCCGCATCCAGTGCTGCAACCGCAGCTTGTAATACAGCCGTTTCCGCAGCCGCTGCTGCAGCCAGTTCCGCAGGTTCCGCAGCCGGAGCCGCAGCCGCACCCGGTCAGGTGGGCCACCAGTCCGCTCTGGCTGCTCTGCTCCCAGTCAGAAGCATAGTATCGATTCATAATCGCACTCCTTCAATTCAAGTAGTGGATGTGGCTGTGCCACATACCATACTATGAATCGGGCCGCCAGAGGTTCTTCTCTTTACAGGCCGGTTTTTTTCTGATATTATAAAAATAGGAGGTGCGCTTCATGGAACATATTGAACTGCCCACTCTTCTCTTTTGGGAGAACGGCAACAGCTGGTATGGCAGCCTGGGGAAGGCCAGATTCTTTGTTCAGCCGAATGCCCCGGAGGGGACAGAGGAAAAGAGACTGACCGTTCAATTCTGGCAGGGTCCGCTGGCCATGCACTTGAGCGAGATCACCGCCCGCGCCACCTTTCCTGTGAGCACGGAGGGTCTTGCCCAGGCCGCAGCCTGGCTGGAGGAGCGGGCGGCAGAGATAAACTGAAAAATCCCATCCTTTCGGATGGGATTTTCTTATGCCAGTTCCGGCCCCTTCGCAATCGCCATTTTCAGCAGCACCGGGGTAATCAGGGCCGAGCAGATCACCGCAAGCACAATGGCAGGCAGGATAGACGGGTCAATCATTCCGGCGCTGATGCCCCGCTGGGCTACCATCAGAGCCACCTCACCGCGGGCCACCATGCCGATGCCCACCACCAAGGACTGGTGGCGGCTCATGCGGCAGCCCAGACCGCCCAGGCCGCAGCCCGCAATTTTTGACACAACGGCGGCAATCACCAGCAGCAGGGCAAATATCAGTATGCCGGAGTTCATCTCCCGCAGGTTGGTCTTCATGCCCACGCTGGCAAAGAATACCGGCGTAAACACCATATAAGAGGTAACGGTAAACTTTTTGGCCACGAACTTTCTCGCCTTGGTCACGTTACACAGGATGAGCCCGGCAAAGTAGGCTCCAGTGATGTCGGCCACGCCGAACCACTCCTCCGCACAGTAAGCCATAAGCAGGCAGAAGGCCAGGGCCCACACCGCCACCCGGCGGCTGTGCCAGTGCTCCTCCGCGATGTAGCTGAACACCCGCCGGACCACCAGCCCCACCGCCAGCACATAGGCAAAGAAAAGCGCAATGCGGATCAGCACCCGCACAGGGTCAGAATCTCCGGAGCTGAAGGCGCTGAGAACGGACAGCACAACAATGCCGATGATATCGTCGATGAGGGCCGCGCTGAGCAGGGTGGTGCCCGTTCTGGTTTTCAACTTGCCCATTTCATTGAGGGTCTCCACCGTAATGGACACCGAGGTAGCAGAGAACACCGAGCCCATAAAAGCGGACTTGAGCAGATTATAAGAGGTAAACTCTCCGCCGCAGAAAAACAAAAAGTACAGCCCTCCGCACAGCAGCAGGGGGACAAACACCCCCAGAACAGCGATGACGCTGGCCTGAACCCCCGTCTCCTTCAGTTCCTTCATATCGGTGTCAATACCGGCGGTGAACATGAGCATAATTACGCCGATCTCCGCCGCCTTTACCAGAAAGTCGGTGCTCTCCAGCACTCCGAAGCCACTGGGGCCCAGAACGATGCCCGCCAGCAGCGCCCCAACTACCTGGGGCAGATGGACATGCTCTGTAATCAGGCCAAAGACCTTGGTGGACAGCAGGATCACCGCCAGCAGAAGCAGATAAGTATAGGACTCCATTTTTTCTTCCTCCCAAAACGACGGCCCGGCTTTTTCCGGGCGTCCCTGTATTATACGCAGGTGGGTTGGGGAAGTCAATGGTCAAAACAGCGGGAAACCTCCCAGGCTCCCCGCTGTTTTTAGACGGAATGTAGGAGCGGCACCGGGCCGCCCTCGGCTTACCCCGTCAGCTCCTCCATCGCGGCCTTATAGAGCTCCAGGTCCGCCGCCCAGACCGGGTCGCCGGGCTCGGTTTTCAGATTGGGCCGGGCCAGCGCCAAGGCGTTGGCAAAATACCGGCTGAACCGGTCCGCCCCCACCGCGTCCAGGTGGTGGGCGTCGTAAAACATGGATTCGTTCAGCCCAATGTCCCCGTAGTCCCCGTTAAAATCGTGGAAGGGCACATTGTTCTGCCGGGCAAGCTCCTCCACCGTGTTGAGCATGGCCTTCTCCTCCGGCTCCAGGTTGGAGGGGCTTTTCACCAGCCACAGCTCGATCCCCTCTTCCCGGCACAGCCTGATGATCTCCTCCAGCCAGCGCTGATTTTTTTCCAGCAGAGGGGTACGGCCCGTTACCGTCTCAATGGCGGGGCGGGGCTGGGGCGTCTGCTGGGGCTCCAGCATGACAAAGCCCTTGTAGGGGTCCCGGGCCTGGGCGCGGCGGAAGGTGAGGTCGGACCGGTGGAGGTCGCTCCAGCGGCTGTGGTACATCATAAAGTTGAACAGCAGCCCCAGCCGGTCCTCCAGACCGGGGGCGGACTCCAGCGCCAGCTCCACCTTGTTCCAGGACAGGGGAAGATCATCCATATAGGGATAGGTCACCGCCTTGTCGTCGTTACCCTCCATGTAATATTCCTTGTCGCCAAAGGCCATGCGGCATTCCACCACAATGAGGGCGGGGGACTGCGTCTTCAAGGCCTCCTTAATATAGGTATAGGTAGCCCACAGGGGCTGCTGCTGGGTGGCAAAGACGTAGCTTTTGATCCCTGTCTCCTCCCAGATCACCAGGGGGCTGAAGGCGGCGTAGGCGTGGCTGGGGCCGAAAAACATGACATCAAACTGGTTCTCCTGCTCATTATAGAAGCCGCCAATCTTGTTGGTCATATCCCATGGGCCTTCCAGCGACTTTCTGGCCAGCACCCTCTGAACGGGGACCAGAACCGCCCACAGCAGCAGAATAAAGGCCAAAGCAGAGACGAAAAACCGAACATTTTTCTTCATCACAGCACCTCAGAACTGGAAGTAAGCAAAGGCCCTGGCGTCATAACCCGGGCCGTAGACCCCGAAAATCAGCACTGCCAGCACCGCCGCCAGATAGAAGGCCCACCGCACCGGCAGAGCCAGCCGGACAAGGCGGGGCCGCAGGGGGCCCAACCGCTCCTGGAGCAGGTCGGCTGTCAGAAGCACCCCGACGCCGGCCAGCGCCGCCAGAAAATTGGGGCCGTTCAGCTTCAGGTTCAGCAGCTGCCCCGGCAGGGCGGACAGCTGAAAATTTCTCAGAGTGTGGGCCAGCATCCCCCGGGCGGCGGAGAAGGAGGGAGCCCGGAAAAACAGCCAGGCAAAGTCTATGAGACAGAAGGTGAATACCGTCTGCCCCCCACGCCAGAGCAGGCCCTTCCGGTTGACACGCAGGACCCGGCAGACCCCCTCCCGGACCGGGGACAGCATCTCCCCCAGCACCTGATAGGCCCCGTTGAGTCCCCCCCATACCACAAAGCTCCAGCTGGCCCCGTGCCACAGCCCGCTGACCAGAAATGTAACCATGGTGTTGATATATTTGCGTCCTCTCCCCTTCCGGTTTCCTCCCAAGGGAATATAAAGATAGTCCCGGAACCAGGTGGACAGGGAGATATGCCACCGCCGCCAGAAATCCGCCGCTGACCGGGCCAGATAGGGCCGCCGGAAGTTTTCCATCAGCGTAAAGCCCATCACCTGGGCCGCGCCGATGGCGATGTGGGAGTAGCCGGCAAAGTCGCTGTAGATCTGAAAGGCGAAAAACACTGTTGCCACCACAATGGCCGCGCCGGGCAGTTCGGCATAGTTGTCGTAGACATGATCCACCAGCATAGCCAGCCGGTCCGCGACGACAATCTTCTCAAACATCCCCCATAGCATGAGCAGCAGGCCCTCCCGCACCCGGTCGGGGTCGAAGCTGTGCCGCTCATACAGCTGGCCCAGCAGATTTTTGGACCGCTCTATGGGGCCGGCCACCAGCTGGGGGAAGAAGGAGACAAACAGGGCGTACCGGAAAGGATTTTTCTCCGGCTCCACCTCCCTCCGGTAGACGTCCACCGTGTAGGACAGAGCCTGGAAGGTGTAGAAGGATATCCCCACCGGGAGGACTACGTCAAAGCCCGGACGCCTGAGTACGATCCCTCCCAGGGCCAGCACAGCCGACAGATTGTCCAGGAAAAAGTCAAAATACTTGAAGAAAAACAAAATGGCCAGGTTGGAGGCAAAGCTAAGAAACACCCACAGCTTTTTCAGCCCCTGCCGCTCCCCTGACCTGTGGATCAGCAGTCCGCTGGCATAGGTGATCAGGGTGGACAGGGCGATGAGCAGCGCGTATCTGGCATTCCAGCACATATAGAAATAGTAGCTGGCCAGAAGCAGCCACACCCACCGCGCCCCATGGGGAAGCAGAAAATAAAGTGCTGTTACCAGCGGGAAAAACAGCAGAAAATCGACAGAATTGAACAGCATAGGCGCCTCCAAAGGTGAGGTATCATTTCTGACTGACAGTATATCACAAACTCGTCCAGAAAAAAAGATGCGTTTTCTTGCCCATCGGGGCAAAAGCTGATATACTATACTATTGAGATTTAAAAACGCTGAGGGAGACATCCGCTATGAAAAAACTGATGGTCCTGGACGGCAATTCCATTGTCAACAGAGCCTTTTACGGAGTGAGCCAGAACCTGACCACCCGGGAGGGTCAGCCCACCAACGCCATTTTCGGCTTTCTCAACATTTTAAACAAGCTGTTGGATGAGGCCGCCCCCGACGCCCTGTGCGTCACCTTTGACCGCGCAGCTCCCACCTTCCGCCACCAGGCCTACCAGAGCTACAAGGCCAACCGCAAGGGGATGCCCGATGAGCTGGCCAGCCAAATGCCCCTTCTGAAGGACGTGCTGGGGGCCATGAACGTGCCCATATACGAGCTGGACGGCTGGGAGGCCGACGATCTGCTGGGCACCATCGCCCGGCTGGACGAGGAAGCCGGATGGGAGACGGCCATCGTCACCGGGGACAAGGACGCCCTCCAGCTGGTGACGGACCGGACCACCGTCAAGCTGGTGTCCACCCGCATGGGCCGCACCACCACAAAGGACATGACCCCCGAAGCCTTCCGGGAGGAGTACGGCTTTGAGCCCAGAAGCATTATTGACCTGAAGGCCCTTATGGGGGACTCCTCCGACAACTACCCCGGCGTCAAGGGGGTAGGCGAAAAGACCGCCATGGCCCTGATCCAGCAGTACCACACCATCGACGCCATCTACGCCGCCCTGCCCGACGTGCAGGCCAAGCCCGCCGCCATCAAAAACCTCACCGCCGGGGAGGAGAACGCCCGCCTGTCCTACGACCTGGCCACCATCCGCACCGACGCACCCATTAACTTCAAACCGGAGGACAATTTGCGGCAGAAGCCGGACAACAACCGGCTGTACCAGCTCTTTTTGGACCTGGAGTTCTCCAAGCTCATCGACAAATACGGCCTCACCGCCCCCCAGGGGGAGGGGGACACCGCGGAGGCCCCCGCCTTTGAGTGCACCTGCACCAGCGAGACCGTGGAAACCCGGGCGCGGACGGAGGAGCTGCTGGCGCTTTGGCGGGGCAGAGACTGCGTGGATGTGCTGGCCCTGCCGGGGCTGGACGTGGTGTGCGTGGAGTGGCAGGAGGACGAAAAAACCAACTCCGCCGCCCTGTTTTTCTCGGACAAGCTGGACTGCTACAATGACTTTCTGCGGGACTTTTTCTCCGACCCGGAGATCAAAAAGGCGGTCCACGGCCTGAAAAACCTGTGCCGGGCCCTGCTGGCCGAGGGGATCACCCCGGAGGGCTTCGTTTTCGACACCGAGGTGGCCGCCTACCTCCTGGCCCCCACCGACGGCAGCTATGAGCTGGAAAAGCTGGTGCTGACCTACTTCAAGACCCAGGCCGACCCGGCCTCTCTCTACCTGGACGATGGGGCCTTCGGTCCCCTGTCCGACCCCACGGCCCCTCTGGCCGCCCTCATGTCCCACTGCGCCTGGACCGGCGCCCTCCGGGAGGCGCTGGAAAAGCGGCTCCGGGAGCTGGATATGTGGGAGCTGTATGAGAGGGTGGACCTGCCCCTGTGCCGGGTACTGGCAGAAATGGAGACCGAGGGCTTCCTCATCGACCGGGGGGCGCTGGCAGAGTTCGGGGATATGCTGGCCGGGCGGATCGACGAGGTGCAGAAAACCATCTACGCCCTGGCCGGGGAGGATACCTTTAATATCAACTCCACCCAGCAGCTGGGCCATATTCTCTTTGACAAGCTGGGCCTGCCCCCGGTGAAAAAGACCAAGACAGGCTATTCTACCAACGCCGACGTGCTGGAAAAGCTCCGGGGAGAACACCCCATTATTGACAGCATTCTGGAGTACCGCCAGCTCACCAAATTAAAGTCCACCTATGTGGACGGACTGAGCAAGGTGATCGGCCCTGACGGGAAAATCCACACCTCCTTCCAGAACACAGTAACCGCCACGGGGCGGCTGAGCTCCACCGAGCCCAATTTGCAGAACATCCCCGTCCGCACCAAACTGGGGGCGGAATTGCGGAAGATGTTCGCCGCCCCCGCCGGGAAGGTGCTGGTGGACGCCGACTACTCCCAGATCGAGCTGCGCCTGCTGGCCCACATGGCCGGGGACCAGGCCATGATTGACGGCTTCAAAAGCGGCGAGGATATCCACACCATCACCGCCTCCCAGGTCTTCGGCGTATCCGTCGAGGAGGTGGAGCCCCAGATGAGAAGAAGCGCGAAAGCGGTCAATTTCGGCATCGTTTACGGCATCTCCCCCTTTTCCCTGTCCCAGGACATCGGGGTCACCGTCCAGGAGGCCAAGGAGTATATGGACCGATATTTTGTCCACTACGCCGGGGTGCGCGCCTACATGGACGGAGTGGTGGAGCAGGCCAAACAGACCGGGTATGTGTCCACCCTGTGGAGACGGCGGCGGTGGATTCCGGAAATCAAGTCCTCCAACTTCAACACCCGGTCCTTTGGAGAGCGGGTGGCCCTCAACGCCCCCATTCAGGGCACCGCCGCCGATATTATCAAGCTGGCTATGATCCGGGTCCGGAATCGCCTGAAAGCCGAGGGGCTGGAGGGCAGATTGGTCCTCCAGGTTCACGACGAGCTCATTGTGGAGTGCCCGGAGGCCGAGGCCGAGGCCGTATGCCGGCTGGTGGAGGAGGAGATGGAGGGCGTGGCCGCCCTCTCTGTCCCCCTCCTGGCCGAGACCCACGCCGGCAAAACCTGGGCGGAGGCCCACTGACTCCTGCCGGCGGACAGCGCCCCGGCCGGAGCGCCATTCAACTGATTGGAAGCTGCATCGAAAAGGGGGATATCTATGTCCGTTAAGCTGAAAGTCAATCTGATTTTGCTGGCGGGGATGGTCCTGCCGCCCCTGTCCTACCTGTTGATGAGCTTTGATCTGGGGATGGCCCTCGCCGCGATCCCCGTCCTGGGCTCTGTTTACCCCGCTCTGCCCTTCACGTTCCTTCAGCTGCTGCTGTGCTATAACTTCCGCGGCCGGTTCAGCTGGCTGGTGCGGCTGCTGCCCCTGATCGTAGCAGCACCGCTCCACCTGCTGGGGTTGTACTGGATCTTCGTCGTCTCGGGTGCCGGGGGAATTCCCGGCATCATTCTGACCGCGTTTACCACCCTCCCAGTTCTGGGCTTCGGGCTGGGCTGGATCGCCTGGATGGTTCTCCACCGGCGAAACCTGTTATAAATTTGGGAAGGAGCTTCCACCATGTATTATGAAATCGTCCCCATGGACCGCAGCCACATCCCCCAGATCGCCGCTCTGGAGCGGGAGTGTTTCACCGATCCCTGGAGTGAAAATCTGCTGGAGGACGCCCTGTTTGATCCCCAGGCCAGCTTTATCGTGGCCGAGGACGGGGAGGAAGGCAACATTCTGGGCTACGCAGGGCTTCACGCGGTGCTGGACGAGGGCTACATCGACAATATCGCAGTGGCCCCCGACGCCCGGCGGCACGGGGTGGCCTCCTCCCTGCTGGACGTGTTCTGCCGGTTTGGGGAGGTCAACCTTGCTTTCCTCACCCTGGAGGTGCGCAAGTCCAACACAGCCGCCATCGCCCTGTATGAGAAGCACGGCTTCCAGCGGGCTGGCCTGCGGACCGGCTACTACCAGCACCCTCGGGAGGACGCAGTGATCATGACCCGGAAATTTGAGTAAGATCTGCAGGGCAAGAGCTCTGCCCTTGTCCCAAATTACGTTTGACTTCCGCAATTATTAGGGAAAGCAGTGATATGATGAACATCTTAGCCATTGAGTCCTCCTGCGACGATACCGCCGCCGCCGTTGTCCGTGACGGGCGTACGGTGCTGTCCTCCCACGTCTCCTCCCAGATTGAGATGCACACCATCTATGGCGGGGTGGTGCCGGAGATCGCCTCCCGGAAGCACGTGGAGGCCATCTCCGGCCTGGCGGACAGAGCCGTCTCTGAGGCCGGGCTGACCAAATTCCAGCTGGACGCCATCGCCGTCACCTACGCCCCCGGGCTTATCGGAGCGGTGCTGGTAGGGGTCAACTTCGCCAAGGGGGCGGCGATGGCCCTGGATCTGCCTCTGATCCCCGTTCACCATGTGCGGGGGCACATCGCCGCCAACTACATCACCCACCCCGACCTGGAGCCCCCCTTTGTCTGCCTGTGCGTCTCCGGGGGAACCACCGCCATTATGGATGTACGGACTTATACAGACATGGCCGTGCTGGGGGGGACACAGGATGACGCCGCAGGGGAGTGCTTCGACAAAGTGGCCCGGGTGCTGGGCATCGGCTATCCGGGCGGCGCCCCCATGGACAAATTGGCCCAGGGCGGAGACGACACAAAGTACGACCTCCCGGTGCCCCACGTGTCCGGCGCGGAGCTGGACATGTCTTTCTCCGGACTGAAAACCGCCAGCCTGAACCTGATCCACAATTCGGAGCAGAAAGGGGAGGCGCTGGACCTGCCCTCCTTTGCCGCCAGTTTTGGCCGGGCGGTGAGCAACTCACTGGTTCCCCGGGTAATATCCGCCGCAAAAATGACCGGCTACGGGAAAATCGCCGTGGCGGGGGGCGTAGCCGCCAACCGCCGCATCCGGGCCGATTTGCAGGCCGCCTGCGCACAGAGCGGGGATAGGCTGTTCCTGCCGGAGCCGCGCTGGTGCGGCGACAACGCAGCTATGATCGGCTGCCAGGGATTTTATGAGTTTCAGGCCGGGCACACCGCCAGCTGGGACCTGAACGCCTACGCCACGCGGGATATTGCTCTGGGGTAAAGCCCAGGTGGAGCAAAGCGTTCCCGCCACCTGTAATTTTTGCGTTATGTTATCCTCAATTTGTCCGTTCCGAAAAAATACATCCGTATTCTGTGATTCTCCTCCAGCAGTCACATTGATATATCGGGATTTCATTCCCATCAGTGTGGACAAATCTGTGGAAAATGTGTAAAACTGATTTTCGCCCTTTTTATGTTTTATTATTATGTAAATGGAGCAGAGGAGCGAGAAAAATTTTTCTGTCTGGAAAATCAAATCTTTTCCTTGACAGCTCCGGTTCTCAATGTTATAATGCACCTCGCACAAGAAAGCAGGTACGGTTCCCCCGTCCTCACCCCAGGCTGAAGCCAAAGGGTCAACATGGAAGCAGCGCCGTCGGTTTTCCGGCGCCGTTGTATTATGATGTGGGGACCGTGCCGGCAGCCCACATTTTATTTTGTCTGGAGGTGCTTCCCATCGCTAACACAGGTCATCAAACCAATGAGGATATCCGGGATAAAGAGGTACGCCTGATCTCTGAATCCGGCGAGCAGCTGGGCATTATGTCTTCGCTGGAGGCTCTTCGCCTGGCTGAGGAGCGGAGTCTGGATCTGGTCAAGATTTCCCCCAATGCCGTTCCCCCCGTGTGTAAGCTCATGGACTACGGCAAGTACCGGTTCGAGCAGACCAAGCGCGAGAAGGAAGCCCGCAAGAACCAGCGGGTGGTGGAGATCAAGGAAATCCGCATGTCTCCCAGCATTGACGTCAACGACTTCAATGTAAAGCTGCGCAATGCCCAGAAGTTTCTGGCTGAGGGCAACCGGTGCAAGGTCACCGTCCGCTTCCGCGGGCGGGAGATGGCCCACACCAACATCGGCCAGGATCTGCTGGTGAAGTTTGCCGAGGAGTGCGGCGAAATCGCCGTAATGGACAAGTCCCCCAAGCTGGAGGGACGGCATATGTCCATTTTTCTGTCACCCAAGCCTGTTAAAGACAAAAAGTAAGTAAAGGAGCTTAAACTGTTATGGCGAAAAAGATTAAGATCAAGACTCACAGCGGCGCCAAAAAGCGTTTCTCCCTCACTAAGACCGGCAAAGTCAAGCGCGCGATGACCAAGAAGCGCCACCTGCTCAACGGCCACGGCAAGACCACCAAGCTCAAACGGGCTCTGCGCGGCACCACCTACGCCGACAAGACCAATGAGGCCGCCATCAAGCGCATGATCCTGTATAAGTAAGACAAGGGAGGGAACGAATTATGGCAAGAGTGAAGGGCGCGATGATGACGCGCAAAAGAAGAAATAAAATCCTCAAGATGGCCAAGGGCTATTGGGGCTCCAAGTCCAAGCACTTTAAAATGGCCAATCAGGCCGTGATGAAGTCCGGCGTATACGCCTACACTGGCCGCAAGCTGAAAAAGCGCGATTTCCGGCAGCTGTGGATCACCCGGATCAACGCCGGCTGCAAGCTGAACGGCATGAACTACTCCACCTTTATGAACGGGCTGAAGAAGGCCGGCATCGTGATTAACCGCAAAATGCTGGCCGAGATGGCCGTGAACGATAAGGCCGCCTTCACCCAGCTCACCGACACCGCCAAGAAGGCTCTGGCCTGAGCAGACAAGTCATTTTTCGACTGAGATAAACTTATCCCGCCTCCCTTGGAGGCGGGATGTTTTTTTATTCCTTTTGAAATTCCAGAATATCCCCCGCCTCACAATCCAGCACCTCGCAGATCGCGGCAAGGGTGGAAAACCGGATGGCGGTGACCCGGTTATTCTTGATTTTGGAAAGGTTGACATTGGAGATGCCCACCCGCTCCGCCAGCTCGTTGAGGGACATCTTCCGCTCCACCATCATCCGGTCCAGACGCAGAATAATCTTTCCCATAGTCCCTCCTCCGTTACATCAGCCCATCCAGATCCCGCTCCAGGTCCATTCCCCGGGCAAAGAACTGAGCCAGGCACAGCACCACAAGGCCGTGTATCAGGCCGCTGAGATCCATACTGACCTCCAGAACGTCCATCCCAATCACCAGACGGGACAGGACACTCACCGCCAGACCGAACAGAGGAACGGAGATGTAGAATATCCCGATCTCCCGGACCATGCGGATGTTGTCCGCCTGAAAGGGAGTAGCACCCTCCGACTTTTTCAGGATCAGACAGACGTTGCGGCACACCATGGCCATCAGGGAAAAAATGACCGCGGCCGCGGCGCTGAACAATGTCAGCCCCCGCAGATCCGTCTGCCCGGAAGCGCCTATCGTGACCATCTCAAAGCCATAGACTGACATCATTGTGCCGTATTCAGGCACATTTTGCTCCAAAAATCCCTGGAGCCAGGGGCCGTTGACCAAACTGCATATCAGCAGCCCTGTCATGAGCAAGGCGTTGACCCAGTGGATAATCTCTATAATCTTGGACACCGTTCGTGCAAGGCCGTAAAATTTTTTCATACCGCATACCTCCAAAGCTGTATTGTGAACCCGGTTCTAACTCACAGTATAGCAGGAGATATTATCTTTGTCAATAATTATTTAATGTAATTCATTAAAAATTTATTTGTTCTCATTAACTTCACCTGCCGCCGCCTCTCGGGCGGCTCTCTTTTTCCGCTTGGCCGCCATATAGCGGTCTTCCTCGCTGAAAACGCAGCCGCAATACTTCTGCATATAGAAACCGTGATCACGGGCAAACTGCTGGCCCTCCTGAAACAGAGGGCGGAAGTCCCGGTAGAGGAAGTCCACGCCGTATTGTTCTCCCATCTCCCGGGCAGCAGCGGCGATGGCCTCATGATTCTGATAGGGGGAGATGAGCAGGGAGGTGGTAAAACTGTCAAACCCGTTTTCAGCGGCGTACCGGGCGGTCTGCTCCATCCGAACCCGATAGCAGTAGGCGCACCGGCCGCCGATGTCTCCCACCACGGCGGTGATAAAGGGGCACAGGTCATAGCTTCCACCGATGACAAGCTTCATACCAATCTCTCTGGCGTACTCCTCCAAGGCGCGCTTTCTGGCCTGGTACTCGGTATAGGGGTGAATATTGGGGTTGAACCAGAAACCGGTGACAGCGGTCCCCTCCGCCCGGAGCTGGGCGATGGGGCGGTTGGCGCAGGGCGCGCAGCACATGTGCATGAGGGTAGTCATCCAATGTCCTCCAAATCTAAAATTCGGGTGGTCAGCCCCTTTTTCATGGCGTAAAGCAGCGTCTGGTAAGTGCCCCCCTTCGGCATGCCGTTGTACACGGCGATAAGCCGGTGAGACCGGTCCGCCATGTAGCGGTTGCGCCGGAGCATACAGAAGCGGTCGTAGTGGTGCTGGACCAGCGTCTCATAGTCGCAGCGGTCCAGGATGGACCGGTAGCGGGCCTGTTCCGCCGCCGGCCAGCTGTCCGACTGGGTCTCACAGGGCCGGGCGCACTCCAGGGCGGCATCACCATGCCGCTCCCGCAGCGCCAGCACCGCCTCGGCAAAGTACAGATCGCAGCCCTGGGCCATTCCGCAGATAAAGTGCCGGTCCCCCAGGACGTAGGCCTCCTCCACCCCCTGGGCGATGCGCTCCTTCAGCCGGACGCATCGGGGGTCGCTCTCCCGTGTTCCCCAAGGCAGCTTGTCGGGCCGGTGACCGGTGAAGCAGCAGGTTCTTTCCCTATCCATCACAGCACGATCAAGTCCTTGGGGGAGCGGGTGATGTTCTCACAGCCGCCCTCCTTCAGGATCAGCACATCCTCAATGCGCACCCCAAAGCGGCCTGGAATATAGACCCCCGGCTCGGCGGAGATTACCGCCCCCGCCGGCATGGGCCCCTTCTCCTTGGCGCTGGCGTTGGGAGATTCGTGAATATCCACCCCCAGGGAGTGGCCAAAGCTGTGGGAGAAGTATTCACCGTAGCCCGCCTCCTGAAGAACCCGCCGGGCGGCGGCATCGATCTCCTCACCGGTAACCCCGGCCCGGGCAGCGTTGATCCCCGCCTTCTGGGCGGCCAGGACGGCGCTGTACACCACCTCCATCTCCTCTGTCGGGTGGCCCAGGGCCACAGTGCGGGTCATGTCGGAGCAATATCCCTCTACCTTGCAGCCAAAATCCATGGTGATGAACATCCCTGTGTCCACCACCTGGTCGCCGGGGACGGCGTGCGGCCGGGAACCGTTGGCCCCCGCGGCCACGATGAGGTCGAAGGACGGCTTCTCCCCGCCCCTGCTCATCAATTCGTAGACCAGGAGGGCGGCGATCTCCCGCTCTGTCATGCCGGGGCGGATGAAGTTGAGCACCGCTTTAAAGGTATCGTCGGTGATCTCCTGAGCACGACGCATCAGGGCCAGCTCCCCCTCGTCCTTGGAGGAGCGCAGCTCGTCCAGCAGCTTCTGGGCGGGTGTGAGGATGCCCGGCAGCTCCTGGGTGTACTTCCGGTGGCTGTCCACCGTCATCCGGCCGCTCTCAAAGCCAATATTGCGCAGCTGCTTCTGCTCTATATATTCCCTGGCGAAGGCCAGATGCCCCTTCTCCGGCGTGGTGAGCACCACCTGCGCGCCGTTGATTTGCTCACGGGCGGCCTCGATATACCGGCCGTCGGTGGAGTATTGGGCCCCATCCCGGGCAATCAGCAGCATCCCCTCCCCGTGAAACCCCAGGGCGTACCGCTCTCCGGAGGAGCTTGTAATCAACATGGCGTCCAGACCGTAGGCCGGCAGCTGGGCAGCAATTTTCTCAATGTGGTTCATGGCAGACACTCCCGATAGATTTGTTTCATGGTCAGCGCGTCCTCCGCCTGGGTTCCGGCGGACTCGCAGATAAAGGTGGGCGACCAGCCCCGGCGGGCAATTTCGGCGGCCAGAGGCGCCCAGTCGGGGCCATAGCCGCCGTCATCGGCAAAGGTGCGGTGGCACTTCTCCCCGCCGTTCGGGGTGAATTGGATATGGGAGAAGTGGCTGTGGAAGCGGGACGCCCGGTCCTGCCCCAGCACCTCCTCCACCCGGTCCAGCATCCGGGCAAAGGCCTCCCGGCCGTCGTCCTCTCCCAGGGAGCGGGCGTAGAGATGGCCAAAGTCGATGCAGGGGATCAGGCGGCTGTCCAGGGCGCACAGCTCCAGCACCTCGTCCAGGTTTCCCAGCTGGTTGATTTTCCCCATGGTCTCCGGACACAGGGCGATGTGGCCAAAGCCCTGGGCGTCACAGGCGGCAATCACCTCTGCCAGAGATTTTTTCGCGATGTCCAGCGCCTCCCGGCGAGAGCGCTTCATCAGAGCCCCGGAGTGGATCACCACCCGGTCTGCCCCCATCCAGCCGGCCACCTGGCAGCCGGCGATGATATAGCCGGTGGTTTTGCGCAAGGATTCCGGGTCCGGGTTGGCCAGGTTGATAAAGTAGGGGGCGTGGAGGGAGAGGGAAATTCCCGCCTGCCGGGCCTTCTCTCCAATGTTCCGGGCGGCCTCCTCCCCCACATGGACGCCCTTGCCGCACTGGTACTCATAGCAGTCCAGGCCGAAGTCAGCAATCCAACCGGGGGCAGCCAGGGAAGATTTGTGCACCCTGGAAAAGCTGTCGCAGTTGCCCGCAGGGCCGAATTTCGCGCTCATAGAAAGGGCCTCCTTCTGCCCAGCAGGCGAAAGGGGGTCTCCAGCGCGTAGCGGAGATACCGCCCCGGGTTCCCCGCAAGGCGGATGGGCTCCACCAGCATGGGGACCACCCCGGCGTTGCTGGCCCCCAGCGTGTCGGTAAAGATCTGGTCCCCCACCATGACGGTCTGCGCGGGCGTGACCCCCATTCGCTCCATGGCCTGGAGGTAACCCGTCTTTTTCGGTTTGCCCGAGTGACCCTGATAGGGAATATCCAGCTTCTCCGCAAAAGCCTTGGCCCTGCCCGGCTTACGGCTGTTGGACAGCAGAAAAAGCCGTATCCCCCTGGCCTCCAGCGCCCGCTTCCAGGCTATAATCTCCGCCGGAGGATCCGCTGTCTTGTAGGGAACCAGAGTGTTGTCCAGATCGGCCAGCACCAGGCGGACGCCCTTTTCCGCCAGCAGATCCGGCGAGATATCGGTCACCGCGGGGTAAACCCCTCGGGGTATGGGTGATAGAGACATGGTTCTAACCTCTCGTTTCATTTCATAGGCTGTACAGCGTAGTATATCACAGGATGAAACTTCGGACAAGGGGGAACTCCCATGGCTCAGGACACCTTTATCATCACCCTGCCCCCCCGGCAGCTGCCCGCCCTGCGGGGCTGGCAGGTCACCCCCGCCCACCTCGCCTACCGGCTGGGGCCGGGCCCCCACTTGTTTCGCGCGGACAGCACTGTTCCCAGAGGAGGGCTGATGGTGGCGGACGACCAGGACTTTGATGGCCTGGGACCCACCGGACCGCTGTGCCAGGAAATTCTCCGGGAGTGCCAGGCCAGGGGATTCTCCGGGGCCATTCTGGACTTTGAAAACCGGCTGCCGCCGCTGGAGCAGATTGCCGCCGCCCTGGATGAGCAGTTCGCCCGCCGGGGGCTTGCTCTCTATGTGAACGAGCGGTACGCCCCCCACGCCCCCCACGCCCGGGTGATGATCCCCTCCGCCCTGTCTGGAGGGTCCCTCCGGCGGCGGCTGGAGGAGGCGCTGGAGCGCTTTGGGGAGAGCCGGGTGGTGCTGGCTTTGGAGACGCGGCGAGAGGACTTTTTCCTCCCCTCCCCCACCGGCAGCGGTCAGCCCCTCTCTGAGCGGGAGCTGGAAGAGCTGAAGCAGAGACTGTCCCCCGCGGTGTTTTTCTCCGGTGACCTGTGCGCCCGGTACTTCACCTACATGAGCCGGGAAAGCGGGGCGCACTTTGTGCTGTTTGATGACGGGGACACCCTGTGCCACAAGGCTGACACCGCCCGGCAGCTGAATATTCACACCTTTTTGCTCCCCTGGGCTGAGGCCGCCCCCCACGCCGCCCAGCTGGGCATCCAGAAAAAGCAGGAGGCGAAATCCCCCCGCTCCGGGGGACACGCCACCCGCTGACGGCTTTGAAAATGTCCCGCCCCGGGCGGGGCATTTCGCATTTTCTGGTTATAATGAACGTTGACATACGGCTTTTGTTGGATTATCATGTATGCTGTATCTTTACAGCAACATTCCATTTACTTTGTCGAAACGCGGCTCTGCTTGGGCCGCCGGGAGGACCTTTCCTATGACCCACTCCTTCTTTGGCGGGGTTTACCCCGCCACACGAAAAGATATGACCCGGCGCAAGCCCCTGGCCCGGCTGTCTCACACGCCCCAGGAGCTTATCATTCCTCTGATCATGTGCGCCGACGGCCCTGCCACGCCCATGGTGCGTCCCGGCGACCCGGTGACGGCGGGCCAGCCTATCGCCCGGCGGGGCCAGACCGGGGCCACTGCCCACGCCAGCGTATCCGGCCGGGTGACCGCCATCGAGGACCGGCCTCACCCCTGGGGCGGCCTCTCCCCCGCCATCGTTATCCAGAATGACGAGCGGGGCGAGCACTACGGCGGCCGTCCCGCCCCCCTGGATCCCCGGCTGCTCACCCTGGAGCAGCTGGTGGAGCGTGTAGAGTGGGCCGGCATTGTGGGCATGGGGGGCGGAACCTATCCTACCTGGCAGAAAATCGCTGAATCCGCCGGAAAGGTGGATACGCTGATCGTCAATGTGGCCGAGTGCGAGCCCTATGTCACCGCCGACTACCGCCTTCTGCTGGAACGCAGTGAGCACATCCTCCGGGGGGCCCAGGCCATTGCCCGGTGCCTGGGGGCCGACCGGGTGGTGGTGGTGACGGAAGGGGACAAGCTCAACGCCGTGGAGGCGGTGGAGCGCCGCCTGCGCCGCTCCGGCAACGGGCGGGTGCAGATCATTCCCGTGCGCACCTGTTACCCCTTGGGAGCGGAGAAGCAGATTATTCAGACCGTTACCGGCCGGGAGGTCCCCCCGGGCGGCGTGCCCACCGATGTGCACTGCGCTGTATTTAATGTGGCCACTGTTTTCGCTATTCAGGACGCCCTGTTTCAGGGCCGTCCTCTCACCCACCGGGCGGTGACCATCACCGGCGGGGCGGTGACCCGCCCCCGGAACCTGTGGGTGCCCATCGGCACCCCGCTGCGCCACCTGCTGGAGACCTGCGGAGGCCTGAAGGAGGAAGCAGACCGCATCCTCACCGGCGGACCCATGATGGGAGTGGCTCTTCAGGACCTGGAAGCTCCGGTGATGAAGGACACCAACAGCCTGGTATGCCTTACCGACTGGGAGCACAAGCCTGACACTCCCGCCGGGGTGTGCATCCGCTGCGGCAAGTGCGTGGGAGCCTGCCCCATGCACCTGGCCCCCACCGTGATCCGCCGCTACCTGGAGGACCGGGACCTGAACAAGCTCTCCCGTTTCCCCCTGGAGGACTGCAACTCCTGCGGCTGCTGCTCGTTCATCTGTCCGGCCCAGATTCCGCTGGTGGAGACAGTGGCCCAGGCCGCTAATTTTGTGAAGAGAGGGGGCGCTGCCCCATGAGCGCAAGCTACGCCCCCCGGCGCCTTTCTCCCCAGCTGCGCCAGCCCTCCACCACCAGGGCTATGATGGTGGACGTGATGGTGGCCCTGACGCCCGCGCTCGGCATGGCCATATTCTTCTTTGGGCTCCGGGCACTGGCGCTTACCGCCGTGTCGGTCGTCTCCTGTGTGGCCCTTGAGGCCCTCTACCGCCTGCTCACCCGGCAGCGGCAGTCGGTGGACGACCTGTCCGCCTGCGTCACCGGCCTGCTGCTGGCCCTCAGCCTGCCCGCCAGCGCCCCTTACTGGGTGCCGGTGATGGGGGCCGCTTTCGCCATTGTGGTTGTCAAGCAGTTTTACGGCGGGCTGGGCCGCAACTTTATGAACCCTGCCCTGGCCGGGCGGATGCTGGCCGGCACCCTTCCCCTGCTGATGACTACCTGGCCTCAGCCGCTGCAAAAGCTCTCTCTCACCGCGGTGGACGCAGTGTCGTCCGCCACACCCATGGCCTACCTTCATGAGGGGACCCTGCCCCCCCAGCCCCTGGATATCATGCTTTTGGGCCAGCGCGGCGGCTGCATGGGGGAGGTCTCCGCCTTCATGCTGCTGCTGGGGCTGATTTATCTGCTGCTGCGCCGGGTGATTTCCCCCCGGGTGCCCCTGTCCTATTTGGGAACGGTGGCCGCCATCTCCCTGCTCTCCGCCCCGGAGGGGATCTCCCCCCTGGTGTGGACCGCCTATCAGCTGATGGGCGGCGGACTGCTGATGGGCGCCATCTTCTTCGCCACTGACCCGGCCACCTCACCTATCACCCCCCGGGGGCACATCATGTTCGGGGTGGGCTGCGGCCTGCTCACCGTTCTGCTACGCAGCTACAGCTCCTATCCGGAGGGAGTTGGCTGGGCCATTCTCACCATGAACTGCATGGTGTGGCTGCTGGACCGGCTGGGCCTGCCCCGGCGGTTCGGTGTGAACAGCTTTGCCGCCACCCGGGCCGCCTTGGCTCAGGCCCGGGAAAGCTTATCAGAGATCAAGTTTGTCCGCCCCAAAATTGATCTGTCTCCCTACCGGCCCAAGGAGGGCCAGGCCCCCGGCGAGGCCTGGCTGGATCTGCTGCGCTCCACGCTGAAAACAGGTGGACCCCTGGCCGGTGTGTTTATTGCCACCTGCCTGGTTATTTTTGGCGTGCACAGCTTTACCGACCTGGACACCGCCCGGGCCGGGGTGCAGGCCCAGCGCGAAATTCTCTCTCAGGCCATGCCTCAGGCTGTGGATGGGGCTGAAACCCCCTACTACGCCCCAGGCGCTCTGTCTATCATCGCCGGCTACGGGGAGGAGGGCCACCTGTTGGGCTACTGCGTTTCGGTGCAGAGTCAAGGCTTTGGCGGACCCGTTACCATGACGGTTGGGGTGGACCTGAACGGCACCGTTACCGGCGTTGCCATCGAGAGCCACAGCGAGACCGACCGGGTGGGCACCACCGCCATGACCCCTGAGGCTCTGGAGCGGTATATCGGCCGCTCCGGCACCATCCGCAGCTCCGGGAGCAACGCGGTGGACACCGTAAGCGGCGCCACCGCTACCTCCAAGGCCATCACCGCCGGCGTCAACCGGGCGCTGAACATTGTAGCCAACCTGGACACGACGGAAGGAATTAACTATGAAGACACGCAGTGAGAGGAGGACCCCGCAATGAATACAGCTTTGGAACTGGCCGGGGTCGCTCTGGCCGCCCTGCTGTCGGAAAATCTGGTGCTGGTATCCTGCATGGGTATCGGCACCCACCGGGAGGCCTTTACCGACTCCCGGGAGGCTATCCGCACCGGCCTATGCCTGACCCTGGTGATGGTGCTGGGCGCGCTGGCGGGCTGGCTGCTCAACTTTTTGGTGCTGTCCCGGTTTGGCCTTGGCTACTTTCAGGTTCTGGCTTTCGCCCTGCTCATCCCGAGCATTGTGGCGGGACTGCGCCGGTTCTTCAGGGCCTGTGTGCCGGAGCTGTCCCGACGGGTGGACGGCAACCTGGCCTCCATCTCCACCAACTGCGCCGCCCTGGGCTCCGCCCTGCTGGTAACCCAGCGCAGCTATGGCCTGGGCTCCGCCCTCATTTTCGCCCTGTGCGGCGGCGTGGGCGCCACACTGGCCCTGGCCAGCTTTGCCAGCCTCCAGGGTGAGGTGGATCTGAACCGCTGCCCCAAGGCCTTCCGGGGCGTGCCCATTCAGCTCATTACCGCCGGGCTGATGGCCATGGCTCTGGTGGGGTATTATGGATTGTATCTGGGATAAAAAACAGCTCCACCCTACAGGGTGGAGCTGTTTTCACGAAAAACTCACTTGCCGCCCAGCTTGAAGGAGGCGCACTCGGTGCCCTCACACTTGGTGGGGGCGCAGTCGCAGCAGCCCACCTTGATGGAGTCCAGGGAACAGCAGTTCTGGGCGCCGGAGTGATAGGCGCAGGTGTCTACAGAGCAACGGATGCTGGTGTTGCAGGTCTTCTTATCGTTCATAATACAAGCCCTCCTTGTTTTGGATGGGCTTAGTATGTCAGGGCATAAAGCGTTCTATTCCTCCGGCGGCGGAGATTTTTTCTGTTTGAAAAATTTAGGCTGACGGGGGTTGATGTCCTCCGGCTGGACCTCCACCACCTGGGGGATAAAGCGGCTGGCGAACTTGCCATGACCCCGGGTTTTGACGTAGAAGTAGCCAATGACGGAGAAGACCACCGCCCCGATGAAGTTGACGAACAGGTCCTTCATGGTGTCCAGGAGCCCGATGTCCAGGTAGCCGCCCAGTCCCAGAGAGATCTGCTGTCCGTCGCCAGTGACAACAATGGTGTCCACAATGTCCTGGATCATCACCCGGTTGTTCAGCCCCGAGGGGTCCAGCATGACGGAGGAAATGGAGTTGACCACCGCGTCCTTCTGCATGTCCAGCATCATCAGCTGGTCCATCCCACACTCGAAAAACTCCCACAGCACCCCGATGGTCATGGAGAAGCAGAAAGCCACGATGGACATGAACACCGGCGACAGGGACAGGGAGAACTTCTCCGTCCGGTTGAGCATGTCCACCAGGGCAAAGCCGATGGCGGCGCACAGAAAGCCGTTGATGGTGTGGAGAATGGTATCCCAGCCCTTAAAGGTGGTGTAAAAGGAACTGATCTCCCCCAAAATTTCCGCGGCAAAGATAAAGAGCATAATGACGATCTCCAAGGTATTGGGCAAATCAATCATCAGCGCCCGCTCAAACACTGTGGGCAGCAGGAATAGAACCAGGGTCAGCGCGCACAGGAACACGCTTTCAAAGTCCCCGTTGAAAATTTGGGCCACCATCACGGCGATGACCAGGATGCGCAGCGTGAAGTAGACCACCGCCACTGTCCGCTTGCGGCGCAGGGCGTTGTGGGCGGTGGTGAGGACGGCGCGCACGCCTTTTCTTTTTTTGGCCACGGAAACCGCTCCCTTCTCAATCTCTTAACTAAATCTTTATGGCCCAGTATACCCTTATCCCCGGGAAAAGTCAAGGCGGCGGAGCGGCAGTCAAGGCCGGGGCGGCGGGCGCATAGACTGTTTCGGAGGTGATTTTACATGGACTTACGCAACCGGCAAATTACGGTAGGCGAACTGCTGGACAATCCCAAATCCAAGGCTGTGTTCCAGCGCCGCTTCGGCAAATTTATGAGGCACCCTATGGTGGGGGCGGCCCGGTCCCTCTCTCTGGCCCAGCTCCAGGAGATGGCGGCGGTCTATATTCCCCAGAAAACCATTCAGGATACTCTGCGGGAGCTGGAGCAGCTGTAAATCCCACAAGGGATGATCCTCAATTCTCTTCATTTCTCTCAACCACTGCGGCGGGGCGGCCCTCGGGCCGCCCCTACCGGCATTATGCCCTGACCGCCCCTGAAAACAGATGAAAATTCCTCCGCGCCGCGGGTTGCCATCCGGCAGATTTTAGGATAGAATAGAATATCATACCGATTAATGGAGGAGACGCCATGGAGATTAGGAGACAAGAGCGCTGCGGCGTCTCTTTTTATGCCTGTTCAGATCCCGCCTGGACAGGGGCGGCCCACGGCTTCTCCACCCGGCTGGGGGGCGTGTCCCCCGCCCCTATGGACAGCCTGAATCTGGGGGCCAACCGGGGGGACGATCCGGAAAATGTCCGGGAGAACTTTACCCGCTTCTGCGCCGCCATCGGAGCGGATGTAAACGCCCTGGTGAAAAACCACCAGGTGCACGGGGACATGATCCGTCCAGTGACCCTGGCCGACGCGATGGACAGCCCTGCCGCTCCCGGCCTTTTTGAGGCCGACGGCCTGATTACCGCCCAGCCTGGGGTGTGCCTGACCATCTTCTCCGGAGACTGTATTCCTATCCTCCTCTACGACCCGGCGAACCGGTGCGCGGCTGCCGTCCATGCCGGCTGGCGGGGCACCGCCCAAGGCATTGCCGCCCAGGCGGCCCGGCAGATGCAGGAGGACTACCGCTGCGCACCCCAGGATACTTTCGCCGCCATCGGGCCGGGCATCGGTCCCTGCTGCCTCGAGACCCACGC
>CAMTMZ010000036.1 GCA_947073765.1 uncultured Bacillota bacterium | reverse complement strand
TGTCTTTAAGATGTGTGAAATTCGCATGATTTCAGGGATTACCCTTGTTGTGCATATATTGACGGCTCTACCGGCCCTGCCGGCCCCACTGGTCCCACCGGCCCCAATGTCACCGCCACCAACGCCTATGCCGCCAGCACCAAGGGCGCGGCGTTCACGGTCCTCATGTCCGGAACCAACGTGGCTCTGCCCGACGCCCAGACCCTGTCCCCCGACATCACGGTCAACGGGGCAAACGACACCTTCACCGTGGCGGAGGCCGGACGGTATCGGGTTTCCTATAATATCAACTCCCTCACGCCCCTGACCCTCGGCGCCCGGCTGATGGTCGACGGCGCGGAAATCGCAGGCTCCAATGTCATGCCCCAGAAGACGGCTCTGAGCCGCCTCGCCAACGACATCCTGGTGGATCTGCCGGCGGGGGCCAAGGTCTCCCTGCAGGTGTACGGCTACGCGGGCCTGGTGACCCTGCTGCCCAACTCCATCGGGGCTTCCCTGTCCATGGTCCGTCTGAGCTGAGGAGGGGTGCCTTATGTCAATGCCCACATTCCCCAAAAATGATCCCCCGCTGACCCGAGAGGGCAGCCTCAATGAGATCATTTCTTCCATCGCCGCCGAGGAGCTGAGCCTGAGCCACCTCCTCAACGTCGAGGGCGAGAAGCTGCAATACGTCCTGGGCACCATGCCCGGTCTGGACGGGGCGGCCTCCCTGGACGAGGTGATGCAGATCAACAAAAGCGTGAAGGACACCCTGTCCGGCATCATGGAGCAGCAGATGGCGCTGACCTCCAAGCTGGGCGCAGTGCTGAAGGCCCCCACCTTCCCCGGCCCCGAGGGCCCCATGGGCGCCGAGGGCCCCGAAGGTCCCGAGGGCCCCGCCGAGGGTGAAGCCGGCCCCACTGGTCCCACCGGTCCCACCGGGGCTGAAGGTCCCGCCGGTCCCACCGGTCCCGCCGGAGCCCCGGGACCCAACCCCACGGCCATCGCCGCCTACGCCGCCAACACCCGGGGCAGCAGCGTCGGCCTCGGCGACTATGATTTCATCGGCTTTCCGGATGTGTCGGTCCCCTGCCCGGAGATCATCCTGGGCGACTCAAGCTCGATGCTCGGGGGAAAATCGGTGTTCTGCCCGCAGAAGGCGGGCACCTATCAGATCTCCTACCGTGTGACCCTCAGCGCTCCCTCCGTCCAGCCAGTGGGGACCCGGCTGTTGCTCTCCAGCGCCGACGACTATGAGGGCGTCATCGCCCCCACGGTGGGCGCCCAGCAGTTTGAATGCACGGTCACACTGGCCCTGCCGGAGCGCACCACGATCGAGCTTCAGGCATACTCCACGACCCCCAGCATCCCCGGCACGGGCGGTCTCCCCGCCCTGGACAGTGTCCAGCTGGCCAGCGGCGCCTCGGGCGCTTCCATGATGATCGTTCGGTTGGGTGATTGAACCCACCGAGGTTATTTTCCCGAAAGGAACTCCCGCCGGTATGGCCGGCGGGAGTTCCTATACGGCATCAATTCAACAAATCAAAGGAGGACGCGATATGGCGAGTGTCAGCCTGTGCATGATCGTAAAGAATGAGGAGGATGTGCTGGAGCGCTGTCTGAACAGTGCGGCGGATCTGGTGGATGAGATCATAATTGTGGACACCGGCTCCACAGACCGCACAAAAGAGATCGCCGCCCGCTTTACCGACAAGGTTTTTGACTTCCCCTGGCAGGACGACTTTGCCGCCGCCCGGAACGAGTCCTTCTCCCATGCGTCGATGGACTACTGCATGTGGCTGGACGCCGACGACTTGCTTCTGGAGGAGGATCAGAAGTCCTTTTTGGCCCTGAAAGAGAGCCTGGACCCCACCGTCTCGGTGGTCATGGCCCCCTACCACACCGGCTTCGACGGGAGCGGCCGGGTGACCTTCTTCTACTACCGGGAACGGCTCATTAAAAACCACACAGGAATGCGCTGGATGGGAGCTGTCCACGAGGTGGTCACGCCGGCCGGAAAAGTTCTGTATGGGGATTTTGCCGTCACCCACCGAAAAACCCGCCCCTCCGACCCGGACCGGAACCTGCGCATCTATCAGGGGCAGCTGGAGGCTGGAAAGGAGCTGGAGCCCCGCCAGCAGTTCTACTACGGCCGGGAGCTCTACTACCATCACCGCTGGAAGGAGGCGCTGTCCGTCTTCGAGCGGTTTTTGGAGGAAGGACAGGGGTGGGTGGAAAACAACATCGACGCCTGCTGCCACTGCGCCTACTGTCATAAGGAGCTGGGCCATGATCAGGCGGCCTTGGCTGCGCTGCTGCGCACCTTCACCTATGACCGGCCCCGGGCAGAGGTCTGCTGCGACATCGGAATGTGGTTTTTCCAACGGGAGCAGTACCGGCAGGCAGCCTACTGGTATGCCCTGGCCCTGACCTGTACCCGTGACGACCGCCGGGGCAGTTTTGTTTCCCCGGACTGTTACGGCTACCTCCCTTGTATTCAGCTGTGTGTCTGCTACAGCCACCTGGGAGACCGGAAAAGAGCGGAGACCTTTAACGAGCTGGCCGCGTCCTGCAAGCCGGATTCCCCGGCGGTCCAACACAACCGAACAGTCTTTCAGTCCCTGTCAGCGCAGACAAGCTGAATGTCCCTGCCTCACCAATTTTTGGGCCGCGAGCCCTTTCCAGGTGAGTCAGCGCATCAGAGCAAATGCAAGCAGCCCCACTTTGTAGGGCTGCTTGGTTAGAATATGCGGCCTGCATCAGTGCCTGGGAACCGGTGGCAGATTGATCCGCGCGGGCGGGGGTTAGGGTCCCTGGAGGATGGCCCGCAGCTGCTCCGGCGTGGTGTCCTCCGTCACATACCAGCGGCACAGGGCGTAAAGACTTTGAGGCAGTCCCTTCACCAGCACATTGCGGCGGTCTGTGCTGGTGGACAGGGTGAGAGGAATCCCCGCCTGATGAACCAGGGCCTCTGTCCAGCTGCTGTACTCGCCGCCCGGGTAGGCCAGGGCGGCAAAGCCCCTGCCCAGCTCCTGGGTCCGCTTTTGATCGTAGACGGCCAGGTCGGCGAGGAGGGCGGCGGCATAGTCGGCGTAGCGCTCTCCTTCCAGCGGAAGAATGCTGCTGCGGATCTGGTCGCCGGTCTCGTAGGGGGCCCACTGGTGCATGTCGTAGGTGTGAGACTGGATGTCCGCCACTCCGGCCTGTTCCAGCTCCCGGGCCTCCTCGTATCCGAAATGAGGGACCATGGGACGGCCGGTGTCTTTGTAGTGCGTCATCCCCATAGACACGCCGATGGAGAAAATAGCAGCCTTCATCCCATACCGCTCCAGGATGGGACGGGCCAAGGAATAGTTGCTGTAGTAGCCGTCATCAAAAGTGATGTAGACCGGCTTTTCCGGCAGGGGGGTGCCTCGGTAGACATAGTCGATCAGCTCCTGAGAGGAGACCGCGTGATAGCCCTCCTCCGCAAGCTGGCGCATCTGGCGCTCAAAGGCCTCTGTGGAGACCACCGTCTCGTCGTCGCCGGCCTTGACTTGTTCCGCTACATGGTGGTAGAGGAGAATGGGGACGTCGGTAGTGTAAGCGGCTGGGTCGGCGGCGGGAGGATGCTCAAAAAGCCAGTCCAGGTAATACTGGCAGGTGCCGGCGGTGACCACGCTGCCAAAGCTGTCAGGGTGGTAGACGCCCTCCGTCTCCAGAACACGGGCCATAACCATAGCGCCCAGGGCTGGGCGGAAGCTGCTGCTGCTGTAAAAATACCGGCTGTCACAGGAGGCCGGGGTGAGGCTGAAATCCCAGAAGTCCACCTCCCGGGCCAGGGAGGCGTAGTGGACGCGCAGGTTCTCCTGACTGTACAGAGACCACTGCTCCTGAAAGACAGGTGAGAGAAGAACAGTCAGCTTGACCCCGTACCTGCCGCACAGATCCCGGATCTGGGCCGCAAGGGCGGAGTAGTCCTGCACAGGCGGGGGCTGGACGCCCGGAGGAGGGGCGGCGAAATCCCGCAGGTGATCCGCCTGGTAGAGCGGCAGAGCCCCAATCTTCTCCACATCCCGCAGCTGCCAGTTAGTGGGAGGGCTGAGCAGAGAGAGGGGTGAGCCCCCATGGGAGTCAGGTTGGGTCAGACTCAGTGCCAGCACCAGATGCTTGACTTGGCAGTGCTCCAGCAGCCAGCCGGCCAGGGCTGGGTAGTCCGCGCCGCTGTCGGTGATGGGGTAATATCCCTGCGTTTGACCGGTGTAAAGAGGCTGATAGGAGGCGGCGGCGGGACCGATAAGATAAGTGCCGTGGTTCTGGGGGTTCTCACTCAGCCAGGCCATCTGGGGGGAGAGGGCGGGGACGGACTCCCTGGCCAATTGCCGGTCAGCTGAGGGAGCGGGGGATGCCCCGGCAGGGACGGCCCACCCGGAAACAACGAGAAGGGCGGAGAAAAAAACAAGAAGCCATCTTTTAGGGGACATAGATACCTCCTGGTGATTTGTGCGGTGAAATTCGAGCAGAAAACAGTCATACTACAGAAATTTTAGCATAAAATTCTCGAATGTCAAGGGCCGTTTCCAGCTGCTGGATGCGGTCACGGCACATAATCAGCACCTTTTAGCCTTCATAAAAAAACAGAGCAGGCGACATAACGCCCGCTCCGACATGGGCCGAACTCAGCTGCGAGGTTGGCAAAGTAAGCATTGAGGCTAAGTGTCCACGCCAATTACATATATCAATTTTCATTTATCTTTCTAAAAAATCAAGTTTAAGAAGCATAATTTCTGTAATTTGCCCCTGTAGATACTAAGTTTCTGTCCGCCTTCATTTTCTAAAAAACCAAAAAAATTATGAAAAAGTCCTGAAACCTCTCGATTTCAGGACTTTTTCTGGTCCGAGTGACTGGATTCGAACCAGCGGCCTCTTGAACCCCATTCAAGCGCGATACCAAACTTCGCCACACCCGGAAATACTGGTACTGTGTACCAGACAGCTTATGTATGATACCACGGCTAAAGGAAAAAAGCAACCCCTTTTTCAAAAAATTTTTAATACTGGGGGAGGCGGGGGAGTGATGCGACAAAAAAGGCGGCGGGGCCCCTGTGGCGCAGGGGGCCCGCCGCCGGGGTCACGCTGTGGGCTGCTGGTTAGAGAACTTGGTATAGGCCTGACTCACCTTATTCTGGGGAGCCTGCTCCACCTGATACCAGCCCTTGGACTGGGCCAGCTTAAACAGATCGCTCTGGGTCTGATGACTGCGATTAAAGATGCTGAGAAAGTCGTCCCGCAGGGAGAGGTTGACGCACTCTGAGGCATACGTGTCATAATTGGCGCTCATCTTCTTCTCACTGCATAAAAAATCAGTGAGCCGTTCCTGGTCGTTCATAGCTGTTCCTCCTTTGTCAGCGCAGATGGGTGAGCAGAGTGGTGTAGTTCTGGAGATGCTGGTTGGCGCAGGACTGGAACTTGTTTTTCAGTTCCTGGTCCTGGCACTCCTGAACGGCAGAGAGATACTTGCAGTGGAGTACCTTCTCAAAGTCCAGCTGGTCGGATAGGGCGGTCAGCTCCTTGGTGGTAAGATTGGGCATAAAACTGCCTCCTTTCAAAGCGGGGAGGACCCCGTTACTGGCAGTTAGTCTGTCCGTCGTTTCTCCTGTTTATGCGGGAGAATTGGATTTCCCCGGGAGTCAAAGTCCCACACCATATGCATCTGTCCCTCCCGCCGCTCCACCCGGCCCAGGCAGAACAGAACGGGTAGGCGCACGGGGCGGTCAGTGCGGAAGGGGGCGGCCAGGGAGAAGGAATCCCCCTCCCGCCGGCACAGCATAGCGCCCCGGAGCCGCTCCCGGAGGAGGGGATCGGCCACCAGCCGTTCCGGGTGCTGCTCGCAGTACCAGCGCCCTGCGGGCTGAGCGGTAAAAGCAAAGGCCAGGGGGGCCTCCGCCCGGAACTGGGGCCAGCACCCTGCCCGTTCCAGCGCTCCCACAGACAGTGTGCGCCGCAGCCGCAGCGCTCCGTTTTCCGGGGCCAGGGTGCCCAGCAGCAGCTTGCCCCCCTGATCGCCGTGGAGCCATACCTTATAAAGCCCCCGCCCATCCGCCGGGCGCTCCGCCTCCATATGTACCCTGGGCCCCTCCCGGCGTACCGACAGGGTGCCGCCGCCCCCCAGGACCAGCAGCCGTTCCTCCACCGCGCACCGCCCCCTCTCTGGCTATTCTATGCGGCGCGGGCGGAAGAATCCACCTGGAAGGCTTGCTTCCCAAAAGGGCAGGCGGTATAATCAGCCAAATAGATCAAAGCGGATGGAGGCGTGAGGCAGGGCCATCCCGAAAAAACATAAAATCAGGAAAAAACTGTTGCGTTATAAAAACAATTGTGGTATACTACCAAGGCATTATGCGTGGGAGTGCGGATTTTCCGCCCGGTGCCCGGAAAACCCGGGTTGGCGGAGAACATGATGCCCCCAGAAGAATAACTGAACAACAGGAGGAAAAAACTATGGCAGTCGTATCTATGAAGCAGTTGCTGGAGGCCGGTGTGCACTTCGGCCACCAGACCCGCCGGTGGAACCCCAAGATGGCCACCTACATCTACACCGAGCGTAACGGCATCTATATCATCGACCTGCAGAAGACGGTGAAGAAGCTGGAGGAGGCCTACAACTTCGTCCGCTCCCTGGGCGAGAAGGGCGAGACCCTCCTCTTCGTGGGCACCAAGAAGCAGGCGCAGGAGGCCATCAAGGAAGAGGCCGGCCGCGTGGGCATGTACTGGGTGAACGCCCGCTGGCTGGGCGGCATGCTCACCAACTTCAAGACCATGCGGGGCCGTGTAGACCGCCTGGCCCAGTTGAAGAAGATGCAGGAGGACGGCACCTTCGACATGCTGCCCAAGAAGGAAGTCATCAAGCACATGGGCGAGATCGCCAAGCTGGAAAAGTACCTGGGCGGCGTTACCGAGATGCGCAAGCTTCCCGGCGCCCTGTTTGTGGTGGACCCCCGCAAGGAGCGCAACGCCATTAACGAGGCACGCAAGCTCCACATCCCCATCGTGGCCATTGTAGACACCAACTGTGACCCCGACGAGATCGACTATGTTATCCCCGGCAACGACGACGCTATCCGCGCCATCAAGCTCATCTCCTCCGTCATGGCCAACGCCATTCAGGAGGGCAGGCAGGGTCAGGACGCCGCCCCCGCTGAGGAGGCCGCTCCCGCCGCCGCGGAGTAAGTAAACAGCTTTCAGCGCCCGCCCAGGCGGGCGGGCGCTGTTTTTCACACAATAAGAAAAGAGGTAATTATTATGGCAATTTCCGCTAAGGACGTACAGAAGCTGCGCGAGATGACCGGCGTAGGCATGATGGACTGCAAGAAGGCCCTGGTAGAGGCCGACGGCGACTTCGACAAAGCCATTGAGTGGCTGCGGGAAAAGGGCCTGGCCGCCCAGACCAAGAAGGCCGGCAAAGTGGCCGCCGAGGGCGTGTCCTTTGCCATGGCCGCCGATAACGGCGCGGGTGTGATCATTGAGGTCAACTCCCAGACCGACTTTGTAGCTAAGAACGACGTGTTCCAGGGCTTCGTCAAGGACGTGGCCTCCGTGGTGGCCACCGAGAATCCCGCCGATGTGGAGGCCCTGAAGAACTGCAAGTACCCCGGCACTGACCGCACTGTCGCCGACGTCACCGCCGACAAGGTGCTGGCCATCGGAGAGAATATCCAGATCCGCCGCTTCGTCCGCTACGCCGAGGGCGTCAGCGTCCCCTACGTCCACATGAACGGCAAGGTGGGCGTGCTGGTCAACCTGGCGGTAGAGGGCATCGACGCGGCCAAGGTAGTGGAGCTGGGCAAGGACGTGGCCATGCAGATCTGCGCCATGAACCCCACCTACCTGGATAAGGCGGACGTGAGCCAGGAGATTCTGGACAAGGAGAAGGAGATCCAGCTGGCCATCATGGCCAACGATCCCAAGATGGCCGCCAAGCCCGACAAGGTGAAGGAAGGCATTGTTATGGGCAAGCTGGGCAAGTATTACGAGGAGAACTGCCTGCTCCAGCAGGCCTTTGTCAAGGAGAACAAGATCTCCGTGGAGAAGCACGTGGCGGCGGTGGCCAAGGAGCTGGGCGGCTCCATCACCGTGAAGGCCTTTACCCGGTTCGCCACCGGCGAGGGCATCGAAAAGGCCGAGGACGACTTCGCAGCCGAGGTCGCCTCCATGATTAAGTAAAATACCCCGTTCGGGGATAGGGACAAGGGCCGGAGTAACGTTGGTTACTCCGGCCCTTTCTGTGTTTGGTGCAAGGCATCCGCGGCGCCGCGGTACAGCGTGAAGGCTCTCCTGCTGAAGCAGCACATTACCACGGCAATGGGGCAGTCCGGATGCTCCTCCAGCCAGGCGCCCACCGTATTCACCGCGATGGGGGCGGCCTCTTCTATCGGGTATCCATAGACGCCGGTGGAGATGGCGGGAAAGGCGATGCTGCAGATATGGTGCTCCCTGGCCAGCTCCAGGCTGTTTCGGTAGCAGCTTGCCAGCAGCCGCGCGTCCTGGGGTGTCCCGGCGTAGATGGGGCCCACTGTGTGGATGACGTACCGGGCCTTGAGGTTGTAGCCCCGCGTGAGTTTGGCCTCCCCGGTCTGGCAGCCGTGGAGGGTGCGGCACTCCGCCAGCAGCTCCGGTCCGGCGGCCCGATGGATGGCGCCGTCCACGCCGCCGCCGCCCAGCAGGCTTCGGTTGGCGGCGTTGACGATGCAATCCACCTCCAGTTGGGTGATGTCGCCCTGTTCAATGAGAAGTTGTTCCATAAAAGTCCTCCTGCCGCCCTGGTAGAATGTCGTCAGCTTTTCAATCGCAGATCAGGTCAGCCGTCACGCCAAAAAGGACGGGGTGGAGAGATAGCGCTCCCCGGTGTCGGGCAGGAGCACCACAATGGTTTTTCCCCGATTTTCGGGCCGTTTCGCCACCTGTATGGCCGCCCAGACGGCCGCGCCGGAGGAGATCCCCACCAAAACTCCCTCCTTCCGGCAGATAAGCCGGCTTACGGCAAAGGCGTTCTCACCGGACACAGGGATAATCTCATCATATACCGAGGTATCCAGCGCCTGGGGGACAAAGCCGGCGCCGATTCCCTGTATGGGATGAGGGCCGCCGGGCCCGCCGCTGAGGACGGGGGAGTCCTCAGGCTCCACGGCCACCACCCGCACCGCCGGATTCCGCTCTTTTAAGTACCTGCCGGTTCCGGTGATTGTGCCGCCGGTGCCTACACCGGCCACAAAGATGTCCACCTGCCCGTCGGTATCGGCCCAGATTTCCGGGCCGGTGGAGGCAAAATGGGCCGCCGGATTGGCGGGGTTGACAAACTGGCCGGGGATAAAGCTGCCGGGAATCTCTCTGGCCAGCTCCTCCGCCCTCTCAATGGCCCCTGTCATGCCCCGGCGCCCGTCGCTGAGCACCAGCTCGGCTCCGTAGGCCAGTATTATCTGCCGGCGCTCTATGCTCATGGTGTCAGGCATAACAATGATCAGCCGGTAGCCCCGGGCGGCCGCCACACAGGCCAGGCCGATGCCGGTGTTGCCGGAGGTTGGCTCAATAATCACCGCGCCGGGCCTCAGCTGTCCGCTGGATTCAGCCGCGTCAATCATGGCCAGGGCCGCCCGGTCCTTTGCGGAGGCGGCGGGATTGAACCGCTCCAGCTTGGCCAGCAGACGGGCCTCCAGCCCCTCCGCCTGGGCGACGCGGGCCAGCTCCAGCAGGGGCGTGCCGCCGATCAGCTGCTCCACAGATGTAAAAATTCTGCCCATTGTTGTCTCCTCCTTATTGTTTTGGCCTGCGGGTGTGTCTGCGTGGATGAACAGGCTCCGAAAACGCCGGTTTTATACATTTCTCCAGGTGGAGGGGCTCAGCAGTACCAGGATGGGGAAAATCTCCAGCCGGCCGATAATCATGCACAAGGACATAACCCCCTTGGAAAGCCCGGAGAAGGCGGCGAAGTTTCCGCTGGGGCCGATGGCCTCCAGGCCGGGGCCCACGTTGCTGACGCAGGTGAGGGCGGCGCTGAAGGATACGGCGAAGGACTGCCCGTCCAGGGAGATCACCAGGGCGGCGGCAAACACGGTAGCCACATAGGCCCCCAGGAATACCAGCAGGGTGTGCAGAGTGGACTCGGTCACCAGCTTGCCGTCCAGCTTGACCACCTCCACGCACCGGGGATGGGTGATCCGGTGGATCTCCCGCCGGATGGCCCGGAAAAGCAAAAGCACCCGGGAGCACTTCATGCCGCCGCCGGTGGACCCGGCGCTGGCCCCGCAGAACATGAGCAGCACAATAATCAGCTGGGAGAACTGGGGCCACAGCACAAAGTCCGCCGTGCCGAAGCCGGTGGTGGAGATGATGGAGGCCACCTGAAATACGGTGTATCGCAGGCTGGTCCAAAGGCCGTGGTACACCCCCAGGTTGGAGACGGTCAGAATCACCGTGGCCCCCGCCACCACAGACAGGAAGAATTTCAGCTCGTCGCTGGCCAGGGCCTCCCGCCACTTTTTGGTGAGGATCAGAAAATAGACCGCGAAGTTGATGGAGAACAGCAGCATGAACACGGTAATGATGATGTCAACGGCCACGCTGTCATAGGCGCCCACGCTGGCGTTGCGGTTGGAAAAGCCGCCGGTGCCCGCTGTGGAAAAGGCGTGAATCAGGGCGTCATACAGGGGCATTCCGGCCAGCTTGAGGCAGAGCGTCTCCAGGGCGGTGAGGACAAAATACATAGTGTAGAGAATTTTAGAGGTCTGAGACTGCTTGGGCACCAGCTTGGAGAACACCGGCCCGGGGGTCTCCGCCTGGGTGAGGTAGTGGGAGCGGATCCCCAGCTTGGGCACGATGGCGGTGGCCAGCACCAGTACCCCCATCCCCCCCAGCCAGTGGGTGAAGGCCCGCCAGAAGAGGATGCCCTTGGGCAGGGCCTCAATGTCGGTGAGGATGGTGGAACCGGTGGTGGTAAAGCCGGAGCAGGACTCAAAGACAGCGTCCATAGGGGTGGCGAAATACCCGCAGAAGAGGAAGGGCAGCGCCCCCACCAGCCCGGTGAAAATCCAGATGAGGCCCACGGCCGCAAAGCCCTCCCGGGTAAAGAACTGTTTTTTTGCCGGCAGGGAGGACAGTCCGAAGCCCACCGCCGCCACAATGGCGATGGACAGCAGGAAGGGGACCGGGGACTCCCCGTGGAGCAAAGCCACGGCCAGGGGAAGGAGCAGGGTGGCCGCCTCCAGCAGCAGCACCCGGCCCACCAGCCTTAGAACAAGCCTTATGTTCATGCCCCGGCCCCTCCCACGGCGGACTCAGAGCCGTAAATATCGTTCAGGTCCAGCACGCCCCCCTCCCGGGCGATGATGATGACGCGGTCGTCCTTTTGAAGAAAAGAGGAGCCCTCAGGGATGATGATGATGTTTTTCCGGACAATGACGGCCAGCAGCACGCCGGGGCGCAGCTTCAGATCCTTCAGGGGAACGCCCAGGTGCTTTGTGCCCGGGCCTACGGTAAACTCCATGGCCTCCGCGCCTCCGTCGGCGATGCGGTGGAGGGAGTTCATCACGCTGCCCTGGGAGTTCTGCAGCCCCCGCACCACGTGAACGATGTTGGAGGCGGTGACAAACTTGGGAGAGATGACGCTGTCCAGACCCAGGGAGCGGACGATGCCGGCGTAGTTCTGGCGGTTGCACTTGGTGATGACCTTGCTCAGCCCCTGCTGCATGGCGTACAGGGAGATGATCAGGTTGTCCTCGTCCCGGTCGGTGAGGGCCACAAAGGCGTCGCTGGCGGTGAGGTTTTCCGACTCCAGCAGCTCAGAGTCGGTTCCGTCCCCGCAGATCACAGTAACTCGGGGGAAGCGCTCGCTAATCAGGCGGCAGCGCTCCTCGTTGTGCTCAATAATTTTCAGCCGGATGCCCATTCGGTCCAGAATGGCAGCCAGGTACATGGATACCTTGCCGCCTCCCACCAGAAACACCTGCTTTACCTTGGGGGCGTACCGCCCCAGCTGGCGGAAAAACTGGTCCAGGCTGTCCGGCCGGCCCACCATATACAGCTTGTCACCCGCCTTGGGGACAAAGGAGCCATTGGGGATGGACACCTCTCCGCCCCGGTCCACCGCGCAGAACAGCAGGGCCAGCTTCTTTACCCTGTCCGGCAGGGCGTAGAGGGGGGAGCCCACCAGAAAATCCCCCTCCTGCAGGCGAAAGCCCATCAGCTCCACCTTGCCCCGGCAGAAGGTCTCAATATTGGCGGCGGAGGGAAAGCGGAGCAGCCGGGAGATCTCCACGGCGGTGGAGTTCTCCGGATTGATGGCCATGTCAATTTTCAGGTTGCGGCGCAGCTCGGCCACGCTGGCGGTATACTCCGGGTTGCGGATGCGGGCAATGGTGTATTTGGCCCCCAGGTCCTTGGCGGTGAGGCAGCACACCATGTTCACCTCATCGGCGTTGGTGGCGGCTACCAGCAGGTCGGCGTTGTCCACGCCGGCCTCCCGCAGGGTGGCGGCAGACACCCCGTTGCCCCGAACGGTCATCACGTCCAGCTGGTCTCCGGCCCGGCGCAGAGCCTCCTCATTGCTGTCCACCACGGTGACGTTGTGCTCCTCCTTGGCCAGCTGTTCGGCCAGGGAGAAGCCCACCTTGCCGCTGCCTACAATGACAATATCCATTCAGATAATCCTTTCCTTAAGATAAACGGGCAGGGGCCGCCCCCCGGGCGGCCCGTCACTTATGTTGGAAGGCGGGCCGCCGTTTATGGCGGCCTCCGCGGGAGAGGAGCTTAAATTGTCCACTCCCCGTGGACCACACCCACCAGATACCAGTGTTCTCCGTCAGCCTGAAATACCAGCTTGAGGGAGGACCAGTCCAGCCCGTCGTTCACCGGGTCGGCGCTGGGGAAGCTGAAATCCACAAACCGGCAGTCTGGGTACTCCTCCGTCAGGTTTTCCAGCGCGTTGCCGCCGGTCATAATCCGATCCACACCGATCTGGGACACCTGGGTGTAGTCCCGGTCGTAGACATACCGGGCGAAGTACTGAAGCATCGTCATCTGGATGGGGTTGCCCCGGCCGTCCTCAAAGCCCCAGGTATAAACGCGCTGGTCCTGCGCCAGGTTTTTGATCTGGTCGGCGGTAAAAGTGAGGTCGCTGCCCGGGGCCACAGTGGAGTAGGGAGTAAAGGTGACGCCACGCTGGGGGTGAACATAGGCGGCCAGCATAGTCCAGTCCTGCTGCTGCATGCAGCGGTTTACGGCGCAGGCGGAGCCCAACAGGGGGAAGTTGTCTGTCGGGTCCAGGGGCTCTTTCTCCTGGCTGGAGAGAGCGCTGCTGGCCGCCGGCTGAGACACCGCGGGGGGCGGGGTAAAGGCGGCGTTGTTGCTGCTGAGAGAGGCGGGGGGCTTGCTGCCGCTCAGATCAATGGGCAGCAAAATCCCCGCCAGCAGGCCAATCACCAGGGAGAGGACGCAGGGGAAGATCAGAAAACGTTTCAAAATAAAGCCTCCTTCAGGGCGGCATAGGGGTGAGGCGATTTTCGTACCTCTACATTATAGGACGAAATTGGGAAAAGGTCAAGGCATAATGCAAAAGCCTCCTTGAATCCAGCAGGTTTTTATGGTAAAATAGCACATAAATTACCAGAAAGAGGGCTGTGTCCATGAACGAACAGACAAGGGAGCGTCAATTTCATATTCAATGTGCCCAAGGTGAGGTGGGGAGATACTGTATTCTCCCCGGAGACCCGGGCCGGTGCGAGGCCATCGCCCGGCATCTGGAGAGCCCGGTCCATGTGGGATCCAACCGGGAATATGTAACCTACACTGGCGCTCTTTTGGGGGAGCGGGTGAGTGTGGTATCCACCGGCATCGGCGGGCCCTCCGCCGCCATCGCCATGGAGGAGCTGGTCAATATCGGTTCCCACACCTTTATCCGTGTGGGAACCTGCGGGGGAATCGAGCTGTCCGTCCGGAGCGGTGATGTCGTGGTAGCCACCGGGGCGGTGCGCATGGAGGGGACCAGCCGGGAGTACGCCCCCATCGAGTGGCCCGCCGTCCCAGACTTTGCCGTCACCTCCGCCCTGGTGGAGGCATGTAAAAGCCTGGGCTTCTCCTGGCATGCCGGGGTGGTGCAGTGCAAAGACTCCTTCTATGGCCAGCACTCCCCGGCCCGGATGCCTGTCAGCTATGCCCTGGAGCAAAAATGGGAGGCATGGAAGCGCTTGGGGGTGCTGGCCTCCGAGATGGAGTCCGCCGCTCTGTTTGCCGTGGCCGCCGCCCGCCGGGTGCGGGTGGGGTCGGTGTTCCATGTCATCTGGAACCAGGAGCGGGAGAAAGCCGGCCTGGATCAGGAGGAGCGCCACAACACGGAAGCGGCGATCTCCGCCGGGGTAGCGGCCCTCAGGCTGCTGATTGAGCAGGACCGGGCAAAAACCACCTGAATAAGACAAAAATAGCTGCAATGCTTCCCTCCGTCGCTGATAAAATAGAACGGACAGCCCGGACGTCCCCACAGACCGGGGATCAGGGCCGAACCCCTGTTCAGAGGGGCCTGTCCCCCGGCTTGCAGGAAAACCGTTATCTTTTTCGTTAAAAATCATTGACATTTTGGAGATAAACAGCTATAGTGTATCTCGCTATCCGTGAAAACCGGTCACCGCACCGCCGTCCCCCCAGGACAGTCTGGCCGCCCGGTGAATAAATCGAGGGAGCTGAAAAGATAAAATTATAAAGAAATGGGGGAGGATACATGTCCAAGGAGTTGATCCGCCTGGCCGGATGTACCATGGCGTTCGACGACGAGGTTGTACTCGACAAAATCAATTTAAGCATTCAGGATAAGGAGTTCCTCACACTGCTCGGACCCAGCGGGTGCGGCAAGACCACTACGCTCAGAATCATCGGTGGTTTTCAAACGCCCACCTCTGGAGATGTTTTGTTCGACGGGGTGAGGATTAATGCTGTCCCGCCCCACAAGCGGACCATCAACACGGTGTTTCAGAAATACGCTCTGTTTCCCCACCTGAATGTGTACGAGAACATCGCCTTTGGCCTGCGCATCCCAAAAACGAACGCCCAGGGAAATAAGGTAAAGCTGCCCGAGGAGGAGATCGACCACCGGGTGCTGGAGATGCTGGAGATTGTCAATCTGCGGGGCTTTGAGAAGCGGCGCACCGCCCAGCTCTCCGGCGGCCAGCAGCAGCGGGTGGCCATCGCCCGGGCCCTGGTGAACCGGCCCAAGGTGCTTTTGCTGGACGAGCCCCTGGGCGCCCTGGACTTAAAGCTGCGCAAGGATATGCAAAATGAGCTCAAGCGTATCCAGAAAGCCATGGAGATCACCTTCGTCTACGTCACCCACGACCAGGAGGAGGCCCTTGCCATGTCCGATACCGTGGTGGTGATGGACGCCGGCCGCATCCAGCAGATCGGCAGTCCGGAGGACATCTATAACGAGCCCCGCAACGCCTTTGTGGCCGACTTCATCGGCGAGTCCAACATCATCGACGGCATTATGCGCGCCGATGGGGTGGTGGAGATCTTCAACCGGCGCTTCCAGTGCCTGGACGGCGGCTTCGCGCCCGACGAGGCGGTGGACGTGGTCATCCGCCCCGAGGACGTGGACATCGTCCCCGAGGACCAGGGACAGCTGAGGGGCACGGTCACCTCCGTCACCTTCAAGGGGATGCAGTATGACATTATCGTGGACTTCTATGGCTTCAAGTGGCTCATTCAGACCACCGATCTCTCCCCTGTGGGCAGCCGCATCGGCATAAAAATCGACCCGGACGGTATCCACGTGATGAAGAAGAGCGAATACTCCGGCATGTTTGGCGACTACTCCTCCTACTCAGAGGAGTACGAGGAGATCAGCGACGCCGGCTGTGTCTCGGAGGAGGAGAGCGGGGATGAGGAATAAGCTGTCCGGGTTTGCCGTTCCCTATGTGATTTGGATGGCGCTGATGGTGGTCATTCCCATCCTGATCATGGTGGTTTACGCCTTCACCACCGCGGAGTTTGAGGGCACGCTGGAAAACTTCTCCGAGATGGGCGTCTACGCCTCTGTGTTTGTCCGCTCCTTCCGTCTGGCGCTCATCGCCACCCTGGTGTGCCTGCTCATCGGCTATCCGGTGTCCTGCTGGATGGCCCGGGAGGGCCCGGGCTTTCAGCGCGTGGCCATGGCCCTGATTATGCTCCCCATGTGGATGAATTTTCTCCTGCGCACCTACTCCTGGATGTCCATTCTGGAGAACAACGGCCTGCTCAACCAGCTCTTCCGGGCTGTGGGCCTGCTGGACCTGCTGGGGGTGGACTACATCCCCATGATCGGCACCTCCGGGGCGGTGGTGCTGGGCATGGTGTACAACTACCTGCCCTTTATGATCCTGCCCATCTACTCGGTGATTGTCAAGCTGGACCACTCTCTGTTGGAGGCCGCCCGGGACCTGGGAGCTGACTCCGCCCGGGTGTTCCGCCGGGTGATCCTGCCCCTGTCCCTGCCCGGGGTGCTGTCCGGGGTGACGATGGTGTTTGTCCCCTCCGTGTCCACCTTTGCCATCTCCCGCCTGCTGGGGGGCGGCACCCAGCTGATGCTGGGCGACCTGATTGAGCAGCAGTTCCTGGGCGGGGCCTACGACCCCCACCTGGGCGCTGCTATCTCCATGGTGATGATGGTAATTGTTGTTGTCTGCATGGTGGTTATGAACCACTTTGGCGAGGGCGAGGAACAGGCGGTGATGCTCTGATGAAACGAAATAGCCGTCTTGGCAGCCGCCTTTGCATCGGGCTGATGTTCCTCTTTCTCTACGCCCCCATCCTTCTGCTTATCATTTTCTCCTTCAACGCCGGGGACTCCAGCGCCGTGTGGAAGGGCTTTTCCCTCCACTGGTACGGCCAGCTGTTCCGGAACCGGCTGATTATGGAGAGCGTCTACACCACTCTGCTGGTCTCCCTGCTGGCCACCGCCATTGCCACGGTGGCGGGCACCTTTGCCGCCATCGGGCTGTACAGCCTGGGCCGGCGGCGGCGGGAGGCCCTGCTCACGGTAAACAACATCCCCATGATGAATGCCGACATCGTTACCGGCGTCTCCCTGTGCCTGTTTTTCGTGGCCTTCTTCCAGGGCTGGGGAACCTTCGCCCGGTGGTTCAACTCGGTCCAGAGCGCGGTGGAGCTGCCCGACCGGCTGGTGCTGGGCTTCGGCACCCTGCTGCTGGCCCACGTGACCTTCAACATCCCCTATGTGATTCTCAATGTGGCTCCCAAGCTGCGGCAGATGGACCGCAACTTGATGGACGCGGCCCAGGACCTGGGCTGCACCTGGATGCAGGCCTTTTGGAAGGTGATGCTGCCCGAGATCAAGCCGGGCATCGTCTCCGGGGCCCTTATCGCCTTCACCATGTCCATCGACGACTTTATCATCTCCTACTTCACCGCCGGGTCGGCCAGCTCCACCCTGGCCATGACCATCTACGGCATGACCAAAAAGCGGGTCACCCCGGAGGTCAACGCCATCTCCACCCTGCTGTTCCTGTCGGTGCTGGTGCTGCTGGTGCTGTCCAACGTAAAAGAGGTGCGGCAGGAGGCCCGGGAGCGGCTGGGGGCGGCCCGGAAGCTCACCGCCTTGGAGAGGGCCCGGCAGAAGTTCGCCGAGCCCCAGTATCTCTGGGCCCGCCGGGGGCTGGCCGGGGCGCTGGCCTGCGTATTTATCGTGTCGGTGGGCTTTCTCAGCTATGCCACCGGCTCCCGGCCCGTTGTCAACGTCTGCTCCTGGGGGGAGTACATCGATGAGGAGCTCATCACCCAGTTTGAGGAGGCCACCGGCATCCGGGTAAACTACCAGACCGCCGAGAGCAACGAGGCTCTGTACTCCCTGCTGAAAAGCGGGGGGGCGGACTACGACGTGATCGTTCCCTCGGACTATATGATCGGCCGCCTCATTGCCGAGGACATGCTGGAGCCCCTGGACTACGGCCAGATTCCCAACTTCTCTCTCATTGACGACCGGTTTAAAAACCTGTCCTACGACCCGGAGAACCGCTACACCGTCCCCTATACTTGGGGCACCCTGGGGATCATCTACAACACCGCTGTGGTGGAGGAGGAGATCACCAGCTGGAGGGCGCTGTATGACGACAAATACGCCGGAAATGTGCTGCTGATCAACAACTCCAGGGACGCCATCGGCGAGGCCCTGTTCTGTCTGGGGTACTCGGTGAACACCACCGACGAGGCGGAGATCCGGGAGGCCTTTGCGCTGGTGGCCGACGCCAACCGCCGGGGGATATTCCAGGGCCGGGTGATGGACGAAATCTTTTTAAAGATGGAGGGCGGAAACGCCGCCATCGCCACCTACTACGCCGGCGACTACCTGTCCATGGTGGACAACCAGGCGGAGGGGGTGGACCTGGCCTTTGTCATCCCGGAGGAGGGCTCCAACTGGTTTGTGGACGCCATGTGCATGCTGAAGGACGCTCCTCACCAGCGGGAGGCCCATATGTGGATCAACTTCATCGCCTCCACCGAGGCCAACCTGGCCAATATGGACTATATCTGGTACGCCTCCCCCAACCGGGAAGCCCTGGAGCGATACCCCGCCTACTATGAGGAGCTCTACGGCGAGGAGCTGGACCCGGAGGTCTATGAGATCATGGCCGCCCCGCCCGAGACCCTGGAGCGGTGCGAGGCCTACCGCAACCTCCCCACAGAAACCTTGAATCTCTACAAAAATCTTTGGACTCATTTGGGAGCGGATTGAGATTCCCTCATGAGAGATGAAAACCGGCCCCGCCTTTCCATCAAAGGCGGGGCCGGTTATTTCCGGGGAGGAAGGATTAGAACTCCAGATTCTTGCCGTCCTTGGCAAAGATGTGGCAGACATTGCCGCTGAAGGTGAGGTTCAGCTTGTCGCCGGCGTGGAAGGAGTCGATGCGCTCGCCATTGGCGTCCATGGTGGGAACAATCACCACCACATCCTTGCCGTTGGCGTTGGCGTGGAAGTGGACCTCGCTGCCCATCAGCTCAGACACGTCGATGGTGGCAGACAGCGTGTTGGCCGGGTCCTTAGACAGCACCATATGGCTGGGCCGCACGCCCAGGGTGATGTCCTGCGCGGCCACCTTGTGATCATTCAGATTCTTCTGCTTCTCATCAGAGAGCACCACGGTGCAGCCGCCTACGGATACGGCGTACTTGCCGCCCTCGTTGACCAGCTTTGCGTCGAAGAAGTTCATCTGAGGCATGCCGATGAAGCCGGCCACAAACAGGTTGGCGGGGTGGTCAAAGACCTCCTGGGGGGTGCCGATCTGCTGGATGAAGCCGTCCTTCATAATCACGATGCGATCGCCCAAGGTCATAGCCTCGGTCTGGTCGTGGGTGACGTAGATGAAGGTGGTGTTGATCTTCTGGCGCAGCTTGATGATCTCAGCCCGCATCTGGTTGCGCAGCTTGGCGTCCAGGTTAGACAGCGGCTCGTCCATCAGCAGCACCTTGGGCTCGCGGACGATGGCGCGGCCAATGGCCACGCGCTGCCGCTGGCCGCCGGACAAGGCCTTGGGCTTGCGGTCCAGATACTGGGTGATGTCCAGAATCTCAGCGGCCTCCTTCACCCGGCGGTCGATCTCATCCTTGTCCATCTTGCGCAGCTTCAGGGGGAAAGCCATGTTCTCATACACCGTCATATGGGGGTACAGAGCGTAGCTCTGGAACACCATGGCGATGTCCCGGTTCTTGGGCTCCACGTCGTTGACGAGTTTGCCGTCGATGTACAGCTCGCCGCCGGAGATCTCCTCCAGGCCGGCCACCATGCGCAGGGTGGTGGACTTGCCGCAGCCGGAGGGGCCTACCAGCACGATAAACTCCTTGTCGGCGATGTCCAGGTTGAAGGACTGAACGGCGATCACGCCCTGCTCGGTAACCTGCAGGTTGGTCTTCTTCTCGGGCTCACCCTTCTTCTTCTTGGTCTTCTTCTGGTCGTTGCTGTGGGGGTAGATCTTCTGGATGTTCTTCAGGTTCAAAGTTGCCATAACGGTTCGGCTTTGATGAAGCGGCCTCCGCCGCCTTCACCTCGCCCTGGAGCGGCGTAGTCTCCAGGGGCTTTACGACAGGTCTCCACACTGCCGTACCGCAAGCCGGGGCGGTAGTTTTCCTCCTTTTGTTTTGGTGCCGGGGGCTATATGAGACCTGCCCGGCTGCCATGGGCCCTGTCCGGATCAGTTCCCGCGGTCAGCAGGTTCGGTCTGAGATGGAGTAGCTGCCCGGCCCTTGGATTATATTTGGAAAGGCGGGCGGACCCGCCCGTTCCAACAGTGGGGGCGTGGGACCCGCCGCCCTGGGCGGGTCAGCCTGCGTATCATTGGCCCGTTCAGTGGGCCGGGTTTCTTTTACACCTTCTGCCCCTTAAAGATAATCCCCTTAATGGACAGATCCTTCTCATCCAACAGTACAATGCTGGCCTCCTTGCCGGTATCCAAGGTGCCAGCCCGGTTGTCGATGCCGATGGACCGGGCGGGGTTGTAGGTGCAGGCCCGTACGGCGTCGGCGGCAGGAATCCCGAAGGAGACGGCTTGGCGCAGACAGCCCATCAGACTGGTGACAGACCCAGCCAGGGTCTCCGGGTGGCCCAAAATGGTGGCCCGGTTGCCGTGGACCTCAATCATCTGACCGCCGAAGGGGTATTCCCCGTCGGGCATGCCGGTGGCCCGGAGGGAGTCGGAGATGATGATCATCCGCTCCTTGCCGAACAGGCCGAAGGTGAGGCGCACCACCGCCGGGTGGATGTGGATGCCGTCGCAGATCAGCTCAGCCTGTACCCCGGGGGCCTCCCAGGCTGCCCCGATGACGCCGGGGTCCCGGTGGGCCAGGGGGGGCATGGCGTTGTACAGATGGGTAGCGTGATCGGCCCCCGCCTCAAAGGCGGCCTTGGCGGTCTCATAGTCAGCTGTCGTGTGGCCCAGGGAGACATGGACGCCCAGTTCCTTGGCTACACGGATAAATTCCACGGCGCCGGGCTGCTCGGGGGCCAGAGTGACCAGCTTCACGCAGCCCTGGGCGGCCTGCTGGAGGCGCTGGAGCATGGCGGCGTCGGGGTTGTGGAGGTAGTCGCCGTTCTGGGCGCCCTTCTTGGCCATGCACAGGAAGGGCCCTTCCAGGTGGGCGCCCACCACCTCCGCCCCGCCGAAATTTTTGGCCCGATGGGCGGCGGTGTTCTCACAGATGGCGGTCAGCTGCTCCTCCGGCAGGGTCATGCCGGTGGGGCAGAGGTAAGTGACCCCCTGGGAAAGCTCATAGTCGGCAATTTTCTGCAGGCCGTCCGGGGTGGCGTCGCTGAAGTCCTCCCCCACGCAGCCGTGGAAGTGGACGTCCACCAGTCCGGGAATGACGTAGCAGCCCTTGGCGTCCAGCAAGGTGTCGTCCCCGCTGGAGGGGGCAATCAGCGCCCCGTCGGTGCATACGTCCCGGCTGACAAAGCCCTGTTCCAGGTCAAAGACCCGGCCGCCGGTAATCCTCATGCGATCACCCCGGCGGGAACCTTGCTCAGCGCGGCCTCATCGGCCACCAGCACCACGTTGGGGTGGAGCTGGAGGATGGAGCCGGGACACTTGGGGGTGATGGGCCCGCACAGAGAGCTGCAGATAGCGTCCGCCTTCTCCTCGCCGCTGGCGCACAGCAGCACCTTTTTGGCGCCCATAATGGCGCCGATGCCCATGCTGATGGCCTGCTTGGGCACGTCGTCCCGGGTGGCAAAGAAGCGGGCGTTGGCGTCGATGGTGCTCTCGGCCAGGTCCACCACGTGGGTCTGCTTGACAAAGTGGTCGCCGGGCTCGTTAAAGCCGATGTGGCCATTGCGGCCGATGCCCAGCAGCTGCAGGCTGACATAGCCCACAGAGCGGATATAGGCGTCGTACTCCTGGCAGAAGGTCTCAGGATCCTTGGTCAGGCCGTCGGGCACCCGGGTGTTCTCCGCGGCGATGTCCACATGGTCGAACAGATTGCTCTGCATGAAATAGCGGTAGCTCTGGTCATGAGAGGGGGCCAGCCCCACATACTCGTCCAGGTTGACAGACAGAACGTCCTGAAAGCTGATAAGGCCCTGCTTATACCAGTCTACCAGATAACGGTAGGCGCCCTCGGGGGTGGAGCCGGTAGCCAGACCCAGCACGCAAGCGGGGTTGTGGACAATTTCGCCGGCAATGATCTGGGCGGCGCGGCGGCTCATGGCCTCGTAGTCTTTTTCCCGATAGATTCTCATGATACATAACTCCTTTACTGTTGATCCTTAGCTATTTAACCACAGATTCCTGGGATTTGCAAGGGAAATTTAACCCTTCACGCCGCCGGAGGCCAGGCCGCTGACCAGGTTCTTCTCAATGCACATGAAGAGGATGACCACCGGAATAATGGCGAAGATAGAGGCGGCGAAGAGGTACTGCCACTCAATCATGTTGTAGCCGTTGAAGGTGTTGATGCCCACGGTCAGCGGCTTGAGGGTGTCGGTGGAGATCAGGCACAGGGCTACGGTGTACTCGTTCCAGGCGTTGATAAAGATAAAGATCAGGGTTGTGACAATGCCGGGGGCGGCCACGGGGAGAAGCACCTTCATCATAGACTGCACCCGGTTGCAGCCGTCAATGGTGGCGGCTTGCTCCATCTCCGCGGAGATGCCCATAAAGGTGCCCCGCAGCAGCCAGATGGTAAAGGCCTGGTTAAAGGCGGCGTTGACAAAGATCAGGCCCAGCAGGCTGTCCGTCAGGCCAAGCTGCATCATAACCTGATAGATGCCGATGAGCAGCACCACCGGGGCAAACATCTGGGAGACGATAACAAACCCTAGAAAGGCGGTCTGCCCTCTAAACCGCATCCTGGCCAGGGCGTAGGCGGCGGGGATGCCGCACAGCATGGCGATGATGGTGGATCCGCTGGCGATCAGGATGGAGTTGAGCATGTACTTGGCCATGGGGGCCCGGCTCCAGATGTCGATAAAGTTGGACCACAGGGCGGTAACGGGCAGGATGGTGTTGCCGGAGAAGATTTCCACCCGGTTTTTCAGGGCGGTGCACAGCATGGCGAAATAAGGGTACAGGGTGATGACGCACACGTCCAGCACCACAAAATATAAAAGCAGACGGAGGATCACCTTTTTCAGGGAGACCGGTTTTTTCCGGATGGCGTTGGCGCTCTGGCTCACAGGTCGTCATCTCCTTTCCGCAGGGTGTAGATCATGTAGATGCTGGCGCACATCAGCAGGATGATAAAGCCGATTACCGACACGGCGGAGGCCTCTCCCTGCTTGCCGTTGTAGAAGGCCAGCTTGTAGAGGTAGGTGACCAGGGTGTCGGTGCGGTTGGCGGGGTCGCCCTTGGTCATGGTCCAGATGATGGGGAAAGAGTTGAACACGTAGATAATATTCAGCACGGTGGACACTGTCAGAGAGGACTTTACCAGCGGCAGGGTGATGCTGAACAGCTTCTGGAAGTAACCCGCCCCGTCCACAGTGGCGGCCTCGTAGTAAGACGAGTCAATGCTCTGCAGTCCCGACAGCACGCAGAAGCACACAAAGGGGATGGTGACAAAGATGCCGCAGGCGATCTCCCAGGCGAAATAGGCGCCCGGCGTGGGGGTCCAGTTCACCGGCGCGCTGATAAGGCCGATCTTCATCAGCAGGGTGTTCAGGGTGCCGTAGTCCTTGTTGATAATAAAGTTCCACACGCTGGCCTGAATCACCAGGGTGGTGGCCCAGGGGAACACCACAATGGCCCGGGCCACCTTCCGCCCGCGGAACTGGTTGTTGAGGATCAGGGCCAGCACAAAGCCCAGCACGGTGGAGATGATCACCACAGCGATGGTCCACACAAGCGTGTTTTTCAGCACCAGAGAAAAGGCGGGGCTTTTCAGCACATTGGTAAAGTTTTCAAAGTTGTTAAAGCCCTTCAGCTTGCCCGCCCGGGTAACCTTGCTCATGGACAGCTGAAACACCTTTACAATGGGGGTGACGATAAAGATGGCCATCAGAATAATGCTGGGAGAGATCCAGATGTAGGGCTCCACCTTGCGCAGCAGCTTTTTGCTGGAGGAGGGCATCTGCTGGGGGGAAGCCGTCTTTTTCACAGGGGCCTTCTGCTTCGGGGAGACGGCCGGGGTGGTTGTATTCACGGAGACACCTCCTATAGTTTAATCCTTGAGCGCCTTCCGGCCGCTTTCCAAAGGCAGGGGCTGTTCCCACGCTTGGAAAACGGCTGGAAGAGCCGGGGGGCCGGGCCGCTCTGGCCCGGCCCCCGCGGTCGATAAATGACAGCTGAGTTGAGATAAAATGGGGATCAGCCGGCGATCTGAGCCTGGAGATTGTCCAGCAGCTCCTTGACGTTGCCGCCCAGCAGAGCCTGCTGCTCCACGTCGATTACGCCCTGCTTCACGTCGGCCCACTCGGCCTTGGCGGTGGGGT
>CAMTMZ010000035.1 GCA_947073765.1 uncultured Bacillota bacterium | reverse complement strand
CACCGCTACCTCCGCCTATGCGGCCAATACCAGCGGCGCGGGTCTGCCTATCGTTTTGGCGGGTTTTCCGGTCCCCCTGCCGAATTATCAGGTACTGCCCACGGATATTACCGCAAACGGGACCAGCACCGTGTTTACCGTGAGCACCCCCGGATACTATCGGATCTCCTATACGGTCAACACCACTACAGCGCTGGCCAGCGGTACCCGGCTGATGATCAACAACAAACCGAATCTGCCCTCCACCGTGGCGCCTTCTCTGGGCCAGAGCCACTTCTCCAATGAGATCATCGTGAACCTGAATGCGGGAGACACCATTACCCTGCAGATCTACGGCATTCTCGACACGGTCACGCTGCTGCCCGGGGCCGCCGGAGCAACCCTGTCCATCATCCGCCTGAGCTGAGGAGGGATGTCTCATGTCAATGCCTACGTTTCCCAAGATCGATCCCCCGCTGAGCCGGGAAGGGAGTCTCAATGAGATCATTTCCTCCATTGCGGCGGAGGAACTCAGCCTGAGCCATATTCTCAACGCCGAGGGCGAAAAGCTGCAATATGTTCTGGGCACCCTGCCAGGATTGGAGGAGGCCGCCGGCTTCGACGAGGTCATGAACGTCAATCGGAGCGTACAGGATACCCTGTCCGATGTGATGGAGCAGCAGGCGCTGCTGACCGCCAAGCTGAGCGCGGCCATGAAGGCCCCCATTCTTCCCGGTCCCGCAGGACCCACCGGCCCTGCCGGTCCCGAGGGTCCTGCCGAGGGCCCCACGGGACCTACCGGCCCCACCGGCCCCACCGGGGCGGAAGGTCCCGCCGGTGCGACAGGCCCAACTGGGCCCACTGGTCCAGACGGCCCTCAAGGCATGACGGGCTATCAGGGCAATCCCGGTGCAGCGGGCGAAATGGGCCCCACTGGCCCTGCTGGTCCCACCGGGCCTGACGGCGCGGCTGGTCCCGCCGGTGCCGCCGGTGCCACAGGGGCTGTGGGTGCCACCGGCCCCACTGGCCCTGCCGGCCCCACCGGCGCCACCAGTCCCGGCCTTACCGCCGCCTTTGCTGTCAACACCCAGGGCAGTCCCATCACGGTGGCATCGGGCGGCACCCCCATCCCGCTGCCCAACGATCAGGTTCTGCCCTCCAGTGTCACGGCCAATCCCGGGAACACCGTGTTCACCGTGGCGGAAGCGGGCACCTATCAGATTTCTTACCATGTGAATACAACTCTGGCTCTGCCGATGGGAACCCGGCTGATGATCAACGGCGTCGACAATATCGCGTCCAACATCGCCCCGAAAATCGCCACCTCCAGATTTGAGAATCAGATCACGGTTTACCTGCCCGCAAACTCCACCATCTCACTTCAGATGTACCCCATGACTCTTGCCGGAGACGCCGTCCTGGCCGGCGGCGGGGCAGGCGCCTCTCTAACCATCATCCGGTTGAATGGGACGAAACCGGAAAATCCCCCGGAGCACGAAGTGGAAGGCGGATGGGATTTCGAAGAAGAATAAACGCAAACCTGCAAAGTCAAAACCATGTACACACGCCGGCTTCTGCCAGCGTGTATACATGTTACGTATTGAGAGGCGGCCCTGCTATAGTAAGTGTTATGATTGCAAAAAATGGGGAGGGCATGCTGGCCGCCGCCGGTGTGCTTCTGAAGGGGGACCGAAAGGCGTTTCTCACCCTGGACCCTGCGGTTTCGGTGGTTATGGCCCCTCCCACACCGGCTTTGATGAGAGTGGCTGGGTATCCTTTTCCTACTATCAGGAGCGGCTCATCAGGAACTGGGCCGGGATACGCTGGGCGGGTACCGCTACCTATGACCACCCTAGGCCGATGCCTTATGAAATCTGCTCCTGATTTTTTCAGCAGGAGCAGTACGATCGGCCACCTGCTGGTATGCTCCGACCTGCGCCCGGGACGATTGTCGAGGCGGCTTTGCCGCCCCGGATTGTCACGGCTATCTCCTCTGTATCCAGCTGCATGTCTGCCACAGCCGTCTGAGTGACCAAAAGAGAGCGGAGCTATTCAACGAGCTGGCTGCCTTTCAGCCAAATTCCCAGGCAATCTGCCACAACCGGTCGGTCTTTCATGAGGTGAGAGCCGCGCGTAGCGTTTTATATGGAGCGATCATCATCACGCGGCAATTTAAGGGCCCGGCTTCTCTTTATAGGACTTGGCGGCAACCGTTGCAGGGATCGAAGGCTGTCCTGATATATCAAGCGCCGTACGGCCCTACCATGCCGGTGAGGAGAAGCGAAATACTTGTTGGAAATGGATTTGACCCACATTGGATTTTTGCCCTGCAAATATGTCTGTGCACCGCATACGAGGAGGTTCGCTCGCGTTGGCGGTCTTGGTGGGGCAGAATCTTTTTTGTCAACACATGACAGATGGACATTGGACGAACACCTATTATTTCAAAGGCGGCTTTGCCGTAATGGTGCGGCTCTGATGTCAAAACGAACAGCGGAGGTCAAGGTGTAAAAGCCTTGGCCTCCGCTGTTTTATACTCGTTCGATTTCGCTGGCTGCTTCCTGCCACTCTAAAAACTCCCGTTTGCCCTGTTCGCTGTCATAGTATTTTCGTATCTCTGGAACAAGAAAGCGGGCAAAGGTTTCTATAATGGCTTGTGGAAGTTCAATTTCATAGTCCACTTTATCAGGTCGATTTTTTAATAAATGTGACATCTTCTTATGAAATTATTTCCTAAGTTTTTTAAGTAATACAAAAAAATAACAAGCTTCCGAAATAATGGTTGCTAAAAAAGCAAAAGGGAAGCTGGTAATGGAATTCTAACAAGCAAATGTCTGGATAATGGGTCTATGGAAGGGGGATTTTGAAATCTGAGATGTACACTTGTGTCATTTTGCGAGTGTGATCAGCTTTGTGATACGATTGCTTCATACATCCATCTTTACAACTGTGAACGATATCAAAAGAGACTTAGATGTATAGTGCCTATGGAATTTTTGGCAGTTGGAGGCAAATAAGGACAGAGACCATCTTTTGATAGTCCCTGCCTTTCTCTATTTGGTCTACTTGACAGGGAGTACTTCAACAATGGAAGTGCCGCTGGAGGAGCCAATACGGTCCGCACCGGCGGCGACCATAGCGGAGAGGTCCTCCATGGTTTTAATGCCGCCGGAGGCCTTGACCTTCATTGCACCCATGACGGCGGTCTTCAGGAGACTGACATCATGGGTGGTGGCTCCTCCAGTGGAAAAGCCGGTGGAGGTTTTAACAAAATCCGCCTTTGTGGAGAGAAGAATGCGGCAGACCTGCTGCTTTTCCTCGTCAGTAAGAAGGCAAGTTTCGATGATAACCTTGACCAGGATATTCGGGTAAGACTTGGCAGCAGACACAACAGCACACACCTCATCCTGGACCGCCTGATAATCATGCTCCTTGACCTTTCCGATATTGATTACCATATCGATCTCTACGGCGCCGTTTTCAATGGCGTTCCTGCATTCAAATACCTTGACTTCAGTGGTAGAGGCGCCCAGAGGGAAGCCAATGACGGTGCAGACCGCCACGCCGGACCCCTGAAGAAGAGAACTCGCCAGGGCGACCCGGCAGGGATTGACGCACACGGAGGCAAAATGATGCTCCCGTGCCTCTGAGCACAAAAGGGCAATCTGGCGCTCTGTGGTATCCGGCTTTAATGCGGTGTGGTCAATGAGTGCCGCCGTAGCTGTTTTGCTTAACATAATAATCGAACTCCTCATAAATAAATTTTATCGTGCCGTAGATGGCACCGAACAAATGATGGACATAAAAAACATTTGTTAAGTTTAGTATAACAAAATGCGGACAAATGTCAATAGAAAAAGAAAAAATTATAAAACTTCACAGTTCATACTTTACATTTTATCAAAAAAATGATAGATTAAAGTGAAATTATGATGAAGGTGTGGGAGAATTATGGGGAATGGGAATATCGGAAACAATACGATGCCGAGCAAGGTGGCCAGCAGGAAGGGCAAGCGGCAGCAGGACCTGATCAATATCATCGAGACACAGGGGATGCTCCCGGTCCGTTCCATTGCCGCGATGCTCAATGTGTCTGAAATGACCGTGCGCCGCGACTTGGAGAAGTTAAGAAACGACGGCGGGGCGGCGGGAGAACAGAGCGGTCAATACAATCTTCTGGAGGCGATTGAGCACTCAAATCACCAGAAGGAGGAAATTGGAAAATATGCCGCGTCGCTGATTGAGCCCAACGATGTGATTATTATTGATACCGGCAGTACGACTGCCCGCATCCTGCCCTATCTGCCTGAAAACATGAATTTGACGATTTTAAGCTATAATGCTAATGTTTTGATAGAATTAAGGCACAAACCAGGGATACAGCTGCTGTTTTGTGGAGGAAACTACCATTTGAATACAGAGATGTTTGAAAGCGAAGAGGGGATCGCGTTTATTCGCCGGATCCGGGCGAATAAAGCCTTTCTTTCAGCGGCGGGCATCCACAGAGAATTGGGGATCACCTGTGCCAATACTTATGAGGTGGCGACCAAACAAGCGGCAATTTCCTCCTCCTCACAGAAGATCTTGGTGTCGGACTCCTCAAAATTTGGGCGGCTGCGCTCGGCTTATTTTTGCGATTTGGATGAAATAGATACCATTATAACTGACCATTCACTCCCAAAAGACTGGAGGGACGAATTGAGTCAGAGAAAGATTGAATTACACGAGGTATAAGGGTCTTTTTCAGCGCGCCGACAGCCCCGTCCTCCTGAAAAGGGAGGGCGGGGCTGGTTTTTGCCCTGAAGTAAATGTTAGCCAATGCACAACAGTTAAATGAAAAATCTTAACATTTGTTGTTGACATCAAACGTAATGTGTGTTATAATCTAGCAAACTAGTCACTAGAGCTGTTATTTTGATTGCAGAATCCGTCCAAAGGAAAACAAATCTGAACATCGTGAAGAAAACAGAGATTTGGAGGAAGGATATGGGGAATCGGGAAATCCTGCGGGCTGAAAACCTAACAAAAATATATCCCGGAGGCGTGCTTGCCAATTATGATGTTAATTTCAGCATCAACGAGGGAGAGATCCACGCCCTGGTGGGCGAGAACGGGGCCGGGAAGTCCACGCTGATGAAGTGTTTGTTTGGGATCGAGGAGATCACAGACGGGAAGATATTTCTCAACGGAGAGGAGCTGCACCTGAAGGGGAGTCAGGACGCCATTCGGCATGGGATCGGCATGGTGCAGCAGAATATGATGCTGGTGCCGTCTCTCACCGTTGCGGAGAACCTTGTGCTGGGAATGGAACCGCGCAGAGGGGTGCTGATTGACAAAAAGCGGTGCATTGAGGACGCCAAAGCAATTTCTGAAAAGTATAACCTGAAAATTGACGCGGAAAAACGGGTCCGGGACATCTCGGTCGGAATGAAGCAGAAGCTGGAGATTTTAAAGACGATGTACCGCGGGGCGAAAATCATCATTCTGGACGAGCCCACCGCCGTTCTGGCCCCTCAGGAGACCCGGGACCTGTTTCAGCAGCTGTTGAAGCTGAAGGAGGGCGGCTACACAATTATCTTCATCTCCCACAAGCTTAACGAGGTCAAATACCTATGCGACCGGCTCACAGTACTCAAGGCCGGCCGTACCATGGGGACCTACAATGTGGCTGAGGTAACGGAGGAGGATATTTCCCGAAAGATGGTGGGGCGGGATGTCAGTATTTCTTACGAGAAAACCCCGGGCAAATTCGGTGTCCCCCTGCTCAGGGCGGACGGAGTGCAGTACAAGGACAAATTCGGCGTAGAAATTCTGAAAAACATCTCTTTCTCGCTGCGCAGCGGAGAGATTCTCGGTGTGGCCGGAATTGAGGGCAACGGGCAGATGGAGATGCTGAATATTATCACCGGAAATCTGAGACCCAGCTGCGGGACGGTCCGCTACAGGGACATGGATTTGACCAGAGCCAGCATTCGGAAGATACGGGACGAGGGGATTGCTCATATCTCGGAGGATCGCTTCTACAACGGAAGCGCACCGGAGCTGAGCCTGCGCAACAATTTGATAGCGATAGGCCTGAGGCGCTTTACCAACCGGCTTGGTATGCTGGACGGCAGACAGATTAAACAGTACTGCGAGGCGTGCGTGAAGGAGTATCAAATCGTAACTCACAGCCTGGATGTTCCTATTAAGAGCCTGTCAGGAGGTAATATCCAAAAGGCTATTGTGGCCCGGGAGTTTACAAACGACCCTGAGATCATCGTTTTAAACCAGCCAACCCGGGGTGTTGATATCGGAGCCATGGAATTTATTCACAAGAAGATATTGGAGATGCGGGAGCGGCAGAAATCCATTATCCTGCTCAGCTCGGACCTGACAGAGCTGAAGGCCCTGAGCGACCGGATCATTGTTGTGTACCAGGGCAGGGTAGTCGGCGTTATCGACCATGTTCAGGATGCGACTGAGGAAGAGTTGGGGCTGTATATGCTGGGGCTGAAGCAGGACCCGGAGGAAAAGCTGGCCACCGCGTGACCGGTGAACGGCCTGGTCGGGGCGGCATTGCCGGTTGTGCATACAGGTTCTACAGGAAGGAGAGGAGCTCTGACGTGACTGGAATAAAAAAGCTGGATTGGTATGGGATCATCCGGATTACTGCGGCTAGCGCACTGGCCTTTTTGATCGCAGCGGTCATCATTGTGACTGTGGCTGGAGAAAACGCGGACGTGGCTATAAAGAATTTCTTTTTGGGCGCAGTCAGCAACAAACGCAATTTTTCAAAGGTGATTGAGGATTTGGTTCCCCTTGTGTTTTCGGGTCTGGCGATCAACGTAATGTTCAAAAGCGGACTGTTTTCGCTGGCGGCCGACAGCTCGTTCTACATGGCTGGCGTGACGGCCGCGGCCATTGCTATCGCCGTGCCGCTGCCGCCGGGTATACACCAGCTGGTGATCCTTCTTGCCGGAACACTGGTTGGCGGGCTGCTGGCCCTGATTCCGGCTCTGCTGAAGAAATATACCGGAGCCAACGAACTGGTCACCTCTATGATGCTTGGCTATATTACCTTCAACGCGGGCTACTGGATTATTCGGCAGTTCTTTGTGGACAAGCAGAACGGCGTGTTTTCCGTTCAGTTTTTGCCCACCGCCACCTTGGGGAAAATGTTCAAGGGGACAAATATCCACTACGGACTGGTGATCATGGGGGCGGCGGTAGTTATCATGTGGCTTGTGGTCAACCGCTCCAGATACGGTCGGGAACTGGAGATTACCGGTTCCAACCAGCCCTTTGCCAGATATGCAGGAATCGAGGTGACGTGGGTCATTCTGCTGTCCCAATTGATTGGTGGATGCCTTGGGGGTCTGGGCGGCGCGGTGACCATGATTGGAACGTTCCGCACCTTCCAGTGGATGACGGCGCAAAACTATGTGTGGGACGGCATCCTTATCAATCTGCTGGCTGGACATAAGCCCCAGCTGATCCCGTTGGCCGCGTTTTTTATGGCCTATATCCGGGTGGGAGCGAACGTAATGTCCCGTGTAGGAGACGTCAGCGCTGAGCTGGTAGCCATTATTCAGGCAATTATTATCCTGCTGATTGCGTCTGAGCGGTTCTTGTATCAGATGAAGAAAAGGAAAGAGGAGCGGGAAGCGCTGCTCAACCAGACAGCCGCCGGCGGACCGGCCGCTGCGGTATAGATCGGGAGGTATAGCATGGGCTTTTTTGCAAGCGAAAATTTCTGGTTTATGGTGCTGCGCTGCCTGACTCCTATCCTCTTCGCCACACTGGCGACGCTGGTGGCCAATACTTCCGGGTTCTACTTTCTGGGGATTGAGGGCTGTATGACGGTGGCCGCGCTGTTCGGCGTGCTGGGCAGCGGCTTCACAGGCAGCTTGATAGTCGGAATGCTGTGCGGCCTTGTTTCCGGAGTGCTCTACAGCCTGCTGCTGGGATATTTTGTGATGCAGCTGAAGGCAAACACCATTATCACCGGAATTGCCCTGAATCTGGCGGCGGCCGGCGGCTCAGAGTTTCTGCTATATACCTTGACGGGAGACAAAAATGCCAGCAACTCGCTCAACTCCGCAGCCTTCCCCACGCTGAGCATCCCTGTTTTGCGGGACATCCCCGTGGTGGGAAACGTGCTTTCCGGACATAATATCCTTACCTATGCGTCCTTGGCAGCGGCGATTCTGCTATTTATCATGCTGAGATACACATCCTTCGGCATTAAGGTCCGGTCGGTGGGGGAGATGCCGGCCGCCGCAGAGTCGGTGGGCATCAAGGTGAACCGGGTTCGGTATCAGGCACTGCTGATCAGCGGCGTGCTGGCGGCTTTCGGCGGCATGTACCTGTCTATGGGCTACATTAACAGGTTCACAACCGGCATGGTTGCTGGGCGGGGGTATATCTCTCTGGCAACGCAGGCCATGGCCGGTGGGAACTCCCTGATTGGTATTGTCTCCTCGTTCTTATATGCATTCGGCAACTCCATTGCGATCCAACTCCAGAATCTGGGGCTGGACCCCTACCTGATCACGATTATTCCCTACTTCTTTATCATCGTATTCTATGTTGTTTTCAGCCTGCTCCAGCTGCGTCGGGAGCGGATGAAATTGGCGGTGTAAGTACGTCGGTTGACGTGTAAACCATAATTCTTAGGAGGGTACAACATGAAAAAGAATCTTAGAAAAATCACTGCGCTGCTTAGCGCCCTGTTGCTGACGGTCAGCCTGGCTTCTTGTTCCGGCTCCGGAAGTGGAAGCGGAACGGCGAATGATGGATCCGGTAGCGGTTCCCAGACCGGTTCTCAGCCCCAGACAAAGGAAAAGTTGAAGCTGGTTCTGACGGTGACCCGAATCAATGATATGTCTTTCTTCCAGTCTGCATATGACGGCAGTCAGCGCATCAAAAGTGAGCTGTCCGACTACTACGATGTAGAGGTGGTGGAGATGGGCAACGATTCCACTGCGTGGGAGAGCGCCATTTACGATGTGTGTGAAAGCGGAGCGGATATCGTTGTGGGTGTCAGCTTCCGGACGGTAGAGAACTTTAAGAAGATTCCCCCCGAATATCCCAACATCAAGTTCATCCTAATGGACGAGGCGGTGGACTTCTCCACACTGGATTTGCCCAACCTGCTCTGTGTCACCTTCAAGTCCAACGAGTCCGGCTTCTTGGCGGGTGCTGTGGCCGGATGCTATACCTCCATGGACAAGGCAAATCCGGAAAAACTTGTGGGCTTTGTGGGTGGCAGTGAGGCCGTTACGGTCACCAATTTCTTAGTGGGCTATGCCGAGGGAGTGCACTATGTCGATCCTGATGTCAATGTGCTGACCGCTTATGTGGGCGACTATGTAGATACGGCCAAAGCCAAGGACCTTGCTAACGCCCAGATTGCGGAGGGCGTGGATATTATCTTCCAGGTGGCTGGAGGCGCGGGCAACGGCGTGATCGAAGCAGCCTCTGAGTCTGAGGGCACTCTGGCTATCGGCGTAGACTCTGACCAGTATCAGGTTATGGCTGGTACCAGCCTGCAGGACTGTATCTCCACCTCCAGTCTGAAGCGGGTGGACAATGCCCTGTTCAAGATTGCTGAGCAGTATGCCAAGGATCCTAACAGTGTCCCCTTTGGCTCTGTGGTCACCTTTGGCCTGGAGGACGACGCTGTGGGCATTGTGTATAACGATAACCTGACGGCCTGTATCGGTGAGGAGAATGTGGCGAAGGTCAAGGAGTTGGAGGAGAAGATTCGTTCCGGAGAGATCGTCGTAAGCGAGTCTGCTGTCCTGACCGCCGACCAGATCGCCGATATTGTGGCCGGCAAGTGAAATTGGAGAATTGAAATGGAAACCTATCATAACGAGGCGAAGATTGGCGAGATTGCCAAGACTGTACTAATGCCCGGTGATCCGCTGCGGGCGAAATATATGGCGGAGACCTATCTGGAACGGCCGGTCCTGTTCAACACTGTACGCGGGATGCTGGGGTATACCGGCTCCTATAAGGGAAAGCCTGTCTCCGTCATGGGAAGCGGAATGGGGATTCCTTCCATAGGGATATATTCCCATGAGCTGTACAGCCATTATAACGTGGACAACATCATCCGTATCGGGACGGCTGGAGCCTATGACGAAACGCTGGATATCTACGATCTGCTGATGATTCAGGACGCATTCAGCGATTCCACATATGCCCGCTGCCAAAGCGGCTTTGTCGGAAATATTATTCCGGCCAGCCAGGAGCTGTGCCAGAAGCTGCGGGCCAGTGCGGAGTCTTTGAATGTGCCCATGAAGGAAGGGCGCATTCACTCCAGCGATGTGATCTACTATAATCGGCCCAAAGACGAGGTCCCATACTGGATTCAGGTCAGAGATCAGTATAGCTGCTTGGCAGTGGATATGGAGAGCTTTGCGCTGTTTCACAACGCTGTAGTGTTTGGAAGGCAGGCGGCTTGTCTGTTGACAATTTCCGATCAGAAGGTGACGCTGAAACACGCGACTCCCGAGGAGCGGGAAAAAAGATTTACCGCTATGATGGAGGTAGCCCTGAACATCCTTTGACACCGAGACACAGAGTAAAATGCATAAAAACGCCGGGACCTGTGTAAGGTCCCGGCGTTTTTATGACGGAGGTCGGAAAGGAGGAATATACAGAACGGAGGCAACACCCGCATGGGCATAGCAGCCACGGCAATATATTCTGTCAAATTAGAGGCAAAACAGCCCTACTCTTTCAAGACTTTCCGGTTGTGGTCGATAGGGGGGCAGTACGATTTGACTTGCGCCCATCAAAACAGGCCTCTAACGGCGTACAGATGGATGAAAAGAAGCCAGGGCGGGGGCCGACACCCCGGCGCTCCTGTCCTGGCTTCTGATGGACTGTAAACTGTGCTGTCACACAAGAGGGCCGCGGCCCTCTTGCGACACCCGTTGAAAGCATACACCCGCTTCGCGTCTGTACGCTTTCAGCGGGTCAGATAACGGCCACGATAACCCCTGCTGCTATATGACCGCTCTGCTTCTCACTTCTGTTCCATTCCTTTCCAGCAGGAGGGGGCAGGGGAAAGGATAGGAAAGGAATGGGTAATTGATAAGTCTTTACTTGATAAAATCTTTCCCCGCAGCTGCACCCGGCTGTCCCGTTCTCTCGTCCGCACGATATATCCGGCCTCCTCCAACTCATGGACGGCCTGACGGATGGCGTCAATCTGCTCCCGGTTGATATAGGCCAGCCCTTGCAGGGTGTAGTCCCACTTTTCCGAGAGACTGAGCATCTGCGACAGCAGACCCTTGGCCTTTAGGGACAGTTCCCGGTTTCTCAAATGGTGGTTGGACATGACCGTGTAATTTGTGTTCTTCGCAACATGGAATACTGTCATAGTATTCATATCTCCTTTCAAAATAATTTTTGTAATTGACCAGGCAAAAGCAACTGGGATCATTGCAAAGCAAGGAAAGTCTGGTGGAACCTTTGCTCATCCAATGATTGCCTGTGAATTTGCTTCATGGCTTGTTCCGGAACTTAAGATGCAGCTACTAAAGCTGTCCTTAGACCGAGGACAATTGGGATAGTAGTATAGTGCCGCATTTGCGCCCGGTGAACTGTCTGAATGGACACAGGGCCTTTGGTGTGGTATTGTATATATAAAGGCAGTAGAATTGCTAAAACAGCGCAATAGAGAGGAGGCTGGAGCTGATGGGACAAAATGATAAGATCCAGCTTTTTGAGGACAAGCGAATCCGTACCGCATGGGACGAGGAAAAGGAAGAATGGTTTTTCGCTGTTGTAGATGTGATAGCCGTTCTGACAGATAGTAAAGACCCTGCCGCCTATTGGCGCAAGCTAAAACAGCGGATGCGCGAGGAGGGCAATGAAACCGTGACAAATTGTCACGGTTTGAAAATGAGAGCGGCAGACGGCAAAAAGCGACTAACTGATGTAGCTGATACCGAGCAGCTCCTGCGCATCAGCCAGTCCATTCCGTCTCCCAAGGCGGAACCGTTCAAAATGTGGTTGGCCCAAGTTGGTCGGGAGCGTATCGAGGAAACCATCGATCCTGAGCTGACCATTGAACGGGCCTTGGAAACCTATCAGAGAAAAGGATACAGCCGTGAATGGATCAACCAGCGGCTCCAGGCGATTCAGGTGCGTAAAGAACTGACAGATGAATGGGATGCCCGCAGCGTTCAACAGGGTATCGAATACGCCATCCTGACCGATGAGATCTCCCGTGCATGGTCTGGGATGACAACCAGACAGTATAAACGGCTCAAGGGCTTGAAAAAGTGAACCTCCGTGATAACATGTCTACACTGGAGCTGGTTCTGAATATGCTGGTGGAAGCGACCACCACAGAGATATCTAAACGAAAAGAGCCTGAAACATTTGCAGAAAATATTGAGATAGCACGTGCAGGGGGCAAAGTGGCTGGGGATGCACGCAAAGCGGTGGAAACGCAGACCGGCGTTCCTGTGATCACATCCCAGAACGCAGCCCAGCTCAATCAGGTAGTAACCGATATGATCAAGGGAGTAGTCTCCGATGGGATTGATAAACCCGATGCAGATAAATAGCATTTGTATAAAACCTGAAATCTGCAAAAACGCAAAAAATAGCGCCTCCACGGCGAAGTAGCGTTGTAGCGTTCCGAGAGTGAATCTTGAAAAAGCCTGTCATATCAATGCTTAGGAGATACACGGTTCTCCCACTTATCGAGCCACGGATTCGAAAGTGGGCACCCGGTCCAAGATAAGTTGACAGACCGCCAAAATGGTGGTCTGTCAACTTTTTTAATAAATCACTTGACAGTCGCAGTATCGCATTATTAAAATGAAAACAAATTTTAATGTTAACAAATTTGTAGCGTTTTACGCATACCAGGGGCAAGAAGAAAACCATTCATTAATGAATAAGTGACGAATAAGAAAGGCGACGCCCTCGCAGATGTGAAGGGCGCGTCTTTCTTGCTTTTCTGGCGATGGTTTTACAACTATCGAAAAGAGGAAAAATTATGGAAAGGCTTGACAATCGTCACAATTCAGGCGCTCAAGCGGCTGTATCCGAGGAAATGGCTGTGGACAATACGCTGTCCCTCGCCGACCTGCACAAGCGTAATTGAGAGCGCATCATGGCCCATAGTGTGAATATAGGCCACACAGCCCGCAGACAGAAGCTGCCGCCCGAGAAACTCATCAAGTTCCTGATCGCCGCCGAGGGCGGGCCACTGGCAAAGGAACGGGATTGACGTTACTCCCGCCGCTGTGTCTCAGCGCCGCCGTCAAATCCCGCCCGCTGTATTCCGCAGGAACCGCAAGACGATTATCATCCTTGACCGGGGAATTGAGAGCAGCCTTCGACTTCACAAGCCGGATTGTGCAGGAAATGATTGTTAGCCTTGGTATCGGTCCGCATAGTTGGCGTCAATGTACTCCGGTTCCCGGCCCTGAAAACGCTTTTGGGTGGTGCTGATGTGCCGCTCTGCATAGGCTGCCAGGTCCGACTTCATCAGCGCAAAGGTTTTGTCCTCATCTGCCTTTTTACGAATAGCGGTGTCCGCCACCTCCTCCGCATCCTGGCGGCGCACCACAACAATCCCATCCCGATCCCCCACCAGGATATCTCCCGGAAATACAACCTGCCCGCCGCAGGCAATCGGTGTGTTCACCTCACCGGGGCCAAACTTCCAGGGCCCCTGGGGCGTCACCCCGGCGGCGTAGACCGGCATGGCCAGCTGCTGAATACCGTCCAGATCCCTCAGACAGCCGTCCACTACAATCCCGGCAATTCCCTTGTTCTGGGCAAAACGCATCATAATCTCGCCTGCCAGGCTCCGGTTGTTTCCGGATGCTCCGTCTACCACAATGATGTCGCCGGGTTGGGCCAGGTCCAGCGCCTGATGAAAAAACAGATTGTCTCCGATAGGGGCCCGGACAGTAACGGCAGTACCCACCATACTGGGATTGGCGGTTTCCGGGTTGAGCAGCCGCATGTAGCTGTGCATACAAAACAGGCGATTCATCTCGTCGTTGATATTACTGGAAGGCAGGCCGGCAAACTTTTGGACCAGAGCCGGATCTGGCCTCTGGATCTTTGTAAAAACGCGATTCCCAATTTTTGTCATATTGATGTACATCTCCTCATAGTTCGAATTTTTTACAGTGCAGGCGTATGGTCCAGGCTATCATAGATCACTCGGTTTCCATCCAGGAATAGAACCGGGACATACTCATGGTCGCCGATGATATAGTCCTTCAACCCCTCCGATGCGTCGTCGTAGAAAGGTATCGTCCGACTCACCCGCTGCAGCACAAGGGTCTGCCGTTCAATATCCAGATGATAATCGATAAAGCGGGCCGGATTGGTGGTTATCGCCTGGATCACATGGGTTTCGTCCACGCCGGCGTTCATCAGTGCGCTGGCAATATGGAAAATATCCAGCATTTGCCGTGCCTCATTTTCATAGTTGTTCATGGTGGAATCTGTTCCCACAAAGTCAAACAGGATCCCATCGTCCCGGGCCTGACGAAAGACCCGCCAGGAGAAGTGCTTTCCGGCATGGGCCACATCCAAATGGACACCCCTGCTTACCGCGTCCCTGACACAGGCCCTCACCGCGCCCCGCTCATCGAGAATGGGATCCCGGCGCCCAGAAAAAGCGTGGGCGACCACATCCCCCGGCCTGAGATATTCTGCAATCATCTCGAACGGCGCCTGTGCTCCGGAGACATGGACTTCTATCGCCTTTCCCACCCCGTCGGCACACTTCCGCGCCGCAGCCAGGAGCTTTTGATCGTGGCCGGCGTCTATTAGCCCCAGGTGGATTTTAAATCCTAGAAGATTGCCGCTCCGGTCCTGCTTCGCGGTTTCGATCACCCGGTCCAGATCAACGCTCTCCACCTGGGTGAAATTCCGCAGGGGAAAGCCGGTTAAACCTACCGGCAAGACGTGCATAAACAGCTTTACCTTCTGGTTGGCGGTGTCCATCAGGAACTGGTTGGATTTGTGCCAGGTGCTGCAGCCGAAGCTGCCGGCGTCCGCCGCCGCCACCACTCCTTTATAGTAGGTACGGTCCACCGGAATCCCCAGCTTTTTGGACGCATACGGCGTCCACACATGGGCGTGCATATCGATCACGCCGGGGAGAATCATGTCCTCCTCCGTCAGCCGGAGCTCCCGGTCCCAGTTCTGATTGGTTTCCCGTGTCAGCCCGGTATTGGGCCGAAAGGAGTTATCGGCCCAACAGCGGCCGCCCGTAATATAGATCGTTCCCATCCTTATGCCTCCTTCGTGCTGTCATGCCCCCGGCGGGTCTGGAAAAACCGCTTTATGCTTTGATAGATCGGCCAGAACAGCATGATGCATCCGATGATAATCATGACGCAGGAGATCGGCCGGGTAAAGAATTGTGCTAAATTCCCCTGATCATACATGATGGCCCTTCTAAAATTCAGTTCCAGTGTCGGGCCAAGGATAAAGCCGATGATCAGCGGGGTGGAGGGAATGCGCATTAAATTCAAAATCAGTGCCACGACGCTGAAAAAGAAAATGACTTTTACATCAAAAACCCGATTGTTGTCTGTAAACGCACCAATTGCACACATGACAACGACAATGGGGAGCATATAGTAGGTTGGAACCTTGAGCGCTCTGGTAATCAGGTTGATCCCCTTGTACTCAAAGAGGAAGAATGCGATATTGGCGACAATCAGCGCTGCATAAATTGCATACATCAATTCGCCATTTTTCTGAAAAATCAGCGGTCCGGGAAAGACGCCGTGGGATTGGAGTCCGCCCAGCATAATGGCACATACGGTGCTGCCCGGAATGGAGAGGGTCAGCAGCGGGATCAGCGCCCCGCCCACGGTGGCGTTATTCGCCGTCTCCGATGCGATCACGCCGTCAATGACCCCGGTTCCAAATTTTTCCGGGTGCTTGGAGGCATTTTTTGCCACTGTGTAGGAGAGAATGCTGGAGGTGGAACCGCCGATGCCGGGCAGGATACCAATTCCAATTCCAATCAGGGCAGAACGGATCATATTGCCAAACTGCTCCCGAAATTCCCGCCAGGATACGCCGAACCCTTTGATTTTTGCGGCGAGTACGGTTCCCTGGTCCGACTGTTTTTGCAGGGCATATTTAAATATTTCCGCAACTGCAAAAAATCCGATCAGCAAAGAAGTCATGCTGAAACCGGACAGAAGCTGCCGGCTGCCAAAGGTAAACCGAGTCACATCGGAAAACGCGTCCATCCCGACAAAAGAGAGAAAGAGTCCCAGCAGGCCGCCAATCAGGGAATTGATCATAGGGGCGTCACAGACGCTGGCAATCACGGCCAGAGACATAAACGTCATTGCCGCATACTCAAAAATGCTGAATTTCATGGCCACCTGAGCCAGAAACGGTGAGACAAAAATTAGAGCCAGCGTACTGATGATCCCTCCGATAAAGGAGTAAAGGATCCCAATGCCCAGCGCCCGGCCCGCCTCTCCCTTGTCCCTCATGGGGCCGCCGTCCCATACTGTGGCGATGGAGGCCGGGGTACCGGGAATCTTGAGTAAAATTGCGGAGATAAGTCCGCCGGAAGTGCTTCCCACATAGAGCGCGATCAGCAGAGAAATCCCGGTGATCGTATCCATGCCAAAAGTCATCGGCAGGAACAGCAGCACCGCAATGGGAGCGGACAGGCCTGGAATGCAGCCAAAAATCAGGCCCACCAGCGTACCGACAAAAATCCAGACCAGACAGGCGGGAGATGCGAACACCGCCATCAAACCTTGTTGTATCATGAAATGCCTCCTTATCTTGCCGGAGCATCAAAGAAATGTGATCAGGCCCTGGGGCAATCGCACAGAAAAGCCCCGGCTGAAGATCAGGTAAATTACCGCCGTAGCGATCACATCGATCACCAGGATCTTCCAAACCCTTCGCTTTTCTTTGGGAACCAGGATCAGAATTTGAATAAACAGGTAAATCAGCGTATCCAGCAGAAATCCGACCGGCTTATAGCACAGACAATACAGGCCCACCAGCACAATGGTGCTGCCGCCCTTCCAAATCTGACCGGCGTCAAACACCTCTACCACAGTGGTCCGGTTTTCCATCCATGCCACTGCGATCTTCAGCGCCGCCAAGCCCCCAATCAGTCCCAAGACCATTCTTGGCAGAAATGCGGCCCCCAAATCGTAGTCGCGGAAGGGCTCCGGAATATCAAAGGTCAGATATAATCCAAACAGGCTCAGCGCAATCAGCGCCAAGGATGAGATGATGTCTCTGGTTTTTTCTTTCATAGTATCTCCTTTTCAGACAGAGGGTGATCCTTCCGGCCCCTCCGCCAACTGGCTTTTGGTCCACATCACAAGCCGCGGAGCACGTCAGCCGTACTCCGCAGCCGAATGAATCGCTGTTAGCTGGCGCTAAAATATTCCTTCATCTGCGCCACGGTGTCGTCCTCCATTTTCTGCATGTCGGCAGGATTCATATAGCCCACGCCCGCGTAGTAGCTGGCCAATACTTCCTGAAGCCCCGCGTCGTCCTGAATTTCGGCCAAGGCGGCGGAAAAGGCCTCCACGATCTTGTCATCCGTGTCAGGCTGGGCCCAGAAGCAATAGTACTTGGGCTCCACCACATTGATCCCCTGGGCAGTAAATGTCTGAACATTTTCCATTCCGGCGGGGACCTCGCTGGCGAAGACGCCAACCACATTAAAATCTCCATTTTCCACATAGTCACGGACCGCAACATACTGGCCCTGGATCAACTCCGCCTGGCCGTCCATAGCGGCGATGACCTGTTCTCCCACCGTAGAACCGGTTTCTACACAGCGGATGTCTACACCGGCCTCTTTAATCATCTTTTTGATGCAGTAGTTGGGGTAGGTGTTGGCCACAGTGGAGATGCGGACCTCCTTACCGGCGTTGCAGGCATCGATCACATCCTGCATACAGGTAAAACCGGAGGACTTGGTGGCATAGATGCACAGGGAATTGTCTGACACAATGGCGCCCGCCGCCTTCAGCTCCGTGGTGACGTCCACCGCCGCAGTGCCGGCAGCGGTATAGGCCAAATAGGTGTTGTGCCCAAACAGGAACTTACTGCCGTCGCTGGGCCCCTCCAGTACATTTACCGCTGCGTTCATTGCCCCCGCTCCGGTGATATTGCTCACCACAAAGGTAGTTCCCAGTTTTTGCGTCAGCGCGTCGGCGATTGCCCGGCAGTACAGATCGGTATCGCCGCCGGCGTTGTAGGGGACCACCAGCTCCACCTGATTGGTTGTGGGCCATACCGGTTTTTTGTTCGGCGCGGGCTTGGACGGGTTTCCGGATCCCTGCGCGGCTCCAGACCCCGAAGCAGCCGCGGAACCGGACGGATTTGCCGGACCTCCGCATGCGGCAAGGGTAAGGACGAGTGCTGCGGTCAACACGGCTCCAAAAATTCGTTTCATGTGAGTCCCTCCATTATAAAATCTATTTTGATACATCGCATCAGATGTATACTGACAATACTGCTCCCCGCGCTGGCCTACTGGCGCTGCGGGAGATATTGGCTGTTCACGATATACTTTTGCCCAAGGTCAGCGCCCTGCTCCACATCAAGAATACAGTTTGCAATGATGCGAGCCATATTCTCTGTGTTGTCGCTGGTATTCCCTCCGGCGTGGGGCGTCAGGATAATCCGGTCATTCTGAAAAATCGGGTGGTCGGCCGGCAGCGGCTCTCCGCTGACCGTGTCCAAGGCCGCGCCGGCAATCGTTCCGGACTGAACAGCCTCCATAAGCGCATCGGTATCCACAATCGGTCCTCGGGCGGTGTTGATCAATATGGCGCTGTTCTTCATTTTGCCAAACGCAGACCTGTCGATCATTCCTCGTGTGCTCTCCAGCAGCGGAAGATGGAGGCTGACGATGTCAGAGGTCAAGAGCAGCGTATCCAGACTCACGTAGGAGACATTTGCCTGCCGCTCTCTGGCCTCATCCAAACGGAAGGCATCGTAGTACTGCACCTTGGCCCCGAAGCTCTGTACCATCTTCGCCACCTTAGACCCAATATTACCCATACCCAGAAGTCCTACCGTTTTGTTTTCCAGCAGCAGCGACTGGGAAATCAGGTCCTCCTTGTCCTTTCGGCCCTCCCGGGCCCGATCCAGCAGCTGGGGCAGCCTGCGGCAGGCGGCCAGCATCAGCAGCAGTGTCAGCTCCGCCACCGGCTCAGCGTTGCCTCCGGTACAGATTGTAACTGTGATTCCCCGCTTTCCGGCGGCCTCAATGTCAACGCTGTCGTAGCCGACCCCCCATCGGGTCAGCATCCTGACCCCGCCGGGAAGCTTTGCGATCTCCTCTGCCGGATACTTTGTCCCCCGTACAACCAGGTATTTTGCCTCCTGAACGGCAGCCGCCTCCTCAGCGTTGGAGGCTTCCACAACCTTCAGCTTATTTGCAAACTGCCGTCGAAGAGCATCCTTACCCTCCTGCGGGATATTTCCCACCAGAACTACAGTATTCATATTGACCCATTACCACCTCTCACGCTCTTGCGCATGGATTTTAGAACGGTGATCTTCCTTAATGTGGTTCTATTCTAGCCTTCTTGAAATAAATTTTCAATACTATGGAATAAAACGGAATATTTTCCGCAACATGACGAAGTTTCCTCCAGTCATATGGCGAATATGACGAATTACACTCTGAAAACTCAGCTGCTGTTCCAGTTTTGGAATAAATTTTATTTTATATTTATTTTATCGAAACACTTGCCACATATATGGTTCTGTGCTATTGTAAAACTGATCTATACATGCGATTTAGCTGGAAGAGGAGGAACATTTATGTCACAATTGCCTAATTCGGGTTCGCACAGTGAATTTGCCAGCCGTGTTGCGCTATACAGTAAAAAGCTGAGCCGGACCGAAAAAGAAATAGCCCAGTACATGCTACGCAATGAGGACTCCATCGAAAACTGCTCGATCCAGGCCCTGGCACAGAGCATCGGGGTCGGTGTGGCAAGCATCGTCCGATTCAGCAAGGCGCTGGGCTATAACGGCTTTACCGACATGAAGTTTCAAATTGAGCAGGGCAGACTGGTGCTGGATCGAAACGACATAGGCGTTTTGCCCAAAGATGACGCCAACACGGTAAAGCAAAAAGTTTTGAATTACGCCCAAACCTATTTGGAAAAATGTATTATCGACGTCAATAACAACACGCTGGAATTGGTCAGCGAGGCAATCGCCCGTGCCGGAAAGGTTGGGATTATCGGCGCTGGGTCAGCCAATGGCATTGCTCACGCAGCCGTTTCCATGTTCATGTCCATGGGTGTTATGGCCATGTCCGGCAGTGATCCGCTGGTCAAGCTGCGGTCCGCCGCCTATTTTGACCCAGGAGATGTGTTTATTGGGCTGAGCTTTTCAGGATACTCCAAGAGCGTGGGCGACGCTCTATACTTTGCGAAAGAAAACGGAGCGACAACTGTGCTTATCACAGCCTATCGAAACTCCCTGCTGGGGAAATACGCCAGCTATGAGCTGTATACGCCCGCCCGCAACAGGGGAAATTCTCTAAACATCTCTACGACCGGCATGGGGCAGCTGGCCCTCCTTCAGATTTTGCAGGCCATGGTCTATCAGAAAAATATTCCGCACATTTCCGCCCGGGAGAAACGGCTGAAATCCAATGGCAACATGCAGCGTTACGATATTCATCAGGAGCGCATCGCACACGGTCGGATCAGAACATTTGGAGAAGATACCTAATTACTCAGCTTTCGCTTTCTGCCATTCGGCCTGCCAAAAATCTGCCAATACCGCCGCAGGGACCTGTTACAGAGAAGTTATGTGTGACGATGGTTTCGTCTATCCCAAGCGAGCGGATCAAAAAGGGCGCAAAGCGCCCTCATTGAAAAGAAAAATACAAATGAATTTAGGGGATCTGGCATTTCATAAGTTAGCAAAACGCTTCTCTATGACCCAGAAACTTAATTTTTCACATCATTTGCCGATTGTATTGATTGAGTAGCGGGGAACACCAGTGAAACACAATGATAAATAATAAGGAGGTCAACTGTTATGACAATCACACAGATGATACAGAACCAACAGCAGCGGCGAATCGGAGAGCTGGCCCAGAAACAGCTGGGCAAGCCCCACATCAACCCCTACGGCACACCTGGCATGAGTTTGAACGATGCCGGTGACTATCGGAAGATGGTTCCCGTGGATGAGGGTGTGGTACAGCAGATCAAGCAGATTGCGTTCGACCATATGAAAAACGGATTCGGAGTGAGCGACGGTGAGGACGTCAGCAAGGTCATCCGGGGCTATGTCAGCTCTCTGGCGCCGGAACAGCGTCTCAGCGCGTCTTGGACATTGAACGAAATATTCCACAGCGAGGCTGCCCGGCTGGGTGAGTATGTCCACCAGCACGACCCCAGCTGGAACTGGGGCAAGCCCTTTGACACCAGCATACTGGACGGTTACCAGCAGGGTGTGGATATGCAGGCGTGATTCCAGAAGTGAATTATAAAGAACAGGAGCATTTGTTCAGAACGGCTGTTGGAAACAGCGCGATTCCGTTTAGGGACGAATTAGGGGAGGGGGTTTGTGGGCCTGGGCCGCACTGGTACGGAAGGCTAACGATACACCATTCCCGCGTGGTTTGCTGGCTTTTTTGGGGGTGAGACGGTTTGAAACTCCCCTTGAAAAGCAGGAGAAATATGATTTGCGCATCAATAGGAGGATCAAAAAATGACTGAAGAGATGAGATGGGTTCTGAATCAAATGCCTGCCAGCGATGACAGGCATTTGTCTGTTATGTCCATAGATAATGTGTCGAAGGCCTGCGCCTTTCACCGCTCCTTCCCACAATACGCGATTACCCCGCTGGCCCGGCTGGACGGCATGGCGGACCGCCTGGGTCTGGGCGCTATATTTATCAAAGATGAATCTTACCGGTTTGGACTCAATGCGTTCAAGGTGCTGGGGGGATCCTTTGCCATGGCGCAATACATTGCCAGTGAGCTGGGCAAGGATGTATCGGAGCTGAGCTATGACTATCTCACAGGCTCTCAATTCCGCCAGGAATTTGGCCAGTCTACCTTCTTCACGGCCACGGACGGAAACCACGGCCGGGGGGTGGCCTGGTCGGCTAACAAACTGGGACAGAAAGCGGTGGTGCACATGCCAAAGGGCAGCTCCAAAATCCGCTTTGACAACATTGCCCGAGAGGGGGCTCAGGTGACCATCGAGGAGGTAAACTACGACGACTGTGTCCGCATGGCCGCGGCTGAGGCAGCCCGGGTGGAGCATGGAGTAGTGATTCAGGACACCGCCTGGGAGGGCTATGAGGAGATCCCTGCCTGGATTATGCAGGGCTACGGCACCATGGCCAGCGAGGCCAGCCAGCAGCTGCGCCAGCAGAAGATCGGCCGGCCCACCCATGTACTTGTGCAGGCTGGCGTGGGCTCCCTGGCCGGAGCTGTGGTTGGATATTTTGCAAACCTGTACCCCGACGACCCACCCAAGTTCATGATTATAGAAGCCAGAGCGGCGGACTGCCTCTATCAGGGCGCTCTGGCTGGCGACGGTACTACCCGGATGGTGGCGGGCGATCTCCAAACCATTATGGCTGGTCTGGCCTGCGGTGAACCCAACACCATTTCCTGGGACATTCTTCGCAACCACGCCGACGCGTTTCTTTCCTGCCCCGACTGGGTGAGTGCCAAAGGAATGCGGATGCTGGCTGCTCCGCTGAAGGGGGATCCGGCAGTGTGCTCCGGTGAGTCGGGAGCGGTTGGCATGGGGGCTATCGCCGCTGTGATGGAGGATGATACATATAAGGAGCTTCGGGAGGCTCTGGGCCTGGACCGCTCCAGTCAGGTGCTGATGTTCTCTACCGAGGGAGATACTGACCCGGACAAATACCGCAAAATCGTCTGGGGCGGGGAGTATGCCACTGTGTAAGCAATATAGGCGGTGTGCGGCAGCGTGTTTGATCGCTGCCGCATTTTTAAACGGCGGCGGCTGAAGTTCTTTGCGGGAAATCGACAAAATTTTGGTCGTCTACAGGCCGTACCTACTTGTATTTTGGGGAAAATAAAGGTAAAATAGAATAAAAAGCGTATTGGCGCTGCTATGGAGGGGACGCCTGGAGGATAATCTGTCCGGGCAGCCTGCGGAACTGTGAGAGCGGGGACTGTTCCAACTGACGGAGGGGGATGGGTGATGTTCCCCATTGGTTTTGTCTGGTAGATATTGGGGACCCAAGAGGGCGAAAGCTGCCGATATGCCGGCCAGCTTAAAATGCTAATAAATGATAGGAGGAGATGTTTTGAGCCGATTATCCATCGAAACCCCAGACCGTGCGCAAACGGTACTCAATGGCCTGAACCGGGATATGGAGCGGCGGATCAACGCCAGCCAGCCGGGTTTGTGCCCGGTGGACATGTCCCTGAATTTTCTGCGGCTGTGCCACGCACAGACCTGTGGAAAATGTGTTCCCTGCCGGGTGGGGCTGGGGCAGCTGTCCGTTCTCATCGAGCGGGTGCTGGACCGTGCCGCCTCCCTGGAGGACATTGACCTGATTGAGAACACTGCCCAGGTCATTGCCGATTCCGCCGACTGTGCCATCGGCTATGAGGCCGCCCATATGGTGCTGAGAGGCGTTCGGGGATTCCGAGAGGACTATGAGGAACATGTGCTGCACGGCCGCTGCATCTGCGGTCTGAGCCACCCGGTGCCCTGCGTATCTACCTGTCCGGCTCACGTGGATATCCCGGGATACGTGGCCCTGATACACGACGGCCGGTATGAGGATGCTGTACGTCTTATCCGCAAGGACAACCCATTCCCGGCTGCCTGCGCCTATGTCTGCGAACACCCCTGCGAGGGCCAGTGCCGTCGGCGGATGGTGGACGATGCCGTCAATATCTGCGGTTTGAAGCGTTTTGCCGTGGATCAGGCCAGGCCCGCCTCTGTGGAGCGGAAGGCGGAATCTACCGGCAAGACGGTGGGCATCATTGGCGGCGGTCCCGGAGGCCTTACGGCGGCTTACTATCTGTCCCTCATGGGTCATCAGGTCACAGTTTATGAGCAGAGGCCCAAGTTGGGAGGGATGCTCCGCTATGGGATTCCCGACTACCGTCTGCCACAGGATGTGCTGGACCGGGATATTGACCATATACTTACGGCGGGAGTCAAAGTGCATACCGGCGTATCCATTGGAAAAGACCTGTCGATTGAGAATATCTGCGGCAGTTTTGACGCGGTGTATATCGCCATTGGCGCCCACAACGACAAGAAGCTGGGCCTGGAGGGGGAAGACGCTGAAAATGTGATCAGCGCGGTGGCCCTGCTTCGGGGAATTGGAGAGGGGGACGTCCCTGATTTTACAGGAAAAAGGGTATGCATCGTCGGCGGCGGCAACGTGTCTATGGACGCCACTCGTACCGCTCTGCGCCTTGGAGCGGAGCAGGTAACCTGCGTCTACCGACGCCGGGTGGAGGATATGACCGCCCTGTCTGAGGAAATTGAGGAGGCCATGGCCGAGGGATGCCAGATTCTGCCCCTCCAGGCGCCTGCCCGCATTGAGGCGGATCAGAACGGCAGGGTGGCCGCCCTGTGGACCCGTCCCCAGCTGATCGGTTCTTACGGCCAGGATGGCCGGCCCCGGCCGGTGGATGCCCGGGAGAAGGAGTTCCGCATCCCCTGCGACTATGTCATTGTGGCCATCGGGCAGGCCATTGAGTCCCAGGCCTTTGAGCGGGTGGGCGTTACCACCAGACGGGGGGCTATTGAGGCCGATCATACCAGTTCTGTTCCCGGGGTGGATAATGTATTTGCCGGAGGCGACGCGGTATCCGGTCCCGCCACTGTCATCCGGGCTGTGGCGGCGGGAAAGGTGGCTGCCGCCAATATTGACAACTACCTGGGCTTTGATCACAAGGTCAGCTGTGATGTGGATATCCCGCCGGCCCACTTTACCAACACCCCGCCCTGCGGCCGGGTGAATCTGAAGAGCCATGCAAAGCCCGGCTGCCAGGGGGATTTTTCTCTGGTGACGGAGGGAATGAGTCAGGAGGAGGCCCATCAGGAATCCGGCCGCTGTCTGCGGTGTGACCATTTCGGCTTTGGCATCTTTAAGGGAGGGAGGAACACAGAATGGTAAGCCTGCGAATCGATAACAGGAGCGTACAGGTTCCGGAAGGGGCCACCATCCTGGAGGCGGCCCAATCCGCCGGCATCCACATCCCCCATCTGTGCTATTTAAAGGGAGTCAACGAAATTGCTGCCTGCCGGGTGTGCTGTGTGGAGGTGGAGGGCGAGCGGGCCATGGTCACCGCCTGCAACAGTCCCGTCAGGGAAGGCATGGTAGTTCATACCAACTCCCCCAAAGCCCGGAGAACCAGGCGAATCAATGTGGAGCTGATTCTCTCTCAGCACGACTGTAAGTGCGCCACCTGTGTGCGCAGCGGCAACTGCCAGCTCCAGGCCATTGCCAACGACCTGGGTATTCTGTCCGTCCCCTATGAGACCCAGCTGCCCAAGGGGCTCCGAGGGGCCTGGACCACTACCTTCCCCCTGTACCACGACTACAATAAGTGCATCAAGTGCATGCGTTGTATTCAGGTGTGTGATAAAGTGCAGTCCTTAAATATCTGGGATGTGGCCGGCACCGGCGGACGGACCACGGTGGATGTGTCCAACAATCGGGTCATCAAGGACTCTGACTGTGCCCTGTGCGGCCAGTGCATCACCCACTGCCCTGTAGGCGGCCTGCGGGAGCGGGACGACACCCAGAAGGCATTTTCCGCTTTGGCCGATCCGGACAGGATTACCGTGGTTCAGGTGGCCCCGGCGGTGCGCGCCGCCTGGGGGGAGTATTTCGGCCTCAAGCGCGAGGACGCCACCATGGAGCGCATGGCTGCCTGCCTGCGCCGCCTGGGGTTTGACTACGTCTTTGACACCAACTTTTCCGCCGACTTAACCATTATGGAGGAGGGCAACGAGTTCCTCCACCGCTTTAAGTCCGGGGGGCTCACCCGCTGGCCCATGTTTACCAGCTGCTGTCCAGGCTGGGTGCGCTTCCTCAAGGGTCAGTACCCTGAACTTACCGGCCAGCTGTCCACCGCCAAGTCACCCCAGCAGATGTTCGGCAGCGTAACCAAGAGTTGGTTTGCCCAAAAGCTGGGGGTGGAGCCGGAAAAGATTTTCTGTGTCTCCGTTATGCCCTGTGTGGCCAAAAAGGCGGAGTGTGAGCTGCCTACCATGGCTGCGGAGCACGGCCCTGACGTGGACCTGGCCCTTACCACCCGGGAGCTGGTGAGAATGATCCGGGCCGACAAGCTGGAGCCCGCCAGTATGCCGGAGGAGCCGCTGGACGATCCTATGGGCACCCACACCGGAGCGGGAGTCATCTTTGGAGCGACCGGAGGAGTGATGGAGGCCGCCCTGCGTACTGCGGCCTACGTTCTTACCGGAGAAAATCCGGATCCGGACGCATTTGCGGATGTTCGCACAGGCCCGGACCTGAGGGAGGTCACCTATGAGATCGCCGGTATTCCGGTCCGGTGCGCTGTAGTCAGCGGTCTGGGCAGCGCCCGGGAACTGGTGGAGCAGCTGAAGGCGGGAAAGGCTCATTACGACTTTGTGGAGGTAATGGCCTGTCCCGGCGGCTGCGTGGGCGGCGGAGGACAGCCCATCTCTGTGGAGGATGAGGAGCGCTACGGTGTTCGGGGGGAGCGGCTGTATGCCTTGGATAAGGCCAACCCCATGCGATTCTCTCATGAGAACCCAGCGGTACAGACCCTGTACGATGAATTTTTGGGCGCGCCGCTCAGCGAGAAAGCAGAGCATTTGCTTCACACCGACCACAGGGCATGGAGCATGCCGGACCAATAATCAAACGAAAAACAGATTGCCATTCCCGGCATCGATATCGTGATGGACAGAATATCCTGATGATCCGCAAGAACGCCGCCGAAGCGTAAAAAATATCCACGCTGCAACCAGCGTGAAGCGCCCGAGTATCCGTTTAGGATACTCGGGCGCTTTTGTGCCGGAAGGGCCGGAACGGCCTGAAAAATTGCGGGCAAGAGGCGGCATTCAAGTTCAAAACAACTTGCTTTTTTCCCTGACCGATATATAATAGAAACATCAAAATCAAGGAGGTCTTTTTATGAACAAGACTGTCACAGCTCAAAACGCTCCTGCCGCCGTAGGCCCCTACTGCCACGCCAAGCTGGCGGGCGGCACCCTGTATACCTCCGGACAGCTGGGGCTGGTTCCAGCCACCGGCGAGCTGCCCCAAGGGGTGGAGGCCCAGGCAGCTCAGGCGCTGGACAATCTGAAAGAGGTGCTGTCCGCTGCCGGCATGGACTGCAAAGACGTGGTAAAGACCACTGTGTTTTTGGCGGATATGAACGACTTTGCCGCCATTAACGCCATCTACGCCAAGTATTTCCCAGGTGAGGCCCCTGCCCGCTCCTGTGTGCAGGTGGCTGCTCTGCCCAAAGGCGCCCTGTTTGAGATTGAGGCTGTGGCCGTAAAGTAAGGGGCTGCCAACTTCAAAACGCTGGAGAAATTTCCGTCTCCGGCGTTTTTTCTGTACAAGAGGGGATGAAAGAGGGAAGACGGGGTTAAGGCTGGGCTGGCGGCCTGCGTCGAGTGAGTAGAGCAGTGCCGGGGATGCCTTTCTAGGGAAGGGGACCAGTTATAAAACAAAAAGGGCAGAGTTATCCCTCAAATACTTCATACTGCCGCCGGGGGCCGCCGCATACGGGACAGCACTCGGGGATGGAACTGCCTGTCATAATATACCCGCAAATTGGACAGACGTACACCGGACACACGCCAGTTCCGTCTGACTGCGCGAGCTGCGCCAAAAGGGCCGCGTGCTTTTTCTCAGCCGCCGCGGCGCCCAGATAGGCCTGTGCCGCCAGCGGACTTTGATTGTCCTGCGCATATGCGGCCAGCATGGGGTAGAGGTGCTCGTACTCAAAAGCTTCTCCAGGAATGAAGGTCTTTGCCGTATCCTTAAAGAGCGCGGGATGCTCCAGTACAGAGAAAAAGCTACGGGCATGGTAGTACTCCGAGGCGGCCAGCGCCTGAAACATTTGGGCAATACCCTCCATTCCCCTGCGTCTGGCCCGGTCCGCGAACATTAAATACCGGAAGTGGGCCAGCAGCTCGCTCTGAACGGTGCTCTCCAGCTGCCGTCTTAAAAGCGGGTTGTTCCGTTCCAGGCTGTAGCAGTTCTCTGGAAGATCCGCGATGCGGAAGCGGAGTACGCCGTCCTCCTCATAAAAGTGTACAACGTGATGTTCCACGCTCCAGGCGCGGATCGACTCCGACACATCCTCAATCATGGCACCGCCCCCTCCGGTGCAGATCAGGGGGATGCCGTCCACCTCATCTACGAATCTGGAGTGGACATGGCCGCAGAGTAAATAGGATACCTTTTCCCGATGGAGCGCGTAGGCCTGCCGCAGCCGGTCAAACTCATGCTGAGAGACGCAGTTTTGGATAAAGTGGTTGGGTACCGGAATGTGGAAGGCCACAACCACTTGGCAGACATCCTCCATGCCCAACACCTGAGACAGCAGGGACAGCCCCTCCTCCTCGAAGCTCCGGCTGGCGTTGTCCAGTATTACAAGAGCAAAATGCTCCGCAAGCAGTGCGTAGTTTTTCCGCCCAAAATAATCGGAATAAGCACCTGTGTCATGGTTGCCCCGGAGAACGTAGACGTCGTTCTTCGCCAGCGCCTCCGTCATATCACAGATGGTCTGGTAGTGGTGGGGCGTACCAACCGGTACCAAGTCGCCTACGACCAGGGTGATATCATCTTGACCGGTTTCGTCCAGAGCGCCGGCGTATACCTTCATATTGTATGACCCTAACCCCTCGCAGCCAGGGTCACCAATAACGCCAAAAGAATGTACACCCTTTATACGAAAAATTGATTGCTGAACAGATACAAACTTTCCTTGTCCCATTATTTTTCCTCCGGTTTTATGTTCCACCGTCGCACTGGTTAGGCAGCCCGCTTCCTGATTTTCAGGAGCAAAAGAACAATGCACACGCCTAACAAAATGTGGCCAATCCCCGCAACTCCGGAGATGGAAGCATCCAGCCCCCGGCTCAGAGGCGATCCCTGTATTTGGATCAGTCCTCGGGCAAGAAAGCCGATGCCTGTAATGTTCAGCCCAAGCTGATAGACAGCTAGAAGCGTGCCGGTACTCCGGTCAGAAAAAGAGAACACTTTCTCCGCCAGCATAAGCGCTAAAAAGAAGAACATGCCTAACATAAAGTAGTGCGTGTGCAGAAAGGATAGACTGGTCTGACCAGTAAAGTGATTGAATTTTGTGAATTCTCGGTAAAAGACACCAAAGATCATAGCAATAACTGCGTAGACCAAAGCTAGGTTGGCACATCGTTTTATCATGGCTAAAGTTTCCCCCTCAAATTTATTTTATTCGGCGAATCTGTTTGCGGCTGTTTTATTCATGGTAACATATTTTGCTCCTGATTTCAATTCCGATTGCTAAAAGGCACAGCCATGAAAGGCTGTGCCAAATTTATGATGCTTAAAATGAAAATACCGGGCTTCGGAAATGTGAACTGTGGCACCAAAAAATGAGGCTTTCAGCTCCGCGCCTGAAACCCAAGCTGGAGTCCAGCGAGGCAGAGCCGGTTTGAGAAAGAACTGGGACAAAAAAGTCGCCGTGAACGACAGGATGTTCACGGCGACATGGAGGTGCCACCCAGATTTGAACTGGGGAGTGGAGCTTTTGCAGAGCTCTGCCTTACCACTTGGCTATGGCACCATTCGATTTTAGAAAAACGGAGCAAAGAAACGGACTTTGCTCCGAATTGGAGCGAGTGACGAGGCTCGAACTCGCTACCTCCACCTTGGCAAGGTGGCGCTCTACCAGATGAGCTACACTCGCA
>CAMTMZ010000034.1 GCA_947073765.1 uncultured Bacillota bacterium | reverse complement strand
AGAGTTAGCGATGTACGAAAAAATGTACTACACACTGTTTCAAGCCATTGCGGACGCCATGGAGCTGATAGAGGAGCTGAACTATCAGGAAGCGCTCACCAGGCTGGAGCTGGCCAGCCGGGAAAGCAAACAAACATATATCTTACAGTAAAACTGCAAAAATCCCGGCCCTTCGGCCGGGATTTTCTTATTTTTAAAGCCGCCCAGTCCGTTTGGGATAGGGCCGGGTCTCCGCTGTCCGACCAAGGATGTAATCGGTCGACGTTTCCAGAGTATCCGCCAAAAAGCTCAGCATCGACAATGGCATCCTGCGCACGCCGTTCTCATAATCGCAGTAGGTCGCCTGAGAAATCCCCATCATGTCTCCCATATCCTGTTGGGTCAATTTCTTGTCTCTCCGAAGTTCTTTCAATATATCGGAATAAATTGGTTTCATAAATACCTCTTTATTTATCCAGTGAGATATTTACATTCTGTATCCTTCATGATATAATATGTAAAAATATCGAACCATATAAATTTTGAGGTGTTTATAAAGATTGCCGATCCAAAACAGGAAAAGGAGAGTTAGCGATGTACGAAAAAATGTACTACACACTGTTTCAAGCCATTGCGGACGCCATGGAGCTGATAGAGGAGCAGAACTATCAGGAAGCGCTCACTAGGCTGGAGCTGGCCAGCCAGGAAACCGAACAAACATACATCGCACAGTAAAACCGCAAAAATCCCGGCCCTTCGGCCGGGATTTTCCTACTTTTTTCCGATAAAAAAGGTAATGGCGAACCACACAGCCAGGTACAGTGTAACAGCGGCCCCGGCGGAGCCCCCCACGTAGTAAGAGGTCATCAGTCCGGCAATTCCGGCTCCCACCGCCCCCAGCACCGAGAACAGGTGGTATTGTCCCATATTTCTGGCGGCGTTCCGGGCGGCCGCGGCGGGGAGAACCAGCAGGGAGTTGATGACCAGCAGGCCCACCCAGGTCATAGACAGGGTAACCACCACGGCGATGGCTATGGAAAACACCGTCTCCTGCCAAAACACCCGCACCCCCCGGCTGTCGGCCAGGGCCGGGTGAACGGCAGAGAGCATCAGCTGGTTGAAGGACACCAGCCACAGCGCCACCACCACCAGCAAAATCAGGGCCAGCAGACCAACCTTTGCCGGCTCCACAGACAGGATGTCCCCCACCAGCAGAGCGTTGAAGCGGGTAAAGGACCGCCCGTTCAGGGTTGATAAGAAGATGCCCAAAGCCACGGCGGTAGAGGAGAAGACGCCGATTACCGTGTCGCTGGCAAGGGCGGAGCGGCGGCGCACCACGTTGAAGAGCAGCGCAAACAGGACGGCAAAGAGCACAGCGGCCCAAGCGGGCTCACGAGAGCCAAACAGAGCCCCGATGGCCATGCCGGTGAACGCGGAGTGGCCCAGGGCGTCAGAGAAAAAGGACATGCGGCTGTGGACCACCATGGTAGACAGGATTCCAAACAGAGGCGTGATCACCAGCACCGCCAGCAGAGCGTTCTTCATAAAGAGCATCTCCCCCGGCACAGCCCACTCAAAGGGCAGCAGGTCCACCAGGGCGTACCAGAGGCTCATTGAGCTCCCCCCTTCCCCATCCGCAGATGAAAGGTCTCATGAAATTCCCGGGAGGACAGCACCTCGTCCGGCGGCCCCGCCCTGAGCACCCGGCGGTTGAGCAAAATCACCTTATCCGCGAAACGGCCCAGGGTGGCAAAGTCGTGAGTGGACAGAAAAATGGAAAGGTCGTACTGAGTGCGCAGCTCGTCCAGCATGTCCAGCAGTTGCTGCTCCCCCTCAATGTCCACCCCGGACAGCGGCTCATCCAGAATCAGGATATGGGGTACCGGCTCCAGGGCCAGGGCCAGCAGCACCCGCTGAAGCTGCCCCCCCGACAGTCCCCCCATGGGCCGGTCCAGCAGATCCTCCCCGTGAACCCGGGCCAGACAGGCGGCGGCCCGGGCCCGATACTTGGCCGGAACCGGCAGCCACACCGGCCACCGGGCGGTGGCGGCGGTGAAGAAATCCAGTACCGACACCGGATCCCCCCGGTCGAAGCTGGGCGCCTGGGGGACATAGCCCACCAGCGGCCGGGCCCCGCTGACGGGGCCGCCATCCAGTCTGATTGCCGGCCCTCCCGCCGGAGAGAAGGTAATTTTACCCTTATAACCGCTGATCTGGCCCAGGATGCTGCGGAACAAGGTAGACTTTCCCGCCCCATTTGGGCCGATAAGGGCCACAATCTCCCCGCAGTGGAGATGGAAGGACACGTCCTCCAGAATAGAATCCCCCTCCAGCTTGACGGACAGCTCCTCCAGCTTGAGGCAGCAGGAGTCTGCGCACCCGGAGGACAGCCTTCCGTGTTTGATTTTCCTCACGCCGCTCCCTCCTGCTTTGTCAGATATACAAGGCGGCAGTTGTCGATGATCGTCTGTACATTCCAAACAATGCCGTCCTGATAGCCGCCCGGCTCTTCCGGACCGTCGCCCATGATCATGGTCAGGGTGGACACTTGGCATCCAGTCTCCCGGGCGACGGCCTTTGCGGTGGCGTCGGAGCCGTTAATCTCCGTGTAGATGACCGGAATGCTGTACTCCTTCACCAGCTCCGTGATCTCCATAATCTCACGGGCGCTGGCCTCGCTGCCCGCCTCCTCCTCGATGCTGGCCAGGAGGTTCAGCCCGAAAGCCTTGGCAAAATACTGAAAACCGTCATGGAAGGTAATCAGGTTGGGGTCCAGCAGGTAACTGTACCCCTCCAGCTCGGCCTTGGCGTTCTCCCCGCAGCAGTGCAGCTCCCAATCCAGGCCCGACGCATTTGTCCCGTACCGCTCCCCGTTGTCCGGGTCGATCTGCTCCAGGCCGTCCCTCAGGTTGGCCGCCATAATGCGGGCATTCTCCGGGTCCATCCAGTAGTGGGGATCCCAGTGGCCGTGGTCGTGACCGTGATCGTCCTCCTCGTCCTCGTCGTGGTGATGGGACAGGCTCTCCAACAGCTCAACGCCCTCCGAGCAGTCGATGATCCTGGCGTCAGAGGCGGCCAGGGCGTCCTCCAGAAATTCCTCCAAACCCGCGCCGTTGATGGCGATGACGTCCGCCCCCTCCAGCTTCTTCATGTCCTCCATGGACAGGGTGTAGTCGTGGAGACAGCTGGTGCTGCCGGTATCCAGCCGCTCCACTACTACGCCGTCTATCCCTCCCGTGACAGCGGAGGCAAACAGGTAAACAGGGTAGGTGGTGCACACCACGGTCAGCCGGGCCTTCTCCCGGGCCGGGGCACAGGAGGGCAGGGCCAGCAGCAGGGCGGCCGCCAGGGCAAATGATGTTATTTTCATTGTCCTGTCTCTTAGTTTCATGGTTTTGTCCTTTCCAGCAGCTCCAGCAGCAGCCGCTCATTCTCTCCGGCGGCGCGGGAGAGCCGTGCGGACTTGTCCCTCAAACCGGAGAGGACATTGTCATAGTCGGCCATCAGGGCGTCGGCCCGGCGGACGGCCTCGGCGCCGTCGAAGCGCTCCACGTCTCCGGCGGCGGGCAGGTCCAGCTCCTCCAGGTAGCTGGCCACCTTGGGGTCGTAGACCAGTCCCATAGCGGGCACCGCCATCCGGGCGGCGAAAATCAGGGTATGCAGCCGCATGGCCAGGCACAGCCTGGCCTGGCCCAGCACGCCCATCAGCTCCCGGGGGGTGGTGGGAACATCCAGCACGTAGGAACGTTCCTCCATCAGCCCCATCACCCGGGCGGTGGCCTCCCGATCCCGGTCAGGCTGCATCAGCAGAAACAAAATTTCCATCCCGTGAGCCCGGCGCAGGTGGTCGCACAGCCCGGCCAGCTGGGCGTAGAAGTCCCCCACGTCCCGCCAGTCCCGGACAGACACCGCGGTGAAGGGCCTGCCTTGGGGAAGGCCTGCGGCCCGGCACAGCGCCAGAGATTTCTCCGCTCCGGCGGGCTCCAAATGAAACACCGGGTCGGCGGTGACCACCGCGGGGCGGGTAATACCCATCTGCCTGAGCTCCATGGCGGAGGCGTGGTCCCGAAGGGTGACCAGCGCCGCCTGTTCCACCACCCTGCGCACCCGGCGGCGGTTGGCCCTTCTGCGCACCGGTCCAATGCCGTTTGCGTAGAGCATCACCGGCTTGCGCAGCCACTGGGCGCAGCGGATCACCGAGAGGTAGTACAGCAGCGACCGGGTGGAAGTGGTGTCCTGGAGGAGGCTCCCCCCTCCGGACAGCAGCACGTCCCCCCGGCGCAGGGCGGAAAGCACCCGCAGCACCCGAAACCGGGGGATGGCGTCTAGGCCGTACTGCCGCCTTGTCAGCTCCGGATCGTTGGACAGCACGGTGACCGATACCTCGTCACTGGCTGCGCGGATGGCCTGCTGGATAGAGTCCAGAATGGCGTCGTCCCCCGCGTTTCCAAAGCCGTAGTAGCCGCTCATTACCACCCGGTATCTCCGCCGCCGCACTTGGCTGTATACAGACAGGCAGTCCGCCGCCATCCGGCGCACGGAGTAGTGGTCAAAGATCACTTGACGGCCATAGTCTCCCAACCGCTTTTTCTCCTCCTGGGACAGGCGGAAAGCGGATACCACATCGGCCAGCAGGGTTTGGGGATCGGACATTGGCAGGCCCCGGCAGCAGAAGTTGCCCGCCCGGGCCTCAGACAGCTTGTCCGGAGTGAACAGGCCGTGATAGCCCTCGTTGCCTGCCACAATCACCGGCTTGGCCGCAGACATGGCCTCCAGAGCCGCCCGGGACACCCCCACAAACAGCTCCCCGGCCGCCACGATCTCGTTGATGTCGGTACGAGGGCCGGTCATGACGGCGCACTGCCTGCCCAGGCGGCGGTTCACCTCCTCCGCACGCTCCTTCAGCCGCGCAAATACATTGCCGCCCCCGGCGATGAGCAGCTGGACGCCGGGCAGAGCCCGGTCCAGCTCCGGGGCAATGCTGATCAGCTGCTCCGCCACCAGGGCCCGGTCCTCATCCATGCGGCTGACATAGGACAGGATGGGTCTGGAGCGGTCCAGGCCGAACTCGTCTATTACCCCCTCCCCGGTGAGCGCGGGGGAAAACTTCTCCGTATCAATGCCGTTGATGGTAACGGTAATTCGCTCAGCGGGGGTGTTATACTCCCGGATGAGATATTCCTTGATGTCCTCCGACACCGCCACGGTGCGCTCCCCCCAGTTAGTGAGATAGCGCAGGACTCCCCGGGTGTCAAAAACCCAGTGGGCGGTAGTGACAAAGGGAATCTTCCCGCCCCTGCAGATGCCTCCGCACAGAAAAGCCGGTATCCGGGCATGGGCGTGGACAATATCCGGCTTCTCACGGGCAATAACCAGTTTCAGCACCCGGCGGGCCCGGTACATGGCCAGCCCGCTGCGCCGGTGGAGGGGGGCGGCGTAGTGGCGGATGCCAGCCGCCTCCACCTCGGACACGTAAACCCCACCGTTGGAGACAATTATAATATCGTGGCCCTGATTCTTCAGCTCCTTGGCCAGCTCCACAATGTGGGTCTCCGCCCCGCCGATGCCCAGGCCCATGGTGGCCATCAGAATTCTCACAGGTATTCTCTCCCCAATCCGCGGCAGGGGCGCACCATGTGCGCCCCCTGCCGCTGTCAGTCTAAAATTTCACACACCGTTCCTTTAAACTCCGCCCGTTTGGTCCAGTAGTTGCGGGAGGAGTTGATGCCCAGGTCATACACCCGGTTGACCGAGTAGCGCCCGTCGGTCACCAGGCCCCGGCCCTTTACAGTGATAAGCAGGTCCACGGTGTTTTCCGCCTCCAGCAGGCCGGCGGTGCCGTCGGTCAGCTCCTCGTCGGCCAGCTTGAAGCCCGGCGTGCGCTCCACCTGAATCTGGGTAATCTCGCCGATGGCCCGGCCGCCGCTGGAGTAATTCTGATCGTAGAGCCCATCCCCCACCAAAATGGCTTCGGCCACATAGTCATCCACCCCCATGGCGCGAACCTGAAAGGTGATGTCTCGCTCGGTGACGGAGGCTCCAGTGTGGGCCTGAATACTTTTAAAGTACAGCGCTGCGGCCATCACCACCACAACGGCGACCACCAGCACGTCAATGACGCTGACCGCTCCAAACAGACGGCCGTTTCGATCGATGATTTTCATTGCGTCACCTCCTCAATGGCCACAATGGGGCCGCTGCCCATATAGCCCTCTCCCCGGAAGTAGCCCACTGTGCCCACTCGGACCTGGTAGCCGCCGCCTACGGTAATGGCATCGTCGCTGATCACACAGGGGGACTCCACCGTCACCAGCACATCCTCAAAGCCCTCCAGCTCCGCCCAGACCCAGCGGCGGCTGTTCTGGTCCGGTACCTGTGCCAGGGCGGGCACCGCCTGGACGGACACAACCTGGCCCACCTCGTAGTTTTTGATGTTGTCGGCGATTTTGTCCCCCGCCTTCACGGCGCCGCTGCTGCCCGGGGCCCACCGGCGGAAACGGATGGTGTAACGCACATCGGAGGAGGCGATGGAACCGGCCGGGGCGGGGGCCTGAGGCTTCAGGGCTGTCCACAGCATCAGTCCCCCCGCAACCAGGGCCAGCAAAATGACGATGCCGTCGAAGAGGTTCAGCTTCAGGCGGAATTTTGGTGTGTTCTGTTCCATTATTTGGCTCCTTTCAGGATATCCAGGTAGATATTCTCTGTATTTCGGGCGAAAATCTCGCCAGTAAAATGGGTTTCATAGCGCTCCTGAGCCTGGCGGCCCAGCTTCTCCCGCTCCAGGGGGTTGTCCATCAGCCGCTCCATAGCAGCGGCCAGAGCCCCTGCGTCTCGGCTTGGGAAAAGCAGTCCGCTCTCCCCGTCCTCCACCACCCAGGGATTGCCTCCATAGTCGCTGGCAATGGTGGGAAGGCCCAGGCTCATCCCCTCCAGCAGGGCCATCGAGGTGGCCTCTGTGCCGTAGGAGCAGTTGAGCTGCACATCCAGAATGTTCAGCAGAGCGGGTACGTCAGACCGGAAGCCCAGCAGGCGCACCCGATCCCCCACCCCGGCCCGGTCAATTCCCTGGGCCAGCTCCTCCTGGAAGGGGCCTGTTCCGGCAATCAGTACAGTAAAGTCCGTCCGCCCCTTCTCTTTGAGCAGGCGGACCGCCTCCACCAAATCAAGGTGGCCCTTGTAGGGCTCCAGCCGGGCCAGGATGGCGAACACCACGTTCTCGGGGGGAAGGGACAGCTCCCGCCGCAGCGCCGCCCGCTCCTCCTCCGACGTCCGGGGCACCGGGGCCGCGCCGTTCATCACAACGGTGATCTTTTTGGGGGAGATGCCGCCGTCTGTCAGGTTGTCCCTGGCGGCGGGGCTGACGGCGATGATGCGGTCGGCGTAGTGTTCATTGACGAATTTGTTCACCCACCGGCCGGGGGGATATCGCAGCCTGGCGGGGACGGGAAAGGCGGAGTGGCGGCTGTACACCGCCGGAATTCTGCACCGTTTGGCGGCAATCCGCCCGGAGAGACAGCCGTGGGTGTGGACAATATCCGGCCTCAGCTCCCTCATCAGGGTCTGGAGAACCTTCACGTCCTCCCGGCAGTAGGATCGGTCCGCGATCCCATCTACCTCCCAGATCTTTCCCCCCGCATCCTCCAAAGGCACTTTCAGCAGGCTCCCTCCAGGCAGGGCGATCCAGATCTCAAAGCGCTTCCGGTCAGCGTACCGCAGATAGTTGAGAATCACCCTGCCCGCGCCGCCTATGTTGGTGTCGCTGATGACATTGAGCACCTTAATCAAGTCAGCAGCCTCCCCTCGGGCAGCCGGCGCCGCCGGGTGCACAGGGCCCCCAGGGCCAGATAGGTCCAAAACAGAAAGAGCACACGGTAGTTATAAAAGGAGTAGTCCGTCATAGCTTGAACCATAAAGCCGAACACCCCGGCAGCAAAGGCCGCCTGGTGTACCCGGCTGGACCAGTCGTGCTCCCGGCTGATCGCGGCGCACATCATGCGAAAGTAGACGAACAGCAAAATCACAAACACGGCCAGAGCGGCGATGCCAGCGTCGCAGACAATCTGTAAAAACAGGTTGTGGGAGTGGGGCGCGGAGATGCCGTTGTAGCTGTAGGCCGGATAGACCATGTTGAAGGCATCCGCCCCCGGACCGATGCCGCACAGCCAGTAGTTTTTCAGCATAGCCAAGGTGCCCATCCAGATATACACCCGGTAGGAGGTGGACGCATCCCCCAGGTTGCCGATGCTGGAAAAGCGGGCGGTTACCGTCTCCGGCAGAACAAACCACAGCGCCGCCAGGGCCACCGGGAAAAGCAAAATCAGCCGGGGACTGAGGAGCACCACAAACACCGCCCCGGCAAAGAGCAGCCCCAGCCAGGCCCCCCGGGAGAAGGTGAGCAGCATACAGACGCACATTAAAGCGCAGCAGCCAAAATAAAACATCCGGCTGATCCAGTTTTTGGCAGAGAGCAGCTTGGCCCCGCCGATAGGGATGGCCAGAATCAGATACTGCCCCAGCATGTTTGGATTGTCCAAGGTGGCCGGCACCCGGAAGCTGATAGAGGAGAACATGTCGTTGTCTACCCAGGCGGCAGACTGGTAGCCCCAGCGGAAGATATACTGTAAAATGCCGTAGGCTGACACCGCCGCCGCCGCGATCACCATAAGGGCCAGCAGCATGTCCAGCTGGAGACGGTTTTCCACCGCGTTGTACACCACCGCCGCGAAGAGGATAAACGCTACGCTGAGCAGACCCGGGTTCAGGCTGGAATCCAGGTTAACGGAGAACATGGTTCCCGCCAGATAGACAGCGGCATAGAGAATGACATAGCGGTTGATGGGGCTCCAGGCCAGCCTCCGATCCCGGTCCCGCACCAGATTGAGCAGCAGGGAGCAGTAGCCGACTGCCGCCATCCCCAGCACCGCCATGGTTGGAGACAGCGGGGCAAGCACCACCGGCAGCATGCACCAGAACCAGGTCCGGGTGAAGACGCTGCCGGCAAAGAGCACGTCCAGACGCAGCAGCTCATAGCCACGGCACAGCCCGCTCCGGACCAGGGTCCACAGCTTATAGAACACGCTGTTCTCCGACGCGCCCCGGCTCCACCCCCGGGGGTGGAGGAACCACTGGACCACAGCGCTGCCGCTCCACTGTTCCCCGCACCAGGCGCACAGAGCCATCAGCCACCGCCAGAGGAGGCTGGAGTTTAAGATGTCTTTCGCTCGTTCCATAGCTTAACCTCGTTTCAGAGTCTTTTTTACAAGGGACACGCACAAGCCAGCCTCATCCACCCCCAAAATCAGGGCCAGAACAAAGTAGAGTGCCGCCCCCAGGGCTGCGCACAGGCCCAGGGCAAGGACCTCTCCCGCCTTTCCCGCCGGGAGCAGCAGCGCAAGCTCTCCCAGGCTCCACCGGACGCACAGGCCCATCACCGCAGCGGCCACGGACATTTTCACCAGATCGGGCAGCGCGCCCTCCAGAATTTTCTCCCGCCGGAGGGGCAGGAGCAGCAGCAGCGCATACACCGCGGCGGAGACGGCAGAGGCCAGCGCCAGTCCCACCACCAGCAGTCGGTCAGCCAGGACCTGACACAGCCCGATGTTCACCGCAATGGACACTCCCCCGGCGACGAGGGGCGCCCGCCCCTGCTGCCTGGCAAAGTAGACCCTGCTGAGAATATTCTGCAGGGCGTAGCCCACCATGCCCAGAGACATCCAGCCCAGGGCCTCTGCGGTAATGCCGGTGGAGAAGGCGTCGAACTGTCCGCCGCCGTAGATCAGTGAGACCAGGGGCCGGGCCACCGCCGTCAGCCCCGCCGACATGGGCAGCACCAGAAACAGACAGAAGCGCAGGGTCTGTCGGGTGGTGCTCCGGAACTCCCCGGACCGCCCTCCGGCGGTGAGCCGAGACAGCTTTGGAAAAATTACATTGGTTACCGACAAAATAAAGGTGCCCGCGATAACCAGATACAGGTTGGAGGCATATTCCAGGGCGGACATCCCCGCCCCGTCATACAGCCGGGAGCCAAACCGGCCGTTGATCGCCTGGTTGATGGGCTGCACCCAGGTGGACACCATCACCGGCCCCATGAGGGCAAAAACCTTCTTCATCCCCTCCGACTTAAAATCCAGGCCGGGTTGGTACCGGTAACCCAGCCGGCGCAGGGGCGGAACCTGAATCAGTCCCTGGAGCAGCCAGCCCAGCAGATAGGCCCCGGCCAGGCCATAAATGCCCAACTCTCCGTCCAATGTAAAAAAGTAGAGGATAATTGCCAGGTTAGACACCGCCGACATGAGGGCGGGGGCGGTGAAATGGCCCTGGGCCTGAAGCACCCCCACCAGGGAGAAGGCAACGCCGGAGAGGAATACTGTGGGGAACATCACCTGGGTGAGAGAGACGGCCAGGGCGGTGGTCGCGGGGTCGGCGTAGTCTGCGAACAGGGCCACCAGGGGCTGGGGAAATACCATTCCCACCAGGGTAAGAGTCCCGGTTACCAGGGCCACCACGGTGAGAAAGCTCCCGGCAAAGCGGAACGCCTCCCGCTCTCCCTTTTTCTCCAGGTATTCACTGAATACCGGGATAAAACACCCGGCGATGGCGCAGGCGAACACCGCGTCGAAAAACACCCGCGGGATGCGGCTGGCGGTAAAAAAGGCGTTGGCCGCTGGGCCGGTGCTGTAACGGACGGCCAGCAGCCGGTCCCGATACAGTCCCAGCACCTTTCCGATGAGGGTAACCGCCATGACCAGGCTCACCGTTTTTGCCGTACTGCCGTGCTCTTCCAGTGGGTACACCCCCTAAGCTGACATTTCCTCAGCCATAGAATAAAATCGGGTATGAACAATATAACCGGTATATTTTACATCAAACGGAAAAATATTTCAACCGGGGAATCCTGAATGTTTTGTGAACAACCTCTCCCGCTTTTTCCCATTGAAACTCCCTGTTCTCTCTGGTATAATGGCAGCAGTACGCTATGGAACATACGAGCAAAGGAGCTTTCCTATGAGACATACCACATCCCTGCCCCGCCGGGCGGCGGCGTTTTTCCTGGCCGTCCTGCTGCTTCTCCCCACGGCATACGCCATTTCCCCGGAGGAGCACCTACAGTCCACCGCCCAGATCGTGGACGGCCTGACCTACCGCAACACCATTCAAATGATCAATGGCAGCCGGGTGGAGAGCTTCGCCCTGGAGCTTGACCCCGACAGCGACGCCGAGCCCATCCTGGTGCAGGGCTCCGGCACCATCTATGGCGCGGCCAGCATCAACAAGGCGGTCTCCACCGCCCAGGAGGCTGGCTATCATGTGCTGGGCGCCATCAACACCGACTTTTTCTCCCTGTCCACCGGCGTGCCCCTGGGCATTGTCATTGAGGATGGGGTATACAAGTCCAGCACCGACGGAGAAAACGCCATGGCCATTACCGACGGCGAGGTCTCCATCATTCCCTCCCCCCGGGTGTCCATGTCCCTGTACAACCAGGACACCGGCTACAGCCTGACCCCCAACTTCTTCAACAAGGGCCGCAGCAAAACCGGCGGAGTCTACCTGCTGAACGAATATTTCTCCACCGTGTCCACCCGCAGCGAGGGCAGCGGCTGGTATGTCCGCCTGCGGGCCCTTCCCGACTACTACACCGGCCGGACCCCGGAGCTCACCGTCAACTCCACCATCAGCCTGCAAGTAATTGACACCTACCGCTCCGACACCTCCACCTCACTGGGTCCAGGGGAATATCTCCTCACCGCCGCCGACGAGTCCGGCTGGGAGGAGGCCTTCTTCGCCTTTCAGCCCGGCGACCGGGTCACTCTGTCCACCTCCTGCTCTGACTACACCCTGTCTCGGGCCCAGTGGGCCGGCGGCGTGGGGGACATCATGGTGCAAAACGGCCGCCTGACCGACACCTCCTCCTGGACCTACGCCAAGGACGGCCGGCAGCCCCGGTCCGCCCTGGGCATCACCTACGACGGCTCCGTCGTCCTCTACGCCGTGGACGGCCGGCAGTCGGGCTATTCCGTGGGTCTGAGCCAGTTGGACCTGGCCCAGGAGGTCATGGACAGCTACCGCTGTGAAACCGTGGTCAATCTGGACGGCGGCGGCTCCACAGCCCTGTCCCTTTGGGTGCCCGGAACCAACGCCCCAGCCCTGGTGAACAAGCCCTCTGACGGCCGGGCCCGGAGCTGCGCCACCTACCTGCTGCTGGTGGCGAAGGACCGCCCCAGCTACTCTCCCCAGCGGCTGGTTCCCAAGGAGGATGGTCTTGTTGTCCTCCTTGGCTCCTCTCTCACCCTGCCCGATGTGGTGGCGGTAGATGAGCTGCTCAACCCTGTTTCCGCCAATCTGCGGGACCTGGACTATGTCTCTCTGGCCGGGAACGGCTGGATCGATGGCAATGTATACACCGCCCGTCGCGCTACCACTGACACAGTGCTCCTATCCGCCGACCGGGACCGACTCACCGGTGAGCTGCAGATTCATGTGGTGGACCGGCTTACCGAGTTCAAGGTCACCAGGGCCGGGAGCAGCGACACCCTCACCAGCCTGTCCCTCAAGCCGGGACAACAGGTGCAGCTGGCTGTTTCCGGCTCCTTCCTGGGCCGGGAGGCCCTGCGGGATTTCGCTCCGGTGTCGGTTTCCGTTCAGGGCGGGGTGGGCACGGTGGACCAGAACGGCCTGTTCACCGCCTCCCAGGACCTGAGCCAGGGCGGCTCTCTCGTCTTCACCGCTGGCGGCCTGACTCACACGGTGCAGATCGCTCCTACCTATGTCCACAACGACGTTCTCCCAGGCCACTGGGCCTATAACGCAGTGGAATACTGCTACGCCAAGAGCGTGTGCAGCGGCATCAGCCCCACCCAGTTCGGTCCAGACAACTCCATGATCCGGGGAGACTTCATGCTCATGCTCTATAACGCCGCTGGAAAGCCCGCCGTGTCCACCCCCTGCGCCTTCACCGACGTGGCGGAGAGCGACTACTATTACACCGCTCTGGCCTGGGCCCAGGCCAAGGGGCTGGCCTCCGGCATGGGAGAGGGCCAATTCGCCCCCCGGGACCCCATCACCCGGGAGCAGGCTTTTTCACTCCTCTACCGCTACCTCCCCCTGATCAACAAGACCTGTCCTGACGGTGAGCTGTCGGTACTGGAGCAGTTCGCGGACAACAAGAAGATCGCCGACTACGCCAAAATGGCGGCCGCCACCTTGGTATCCCAGGGCCTGGCTTCGGGCAGCGACGGAAATTTGAACCCCGCCGGAACCCTGACCCGGGCCCAGATGGCCTCTCTGCTCTACCGGGTGCTGGAGCACACCCCCATCCAGACCGGACCCACCACCCCCACGCAGCCCACTGACCCCATCATCCCCGGCAATTATGCCATCGCGCTGGATCAGACCCAGGTTACTCTGGCCTCCGGCAGCAGCGTCACCCTAAACGCTGTCATTCTCCCCAGCGCGGAGGGGGCCAAGGTCACCTGGACCAGCAGCCACCCAGACGCCGCCGCCGTCTCCTCCAGCGGCATGGTCACCAACCTGTACGCCGGCAGCGGAAACGCCGCCGTTGTGATCACCGCCAGCTGGAACGGCCTGTCCGCCTCCTGCCTGGTCACCTGTCAGCAGGCCCCCCACACCGGCACTGTTACCGGCGCGGAAAACGGCCTGAACATCCGCTCCGGCCCGGGCACCACCTACCCCTCTGTGGGCGGGCTGCGCAACGGCGCCCAGACCGTCATCCTGGCCCAGCAGAACGGCTGGTATCAAATCCTTTTCCGTAATCTGGAGGGCCAAGCCGCCATCGGCTACGTGTCCTCGGACTATATCATCGTAAACCGCTAAAAAAACTGCCGCCCGTAGGCGGCAGTTTTTTTATTCCAGATCCTCGATCCGCATTCTCTTCAGGTCGTCCAGAGTTTCCTTCCGGCCCTTGTAGTGCAGCCAGATGCCGCCGTAGACCACTGTAGGAATGTTGCATACCAGCAGAACCAGAGCCAGCACAATCAGATTCCTGGGCCCCGCGCCCACCATGTTGAACACAATGATGAGAGTTATCAGCAGGGATATCGCCAGAGAGAGTCCCGGCAGGATAAGACCCAGCCTCAGGCTCTTCCGGCACAGCCACACCTGAAGGGCCACCATCAGAGCAATGGGAAGGGCCACCGTGAACAGCACAATCACCAGACTCAGCGGACCAAGCAGCAGTGCAAAACCAGCCATTTATAATTCCTCCTTATTTTTCGTCTTCTTATACTCCGTGATCAGGACCTTGGCAGTGTCCAGGTCCAGCCTTTCGTTCATTGCCAGCCGCTTGATGGTGGCGATGTAGGGGTCGGAGGCGGTGTTTTCCGTCAGGTGGATTTTCTGAATCAGCCGATCCAGCCGCAGGCGGACTGTAGGATAAGTCACGCCGTACTGCCCGGCCACCTCCTTTAGTGAACCCGACGCCAGAATAAACTTTTTGATGAAGGCCACGTCCTCTTCCTCCAGTCCGGCCATCCATTCGGGCAGCAGCTCAATTGCCATAGGCGGTCCTCCCTTCTGTGATTTTCAGTATACACTTTAATATTATTAAAGTCAATATTTAATTTTATTTTTCTTTTTGTTAAAAGAAACCCCGCTCACAGAGAGCGGGGAAATGTCGTCTTCACGGGCGCTTCTGTACAAAAGCAAACTTGGTCTCCGAGCAAAGCACCCCCACAAAAATCAGCCCAAACCCGATCAGCAGACGTGGCGTAAGGGGGTCGCCATAGAAGATGACAGCCAGAATCACCCCGAACACCGCCTCCAGAGAGAGAATCACCGCCGCGGGGGCGGGCTCCGACCAAACCAGGCCGATGTTCATCAGCGCCATACACACAGCGGTGGCCATAACGCACAGATAGAGCATCGGTCCCAGAACCTGGGGCCGGGCCAGGGCGGAAAAGTCAAAGGTCTCGGTAGTCAGGGCCAGCACCCAGGCGTACAGGGCCACCGCCGCCAGTTGCGCCACGGTGAAAAGCATCACATCCTTCCCCTGCCCCAGCCGGGAGACAGCGATGATATTGGCCGCGCAGAACACCGCCCCCAGCAGGGTAAACAGGTCGCCGGTGGAGATCGTCAGCTCCTCTGTCAAGGAGACAAACCCCACCCCCGTCAAGCAGAGCAGGGCGGCGGTCACGTTATACCGGTCTGGCCGTGTCCGGAACAGCGCCCAGGCCATAAATGGAACAATCACACAGTACACCGCTGACAAAAAGGCGTTGTTGGACGGGGTGGTGGTCTCCAGCCCCACTGTCTGGGCCCAGTAGACCCCAAACAGAGTCAGGCCCGCCAGCCCGCCCCGCCACAGGTAGTCGGGGGTGAAGAGCTTCCATCGCTTCCAGCACACCAGCGCCGCCAGAGGGGCCCCCGCCGTAAACCGGATGGCGATGAGGTAGCCGGTGGGGATACTGTCCAGGGCATTTTTCATCAGCAGGAAGGAGGCCCCCCAGAAAAACGCCGCCGCGAACAGCATGGGCTTGGCCAACAGCCGCATCTTTTTTTCAGACACTTTATCAACTCCAGGCGGCCTGCAGGGAGCGGTCTGTGCGCTGTCCCCTACACTTTTTTATGCAAGAAAGAAAATTTTGTCTCTGAGCACACCACAGCCACAAAGATCAGGGCAAAGCCGGCCAGCAGGCGGGGGGTTACCGGGTCGCCATAGAAGATGACGGAGGATATCACCCCGAACACCGACTCCAAGGACAAAATCACCGAGGCGGAGGCGGGGTCGGACCACACCATGCCCACATTCTGAAACAGCAGGGCCACAGTGGTGGCCATGACGCACAGATAGAGCATCGGCAGAAGCAGGGCAGGATCCTGAAGGGCGGCGGTGGGAAAGGTCTCGGTCAGAGCCCCGCCGATCCAGGCGTAAATCCCCGCGAAGGCGAATTGAAATACGGTGAGCAGGGTAACGTCCTTTCCCGGGGACACCTTTGCCACCGCTACGATGTGGCTGGCATAGAATACCGCGCAGCACAGGGTGAGCAGGTCGCCGGTGTTTATGGTGAGCTCCTCTGTAAGGGACACCAGCCCCACCCCCGTTACGCACAGCAGGGCAGCCAGGATGTTGTACCGGTCCGGGCGCAGCTTCACCACCGCCCAGGTGAGAAAAGGGACGATGACACAGTACACCGCGGTTAAAAAAGCGTTTTTGGATGGGGTGGTCAGCGCCAGGCCAAAGGTCTGCACCGCGTAGGCCAGGAACAAAAATCCCCCGATCACCGCCCCGCGCCACAAATAGTCAGGGGTAAAGGCCTTCCACCGCTTCCAACACACCAGGGCCAGCAGCGCCGCCCCGGCGGTAAAGCGAACAGCCAGCAGAAAAAACACTGGCATCACATCCAGAGCGTTCTTCATGATAAAGAAGGAGGTGCCCCAGATCAGGGCGGACGCAAAGAGCATGGGCTTAGCCAGCAGACGCATCGTTTTTGGTGTCATGGAAATCAACTCCGATTGCAGAATTGGGTCCGGTGTGGTAAGATAGGAGCAGAAAAATGGTTCTCCATGGGAGAGACTGGCGAGGAGGCCGCTATGGACATTCTCACACAGGAATTTTACGCCCGGGACACCCGGGAGGTGGCCCGAGACCTGCTGGGACGGGAGATCGTCCGGGTTCTGGCCGACGGCACCGCACTGGCCTGCCGCATTACAGAAACGGAGGCCTATATCGGCCGGCTGGACAAGGCCTGCCACGCCTACGGCTACAGGCACACTCCCCGGACGGAAACCCTCTTCGCGCCCCCGGGAAGGACCTATCTCTATCTGATTTACGGTATGTACCACTGCCTCAACTTTGTCACTGAAGCGGAGGGAGAGCCCGCCGCCGTCTTGATCCGGGGGGCAGTACCCATCGAAAACGGGGATATTATAGCAAAAAACCGCTTTGGTTGCAAGGAAAAAGACATGACCCCTTACCAGCAAAAGAATTTTCTCAACGGCCCCGGCAAGCTGTGCCGGGGGCTGGCCCTCACCCGGGCGGAAAACGGCCTGGACCTGACACAGCCCGGCGGGGAACTGTACGTCCGCTCAGGCATTCCTTCAGACCCGGCGGCCATCCACACGGGCAAACGGATCGGCATTGACTACGCCGAGGAGGCGGCAGACTTCCCCTGGCGGTTTTGGACGTGAGGACCGCCCAACATTTTAGCTCTGTGCCCTCGTAAAAAAACCGCCCGAATTGGGCGGTTTTGCTGTTACATATGCGCCAGCCGCTCCCGGGCGATGTGGGGCCGCAGGGCGGGCACCTTGGGCAGGGCGAACAGCAGCAGCTCACCCAGGATGACACAGGCGATGAGCTCTCCAATCCCCACCGTAAAGGCGTTGTAGGCATAAACGGCCGGGAAGCCGGGGCCGAAGCCCACCTCATACCAAGCGATCTCCGCACCCACAATCACAGCGTTGCACAGCACCGGAGGCAGAGGAGCCAGCCAGCGGCTGGGCATGAGCTGGGTGAGGAGGCAGGCCAGCAGGGTTGCCAGCGTGCCGAACACCAGGTCCAAAGGGAACGGGGAAAACAGGTTGACAATGAAGCACCCTGCAACCAATCCCGGCGTGGCCGCAGGGAACAGGAAGGGCAGAACCGTCATGGCCTCGGCCACCCGAAGCTGGATGCCGGCATAGGGGGGCAGGGGCAGGCCCAAGGTGAGAACTGCGTACACCGCCGCAATCAGGGCGGCCAGGGTGATATCCCGAGTGGTAAATTTACGCATAAAAAAACCTCCATTTTTTGTTTAGAGAACGGCGGAAACCCACCGAACGAACGCCGTCTTCGGCGCTTGGACGAGGTGTGGAAACTCGTCAGGAGGCATTATAGCATAAAGAGGGCAATTTGTCCAGCCCTTGCGCGTTGTCCTTGACCGGCGTAAAATGTAAGAAATCCGTAAGGAAAACCCCACTGGCTTTGTAAGAATTATCTGTTACACTGACCTCAGCGAACGAGGAAGGAGCGAATCGGATGAGCGAGACCATTTTGGTGGTGGACGACGACCGGGAGATTGTAGGTGCCATCGCCGCCGCCCTGGAGAAGGAGGGCTGGCGGGTTCTGAGGGCCTACGACGGCATGGAGGCTTTGGACAAAGCCCTGGACCCGAAGCTGCGGCTGATTCTGATGGATGTGATGATGCCAAAGCTGGACGGGCTGTCCGCCGTGCTGCGCATCCGGGAGCGGCGCAACCTGCCCGTAATTGTTCTGTCCGCCAAGAGTGAGGAGAGCGACAAGGTGCTGGGATTGTCCATGGGGGCAGACGACTACGTCACCAAACCCTTCAGCATGCAGGAGCTGGTGGCCCGGGTGCGCAGCCAGCTGCGGCGGTACACCCGCCTGGGGGATGTGAACGCCGCCCCGGACGGGACGGTTCTCAACGGCCGCCTGGCCTACGATCCCGCCGCCCGCGCCCTGACGGCCGACGGCGAGGCTGTGAAGCTCACCAACATCGAGACGGGTATTGTGGATCTGCTCATGCGCAACCTGGGACGGGTATTTTCCGCCGAGGAGATCTACCGCCGGGTGTGGGGAGAGGAGGCCTGGTCCTCAGAAAACACGGTGATGGTGCACATACGGCGCATCCGGGAGAAAATCGAGCTCAATCCTCGTGAGCCGGACTATTTAAAGGTGGTGTGGGGCATTGGATACAAAATGGAAAAAAAGTAAGGCGATTTTGGGCTTTGCGGCCTTTCTGCTGGGCATTTCCCTGCTTCTGGAGGGAGGATTGTACTTCGGCACCAAGCTGACCTCCTCGGGCAGCCGGCGGTGGATTTCCGACAGCTTCGCTTCCGACTGGCGGGATACGACGGAATTTCAGAGCTTTGTCTCCCTCCGGCTGGAGCGGCTCATCATGATGGGGGCCGGGGGCTGGGACTACGGCATCTACTATGATTCCAGTGATGCCGGAAGCAGCCCGGCGCCCTCCACCGGCGCAGAGCGGTGGGCCAAGGGCATCCACGAGAAAATGAAGGAGGACAAAAATCTCCTCTATACTGTGGCCAGGGAGGGAAATCTCCTTTACAGCAACAGCGACGCGCTGAACGCCGCTACTACGGCGGCCCAGCTCCCTCAGGGCTATGGCTTCCTTCTGCAATTTGATGGGGAAAAGGTCCGGGCCTGGAAGGACGGGACCGAGCTGGCCCTCTACGACGACGACTACTACCGCTTTGAGGGCATTGATGAACCCTACCAGTGGTACGTCCCCGGCTACAAAAACTTCACCGTGGACGAGGCCGGCTCCAAGGTGAAAGTGACCATGGCGGTTATCGACGAGCCTCAGATTTTCATTCAGGGCAGCTACGGCAGCTCCGGGTCTAACGAATACAATGAGCTGTACTATATGGAGCGGAACCTGAAGACCTACCGGACGAACATCGTCGGGCACGCCGTCCGTATAGGTGTGGGGCTGACGCTGACGGCGGTGTACGTCCTGCTGCGGAAGGACAAAAAGCGGGCGGACATGGCCCTGGCCCGGTGTACGGGCAAGGTCTGGTTTGAGGTCAAGATATTAGCGGTGGCGGTGCTGGTGTTCTTCTGTATGCCCCGAACGCAGTACCTGGGGGAAATCTGGAGCGAGCTGACCTACGCCTATACGCCCTCCTCCTATGGCACCGCCGCCTCCGCCGATACCCCCTTTGCCGGCACCGCTTCCTCCGTCGATGTCGCTCTCAGCGGTTTGAGCTGGGAGGAATTTGACCAGCTGCCCGGGGAGGAGCGGGACGCCGTCCTCCAGGAGTATGGCTACGCCCAGGGATACTCCATTAAGCGGACCGCCGGCATCGGCACGGCGGTGACCATCCTGACAGAGAACGGCGGGTGGCTGTTCCAGGAGTACCTCCGGGAGCTGGCTGACCACACGCTGAACCTGCTGGTGGTCTTTTGGGGGCTGTATCTGCTGGTTTTCAATGACTGGCGGTATAACAGACATCCGTGGAAACAGGGCGTATTTGCAATTTTGTACGCCGCAGAGCTGAAATACCCCCTGCAAAAGCGGCTGCGGCGGCAGACCCGGGGCCTTGCTCTGGCCTTCTTTCTCATGATCTGCGTGTCCGCCTACTTCTTCTTTGTTATCGTCGACAACCATCACAGCCTACCGCTGTGGTGGCTGGCATTGGCAGAGACTCCCATCGCTCTGGCCTGCGTGGTAATGGTTTGGACCCTGCTTCGCCAGCGGAAGCTGTGGACCGACCTGGGCGCAGTGGCGGACCAGGCCGCAGCGGTTCGGGCAGGAGAACTGAACAGGGAATTAGCTTTACAGAAAAACAGCGACCTGGCCGGGCTGGCCGACGACTTAAACCACATTCGGCAAGGGCTGCACCAGGCGGTGGAGGAGCGCACCCAGAGCGAACGGATGAAGGTGGAGCTGGTGACCAACGTGTCCCACGATCTGAAAACCCCCCTGACCTCCATCATCAGCTACACCGAGCTGCTCTCCCAGGAGCCTTTGGAGCCTCCGGCCAGCGAATACGTTCAAATTATGGCGGAAAAGGCCCAGCGGCTGAAGGCCATGGTCCAGGATGTGTTTGAGGTGAGCAAGGCGGCCTCAGGACAACTTCCTGTTAAGCTGGAGCGGCTTGATTACGCCCGGTTATTGCGCCAGACTCTGGCTGACATGGCTCAGGCCATCGACGAAAGCGGCCTGACCCTGCGCCCCTCCATCCCCGAGGGGGAGGTCCCCATCACCGCCGACAGCGACCGGCTTTACCGGGTGTTCCAAAACCTCATCGGCAACGCCCTGAAGTACTCCCTGCCCGGCTCCCGGGTCTACCTGTCCTTGACGGTAGAGGGGAGCGATGCCATAGCCAGCGTGCGGAACACCTCCGCCGCCGAGCTCAAACCCGGCGCGGACTACACCGCCCGTTTCGTCCGGGGGGACGAGAGCCGCACCGACGGCGGCTCCGGCCTGGGGCTGTCCATCGCGGAGTCCTTTACCCGGGCCTGCGGCGGCACCCTGGCCATCACCACCGAGGCAGATCTCTTCACGGCAGCCGTCACCTTTCCTGTTGCGAAATAGAAAAAAGCCTTCCCTAAAGGGCGGCACTCATAAGACAGTATTAGAAATGTTTTTAGGAAACGGCGTAGCTTGCGGGCTATGCCGTTTCTCCACTTTTCAGGTTATTCAGCAAAGACGCAGGAAGTATTCCCACAAGGTCATAAGAAATGTCAATCTGCTGTTCCCTATGTCCCTTTGACTTATCCGGCGCATGAACGTACACCGCCTTTACCATGTCATTTAAGACAGCGGGCGTTAATTCGTCCAAGTCAAGATATTTCCGCACTTTGCTGATGAACCTGTCAATGTTCTCTGTCTGTTCTTCCTGTTCGTTAATTTCTTCATTCAATCGCAACAGCTTTTCCCGCAGTTCTTCCTGCTCCTGTTCGTAATCGTCAGAGAGCATTTGAAATCTGCTGTCAGATAATTTCCCGCCTACGTTGTCCTCAGAGAGCCTTTGTCAAGGGTAAATTTATAAAATGCTGTATGACCTTCATAATTGTAGGTCATACAGCATTTTATTAAAGTCATCAACTATACCAGAGATTTCCGAAAAGTGTAGCTATGCAGGCTTTTGAAGCAGAATCCGTTACTCCGACATACAATCAACTTCCTCCAGGAATTTGTCCCTAAAACGTTCCCAGAGATTTTGAGATAAATCATCGACCATTCCAAGATGACTAACAATGCGGTCTTTGAGGTCATTTAGTGCATAATTTCGCTTTTCCTTATCAGCCAGACGGAATGTCATATCCCTTGGATTAACAGCACCTTCAATTTTAGTGTACTGAAATCCTGGCAATAAAATGCTTTGATATGCGCTCTGCTTTACCCACGCGGCCCCCATTTCATTTAGGCAGACCGGACTTTTATAATAATTTTTTGACAGCATCATAATGAAAAAGAGATTATCACTGTCCATTTCATTGCGAATGAAATCGTATAAATCTCCAGCCCCCTGCGGAATTCCATACCCAGCAACAGAACTGCAAAACAATTGGTTCTGTTTCACACCTATTTGCTCAAGCATAGTAACAAATTTCTCAACAATGGGCTTGTCATTCGTGGAATGGCTGATAAAGATTTTAGGGGCCTTATACATCTCGTCAAAATGGTCATACATATACTTAACCACTTCGCTCATAGCTACAAGGCAATCTTTTATGCTGATTAAATTATGCGTTCTCAACCATAGCAAAAGGTCAAGCTGCGCACAATCGCAAGGGAAAACAGCCTTGTATGCCGATATGATTTCCTTACACCGCTGGACACATCTCAGAAAAAGTGCTGTCTGTTGATTACTGAGAGACAAAACAATATAGCTATCATAAAATTCATTCAAAGTTTCTTTTGTCACCAAGCAGTTCAAATCAGTACACCTCCAACTCCGTCTCATCTCCACATATATTCCGTATCTTCAACCGCAAAGGCCGCTTATCGCTCCGGACTGTCCCATCCCAAAATTCCTTTGTTTTCGTCCCGTTGCGGACCACATACCCCAGCTTATCGATCTTGACCTCGCTGTCGGAGTGCCACTCGCCGTCAGCGGCGGTACAGTCCACGCTCAGGTACTCGATCAGCTCCAGCCCCTCCTCACTGATCTCAATGGGCTTGAAGGGTTTCTTTTCAGTGGCGCTCATCCGGGCCTTTTCGTTAAACTCGAAAATCTTTTGCATCACCCGGTCGCTGAGGAACTTGTCCACCAAGACAGCGTAGCCGCCGTACAGATCATCGTGGGTTTCCTCCATATGAAATTCTGTGTAGTCGCCAATCACCACATCGTCCAAAATGGTTTTCAAATCCCGTAGTTCAATGTCTACCGTAGTGCTGTCATCGTCCTTGATAAACTTCCGGATTTCTTCCTCGCTGGTGATGTCAATGTAGTAGACAATGACCTTTTTAACCGAAGTGTCCAAGTCTGGAATCGCCTGATGGATGATACGGTTCATCAACACCACATCCAGCAGTTTGGAGGAGCTGTCCATGAGATTAGGAATATAAACCGGAACTGTACCCAGTTTACTGTCGGAGATGGCCCCCTCCCAAAAGGAATCCAAGGCATCCTCGTTTTTTAGGCCGGGAATCAGGGACTTAATCTTCTCCATGGTCTGGACCGGGTTGCGGTAGAGCTGCACACCATCCTTAATTTCCAGCACATCGAACTTCGCACCGTCAGCTTTGAGGCGGTCGCGGGTGGTCTGGATGGAGTTGAGGCCAATGTCGCAGTGGATGAAGCGTCGCCCCAGCTTGTGGGCTACGGCGGCGGTGACGCCGCTGCCGCCAAAGAAATCAGCGACGAGCATACCCGCATCAGAGGAAGTTTTGATAATGCGCTCTAGCAGAGCTTCTGGCTTTTGAGTTGCATAATTCACCGACTCAGATGCACGGCCCGCAACATAGGCAATATCTGTCCAATTATCATTTATAGGAACGCCTGGAAGTTCATCCATAAACACAATTCGACACCGCTTAATTGGTTTTCCGTTTTTGCCCAGCCTGATTCGGCCATGACTATTGGGAACTTCTGTCTGCGGGGCATTCCACAATTCTTCAAATTTCTCTGGTGTAGCTCTCCATCGAGCAGTAGTTCCATGAAAGTCATATGCCATCATTTTATTCTGAGGGTCAAGCATATTTTCAAATTTATAGTATCTTCCAGATGGTGCTTTCGTCCATTCATCAGCGATATATTCCTCGCTATATGGCGTATATTGAATATTAAACGGGTATAAATCAGAAGCCGTATAAAAAAATATGTAGTCCTTTACTCGGCTATAGTTCTGGACACTATCATTGTGCGATGCTGTGCGTACCCATGTAATTTCATTTCGGAAGTTATCCTCACCAAAAATTTCGTCAAGTAAAATCTTCACATAATGCCCAATATGCCAATCTAAATGCACATAAATAGATGCCGTTTCGCTCATAACAGACTTGATTGCCATAAGATTTTCATACATCCAACTGAGATATTTTTCCTTGTCCCACACATCGCCATACATCTTTTCCTCAAAGGCTTTCAGTTCGTCGATGTCCAGTTCCTGCTCCGCCTGGGCGATGACCTCCGCCACCTTGGGGTTCCGACGGATATAGACCTTTTTTGCGTAGTCCGCCCCGCTGGCAAAGGGTGGGTCAATGTAGACCAAATCAACCTGGATACCCCGCTCTTTCAGGTAGGCGCAGGCGGAGACGCACTCACCACGAATGACCATGTTGCCGTCGGCGTCCTCGCCCACGGTTTCTTGCTTTTCCATCTCATAAAGGGGCATTCCCCGCTGGAGAACCATAGAGGTATCGTCGGAGCCTTTGTACTTGAGAATACGGTTGAAATTGCCGAGGACGGCTTGGCCTTCGATGGGTTCTGGGATAAAGGGGACGTATTTAATCGGCATCTGTCTGCCCCTCCTGTTTCAAAATTCTTTCTTTCACCAATTCTATAATTGTTGCAGGAAAATCCTTGTTTTGGAGTAGATAACAACCCAATTGTTCTCCATTCGCTGAAGAAAGTTGAGCATATCCCGCAATAACTGCACAATTGATTGTTTGTAGACTGATAGCAGTTAACTGAACTGGCAGTTCAATACCAGATGGAGAAAATAGATAACTCTGCAAATCGTCCTCTGTTGGTTTACTGCCCCTATCATTTAATAAGTATCGCATACAAGGGTGATTATATTTATGAGCTTCATCCACATAGGCATAAAGGTGTTCAAGACCAACTGCTTTAGCAAGATTAAATAAATTAGGTGCCTTTATTTCGTCGTTCTTAGCCCATTCATAGTCTTGTTTTCCTGTCCAACTATATTTTGCTTTTACATTTCTGTATGCCATTTCTATATCATGGAAAGCACTTAAATCATAATGAAATAAATTCAATCGGTCCTGATATTCCACCAATCTTCTTGCAAATTTATAGTCATCAACTGCCGCGTAATCAATATATTTTTGGGCCAAGTCTGGATACTTAATGAGAATATTGGCAACGACTGAAAACTCAAATAGAGTCCTCCATCTTGCAATGGCACCAGATGCAGAGCCATTTTCCATCATGATTTTTGCTTCTCGGGAAATTTTCAAGGCTCTTTCATGTATGCGTAAAAGTGCAAATTGTAAAAATGGCTTCTCAGGTTCAGGTATATAACTGTCCAGGACTTTACCGAGTTCAATGCAAAAGTCAAAAAAACCTTCTAAAACCGTAAACTCTTGATTATATTTGTTATAAATATATTTTCGCTCAGTTTCATATTGTGCTTGTAAACAATCGTTTTTCTGTTGACATAGTTTATAAAAATCTTTATCCATTTTGCGCTCCAAAAAACTCACAAATTTTCTCATGCGTCCTTACAATCCGCTCCCTGTCCGGCATGGTATCCTCCAAATACAGATACTCAAACCGCTCATAGCCGAACGCGGCGTTGTTCTGACGCAAGAACTCGGACTCCACAAAGGTACGCTTATCCTTAAATGTGGGGTCATTGGCATAGATTTTCCCCTTTGTCTCCACAATTAGCGCCTTATGTATCTTTCCGTCCCTGCGCTGGATAATCAGGAAATCCGGGGTATACATCCCGATGTAATTCCAGCCATGTCCGGTGGATTTGTAGCACTTGATCTTGAACTCCGTCATGGCCCGGTCGCCGTTGTAGTAGACCTCCAGCCCGAACTGCGCTATCTCTGGGAGAGGCAGCACATCCCGCAGGAATATTTGTTCAAGGTCGCTATCTGTACGGTAGGGCAGGTAGTGGAAAGAACGGTCCTTCTGCGGGTGAGAGACGATTTGCCTGCGGAGTATTTCCAATACCTGCGTCTGACCAGCCTGCTCCGCCAGCTGCATCATTTGCAGCGTGTTCTTGTCCGGTTTCAGCTTACCCTTGTCATCCTGGATGATTCGCTCAACCATATCCTGTGTCGGGAAATAGTCCGCCGTGTTCTGTGCGTGGATCACTGACGAAAAGTTGGCGATATTCAGCAGAGAGGCCGCTTCCGGGATGCATTCGGAACGGGTCTTGTAGGTTCGCTTCTCACAGAACGCCTTACGGATATTGGCCTCCACCAGCGGACGATCATACCTGGAACTGAAATATCGCATACCACCATTTTCATATGTGATACTCTCGAAAACCGTATACAGAGCATCCGTGTATTCCTTGAGTTGTTCTATGGAAATGAATCCGAAGCTGCTTCGAGCCAGACGATACAACCATTGTGAGAATACAGCAGGCTCCATTCCCCGTTCCGTGTCATCTACCTTGTGGACAATGTGTTCCAGAGAGAAATCTGTACTTTTGACAACATCCCTCGCTGTCTTGGTGACTGCACCGGCAATTCCTCTTTCCGGGTCTGCTGCTTCTTCTGTAACGGTTTCAAAACTGACCTTTAGCTGGTAGAAGTCCACCTTTGGAAGCTTCAGATAGTCCGTTCTATCATAGCGGTTCAGCTCAGTTTTTCCTGGACTGCCTGTTGTAAACTCATCAAGAGAAATGTGGTGGCGTTGCTGGAGTTGGGCAATCAGCTTATCGCCGTTCGTGTCATTGAGATAGATCAACGCAGTCTCTGGCTGCCCCTTGCTCACTTGACGCAGGCACCGGCAGGAGGTTTGTAGCACCATGGTTCTGTGGCAGTCGCCCTCTTGGGAGAGGATGATGCCGGTCAGACTGCGGCAGTCCCAGCCCTCTTTGCCAATCTGCACCAGCAGGACAATACGAATTTTTGAGATGGGCTTGTCCAGCGTATCAAACTGCATTTGACTGTCGGCGGGCTGGGGGTACTGCTTGTTCCCCTTGTGAAATTTCAGGATACAGTCAGCAGGCAGGCCATACTCTCCGATAATCCGGGAGACAAGAGGATAGACCTGCTCTTCCAGTTTAGGAATTGTGCTACAGTAAATACCCAGCTTAGCGGCAGTCCCGTCCTGGTACACAGTGTCTTTGTAGGTGTCCAAAAACTCCCGCACACCGTTTTCGATAATTCGGCTGCTGTTGGCAATATCGGCAATCTTCACCGCCGGATATTTGAGGAAGTTTCCCACGCCGTCCACCAAGGGGTAGTAGTAAACCGTGTTGGTAATTTCGGCGGTGCCGACGGTGAGCTTGTCCGTCACTGTGATCTTCTCCGCTTTTTCCAGGTAGGGTGTGCCGGAAAAGCCGATGACGGAGTTGACAGTTCCCCCCTCAGTCCAGTGATTGACGACGGCCCGCAACTTGATTTCGTTGCTGACCGCATGATGTACTTCGTCGATGAAAATAGACAGGGCGGGCAGTTTACCGATTAGGTTGCGCAGTTCATTGGCCTGACGGTCTTTGTCATCGTTGCTTTCGTCGAACCAACTAATTTGTCCATCTTTTTCCTGAATACGGTCGAGGATGACCTTCTCCGCATTGGTCACAGCCACCAACCCGAACAATTCCGACAGAGGCTGGTGGTTGGCGATTTTCTGGACGTTGGGATTTTTGATTTTATTGGACTTATTAGCCGCCTTATTCTGATCCAACACTTCAAAAGAGAGCATCCGTTTAATCGCAGATGCCGACGGCTCCGGGATGACCCAGGCAGGGTCAAATTTCTGAATGGTCTTCAGACTGGGCACCACGGACGACTTCAAACCGGAGGGCGCAAAGATAATGAAATTGTGGGCAAAGGCTGGGGCCTGCGGTTCATTCATTGCAAAGTATAAATCCAGATAGATGAATGCCGCCATCAGGTAGGTTTTTCCCGCACCCATGGGGAGACTGAACAAATAATCCGTATAGGAAACGCCATAAAAAGCGTCGTAGAAGAAACGCTGGTAGTCAATGCTCTCTGGGGCTTTGCGAATTTGTTGTTCCATCTTTTGAGAAACCTGTTCCCCCGCATCATTTTTGAGACACGCATACTCCAGTAGAGCTGCCGCCGCCGGATGACCTTCCAGATAAATCCGGGTTGTGGTGGAAAGCTCTACAGTCTGTAAATCCAACGTGTTGAAGCACCCCTCCCGAAAAAGACTGGAGAGCGGCTTGCTGTCACAGCCAATCTTGAGGAAAAGGTATGTTTTGACGGCATCGACCTGTGCGTCCCGCATCTGACCGGTGCTTTCGATATAGCCAATCAGGTCTTTGACGGTACAATCCTGAGATGTTAGCCAGCGATTGCGGGCGTTGGTTATCATACGGTAAAACATTGGACGTCTCCTTAATGCAAAGCCCTTGCCGCAGAGCAAGGGCTTTCAAGAAAATTTTATATAAATTCTAACACATACTGGGAAAAATCTCAACTGGCTTTTTTGAAGAAACCGCATCCACGTTGGCAGGCTTGTGAGTAATTTCTCTGGTGACCGGATCAAGTATGTAAAGCTCTTTTTTGAGTTGCTGGGCATAGCGCACTGTCATCCCCGTCCCGCTTCGGTAGGCCCCATTGTAGACGGCCAGCAGAATGGACGAGTGGTCCACCATGTACTGGTTCCGCTCCAGCATACAACCACGGCTGTACTCCTGCCCCACATAGACAACCTCGTCAGCCTGCTCCAAAATTGAATGATAGATTTCCCGCGCTGAAACTGACCACTTGCTCTCTTGCCCTTCACAGGGGAGGTTGGCATGGAGCTTCAGCGCAGGATTTTTCTTTTTCAGGTCAAGGACAATCTGAGCGCACCAGAGATCTACCCCTTGAGCCATACCTGACAAAAAGTCCGTCACACCTTGCTCTGCCAGCGCGGAGATCTGCACCGCTAGGACTTCCTTCAAGAGAACGCAGCCGGGGGCGCTTTCGTCATAGCCCCATGGAAAACTTTTTGGCCGGTGGCCGGTAAATGCGCAAGCTGTTTTTATCATTGTAGACAATCCCCCCATACAGATAGATGCTCCACATTATAGCAAAAATTCTTACATGCGTCTATCATCGTAGACTATTATTTTTCAGTTTTCTCATACACTATCTGTTGAGAAAGCGGGGTGGGGCGGTGCAATTCGACAATAATGCGGTTGGGAGGACGATACGCCGCCTTCGCAATAAAAAAGGCATATCCCAAGATGTCTTGAGCGGTTTCGCAGGAATTGCCCGCACTCATCTGACGATGATAGAGAATGGGGACAAGCAGGCCAATTTTGAGACTTTATGGAAAATTGCCAATGCTCTGGATATGCGACCCAGTGAACTTGTCGCTCTGATTGAGGTTGAAATTGAGAAAAACGGTTGATGTGCTGGAGAAGGTAGCGGCAAGCAATGCGCCGGTATATACCGGCGCGTGCTTGTTGGTGGCCTCCGCCCCCAAGCCCCCGTAAGGACCGGCGCAGTTGCGTCGGTCCTTTTAAGCCGCCTACGGCGTCTGCTGTTACCCGCAGGGAGAGGAAAATCATCATCTCGACCCCTGCTGGCGGTCACGATTTTTCTCTTTCTCCGTCGCGCCCAAAATCCGCTCCGCGTTGTTTTTGGCCGTGAGCAGTTCTATCATTTTTTCCTTCGCCTGCCTGTACTCTGGATACCGTTTTTTCTTCTCAGCCTGCAACACGGCATACTCCTGTTTCAGTGATTGCATGGAGGGCAGCTTTTTCAAACCGAGTGAATTGAAGTACCGTTTCGCCGCTTGACAGGCCGTGATTTCACTGCTATGTTGTTCATAAAATTTCTCCTTTTTCCTGCCCGTCAATTTCCGATATTGCTCGTAAATCGCCTGTGTTTTTCCGTAGGTGCCGATCTGCCTTTGCAGTTCGGAAATGTCTTTCATTCTCCGTTCAGCGGCTTTCATCTGATCGCCCAAATCGTTAAATTTCTGGACTGCCGCATCACAGGCTCTTTCCAATTCTCCGAGGTCTGTCAATCCGTTTTCCTGCAAGTACATGACCGTCCTTGCCATCTCCTTGAGATTGAAAATTTTTGCCCACCGCTCGAATCCAGGCGAGTTGGCCTGCTGCATTTTCGTTTGAATGTCAATCAGCAAATTGGGCTTGGACTTCACCGCCGCCTTTGCCTTGGGAGCGACAATCCGCTTGCCGGAAATTCGCTCCATAATCGCCGCTTCGGTGTAATCGTCACCGAGAGAATCGCAGCGGACAAACCGTTTGCCATTTGGGATTTTGAACGCCAGATGTTTGCCCCGCTTGACCTCCGCTCCCGCCGCTTTCATGGCGGCGAGGAAGCTGTCAAAATCCTTGCAGCCTTGACCGAGGGCGGTGTCGATCATCTGCTCCAACTGCCCCCGGAGGGTAGGCGGCTTATCCTCCCCCAACCATGTGCCATAGCTGCCCCGGCTGGGCTTCGGCTCCGTAATCACCGACAGCCCATTTTCCAGGCACAGCATATCGGAGATTCTCCGAACTGTGAATGAGGACCGCCAGAAGTTTC
>CAMTMZ010000033.1 GCA_947073765.1 uncultured Bacillota bacterium | reverse complement strand
TCACAAAGGTTTGCTTTTTCGGTAACTGCCTTATTATATGTTGTTTTTTGGCTTGTCCTTTATGCGTACTGACCTTAACGGCAACAAATACAATCTCACCAACGACCACCTCCGGACCTTCAACGAGCTGCTGCGCCAGGCGGCGGAGGAGAAGCAGGCTGTCTACCTGGACCTGTATACTGAATTTGCGGATGAGAGCGGCGCGCTGCCCGAGGAGGACAGCCGGGACGGTGTCCACCTGAAGCGGGAGCCCTGCAAGCGGTGGCTGGACTACTTAAAGACCCACACCGTAGATTTTAATGCGCTGTACCCGGACGGCCCGCCCATGCCGGAGCCTGCTGAGCCGGCGACAGACATAACTGCTGCTGATGGGAGTGGACAAGGATGAAAAAGCTGCTGCCAATTGTTCTGGCGCTGAGCCTGGCGCTGAGCCTCTCCGCCTGCGGCGGCGGGGAGGAGAGTTATAAGCCGGAGGATGTTCGAGCTATGGCGGACGCCGGGGCCTTCTCTGAGGAGCTGGAGGAGCTGGACGGAGACACCGCCTTTGCCTTGTACGGGCTGGCGGACAGGGGCCTGGAGCGGGAGGACCTGACAGACTGCGCCATTCTGCGCTCTGCCGGGGCGACCTGTGAGGAGGGGGCGGTGCTGGTGCTGTCGGACAGGGACAAGGCCCGGGACGCGGCGGAGGCGCTCTATACCTATAACGGCCGCCAGATAGAGGCGAATGAGGACTACCGCCCCGGGGAAATTCCCAAGCTGAAAGAGGTCTATATCGACGTCAGGGGCAATACCGTTCTGATGGTAGTGGCCGGCGATTTGGATGCGGCCAAGGATGCGGTGGACTAAACGTTTCCATGCAGAGAACGGCTGGTTCAAGGTGCAGATGGCTCTGTGAAAAGGGGACGCGGCTGTAAGCCGCGTCCCCTTTTGATGTGTTATGCCTGGCAGTAGTCGCAGGGCTCGTCCACGGTAACGGTGTACTTCTCCAGCAGGGCCACCGGATGGTAGGACAGCTTGCTGGTGCGCAGCCCCAGATCGCCGGTGTCGTCCTCCCGGTTAATAAAGGCCACCATACCCTCCTGGGCAAACTGCTGGGCAAACTGAGCCACCAGCATCTGGTAGCACCCCTCGTAATCCCGGTCGGCCTTCTCAATGTGGGTGAACAGGGTGTCGCCGATAATTTCCCCCAGGGAGAAGCCCACGATCTGTCCCTCCACCATCAGCACCCCCCCCAGAAGGTCATAGGTCTGATAGTTGTCCAGTACCTCGTGGGTCTTGGCGATATCCTCGTGGAAGGTGGCCGCCCCCTTGTCCCAACGGGCGGCGTAGCTGTCTAAAAAGGCTTTCACGGCGGGGATATCCTCCGGTGCGATGGGGCGGAAGGTCCAGTTTCCATAGGTTTTTAAGAATTTGTTTACATGATTGCGCTGTCCGCTGAGTTTTTTGCCCCGGAAGTATTTCAGATCCTCCGCCCGGTAGAGGTAGTCGAAATTGTCCCGCTCACCCACGGCGGTGCTGGCGGGGAAGAACTCCTGGAGCTGTTCCAGCTCGTCCTTGGGTACGGGGTAAAAGGCGATGGGCATGTTACGGCGGCAGCAGTAGTCGGCAATCTGCCGGAAATGCTCCGGCCGCCCGCCCCCCAGAGGGAGCGTGAAGGTGGGCCCCAGGCCGGGGTAGTCCACCTTGAAGTAGAGAGAGCCGTCATAGACCGCCCATTCGGTCTTGTAGATATCTCGCCAGATGAAAACCGTGCCGGGAGTGGTGTCGCAGATGCGGCTGCGGCTGTAGCCAAAGAACTGCCGCAGCTTGGGCAGGTCCTCCAGTCGGAGGGGATGGAAGTCAAGCATATATTCAAGTCCTTATCTTTTTTATACCATTATATCCGATAATCGGCCATAATACCAGCCCGTGACCCCCTCCTTTTTGCACAAAAAACCACGTTTGGTTTTCCTTACCACTGTCAAAAGCTCCCCGGGGGACACTGGCAGGCAGTAATCGGTGGAGTCCTCACACTCCAGGCCGTCCGCGCCCTGGCGGAGATAGTCGTTGAGAATATACAGCTCCCGCCCCGTCTCCAGGTGGCGGCACAGAGACAGCTCCTCTCCCCGCTCCAGCAGCGTCAGGGCGGAGCGTCCCCAGCGGATATTGACAGAGTCCGCGCTGGCGTTCTGAGGGTCCAGGGCCCGGGCGGCGGGCAGCCCGTCCCAGGCGGTCCAGGTGAAGGCCTCCGACTCCTCCGAGGGGAGGATCAGTGCGTTGAGCTGGCCATCTATTTTGAGCACGCAGGCGCCGTCGATGGAGATGATTTTCCGATCCCGGCAGAACAGGGGGGCGGAGGAGGGGATACGGGGATTGTATAGGGTAACCGGCCAGTGGCCCACAATGACCCACTTGTCAAAGCTGTGCCCCTGGCTCAGAAAATCGTCGTTTTTCATGCACCTCCACCGGTCCAGCTCCTCCATCCCCTCCAGGGAGGGCACGCCCCCGTGGACAAAGACCAGGTGCTCCGTCTCCAGGATGGTGGGCATGGCGCTCAGCCAGGCCCACTCCTGGGGAAAGGCGGTGCGCAGGTCTTGGCGCAATTTGGGCAGATCTTCCCACTGCTCAAAGCCCCCTGCCCGGGCCATCTGCCGGAGGGTGGACTCAGGGTGCCGGGGGAGATAGGAGGAGAAGAAGCGGGCGTCCAGCGCGTCGGACTCAAAAAAGCGGAGCACCAGCCCGTCACAGTTGCCGCACAGGGGGAAGAGGGTGTGGGTCTGGGACAGGGACATGAGATGCCGCAGCAGGGGCAGGCTGTCCCGGCCCTTTTCCAGCAGGTCGCCGTTGAGCACCAGGATGTCGTGGGGGGTGAGGCCAACTTTCTCCATCAGGGCCAGAAAGAAGGGGAGGTTTCCATGAATATCGCTGACGGCAATGATCCGTCGGTCCGGCTCAAATTCAGGACGGATGACAATGGCTTTGTCCATGGCGGTGACCTCCCTGCCCAGTTCTTTGTCTCCAGCATACCACAGGTTGGAGGAAAAATTCAAGCAAGAAAAAGGACGGGGCTTTCCCGTCCTTAAATGCAGTCCTCTCTGATATATTTTACGATATCGCCAACCTCACAATCCAATATTTTGCAAAACATTTCAATTGTATGGGTGCTGACACTCTCGTTTCGTTTTAGTCTGGTGATCTGGGCAGGGCTGATTTTGTAGTGGTGAATCAGCGCATATTGGGTTATACCCTTTTCCTTCATAACGTTCCACAAATTTTCGTATGAAATCATAACATTCAAGCCTCGCTTTATACTTGAATGTTAAAGGAAAACGCTGTATAATCATATTAACCAAAATCGGTCATTATTATACTGCGAACGGAAGGAAATTGAACTATGTTGGAACTATATCAAAAAATGTACGCAATTCTGGCGGGCCGGGCAGATGACGCAATCAGCGCGCTGGAGGACATTGCAGCACGGGAGCCCTGGGACGCGCAAAGTGTTCTGAGCGTTGCGGATGAGCTGCGGCAGGCGCTGCTGGAGGCGGAGGAGCTGTATTTAAACGCGTAAGTAAAGGGCGGCACATTCATGTGCCGCCCTTTTTGCCTCAATTATGCCTTGTCGAAGACGTCCTTGCCCATCCCGCAGATGGGGCAGACCCAGCTGTCAGGAACCTGGTCCCAGGGGGTGCCGGGGGCGACGCCGTTGTCAGGATCGCCGGCGGCGGGGTCGTACTCATAGCCGCAGGGGCAAACGTACTTATCCATGTTGTGTTCCTCCTAAATTTGTTAAAATAACCTTCCCGCCCGGGAGGGCGGGAAGGCGGAATAACCCTTAGCCGAAGTAACGCTCCAGCAGGCCCTTGAAGGCCTTGCCGTGGCGGGCCTCGTCCCGAGCCATCTCGTGGACGGTGTCGTGGATGGCGTCCAGGTTCTGCTCCTTGGCCATCTTGGCCAGGGCGACCTTGCCGGCGGTGGCGCCGTTCTCGGCCTCGACGCGCATCTCCAGGTTCTTCTTGGTGGAGTCGGTCACCACCTCGCCCAGCAGCTCGGCGAACTTGGCGGCGTGCTCGGCCTCCTCATAGGCGGCCTTCTCCCAGTACAGGCCGATCTCGGGGTAACCCTCGCGGTGGGCCACCCGGGCCATGGCCAGATACATGCCTACCTCACAGCACTCGCCGTTGAAGTTGGCGCGCAGACCCTCGATGATCTGGGGGTCCACACCCTGGGCAACGCCCACGATGTGCTCAGCGGCCCAGGACATTTCGCCCTTCTGCTCTACGAACTTCTCGGGGCCGACGCCGCACTGGGGGCACTTGGCGGGGGCGGAGTCGCCCTCGTAGACATAGCCGCAGACGCTGCAAACAAACTTTTTCATGATAGTGGTTCCTCCTTAAAATTTTGGTTTTCTTGTGAACAACTGGAACATAAGCCATAGAATGTGAGCTCACAGCGCTGTACCGCAAGCTCATATTGCGCGCTGACGGACTGCTTCAGTCCGGAATCCGGAAATATCTCCGGCAGGTCCAAAACAGTGCCGCAGCAGTTGCAAATGAAGTGACTGTGGGGGGTGACAATGGCGTCAAACCGCTCCTGACCGGAAACTACGCCTACGCTCTGGGCCAGTCCGTGGGCCTGAAAAAAAGCCAGGTTACGGTAGACAGTGCCCAGGCTCAGGTCCGGGTGACGGGGCTTGAGCTGCTGATACACCCATTCAGCGGAGGGATGACAGTTGGTTTCCCGGAGCACGCTTAAAATAGCCTCACGCTTTTTGCTGTATCGAACGGCGCGTTCCATGGGACCTCCCCCTTAATAATATTTATTCCTGTTATGCTTGTATCATATCATATTGAAACCGCTTTGTAAAGGGGTTGGAGGAAAAAATTGGAGCATATGCCCCAATTTTTTTTCAGACCTATTCAGTTTTCCCATGTCTGCGCCCTTTTAACCGGGCCAGAAGGCGCTCCTCCAGCCTGTCGCCATACTTCATCCCCAGCAGAAACAGGGCCAGGCCCGCCAGGGCGATGGGGACCATCACCCAGGGGGACAGTCCCAGCGTGGAGCCGCCCAGGGCGCTGGCGAAGAGCAGCCCCCAGGGCCGGGCCAGCAGCACAATTATCGTAAAGCGGCGAAAGGAGATGTCTGTGAGCCCGGCCAGGATGCACAGCATGTCGTCGGGAAAGAAGGGGAAGAGGAAGGCCAGCGTGAGAAATGCCGGGGCCTTGGAGCGCAGAATATCCTGATACTTGTCAGAGAGCTTCCGGCTGACAACCCTGTCGGCGAAGTCCCGGCCCAGGGCCCGGGCCAGCCCAAACACCAGCAGGGATCCGGCGGCAACGGCGGCGAAGGTGAGCAGAAAGGCGGTCCAGGTGCCAAAGAGCACGCCTCCCGCCGCCGCGGTGATGTTGCTGGGGATGGGGGCCAAAATCACCGACAGCAGCTGAAGCAGGAAAAAGAACAGGTGGGAGCAGGGGGCGAAGCGGTCTATATAGGCCCGCAGGCCGTCCAGAGAGCGGGCCGCCTGAAAAAAGCCGCTGCTGGATAGAAACCAGCCGCCCCCTGCCAGCAGCAGCAGGGTGACAGCGAAAAGAAAGAGCTTCTGTCTGTTTTTCATGGAACGGCCTCCAATCTACAGGAGGTATTGTAACACGGCAGCGGGGGAAGTACGACAAAAAATTCCTTAAAATTTAGTGAAGAAATCGTGAATGGGGCTGTCCGGCAGACAGCCCCACAGAAATTATATCGTTCGGATAGAGGAGATGCTCCCGGCAATCTGCCGGGCCACATCCGGATTATTCATGGTGTATAGATGGATGCCCTCCACACCCCCGGCGATTAGATCGGAGATCTGGTCAATGGCATAGGCGATGCCCGCCTCCCGCAAAGCGTCCGGATGGTCGCCATACCGGGCCAGGATGCGGGTGAGCTTGCTGGGCAGGCTTGCCCCGCACATGGAGACCATCCGCTGGATGGAGCGCTCCGACAGCACCGGCATAATGCCCGCCTCAATGGGCACGCTGATCCCGGCGATGCGGGCCCGCTCCAGAAAGCGGAAAAAGTCCTCGTTGTCGAAGAACAGCTGGCTGACCAGATGCTGGGCGCCGGCGTCTACTTTTTCTTTCAGGTGGCGGATATCGCTCACCAGGTCGGGGCTCTCCAGATGTCCTTCGGGGTAGCAGGCGGCGGACACGCCAAAGTCCCCCCGCTCCCGGATGTAGGCTACCAGATCGCCGGCATGCTTAAAGTCGGTTTTTGGTGGATAATCCGGGCTCACATCTCCCCGCAGGGCCAGTACATTTTCCACTCCGTCCGCTTTCAGCCCATCCAGCAGCCGGTCCACATCCTCCCGCCCGGCGGCCACACAGGTGAGGTGGGCCATCGCGGGGATGTGATAGCGGTTCTCAATCAGGGCGGCAATCTCCCGGGTGCTCTGGTTGACATTGGAGCCTCCCGCCCCAAAGGTGACGCTGATAAAATCGGGCCGGATGTCCTGCAGGCCGTCCAGAGTCTGGTAAATGCTGTCTACCGGGTCGCTTTTCTTGGGCGGGAATACCTCACAGGAGAACACGGTTTTCCCTTTGCCGAACAGGTCGCGCAGTTTCATGATGATCTCTTCTTTCTGTCAAATATCCAATTCCAGCAGCACCGGACAGTGGTCGCTGCCTTCAGTGTCCGCCAGAATTTCCGCCCGGACAATCCTGTCCTTCAAACGGTCGGAGACGATAAAGTAGTCAATGCGCCACCCGGCGTTGTTTTTCCGGGCGTTAAAGCGGTAGGACCACCAGGAGTAGGCCCCTTCCCGGTCGGGGTAGAGGTGGCGGAAGGTATCGGTAAAACCCGAGGAGAGGAGGTCGGTCATTTTCTCCCGCTCCTGGTCGGAAAAGCCGGCGTTGCCCCGGTTGGTCCTGGGGTTTTTCAGGTCAATCTCCTGGTGGGCCACGTTAAGGTCGCCGCAGTAGATGACGGGCTTGGTTTTGTCCAGGGATATGAGATACTCCCGCAGACAGTCCTCCCAATCCATGCGATAGTCCAGCCGCTTCAGTCCGTCCTGGGCATTGGGGGTGTAGCAGCATACCAAATAGAAGCTCTCATACTCCAGGGTTATGAGCCGGCCCTCGTGGTCATGTGAGTCAACGTCCATGCCCAAGGCGGCGGCGATGGGGGTGTGGGGGGTAAAAACAGCGGTGCCGGAGTACCCCTTTTTGTCGGCGGAGTTCCAGAACTCCAAAATCCCTTCCCCCAGGGGAATGTCGGCCTGTCCCTGCTCCATCTTGGTCTCCTGGAGGCAGAGGAAGTCGGGCCTGTGTTCCTGATAGAAGTCTGCAAACCCCTTTTTCATACAGGCCCGCAGGCCGTTTACATTCCAGGAAATAAATACCATGTCACAGCTCCTTCAGTGGTTCAGCACTCTTACCCGAATCATATTGGGGATGGCCCGCAGCTCCTCCACCGCCTCTTCCGTGAGCCGGGTGTTCACGTCCACCATGGTGTAGGCGTAGTCCTTTTTAGACTTGTTGGTCAGATTTTCCACATTGATATGGTCGTCGGACAGGGTGCCCATGATCTGGGTGAGCATGCCGGGCACGTTTTTGTGGATCAGGCAGATGCGGGCGATGCCGCTCCACTCCTGGACCACGTTGGGCAGGTTGACGGAGTTTGTAATATTGCCGTTGAGCAGATAGTCCCGGAGCTGCCGGGCGGCCATCACGGCGCAGTTCTCCTCGCTCTCCGGGGTGGAGGCCCCCAGGTGGGGCAGAGCGATCACATTTTTTACCGTAGTGATTTTTTCATCGGGGAAGTCGGTTACATACTTGGCCACCCGGCCGGTTTCCAGGGCGGCGGCCATGTCATCGTCGTTGACCAGCCCGCCCCGGGCCAGGTTGAGCACCCTTACCTGGCCCTTCATTTTATTGATGGCCTCAGCGTTGATAAAGTCTTTGGTGGCGCCGGTGTAGGGAATGTGGATGGTGATGTAGTCGGATACCTTATACAGCTCATCCACCTCCTTTACCACATGGACGTGGCGGTCCAGGCGCAGGGCGGCGTCCACTGACAGAAAGGGGTCATAGCCGTACACGTCCATTCCCAGGTCCAGGGCAATGTTGCACACCAAGGCCCCGATGGCCCCCAGGCCAATGACGCCCAGGGTCTTTTTATACAGCTCCGGTCCGGCGAAAGCGGACTTGCCTTTCTCCACGGCGGCGGCTACGTCCACCTTTGGGGTGTGGGCCTGCTCCTGCACCCAGTCGGCCCCGCCCAGCACGTCCCGGGAGGCAATGAGCATGGCGGCGATGACCAGCTCCTTCACGGCGTTGGCGTTGGCGCCAGGGGTGTTGAACACCACGATGCCGTTTTCTGAGCAGCGGTCAATGGGGATGTTGTTGGTGCCGGCCCCAGCCCTGGCAATGGCCCGGAGGGAGTCTGGAAAGGGGTAGTCGTGCATGGGCGCGGAGCGGACCAGGATGCCGTCCTCATTTTCTACATCGCTTCCTGTCTGAAAACGGTCCGTGTCCAGCTTGGACAGGCCCACAGAGGAAATTTTGTTCAGTGTTTTGATACGGTACATGTGGATTACCTCGAATCAATATAGTAAATTGCTCTCGGAGAGGGAGCTTATGCGCCTGCCCGCTCTTTGAGCTTCACCCCGTCCAGAGCGGAAGCGGTCGCAAGAAACAGCGCCCCGCTGCCGAAGCCCTGGACAAGTGTGCCAAGAAACTGGGGAACAAAGGCGGCAGTTGTCCCGGCCATGGCGCAGCCGGCCAGAGCGTAGGCGGCGGGGGAGAAGAGCCCCGCCAGCACTGCCGCGGCGATGTTCCGCCGGCAGAGAATGCGCTGCGTCCTGCTGGTGAAGAACAGCACCAGGAGGGACTTGATGGCCAGCGTGGGGATCACCCACACAGGGGCGGTGAGCAGATCGGCCAGCCCTGCTCCGATGGCGGCCGCGGCCGCTGCGTAGGGGGTGGGCAGCAGGCAGGCGGCCAGGTAGATCAGCGCGTCCCCCAGGTGGATATATCCCCCGGTGGGAATGGGGATATGGAGCATGTAGGCGGTCATCATGGTGATGGCCCCGGCAAACAGGGCGGTGATAACCAGCCGGCGCGGTTGATCCTTGGGGGACATGGGAATCAGCTTCTTTCTTCAGTTGTTTTTGTCAAAGGCCCGGATAAAGTCACACAGCTTCTCCACACCCTCCACAGGCATGGCGTTGTAGATGGAGGCCCGCATACCGCCGGTGAGTCGGTGACCCTTCAGGTTAACAAATCCGGCCGCGGCGGCCTCCTGGACAAATTTGCCGTCCAGATCCTCACTGCCGGTGCGGAAGGTGACGTTCATCCCCGAGCGGGAGTCCCTGTCGGCGTGGAGCTGGAACAGGCGGGAGGACTCCAGAGTGTCGTAGAGCATGCCGGCCCGCAGTCTCTTCAGCTTCTCCATTCCCTCCAGGCCGCCGTTTTCCTCCACCCAGTCCAGGGTGAGGCCCAGCATATAGATGCACCAGCAGGGGGGGGTGTTGTACATGGAGCCCTTGTCGATCATGGTCTTGTAGCTCATCATCAGGGGGGTGCAGGGCAGTTCATGGCCCTGGAGGCCGTCTTTGATGATGACCACCGTCAGCCCGGCGGGGGCCATATTTTTCTGGGCCCCGGCGTAGATGACGCCGAATTTGGACACATCCACCGGTACAGACAGGATATTGGAGGACATATCGCACACCAGGGGCAGGCCGCCGGCGTCGGGAATGTAGTCCCACTCGGTGCCGTAGATGGTGTTGTTGGCGCAGTAGTAGAAGTAATCGGCCTGGGGATCGACACGCAGACCATCCTGCCGGGGGATATAGCAGTGGCCGCGGTCGCCGGTGTCGCAGGCCAGGGAGACCTCACCGTACTTTTTGGCCTCCTGAGCGGCCAGACCGGAGAAGTTGCCGGTAACGGCGTAGCAGGCCCTGCCGGTGCCGCCGATCAGGTTCAGGGGGATCATGGAGAACTGGCCGGAGGCCCCGGTCTGGAGGAAGAGGATGTGATAATTCTGAGGGATGTTCATCAGCCGGCGCAGCTTGTCCTGTGTCCGCTGAAAAATATCCATAAACATCTTTGAGCGGTGGCTCATCTCCATCACAGACATGCCGCAGCCACGGTAGCTGCTGATCTCTGACCCGGCGCGCTCCAGCACAGACAGCGGAAGCACGGAGGGGCCGGCGGCGAAATTGTAAACGCGGAAATTGCTCATGGGAAGAGCCCCTTTCTATCGTTGAAAATACATATCACGGCCAAAGGCGGATACAGCTTACCATTATAGACCGGGAAAAATGGGGTGTCAATGGGGAAAGCGGAGAAGCTTTCCCAAAGAAACCCATGACAAATTCTCAAAAAGGCGTATAATAGACACAGCGAGGTAAACACAAATGGCACAAGGAGGATTCAACCATGTCCAACACCCCCAGTCCGTTGTCCCCGGCAGGCGCCGTACAGGCGGCGCTGCCCCGCACCATACATCTGGTTCCCCTGGACCGCATCGCCGGCTTTGACGTCCGGCCCGGCTTTTACGACAGCAACGGCGCCACCGCTATCCCCGGCGGTGTCAACTTCACCGTCCATTCCCACGGGGCCACCGCTATTGAGCTGCTCCTGTTCCAGCGGGAGCAGAACGAGCCCTTCGCGGTGCTCCCCTTTCCGGAGCACTACCGCATCGGCAATGTGTACTCCATGATCGTGTTCAAGCTGAACATCGAGGAATTTGAGTACGCCTACCGGGTAGACGGCCCCTACGATCCCAAGAAGGGCCTCGTTTTCGACAGGAGCAAATATCTCCTGGACCCTTACGCCAAGGCGGTCACCGGCCAGAGCCAGTGGGGGTCCAAGACCCCCTTTGGCCAGCACTACAAGGCCCGGGTGGTCAAGGACGACTTTGACTGGGCCGACATGGCCCAGCCGCTCATCCCTATGGAGGACCTGATAATCTACGAGCTCCATGTCCGGGGCTTTACCATGGACCCATCCTCCGGGGTGGCCCACCCGGGGACCTTTGCCGGCATTATGGAAAAGCTGGACTATTTACAGCAGCTGGGGGTCAACGCCATTGAGCTGATGCCCATCTTCGAGTTCGATGAGATGCAGGACTACCGGGAGGTGGACGGCCAGGTGCTGTACAACTACTGGGGTTACAGCACCGTCAGCTTTTTTGCCCCCAACACCAGCTACACTGCCTCCACCGAGTACAACCGGGAGGGCAATGAGCTGAAAAAGCTGATTCAGGCCTGCAACCAGCGGGGGATGGAGGTCTATCTGGACGTGGTGTTCAACCACACCGCTGAGGGCAACGAAAAAGGGCCCTTCTTCTCCTTCAAGGGCTTTGACAACAACATCTACTATCTGCTCACACCCGACGGCCACTACTACAACTTCTCCGGCTGCGGCAATACCATGAACTGCAACCATCCCATTGTCCGGCAGATGATCCTGGACTGCCTGCGCTACTGGGTGACCACATACCGGGTGGACGGTTTCCGGTTCGACCTGGCCTCCATCCTGGGCCGCAGTGAGGACGGCTCCCCCATGGGGGCGCCCCCCCTGCTCCAGGCCCTGGCCTTCGACCCCATTCTGGGAGATGTGAAGCTCATCGCCGAGGCCTGGGACGCCGGAGGGCTGTATCAGGTGGGGACCTTCCCCTCCTGGAACCGGTGGGCGGAGTGGAACGGCCGCTACCGGGACGATGTGCGCCGCTATCTGAAGGGGGACGAGGGCTGCGCCCAGTGGGCCGCCCAGCGCATCGCCGGCTCCCGGGATATGTATGCCAGCCAGGGCCGTGCGAACGCCTCGGTAAACTTTATTACCTGCCATGACGGCTTCACCCTGTGGGATCTGTACAGCTATAACGACAAACACAACCTGGCCAACGGCTGGAACAATACCGACGGCGCCAACGACAACAACAGCTGGAACTGCGGTGTGGAGGGGGATACAGACAGCCCCGAGATCGACGACCTGCGCCGGCGGATGTGCCGCAACGCCTTTGCCCTGCTCATGTGCTCCCGGGGCACCCCCATGTTCCTGGCCGGGGACGAGTTTGCCAACACCCAATTTGGCAACAACAACGCCTACTGTCAGGACAACATCATCTCCTGGCTGGACTGGAGCCGCCTGGAAAAAAACCAGGATATGTTTTCCTTCTTTCAGTTTATGATCCGTTTCCGCAAGGCCCACCGGGTTCTTCGGGCCCAGACAGGCGACGGAGCCTGCGGTTTCCCCGACGTCAGTTTTCACGGGGTGGAGCCATGGCGGGACCGCCCCTTCGACGGCCACGACCGCTATGTGGGCGTCATGTTCTCCGGCTGGGAGCGGGACACCGGGCCCCAGGTGGTATATGTGGCCTCCAACGCCTGGTGGGAGGATCTGACCGTCACCCTGCCCCAGCTGCCCGCCTCCATGTACTGGGTCAGGGAGGTGGACACCTGGACGGCGGAGCAGTCCGAAACTCCTGTCAGCGGCGTACAAGCCGCTGTGAAGGGACGGAGTGTAGCGGTATTTGTAGCGAAATAAGGGAAAGGGGCGGCCAGAGGCCGCCCCTTTCCACTATATTTAACGCTGTTAATTCTGCTGCGCCGGGCTGGGCGGCCACAGTGGCGGCCGCAGAATGGCCGCCGCCCTTCCTTGCCTGGATAAGCCGCTAAAATGCCTTTAGCAGGCACAAAATCAGCCCATAGATCACGCTGGCGCTGATGCCGAACACCAGTACCGGCCCCGCTACGGTGAACAGCTTGGCCGCCGTGCCGGTAATCAGTCCCTCGCTCTTAAATTCCAGGGCGGGGGACACCATAGCGTTGGCAAAGCCGGTGATGGGCACCAGGGTGCCCGCCCCAGCCCGTTTGGCCAGCTTGTCGAACACACCCAGTCCGGTGAGCAGGGCGGCGGCGAAAATCAGGGTGACGGATACCGCCGTTCCAGCCTTCTCCTTGTCCAGGCCGTAGTTCTGATACAGGTTCAGCAGCCCCTGTCCAGCGGTACAGATCGCACCTCCCACCAAGAAGGCCCACACAATATTTTTTCCCATGGGGGAGGGCTTTGACTTCTCGTTGACCAGTTTTCCGTAGTCCTGATTGGTCATTTGCATCGCTCCTTTGCATGTTTCGTATAGGTTTTCCTCCGCCGGAAAAAATTATGCGCGGCCGTATGAAAAGCCTGGCTTGCGCATAAGTTGTATCGGAAGGAGTGAGAGCGTTGATCTATCCCAAACGACAGCTGATTGTAACCTGGCTGGCCGCCATGCTGGCGGGCTGTGTCCTCCATTTTTTGTATCAGTGGTGGCCCAATGCGGTCACTGCCCTGTTTTCACCAGTGAACGAGAGCCTGTGGGAACACGTCAAGCTGGTGTTCTGGCCCTTCCTGGGGGCGGCTCTTCTCCTCAACCGGGAGCGTCCGGGCGGCGTGCGGCCCTGGCTGCTGGTCCTGCCCCTGCTGTGCGTCCTTACGCTGGGGCTGGGTTGGGCATACCATGTCATGCTGGGGGGCGAGGCCCTGTGGGTGGATATTGCCGTCTACATCATGGTCATGACTCTGGGCTTCTGGCTGTCCACCCGCTTCTCAGGGCCCTTCCAGGGGATCAAATGGGTCCTGCCTGTTTTAGCCGCCATCGGGCTGGCCCTCCTCATTGGCTGGTTCACCCTCTACCCCCCGCAGGCTCTGCTCTTTCGGGATCTGGCCGCCGTAGGCTCCTGGCTGCCCATACCCTGCTGAAATTTTATCGTCTAACCTGTTCCGTTCCCCCTCTTTTTTTGCTACAATCAGCAGGAAGGGGGGAGCGGTTTTGATCATTTACAGCGCCGCCGGCCCGGCAGCCCAGGCCCGGGAGCTTCTGGCCCTGGCGGTTCAAGAGACCTGGGGGCTGTCTCCCCTGCCGGAGGTTGGGCGGCGGGCGGGGGGCAAGCCATTCTTTCCGGAGCATGAGGAGCTCCACTTCAACTTGTCCCACAGCGGGGACCTGGTCCTGTGCGCCCTGGACAGGGAGCCGGTGGGAGCGGACATCCAGATTGTGAAGCAGTGGCGGCCCGCCCTGCCGGGGCGGGTGTGCTCCCCGGCGGAGCTGGAGTGGCTGGAGAAGCAGCCAGAGCTCTGGCCGGCCTTCACCCTCCTCTGGGCCCTGAAAGAGGCCCGGGCCAAGGAGAGCGGCCGGGGGCTGACCTCCTCCATACGGAATATCCGGATTCCCCTCCCGGGGGAGGGGGCTGTCCGGCTGGACGGACTGTGGTTCCGGACCTGGACTGGTCCGGGCTGGGCGGCGGCGGTGTGCGGACACAGCCGGCCCCCGGAAATAATTTTAGGAAAAGAGCTTGACATTCCCACTGTGTAAGGGTTTATCCTGTGTTTTGGAACCGGTTCCTACAACAATTTCAGGAGGAATGCCATGCTGACCATCGGTGATTTTTCCCGGCTGAGCCGGGTCACCCCCCGGATGCTGCGTCACTATGACGCCCTGGGCCTGCTCCGCCCGGAGACAGTGGGGGAGATCGGCCCGCTGCTGGTCCTGGACAACGGGAACCTGGCCCAACAGCTGCGGCAGCGGTGGCTGGAGCTCTGTCAGGAGCTGAACCGAAAGCAGGAATGAGAAGGATTTTTCGTAAATTTCCTTGACACACGGCCTCCGGGATGCTAATATACTATACTATCAGCGTGAAGAACGGAAAAGTAGCGTCCCGCCCAACGGACAGAGAGGGCCCCTCACCGGCTGCAAGGGGGCTTACAGCGGGGAGATGTGAAGTGCGTCCGGGAGCGCGGCGGGTAATGCCGTCCGGCCTGGCCCCGATAGCGGCCAAATGAGTGAAACTAAGAGTGGAACCGCGATTGCATCGCCTCTTACGCCCGTGCCGGGCGTAAGAGGTTTTTGTTTCCACCCGAAAGGGGGCGGCTCATGTTCAGAGCCTTAAATGAAACGCTGGAGGCCTACCAGCGCCGGGACCCGGCGGCCCGGTCCAAGCTGGAGATTTTTCTGCTGTACCAGGGGGTTCACGCCACCCTGTACCACCGGCTGGCCCACTGGCTGTACTGTCACAAATGGAAGTTTCTGGCCCGCTGCATCTCTCAGTGGTCCCGGTTCTGGACGGGTATCGAGATACATCCCGGCGCCAAAATTGGCCGGCGTTTCGTCATTGACCACGGCATGGGCATTGTCATCGGCGAGACCGCCGAGGTGGGAGACGACGTGCTCATCTACCACGGGGTTACCCTGGGGGGCACCGGCAAGGACCAGGGCAAGCGCCACCCCACCATCGGCAACAATGTGCTCATCTCCTGCGGGGCCAAGGTGCTGGGGCCCTTCAAGGTGGGGGACAACGCCCGTATCGCCGCCAACGCGGTGGTCCTCTCCGAGGTGCCGGAGAACGCCACCGCCGTGGGCATTCCCGCCCAGATTGTCCGAATTGCCGGCCGCTCCACCCGCTACGCTGACGACGTGGATCAGATCAGCGTCAACAACCCCACCCTGGAGAAGCTGTCCGCCATCTCTGCCCGGCTGGAACTGGTGGAAAAGCTGCTGGATGAGAAGTATTTGGAGGGGAAAATATAATGGAACTGCGACAGCTTGGCCGCGACCTCTGCGGCGGGAATACCGAGGGGAGCTGCGCCGCCCTCCTGAAGGTTATGGAGGGACTTGGGGAGCCGATTTGACCCTGCGTCCGCGAAACACGAAGGATAAAACACGGGCGGATGATATCCGCCCTTACAGAACAAAGGAGAAAAACATGCTGTTTCATCAAATGCACCACGTAGCCATCATCGTCTCAGACTACCAAAAGGCCAGGGAGTTCTATGTGGAGAAGCTGGGCTTTCCCGTCCTGCGGGAGAACTTCCGGCCGGACAAGGGGGACTGGAAGCTGGACCTGAAATTTGGGGACGGAGAGCTGGAGATTTTCGCCATTCCCGGCGCGCCGCCCCGGCCCAGCTATCCCGAGGCTCAGGGCTTGCGCCACCTGGCCTTCCGGGTGGACGACATCCAGGTTGCCGTGCTCCAGCTGAAGGCCCAGGGCATCGAATGCGAGCCCATCCGCTGGGATACCTTTACTCAGCGGCAGTTCACCTTCTTCCACGACCCGGACGGCCTGCCCCTGGAACTGCACGAGTGAATAGCGAGGAGGAGTCAGCCATGTATTTATATAATTCCGCCACCCATAAGAAAGAAGAATTTACCACCCACACGCCCGGCCACGTGGAGATGTACACCTGCGGGCCCACGGTGTACCACTTTGCCCATATTGGTAATCTGCGCTCCTATATCATGGAGGACGTGCTGGAGAAATTCCTGCGGTACGATGGGTATAACGTGAACCGGGTTATGAACATCACCGATGTGGGCCACCTCAGCTCCGATGCCGACACCGGTGAGGACAAGATGCTCAAGGGGGCCAAGCGGGAGCACAAGACGGTGATGGAAATTGCCCAGTTTTACACCGACGCCTTCTTTGACGACTGCCGAAAGCTGAACATCAAGACCCCCGACGTGGTCCAGCCCGCCACCGGCCTGATCGACGAGTTCATCAAGCTTGTCCAGGGCCTGCTGGACAAGGGCTTCGCCTACCTGGCGGGGGGCAACGTGTACTTTGACACCTCCAAGCTGGAGCAGTACTATATCTTCAACTCCCACGACGAGGAGGATTTGGCGGTGGGCGTCCGGGAGGGCGTGGAGGAGGACCAGAACAAGCGCAATAAAAACGACTTTGTCCTCTGGTTTACCAAGAGCAAGTTTGAGGATCAGGCCCTGAAGTGGGACTCCCCCTGGGGGGTAGGCTACCCGGGCTGGCACATCGAGTGCTCCGGCATCTCCCTGAAGTACAACGGCGAGTATCTGGACCTGCACTGCGGCGGTATTGACAACGCCTTCCCCCACCACACCAACGAGATCGCCCAGTCCGAGGCATACATCGGCCACCCCTGGTGCAGGCAGTGGTTTCATGTCCACCACTTGAACACAAACAGCGGCAAGATGTCCAAGTCCAAGGGGGAGTTCCTCACCGTCTCTCTGTTGGAGGAGAAGGGCTACGACCCCATTGTCTACCGCTTCTTCTGCCTGCAGAGCCACTACCGCAAGGGGCTGGTTTTTTCCTGGGAAAACCTGGACAACGCCACAGCGGCTTTCCAGAAGCTTATCGCCAGGATCGCCGCCCTCGATCCCGCAGACGGCCCCGTAGACGAGTCCGTTGCGGCGGAGTACCGGGAAAAATTCCGCGCCCAGGTGGGCAGCGACCTGAACACCGCCCTGGCCGTCACCGCCCTGTATGACGCGCTCAAGGCCAAAACCAACGGCGCTACCCGCCTGGCTATCCTGAACAGCTTCGACCAGGTGCTTTCCCTGTCCCTGCTGGACAAGGCCGCCAAGGTGCGGGAGGAGCAGAAAAAACAGACAGCCACCGCGCAGGGGGGCTATACCATCACCGGCGAGGGCGATCCGGGAATAGACGCCCAGGTGATGGCCCGGTACGAGGCCAAGAAGGCCAAAAACTTTGCCGAGGCCGACCGCATCCGGGACGAGCTGAAGGCCCAGGGCATTGAGATCACCGACTTGCCCTGCGGAGCGAGCTGGAAGCGCAGCTGATGAAGAGCGATCAACAGTCGGTGTAAGCAGAAGGCTTCGTAACAAGAAAGCAACAGCCCCGCCTTCCCCATGGGGAAGGCGGGGCCTTTATGTATGGAGATTACCAATCCTGATCCTGATAGGGGGTATCCTGAACACCCTGACGCTGAAGGCGGCGCACCAGCCGGTCCAGGGGGCCTCTCCAAAGGGCTCTGAACCAGGCCGACTCCCCAAACAGGCGCACCAGGGTGGGGCTTACGGCGTAGTAAAGACGGACGAAAGCCCGGCCCGGACGGGAGACGGCCAGCCGCTCATCCCGGAAGCGGCGCAGGGTCCAAACCTGGGGGCAGTCATAGGAGCCGTAGACCGCCGTGGCGACATAGCAGCCCTTCTTTTTTTGTGTTTTGGTGGGGACATAGTCGTCATCATCGTCCTCCCGGCGGGGAGCGCTCTCCTTTTTGGGGACAGCCTTCTGTTTCTCCAGGTCCTGAATCAGCCGGAGCTGAGCGTCTAGCGGTTCACCGCAGGCGCTGCAAAAAATGCGGGAATCGTCGTTCATCTGACCGCAGTCGGGACACCGTTTTGCCATAATGATACTCCTTTATGGGCGGCCCGGAGGACCGCTTGATAGTTTCCTTCTCTGCCGAAAATTATACCAGAAAGCAGCAGCCTCTGCAAGCGGATTTTGCTAAATGCCCTGTTTTTTGAAAAAGTTCAGGGCGTTTTTCCACAAAATGCCCTCTGCCAGGGCGGGGGAGAGACCCCGCTCCAGGAATAGGGAGTACAGCCCGGCAAACTTGGCCGGGCTGTTCAGGGTGGGGGGCAGGTCGGCGCCGTCGGCGTCGGAACCCAGGGACAGACAATCTTCCGCCCCCAGCTCCAGAAAGCGCTCCACATGCCGCCACAGGTCGTCCAGCCCGGCGGGACGGCCGTCCTCCCGGAGAAAGGCGTTGTAGCAGTTCAGGCCGATGAGGCACCCCCGGCGCACCATTTCCCGAATCTGCTCGTCGGTGAGGTTGCGCCGGTGGCCGCACACCCCCCGGGCATTGGAGTGGCTGGCCGCGAAGGGTCTTTGGGCGGCGGCCAGAAAGTCCTCAAAGCCCCGGTCGTTCAGGTGGGAGACATCGGCAACGATTCCCTGCCGTTCCAGCTCCCGGACGGCCTCTTTCCCAAAGGCGGACAGGCCGTGATCCGTCCCGTTTCCGGAGCCCAGCTCATTTTCCCCGTTCCAGGTGAGGGTGAGCATCCGCACCCCGTCCCGGGCCAGGGTCTCCACCCGCTCCAGGCGGCCGGCCAGAGCGGAGCCGTTCTCCACGGTGAGGATGGCGGCGGCTCTGCCTTGGGACCAGGCCGATTCAATGTCACCGGCGCCGCGGCAGGGGAGGACCTTATCCGCCAGAACCTCCATCTGCCGGGAAAAGCTGGCCTGGAAAAGCGCATAGTAGGCGGCGGCCTCCTCCGGAGACAGGCCGTCAGGGATGAAAATGGCACAGCACTGGCACCAGTGGACCCCGGCCGGAACAGCGGACAGGGAGAAGTGGCGCCCGGGCAGGTCCAGGGTGTTGGTATTTTGGGCCCGTCGGGTCAGGGCCGCGGCGGCCTCCCCCCGCCGGGCGGGGTCCCGGAGGGCCTCCAGCAGGGGCTGGTCTTCCGCCGTCAGGGCGGTGAGGGTGTCGCAGTGCAGGTCAATCAGGGCGTGGGGCAGCATGGCGGTCACTCCTTTTTTGCGTCCAATGGGGAATCTTTAGGGCTTCTTCATCGTCAGGGAGATGCGCTTCTTTTTTTCATCCACCTCCGCCACCCATACGGTGACCACATCCCCCACGCTCAGCATCTCGGATGGGTGGCGCACCCGCCGGGGGAGCTTGGAGATGTGGACCAGGCCGTCCTGGTGGACGCCGATGTCCACAAATACCCCGAAGTCGATGACATTGCGCACAGTGCCCTGGAGCTCCATCCCGGGCTTCAAGTCCTTGGCCTCCATCACGTCGGTACGGAGGATGGGGGGCGGCAGCTCGTCCCGGGGGTCCCGGCCCGGCTTGGACAGCTCCTTGACAATATCCGCCAGGGTGGGGGCTCCCGCGCCGCAGGTCTGGGACAGGGCGTCATAGCCAATGGCCTCTGCCTCCTCCTTCAGCCCGGAGATGTTCCCCGCCCGCACATCCTCCAGGGTGTGGCCGCAGGCGGCGAGCAGCTTCTCCGCCGCCCCGTAGCTCTCCGGGTGGACGCCGGTGTTGTCCAGCACGCTCCCGCTCTCCGGAACCCGGAGAAATCCGGCGCACTGCTCAAAGGCTTTGGGCCCCAGCTTAGGCACCTTGAGCAGCCCCTTCCGGGTGGTGAACGCCCCGTTCTCCTCCCGATATTTCACCAGGTTTTTGGCGGTGGCGGCGGTGAGGCCGGACACCCGCTGGAGCAGGGAGGGGGAAGCGGTATTGGCGTCCACCCCCACCGCGTTGACGCAGTCCTCCACCACCCCGTCCAGGGTCTCTCCCAGCCGGGCCTGGGGCATGTCGTGCTGGTATTGACCCACCCCGATGGCTTTGGGGTCGATTTTCACCAGCTCGGCCAGGGGGTCCTGAAGCCGGCGGGCAATGGACACGGCGCTTCTCAGGTTGACGTCAAACTGGGGGAACTCCTCGGCGGCCAGCTTAGAAGCGGAGTATACCGACGCCCCCGCCTCGCTGACAATCATGTAGCTCACGTTCCCGCCCAGCTGTTTGATCAGCTCCACCGTCATCTGTTCCGTCTCCCGGCTGGCGGTGCCGTTGCCGATGGCGATGTGCTCCACCCCGTGCTTCCGGATCATGGCGGAAAGCCTGTCGATGCACTCCGCCTTCTGCCGGGCACCGTGGGTGGGGTAGACCACGGCGGTGTCCAGCACCTTGCCGGTGGGGTCCACCACCGCCACCTTGCAGCCCATGCGGTAGCCCGGGTCCAGGCCCATAGTCACTTTGCCCTTGACCGGGGGCTGCATCAGCAGGGGCTTTAAATTCAGCGCGAACATGTGAATGGCCCCCTCGTTGGCCTGGTCGGTGAGGTGGTTCCGGATCTCCCGCTCCATGGAGGGCTGGATGAGCCGGTCATAGGCGTCGTCCGCCGCCGCCCGGACAAAATCCATGGCGGCCCGATTGGGCACGGCCATCCGCCGCACGGCGATGTGGGCGGTCTCCGGGTCCAGATCCACCGACACCTTTAAGATGTTTTCCCGCTCTCCCCGGTTGACTGCCAGCACCTGGTAGCCCTGGACCCGGCTCACCGGCTGCTTGAAGTCGTAGTACAGCCGATAGACGCTGTCCTCCGGCTCCTTGTCCGCCGCTTTCGATACCAGTACGGCCCGGCGCAGATAGAGGGAGCGCAGCTCCTTGCGAATGTCGGCGTCATCGGAGATGAGCTCGGCAATAATGTCGTTTGCGCCCTGGAGGGCGTCCTGGACCGTCTCCACCCCCTTCTCCGGGTCGATGTACTCCAAGGCAGCCCGCTCCATGTCTGCCGCCGGTCCAAAGGAAAAAGCCAGCTGGGCCAAGGGCTCCAGCCCCTTCTCCCGGGCGGCGGTGGCCCGGGTGCGGCGCTTCTGCCGGTAGGGGCGGTACAGGTCCTCCACCTCCGCCAGGGTGGCGGCGGCGTCAACGGCGGCGGCAAGCTCGCCGGTGAGCTTGCCCTGGTTCTCAATGGCGGTCTTTACTTCCCCCTTCCGGGCCTCCAGGCTGCGCAGGTATTGCAGGCGGTCGGCCAGCTGGCGCAGCAGTTGGTCGTCCATGGAGCCGTGGAGCTCCTTGCGGTAGCGGGCGATAAAGGGGATGGTGGCTCCCTCGTCGATCAGCCGGACCACGTTGTGCACATGCTCCTCGGCGCGGCCCAGCTCCCGGGCCAGGGTTTGAATCATCGGGTCCATAGTTTTATCTCCTCGGCAAATAGTTTCAACAGACAGTTTACCGCAGAATCTGGAAAAAGTCCAGTTGGCTTTTTGGAGGAGACTGTGGTATAATCACGGGGCTGCAGGTGCCTGGATGTGAGAATCCGGGAGAATAGGGAAGAAAAACACGGTCCCGCCGCTGTGAGAGAGGAGTCCGGCTTTAAAGTGCCACTGGGAAACCGGGAAGGGAAAGCCGGGTGTTGACGCTCAAGTCAGAAGACCTGCCTGGAGCAATATACGAACGCCGCGAGAGACGGCAAGGAGGTATTGAAATGAAAGGAAACAGAAAAACGCTATTTGCCCTGGCCGCCCTGGCGGCCGTGGCGGCCCTGATGCTGGGAATCTGGTATTTTACCAGGCCTCAGCCCCAGGCGGGCGCCAAGACGGTGGTGGTGGAGGTGGTCCACTCCGACAGCAGCTCCAAGGAGTTTACCTGTCACACCGACGCCCAGTATCTGGGAGAGGTGCTGCTGGCCGAAGGCCTGGCCGAGGGCGAGACCGGTCCCTACGGACTGTTCATCACCACGGTGGACGGCGAAACCGCCCAGGACAGCCTGCGGCAGTGGTGGTGCATCACCAGGGGCGGAGAGCGGGTGGACACCGGCGCGGACACCACCCCTATCGCCGACGGCGATCACTTTGAGCTGACCATGTCCACTTACTAGGCCATGGACCGGAACAGCGTGCGTATGGCCAGCCGCCGGGTAGTGCTTTGCGCCCTGCCGGCAGCCCTGATGACCGCGCTTCAGCTGGCGATGGCCCCCCTGCCCAACATCGAACCGGTGTCCCTTCTGGTGCTGGTCTGCGCCCTGGTATTCGGCCGGGACGTATTTTACATTATTTTCACCTTTGTGCTCCTGGAGGGACTGGTCCACGGCTTCCACCTGTGGTGGATCAGCTACCTGTATATATGGCCCCTCTGGGCGGGGATTGTGCTGCTGCTGGGAAAAAAAGACAGGTCTCCCCTGGCGTGGGCGGCCGCCTGCGGGGCCTTCGGCCTGAGTTTTGGCGGACTGTGCGCCCTGCCTTATCTGGCGGGGGGGCCCTGGGCCGCCCTGTCTTACTGGGCGGCGGGGATTCCTTTTGACCTGCTCCACTGCGCCGGCAATTTTGTGCTGACGCTGGTGCTGGAGCATCCCCTGCGGCGGGCCCTGAGTCTGGCAAAGAATGCGGTAGAGCGCTAAAGACGGGCGCGGCGTTGGCCGCGCCCCACTTTTTTCCTCTCCTGGCAGAATGAATAAGACCAAGGAGAAAAATGAAAGAGCGCCACAAAAAAATTACAAATTTCCTCTTGACAAAGTGGGAAGATAGGTTTACAATAACGATATCAGCGAAGGGGTATCTTCTGAGCCGTCCCAATCGGCCTCTCCGCTGTAAACAAGATTCTGCGAGAAAAGAGGCGGGCACAGATGCAGCAGCGTTATGTAACCCAGGCGAAACTCTTATTTTGCAAGCGAAGGGAATATACTGTGCGCGGCTGATTGTCTAAAGCGGGACAAACCACAGCATTTTCTCCATCGTTTGCCGTGCAGACGGTGGTATTTTTATACCCATTTTTCAGCAATGACAGAGAGGAGATGACAACTATGACAATGCCCAAACGGGATGTGAACAGCATCTGGTCCAAGGTCCGGGAGGATAAGGACATTGATGATCTGATTTTCAACTACGATGCTTACAATGCCAATGAGGACGACACCGGCAGCGACCGCTGACGGCCGCCCTCCCCGGCCATAAGGCCGGTCAAAGAAGCAGCACAGCACCGCGGCGAGAGGCCGCGGTGTTTTTTTGCACAAGAAACAGCGGAAAAAAGGCAGGAATATTCCTCACAGGGGACTTGCTTTCTTTTGGAGATTATACTAAAATATAGAACAAGCGACTAAAACATCCGCCCCAAGGGGCAAACTATTCCCCGACAAACCCGCTGTGCGGCCCCGGCATGGGGTGTACGGCGCAGGGAAACGCTCCGGGGAGCAATTTGGAGGTCGAAAACAATATGAGCAAGACTAGAAAAGTAGGCTTTACCGAAACCGTCCTGCGCGACGCCAACCAGTCCCTCATCGCCACCCGTCTGCCCTACAGCAAGTTTGAGCCCATTCTGGAGACCATTGACAAGGCGGGCTACTACTCCGCTGAGGTGTGGGGCGGCGCCACCTTCGACGTCTGCCTGCGCTACCTGCAGGAGGACCCCTGGGACCGGCTGCGGAAGATTCGCGCCAAGATGCCCAACACCAAGCTGCAGATGTTGCTGCGCGGCCAGAATATTCTGGGCTATAAGCACTACCCTGACGACGTGGTGCGCAAGTTTGTGGAGTATTCCATCAAAAATGGCATCGATATCATCCGCATTTTCGACGCCCTCAACGATGTGCGCAACCTGAAGGTGGCCATTGAGGAGACCGTCAAGCAGGGGGGCCACGCCTCCGGCACCATCTGTTTCACCACCAGCCCTGTTCACACCCTGGAAAAGAACGTTCAGATGGTGAAGGAGCTCAAGCAGATGGGCGTCAAGTCCATCTGCATCAAGGACATGGCTGGCATTATGGGCCCCAAGGAGTCCGCCGACCTGTGCAAGGCGATTAAGGACGCCGTGCCCGAGCTGCCCCTGGTTATCCACACCCACTGCACCACCGGCCTGGCCTTCATGACCTGTCTGAAGGGCGTTGAGGCGGGTGCCGACGTGATCGACACCGCCATCTCCCCCATGTCCGGCGGCACCGCCCAGCCCGCCACCGAGACCCTGGCCTACGCCCTGCGCTCTCTGGGCTATCAGGTGGACCTGGACGACAAGGTGCTCATCAAGATGGCTGACTTCTTTAAGGGCGTTCGGGCCGACTTCATCAAGGACGGCACCCTGGACCCCATCTCTATGGCCACCGACACGCAGTGCCTCAACTATCAGATCCCTGGCGGAATGCTGTCCAACCTGATTTCCCAGCTGAAGATGATGAACGCCATCGACAAGCTGGATGAGGCCCTGGCCGAGACTCCCAAGGTCCGGGCTGACCTGGGCTATCCTCCCCTGGTTACCCCCACCAGCCAGATGGTGGGCTCTCAGGCCGTGCAGAACGTGCTGGCCGGTGAGCGCTATAAGGTAGTGGGTAAGGAGATCAAGGCATACTGCCGGGGTGAGTACGGCCGCACCCCCGCCCCGATTGATCCCGCGATCCAGAAGAAGATTTTGGGCGACACCCCCGTGGTGAAGGGCCGCTTTGCCGACGGCCTGGAGCCCGAGTTTGACAAGACAAAGAAGGAGCTGGGCGCCACCGCCAAGTGTGACGAGGATGTGCTGAGCTACATCGCCTTCCCCCAGGTGGCCATGGCCTTCTTCAAAGACCGGGAGGCTGGCTTCCCCAAGAAGGACGCGCCCATGAAGGCTGCCGGCGCGGCGTCCCCTGCTGCCCCCAAGGCCTCTGATCTGCCCCCCATGCCCGCGTGGCAGGGCCATGTGTATTACGCCAATGTGCCCGCCTCCGCGTCCAACGGGGTAACCGCCCGGCCCATTCAGCCTTTCGCCGCCAGTTATCAGCCCCCCCACCTGGTGATGAGCGCCCGGGACAACTGCCCCGGCACCTACACCATCACCATTGACGGCAAGGCCTACGCGGTGTCTGTCGCCGCCGCTGACGGTCCCGCCCCCACTGCCGCCGCTCCTGTGGCAGCTGCCCCGGTAATGGCCGCCCCGGCCCCCGCTGCTGTTTCCGCTCCGGCTCCCGCTGCTGCCCCGGCCCCCGCGGCGGCTCCCGCTGCCGCCCCCGCCGCCGGTGAGACCGCTGTGAACAGCCCCATGCCCGGCAATGTGTTCAAGGTGGAGTGCAAGCCCGGTCAGGCCGTGAAGGCCGGCGATGTGCTGGTCATTCTGGAGGCCATGAAGATGGAGATCGAGGTCACCGCCCCCGTGGACGGCACCGTCAAGTCCGTGGCCGCCGCCGTGGGTACCGCCGTCAATACCGACGACCTGTTGGTTACGCTGGGCTGAAAGCCGCTTATACACAGATATTTCAAGCCTCCGGCTCCCGCCGGGGGCTTGTTTTTTGCTGCCGGACCGTGTATAATGTAAACTACCGAAATATTGACCACATATTTAGGAGGAGCATTATGGAGAAGCTGCTGGAGCTGCTGGAGCAGGACTGCAACATGCCGCTGTCGGCGCTGGCCGCCGCCGCCGGGGTGAGCGAGGAGGAGGCCAGATCCGCCGTCAAGAAGTATGAGGACGACCGTACCATCCTGGGGTACCAGGCCATTGTGGACTGGGACCGGGTGCGCGGAGAAAATGTAACCGCTCTTATCGAGGTCAACGTCACCCCCCAGTCCATCGACGGCTTTGACCGCATCGCCGAGCGCATCTACCAGTACGACGAGGTGGAGAGCATGTACCTGATGAGCGGTTCCTTTGACCTGACTGTTATCATCTCAGGCCGTACCCTGCGGGAGGTGGCGCGGTTTGTGAGTGAGCGGCTGTCCACCATCCAGGGGGTCACCGGCACGGCTACCCACTTCATCCTGAAAAAATATAAAGAGAAGCATCTGGTGTTCCGTCCCCAGGACCCGGAGGAAAGGGAGTACATTTTCGTATGAATTACGACAGCATCCTCAATGAGAAAATCCAGAACATCAGGCCCTCCGGGATCCGAAAGTTCTTTGACATCCTGGAGGAGATGACCGACGCCATCTCCTTGGGGATAGGGGAGCCCGATTTCGTCACCCCCTGGCACATCCGGGACGCGGGCATCTACTCCCTGGAGCGGGGCCACACCAAATACACCTCCAACGCCGGCATGCTTCAGCTGCGCCGGGAAATTTCCGCCTACTTGAGCCGCCGGTTTGATCTGCAGTATGACTACGCCAGCCAGATTCTGGTCACCGTGGGGGGCAGTGAGGCCATCGACCTGGCCCTCCGGGTGCTGGTCAACCCGGGGGATGAGGTGATTGTTCCAACCCCCTCTTTTGTATGCTATGGGCCACTGGCCGAAATGGCCGGCGGCGTGCCCAGATATGTGGAGCTGAAAGCGGAGAACCAGTTCCGCCTGACCCCCGAGGAGCTGAGCGCCGCCATTACCGATAAAACCAAGGTGCTGGTGCTGCCCTTCCCCTCCAATCCCACCGGGGGAACCATGGAGCGCAAGGACCTGGAGGCCATTGCCCAGGTGCTGAAGGACACCGGCATCATGGTCATCTCCGATGAGATTTACGCCGAGCTGACCTACGGCCGCCGCCACGTCTCCCTGGCAAACCTGACCGATATGTATGAGCGCACCATTGTGGTCAACGGCTTCTCCAAGAGTCATGCCATGACGGGCTGGCGTATGGGCTACGTCTGTGCCCCCGAGCCCATTGTGGCCGCCATGACCAAGCTGCACCAGTTTGGGATTATGTCCGCCCCCACCACCAGTCAGTACGCCGCCGTGGAGGCCATGCGCGGCGGCGACGGGGACATCGAGCACATGCGGGAGGAGTATGACCGCCGCCGCCGCTATTTGGTGGAGAATCTCAACCGCATCGGCCTGCAGTGCTTTGAGCCCAAGGGGGCCTTCTATGTATTCCCGGATATCCGCTCCACCGGGCTGACCAGTGAGGCGTTCTGTGAGCGTTTCCTTTTGGAGGAGAAGGTGGCCGTCATCCCCGGCTCCGCCTTCGGCCCCGGGGGGGAGGGATTTGTCCGGGCCTGCTATGCCGCCTCCATGCGGGATATCGCTGAGGCGGTGGCCCGTATGGACAACTTCCTCACCAACCTGAGAAGAAAACAGGGAAGAGAGGGGTAATGTGCGGGGGCGGCCGCCGGCCGCCCGCCCATACCCGCAGAGAAAGGGAGAAGAGCATGAACATTGTATGTCTGGACATGGAGGGGGTCCTGGTCCCGGAGATCTGGATTGCCTTCGCGGAGGAGAGCGGGATTCCCGAGCTGCGCCGCACCACCCGGGACGAGCCCGACTACGACAAGCTGATGAGCTGGCGGCTGGGGATTTTAAAGGAGCGCGGCCTGGGGCTGAGGGAGATTCAGGACGTGATCGCGAAGGTCGACCCCCTGCCTGGGGCCAGAGAGTTCCTGGATAAGCTGCGGTCTGAGACCCAGGCGGTCATTTTAAGCGACACCTTTGAGCAGTTTGCCAAGCCCCTGATGGAGAAGCTGAACTGGCCCACTATCTTCTGCAACACCCTGGAGGTGGGGGAGAACGGGGCCATCACCGGGTACAAAATGCGCTGTCAGCAGTCCAAGCTGACTACGGTGAGGGCCCTGCAGTCTATGGGCTACGACACCATCGCCGCCGGAGATAGCTTTAACGATTTGGCTATGATTCAAGCCAGCAAAGCGGGGTTTTTGTTCAAGTCAACCCAGGCCATCAAGGCCGCCCACCCGGAGCTGCCTGCCTTTGAGGAGTTCGGCGAGCTGCTGGCCGCCATCGAGGGGGCGCTGGACTAGCGCCCGGAAAGGAGTGCTTCCATGTTCTGGCGTGTACTGCTGATTATGTTCCTCTGTGCCATCCCCGTTGAGGCGCTGTTGATCTGGCTTGGGCTGATAATTGGAGAACTGGCCTATCTTGTGGTCGGTTTCCTCCTGCTGGCGGGTATTGTCACGGTCTTTATTTCGTCCTATCAGAAGATTATGAACCGGATGAACAGCTTGGAAGAAAAACTGGATAAGCTGTTACAATATCAAGATGAAAATGAGTGAAGATACATGAACGATCTATTTGACGGTTTGCCCTTCAGGCCGGCGGACATTCTGCTGCCGCAAAACTGTGACCTGTCCCTGTGGTCGGTGATCGCCTGCGACCAGTACACCGCGCAGCCGGAATACTGGCAGCGGGTGGAAAACCGGGTGGGCCGGGCCCCCTCCGCCCTGAGACTGATTTTGCCCGAGAGCTGTCTGGAGGGGCCCAGCGTGGAGACGGACATTATGGAGATCAACAACACCATGAGCCGCTACCTGCGTGAGGGCCGCTTCCAGGAGTACCCCAACGCCCTGATCTATGTGGAGCGCACGCTAGAGGGGGGCAGAGTCCGCCGGGGGTTGGTGGGCATGGTGGATCTGGAGGCCTACGACTACGAGCCCGGCTCCCGGTCCGCTGTCCGGGCCACCGAGGGGACGGTCATGTCTCGGATTCCGCCCCGGGTGGCGGTGCGGAAAAACGCTCCCATCGAGCTGCCCCATGCCATTCTTCTGGCCGACGACCCGGAGAGAACCCTGATCGAGCCCCTGTCTGGACAGACCGGAGAGATGGAGCTGCTCTACGATTTCGACCTGATGGAGGAGGGCGGCCACCTCAAGGGCTGGCTGCTGACCTCGGCGCAGATGGAGCGGATCGCCCGGGCCATCCGGGACAGAAAGGCGTGGGCGGACAGGGAGCGGGACGGCCTGCTCTTTGTGGTGGGAGACGGCAACCACTCGCTGGCCTGCGCCAAGGAGTGCTATGAGCGCCGCAAGGGCCTCACTGGTCCGGAGCAGTGGTCAGAGCTGCCTTCCCGCTACGCCCTGTGTGAGCTGGTGGACTTTGGCGGAGGCTCAGTGGAGCTGGAGGCCATCCACCGGGTGGTATTTGGAGTGAAGCCGGAGGAACTGCTGGACGCCCTGATGGACTGCTGTCCCACCGCCGTCCGGGGCCGGGAGGAGGGACAGGTGTTCTCCTTTGTCATCAGCCGCTGGAGCCGGGGGGAAATCACTGTGAGGCGGCCCGCCGCCCATCTGGCGGTGGAGACCCTGCAGCGCTTTTTAGACAGCTATGCAGCCGGCCATCCCAGGGCTCGGGTGGACTACATACACGGGGTGGAGGAAGCCGTGAAGCTGGCGGAGGAGCGGGAGGACGCGGTGGCCTTTCTGCTGCCTGAGCCAGACCGGCTGGAGTTGTTTGACGCTGTTGCCCAGGAGGGCGTTCTGCCCCGCAAGACCTTCTCGGTGGGCCGGGCTCAGGACAAGCGGTTTTATTTGGAGGCCCGGAAGATCAGGAAATAAAAAGGGAGGGGACCGCCATGGAGGTACAGGCGCAGGCAAAGCTGAACCTGACTCTGGACGTGATAGGCAAGCGCCCCGACGGCTACCATGATCTGCGGATGATCATGCAGTCGGTGGCGCTGGCCGACAGGCTCACGTTGAAGCAGGCGTGCGGAACACAGCCGCAGGTGCGGACTAACCTCCATTTTCTTCCAAATAACGAGAAGAATTTAGCGGTACGGGCGGCTCTGCGCTGGTGGGCGGCTCGGGGCCAGGCCCCCCAAGGGCTGGATATCGCCATTGACAAGCGTATTCCCGTCTGTGCCGGCATGGCCGGGGGGAGCAGTGACGCCGCCGCCGTTCTCCGGGCGCTGAACACCATGGAGGGGGAGCCCCTGTCCCCGATGGAGGTGGCAAAGATTGGGGAGCAGGTGGGCTCCGACGTACCCTACTGCGTCATCGGCGGCACCGCCCTGGCTGAGGGGAGGGGAGAATTGCTCACCCCTCTGCCGCCTCTGCCCCGGTGCTGGGTAGTGCTGTGCAAACCGGAGTTTTCTATCTCCACTCCGGCGCTCTTCGCAAGAATTGACGGGGTGCGTCTGCGCTGCCGCCCGGATACCCAGGGAGCTGTGGCCGCTCTGGAGGCGGGGGATCTGCCGGGGGTGGCCCGGCGGATGTACAATGTGTTTGAGGACGCTCTGCCTCCTCGGCAGCAGGCCCGGGTGAACGACATTAAAAACACCCTGATTCAGTGCGGGGCGCTGGGGGCCAGTATGAGCGGCACTGGGCCCACCGCTTTTGGCCTGTTTGACGACGAGAGCTGTGCCCGGCAGGCCTGGGAGCGGCTGCACGATTTCGGCGGCGAGGTTTTTTTCACCGAGACCGTTTAAGATGAAGGAAAACCGCCTATACTGTAAGAAATCTTACGGTATAGGCGGTTTTTTGCCGCCGAAGGAGGGACCATGGATCGAAAGCTGAAAACCTGGGAGGCAGCGCTGATATTTGGCGTTCTGATCGCCGTTGTGGCGGGAAGCTGGCTGGGCCAGGAGCAGGAGGAGCTGGCGGACTGTGTGATCCGCTTTCACGTGATCGCCAACTCGGACAGTGAGGAGGACCAGGCGCTGAAGCTGGCGGTGCGGGACCGGGTGCTGGAGCAGGCGGAGGGGCTCTACCCTCAGAACGCCACCCTGTCCCAGGCCCAGGCGGCCCTGGAGGGTCACTTGGGCGCCCTGGCTGCCGCCGGACGGGCGGTAGTGGAGGAAAAAGGGTATGACTACCCCGTGACCGCCCAGCTGGAGGAGAGCTGGTTCCCCACCAAGGAATATGAGGGCTTTGCTCTCCCGGCCGGGAAATATACCGCCCTGCGGGTGACCATCGGCGAGGGGAGAGGACAAAACTGGTGGTGTGTGGCCTTTCCGCCCCTGTGTCTGGGTGCGGCCAGCGAGACGGTGGAGCAGGCGGCGCAGGCTGGATTGTTCACTCCGGAACAGGCAGCCCTGGTGACTGGCGGCGGCGAGGGCTATGTGCTCAAATTCAAAGCTATGGAGCTGCTAGGGGAGCTGCGGGGTCTCTTGAACGGCTGAGACGGCCTCCTACGGCAGCAGGTGAATCATATCCCCCCATTCTTCCCGCATACCCTGTGGGAGGAGGGGGGATTTGTGTTGCTTGGACAGCTGGTTGTAACGTCCGGGGGCCGGGGAAAGGCCGCCGCTGGGCGGCTTTATGGTATTCCGGTGCTGCGGGCAGAGGCGGATCCGGAGGGATTCTGGGGGGAGCGGCGGCTGCGCCGGGCAGGGCGGGGACTGCGCCGGGGGGG
>CAMTMZ010000032.1 GCA_947073765.1 uncultured Bacillota bacterium | reverse complement strand
TGGCGACGCGGAAGGGACTTGAACCCTCGACCTCCGGCGTGACAGGCCGGCGTTCTAACCAACTGAACTACCGCGCCAGGTAGTCCCCAGGGGGAACAGGGATCAAAGTGGTGGGAACAACAGGGCTCGAACCTGTGACCCCATGCTTGTAAGGCATGTGCTCTACCAGCTGAGCTATGCTCCCCGGTGTGCCGCCTCATTTGCGACGGCTTGATTATTATACTCGACCTTGACCGGCTTGTCAACAGTTAAATGAGAAATTTTGCCGAGAAATTTTTCTCCACGCTCTGGGAAAAAATTGTCCAAGGGGATGGGGCTGACTACCCTCTTGATTCTTGACATTCCTGAAAAAGGGTGACATAATTGAAGGGAATTGAGAAGTGGCGTCCCCCAAGGGGGAAGCCACTTCAAATAAGGAGGTCTGTGTTATGAGTGACAGGATCAAACGGATCGGTGTGCTGACCAGCGGCGGGGATGCGCCAGGCATGAACGCGGCGGTAAGGGCTGTAGTACGCACCGCGGTGGGCCAGGGCATTGAGTGCATCGGGATCCGCCGGGGCTGGAGCGGCCTGATTACCAACGACTTTGTCCGCCTGGATGGCAGCAGCGTCAGCCGCATCATCAACCGGGGCGGCACTATGCTGTACACCGCCCGGAGCCTGGAGTTTATGGAGGAGGCGGGCCGGGAAAAGGCCCTGGCAACCTGCAAGCTGCTGGGGCTGGACGGAATTGTGGCCATCGGCGGTGACGGCACCTTCCGTGGCGCGCTGGCCATCTCCCGTCAGGCTGGCAAAGACAACATGAGTCTCAAGGTTGTGGGCATCCCCGCTACTATTGATAACGACATTGGCTGCTCCCACTACACCATTGGGTTTGACACCGCCTGTAACACCGCGATCGAGTGCATTGACAAGCTGCGTGATACCATGCAGTCCCACGAACGCTGTTCCGTGGTAGAGGTTATGGGGCGCCATGCGGGCAATCTGGCCCTGTATGTGGGACTGGCCGTGGGTGCTACGGCGGTGCTGATCCCTGAGCGAGAGGTGGATTTTGAAAATGACGTGGTGGAGAATATACGCCGGGCTCGGCTGGCCGGAACTACCCACTATATGGTGGTGGTGGCCGAGGGCGCAGGCAGCGTATACGACATAGCCGCCCAGATCAAGGCCGCTCTGGGCATCGATCCCCGTGTCACCGTGCTGGGCCACATCCAGCGGGGCGGAGCCCCCTCCGCGCGTGACCGTGAGACCGCCAGCCGCATGGGTTATGTGGCAGTCCAGTCTTTGGTGGGGAATAAGGGCAACCGCATCGTAGTTTCCAAAGACGGCAGAATCATGGACCTGGACATGGAAGAGGCCCTGGCCGAGACCAAGGAGTTCCAGATGGAACGCTATGACATTTTGGAGGCCCTGACCAACAACGGTATGAGCCGCTTCCGCTGAAACAGACCGAATACGCCAGAATGCGCCCGGACGGGGATTCCGTCCGGGCGCATTTGACTGCCCGAGGGCCGCCGCTACATCTCTTTCAGCAGCAGCTCCAGCTCCTCTCGGGAAAAATGGTATACTTCATCACAGAACTGGCACGACAGCTCCGCCTGACCCTGCTCCTGGATAAGCTCAGTAAGGTCATTTCGGCCCATGCTGATCAGGGCCCGGCTTACCCGATCCCGGGAGCAGTAGCACCGGTACTCCACCGGGTGCTTCTCTAAGATTTCCAGGTCAAAATCCTTCAGTACAGTCCGCAGCAGGCCCTCGCCGTCCAGTCCCTGCGCCAGACTGTGGCTGACAGAACCCATAGTGCGCACGCCAGTCTCAATTTTGCTTATCATGTCCTCGCTGGCCCCGGGCAGCAGTTGAATCAGGTAACCTCCCGCGGCGATGACAGACTGGTCCAGCCCCACCAGCACCCCCAGGGCACAGGCGGTTGGGATTTGCTCACTCTCTACAAAGTACATGGCCAGATCGTCGGCGATCTCCCCGGAGAACAGGCCGATCGACCCCACATAGGGCTCCTTCAGTCCGATATCCTTGATAACGGTTAGGGTTCCGCTCTGCCCAACGGCGGCCCCTACATCCAGCTTGCCGGGTTGATGCTCCATAAGCGCTACCTGAGGATTTTGGACATAGCCCCGCACATTGCCCTCCCAGTCGGAGACAGCCAGGATGGTGCCCAGCGGCCCGCCCCCCTTGATCTGGAGGGTAAGAGCCCCCTTTTCCTCCTTGAGCATATCCCCCATCATAGAGGCCCCAAGCAGGGCGCGGCCCAGGGCGGCGGTGCCCATGGGGAGAAGCTTGTGGATGTTCCGGGCCCGCTCCACAATGTCCCGGCCGGTAATGGCGACGGCCTTTGCCAGACCATCGCCGGTAATAGCTCTAACGATTTCGTTGCCCATGAATTAACTTGTCCTTTCTCGCAGTAAAAAAGATACGCTGCTCTCCCGCTCTGGGCGGGCGCATTTTTAGCTCGCCAAAGGTCCGGATGTCCAAAAAACCGGCTTTCTCCAGCATGGTGGTGAGCTCCTCCACCGTGTAGGCCCGCTCCTGATGGAGTTCTTCCCCCCGGCTCCACTGTCCGCTCTCCCGGTCCAGTTGAAAAATGTCCATAAAATAGGAGCACACCCGGCTGCGCCGGGAGAACTCTGCGCGCCACACACAGTAGGCGTCCTCCGTCTCATCCAGAAAGATCTGGCTGTGCAGTCCCTCCAGCTTTTCCGGGGAGTTTATGTCAAAGAGAAACAGGCCCCCCGGCATGAGGAACAGGTGGACCCGCTCAAATGCCCGAGCCAGCCGCTTAGGATTTGTGACATAATTTACGCTGTCCAAACAGCACACACAGGCGTCGATAGTGCCATAGAGGTCCAGCTTCTCCATGCTCTGACACAAAAAAATGGGCTCAATGGGAGCGCCTTCTCGGTTTTTCTCCGCCGCTTCGGCCAGCATCTCTGGTGAGCGGTCCACCCCGATGAGCTCGTACCCCCGCAGGGCCAGCTCACGGGTGAGGGAGCCGGTGCCGCAGGCCAGATCCAGCACAGTGTTTCCAGGAAGAGAACACCTGGCAAAGTGCCGCTGGATATAATCTGCCCAGGAGGCGTAGTCCACATCATAGGTAAAGCGGTCGTAGCAGCCGGCAAGAAAGTGATAGGCGCTCATGCCTGTTCTGCCTTCAGACGGGGGACAATAGTTTTATAGCCTCCAGCTCCGTAATGGAGGCACCGGTTTACCCGGCTGATGGTGGCGCTGGAAGCGCCGGTTTTCTCCAGAATTTCACTGTAGATCAGTCCCTCATCCAGCAGAAGGGCCACGTCCATACGCTGGGCCATGGCCTTCAGCTCAGAGACAGTACACAGGTCCTCCAGGAAATTGCGGCATTCCTCCTCGTTTTGGATGCTGACAATGGCCCGGTACAGGGCGTCGCTGCTCTGCTTGTCTAAAAATTTTGACATATTGACTGACCCGCCTCTCTATAGTTTCTTCTATTTTAACACGCTGACTCGAAAAAGTAAACTTTAAAAAGCAAAGAAAAGCACATGAGACAGGGGATGGCATAGAATAGAGAAACGGGGAGAGGAGGAGCTTCTATGGAGAAGAAGGAGCCTGGAGTGCTCTGGAGGCGGGAGGAGCGCACACTGACCCTGGAGGGGGAGCGGGTGATGGAGTATATCCTCTCCTGGCCCCAGGTAGAAGGGGCCGGCTTGGGAGGAGCGTGGATTAACAGATATTACGCCCATCTGGCCGGCACCTGGCGGCGGCGGTGGGAGCGGGAAGTCTATTGGCAGGCCTGTTTGGAGCTGGCCGCCCGTCGGGAAGCGGCCCACCCCTTTACCCCCTGGAAGGGGGAGTTGCATGGCGAGACGGTTTTACTGGATAACGGTCTGCTCAGCCTGCGCTTTCACGGCGCGGAGATCCGGGGAGACGGCCGTCCCGCCCGAGTGCGCTGGGGGGATGTGTGGACGGTGCGGGAGGGGGCTCCCAAGCCTCTGGCCGCCCTGTTTCAGGGGAAAAAGGGGTGGAAAAATCGTCTGTGGCAGGCTGCTGTCAGGCAGGGAGAGGAGCGCCGCCAGGCGGGGGACTGCTTTCTGGATGCGGACTGGGTCAAAAAAGCCAGATTTGCCCATCCCTTCCGGGGCTGGTGCTTGACAGGGGAGGGGGTAGAGATTACCCTCCCACAGTGCGCGGTATCCCCCGCGGTGGAGGGATGTCCTGTGTTTACCCTGCCGCTGAAGGAACAATAAAAACAGGGCGCTTTAAGCGCCCTGTTTTTGTGTTCCAAGAGGTTACTCAGCCTTGGGGCCGGCGGCCACCAGAGCCTTACCGGCGTCGTTGCCGGTGTACTTGACAAAGTTCTTCACGAAACGGCCGGCCAAGTCCTTGGCCTTGGTGTCCCACTCGGCGGCGTCGGCGTAGGTGTCCCGGGGGTCAAGGATGGCGGGGTCCACGCCGGGCAGGGCGGTGGGTACTTCCAGGTTGAAGTAGGGGATGGTCTTGGTCTCGGCCTTGAGGATGGAGCCGTCCAGGATGGCGTCGATGATGCCGCGGGTGTCCTTGATGGAGATGCGTTTGCCGGTGCCGTTCCAGCCAGTGTTCACCAGGTAGGCCTTGGCGCCGGACTTCTCCATCTTCTTCACCAGCTCCTCACCGTACTTGGTGGGATGCAGCTCCAGGAAAGCCTGGCCAAAGCAGGCGGAGAAAGTGGGGGTGGGCTCGGTAATGCCCCGCTCGGTGCCAGCCAGCTTGGAGGTAAAGCCGGACAGGAAGTAGTACTGGGTCTGCTCCGGGGTCAGGATAGACACAGGGGGCAGCACACCAAAGGCGTCAGCGGACAGGAAAATGACGTTCTTGGCGTCAGGACCGGCGGACACAGGGCGAACAATCTTCTCAATATGGTCGATGGGGTAGGACACGCGGGTGTTCTCGGTAACGGACTTGTCGTGGAAGTCGATTTTGCCCTCGCCATCCACGGTGACATTCTCCAGCAGAGCGTTGCGGCGGATAGCGTTGTAGATATCTGGCTCAGACTCCTTGTCCAGGTCGATAACCTTGGCGTAGCAGCCGCCCTCAAAGTTGAACACGCCGTTGTCATCCCAGCCGTGCTCGTCGTCGCCGATGAGCAGGCGCTTGGGGTCAGTGGACAGGGTGGTCTTACCGGTGCCGGACAGGCCGAAGAACAAAGCGGTGTTCTCGCCGTTCATATCAGTGTTGGCGGAGCAGTGCATGGAGGCCATGCCCTTCAGAGGCAGGTAGTAGTTCATCATGGAGAACATGCCCTTCTTCATTTCACCGCCATACCAGGTGTTCAGGATGACCTGCTCACGGGAGGTGATGTTGAAGATGGCGGCGGTCTCAGAGTTCAGGCCCAGCTCCTTAAAGTTTTCTACCTTGGCCTTGGAGGCATTGTAGGAGACAAAATCAGGCTTGAAGTTCTTCAGCTCCTCCTCAGTGGGAGCGATAAACATGTTCTTGACGAAGTGAGCCTGCCAAGCTACCTCCATGATAAAACGGATGGCCATGCGAGAGTCGGCGTTGGTGCCGCAGAACACGTCCATCACATAGAGCTTCTTGTTGGAGAGCTCCTTGATAGCCAGGGCCTTACAGGCGTCCCAGGCCTGCTGAGAGGCGGGCTTGTTGTCGTTCTTGAACTCGTCGGAGGTCCACCACACGGTGTCCTTGGAGTTTTCGTCCATCACGATGAACTTGTCTTTGGGGGAGCGGCCAGTGTAGATGCCGGTCATCACATTGACGGCGCCCAGCTCGGTCATCTGACCCTTCTCAAAGCCCTCCAGGGCAGGATCCATCTCGGCCTCGAAAAGCTGCTCATAGGTGGGATTATACACAATTTCCTTAATGCCGGTGATGCCGTACTGCTCCAGTCCGTAGGTTTCCATAGAAAAGTTCCTCCTTATAAAAATGGTGAAAATGGTCATCCATTCCAATCCTGAGAGTATTTTACCCCATTTTTCAAAGATTGGCAAGAGACAAGTGATTGAAATTGGCTAAATGGTAAAAAGACTCAAATCAGGCCCCGAAGGGCGCGGGACAGTTGGGCAAATTGGGGAATAGACAGCCGCTCTCCCCGGATATCGGGGGGGAGACCGCACCGGGCGATGGCCTGAGCCAGCGCCTCTTTCGGTTGCCCGAGCTGGGCTGAAAGGCTGTTGAGCAGGGTTTTGCGCCGCAGGGCGAAGGCGCCCTTTACCACCAGGAAAAAGTGTTTGGGGTCGTCTACCTCCGCCGGGGCGGGGCGGGGAACCAGCCGCACTACCGCCGAGGTCACCTTGGGGGAGGGAATAAAGCACTCCGGAGGGACCTGGAAAAGCAGCTCCGGGGCGGTGTGATACTGGCAGTAGACAGAAAAAGCGCCGTAGTCCGCAGTGCCTGGGGCGGCGCAGATGCGGTGGGCGACCTCCCGCTGAATCATCACGGTAATGGAAGAGAAGCTCCCGGCCTCAATCAGAGCGCTAATGGCGGGGGTGGTGATATTGTAGGGCAGATTGGCGCAGGCGATGGGGGTCAGCCCCTGAAATTTTTCCCTAATCAGGGTGGGGATATCCGTCTTTAAAATATCTCCGGAGATTACCTCCGCATTGGGGCAGTTTTCCAGCGTCTCGGCCAGAATGGGCAGCAGAGCGCGGTCCAGCTCTATGCTGACCACTCTGTCCGCCCGCCCGGCCAGCTCCCGGGTGAGAGGTCCGATTCCCGGGCCCACCTCCAGCGCACCGGTGCCCGGTCCCGCCCCCGAGACGGAGGCGATGTCCCGGGGGACCCAGTCCTCAATCAGGAAATTCTGGCCCATGGACTTGGAGAAGCGGAAGCCGTGCCGGTTCAGCAGGGCCTTGATCTGGTTGATGTCACAAAGGTCCATTGTGTCGCTCCTTCATAAAAGGCGGCGCCCCGGAGGGGACGCCGTCAAATTTATAGAATATGCACCGATTCCGGGTCGAACACCAGAGAGCATGTCTCACCCACCTGGTAGATGCGCTTATTCTTGGGGTTGTAGTCGGTAAGCTTGACCAAGGTGCCGCCCACCTTCACATGGTAGTTCTGGTACGAGCCCATAAAGCAGGACAGGGTGACCTGGCAGGGCAGCCCGCCCTCGTCCCGCAGCACGGCGGATTCCGGACGCAGTACCACAGTGTACGAGCTGCCGGCGGTCATCCCCTGCTTGGCGGGGACCCGGGTGGAGGAGCCCTCCACGTTGAGAACGGCGTGGCTGCCGTCCATCCGCTCCAGTGTGCCCTGGAGGAAGTTGGCCTCGCCAATAAAGTCGGCCACAAATTCGCTGTTGGGGTGGTAGTAGATGTCCTGGGGGGAGCCCATCTGGGCCACAACGCCCTTGTTCATGATGATGATGTTGTCGCTGAGGGCCATGGCCTCGCTCTGGTCGTGCGTAACATAAATGGCGGTAATGCCCACCTCCTGCTGGATGCGGCGGATTTCTGTGCGCATGGAGACACGCAGCTTGGCATCCAGGTTGGAAAGAGGCTCGTCAAAGAGCAGGACGGAGGGCTCAATCACCAGCGCCCGGGCCAGGGCCACGCGCTGCTGCTGTCCTCCGGAGAGCTGGTTGGTCATGCGGCCCTCCATGCCGGTGAGCTCCACCAGATCCAGAATCTTCATCACCCGCTCTTTGATCTCGTTGGCGGGCACCTTGCGCAGCTTTAAACCATAGGCCACGTTGTCGAAGACATTGTAGTGGGGCAGCAAGGCGTAGCTCTGAAAGACCATGGCAGTGTCCCGCTTGTTGGGGGTGAGGGCGTTGATGGCCTCGTCCCCCAGATAGATCTCCCCCTCGTCGGGGCTTTCAAAGCCGGCGATCATCCGCAGGGTAGTGGTCTTGCCGCAGCCGGAGGGACCCAGCAGGGTGACAAAGGAGCCCGGCTCGATGGTCAGGGAGGTGTCCTTCACCGCGTAAAAATCCTTGCCGGTCTTGGGGTCCTGATAGATTTTAGAGATGTGGTCCAGACGGACGCCCTTTTTGACTTTGGACATGGCTTAAACCTCCTTGATTTTCTTGCTGGTGCCGAAATACTTGATGAACAGGTTCATCAGCAGCACCGAGCCGTAAGTGATGAGGATCAGGATGGTGGCGAAGGCGCAGGCGATAGAGTAGGCGCCCTTCTCGGCAAACTCGTTGATCTGCACGGTAATAAGCAGGAACTGGGGGGTCACCAGCAGAATGATGGCGGAGATAGCGGTGATGGACCGGACGAAGGCGGTGACCAGTCCGCTGAGGAAGGAGTCTTTAATCAGGGGCAGGGTAACGGTCATAAACACCTTAAAGCTGTCCGCCCCCATATCGTAGGCGGATTCCTCGATGGACTTGTCGATCTACCGCAGGGCGGAGATGCCGCTCCGGGTGCCGGTGGGCAGGGAGCGCACCACAAAAACGATAATCAGGATGGCCGCGCTGCCGTAGATGCCCCCCAGGAGGCCATTAGGGAACAGGCTGTGGAGAGCGCCGCCCTCCGCGAAGATGGGCCAGTTGGCGCTGTGGAACAGACCGCCGGAGTAGCCCCGGATGTAGCCAACGCCCAGCACCGTGCCGGGGACGGCCATAGCCAGCATGGACACCGCCTCGATGAAGCCCTTGGACCTGAATTTCCGCTTGACCACCAGGTAGGAGATAATCATGGACAGCAGGGCGGTGATGGGGGAGGCGATGAGGGAGAGCACAAAGGAGTCCCGGAAGGCCTGGAGGCCGTGATAGCGGGTGAACACCTGCCCGAACCACTTGAAGGTGAGCGGGGTAAATTTGTAGCCCCAGGTGGGAAACAGAGCCCCAATGGGGACACAGGCATACATCATGATAACGAAGAAAGCAGCCAGTCCGCACAGGATGGTGAGGGGGACGGTGACGCTTCTGTCATCAATGAGCATCCGGCCTCGGGAGGCCTTGCCTGTGAGGGTGGCGGCCGTCTTGGCCTCCAGATAATATTTCTGTACCGCAAACATGAGCAGGGTAATGGACAGCAGCACCACAGCCATGGCCGCCGCGCCCTCCTTGTCGTAGGCGCCGGTGATCTGAAGGTAGATGGTGGTGGCCAGGGTGTCGTAGGAGCCGCCGATAATCATGGGGTTGGCAAAGTCGGCGATAGACTCGATAAAGGTGACCAGAAAGGCGTTGCCCAGCCCGGGGAGGAGCAGCGGGAAGGTGACGGTGGCGAACACCGTCCAGCGGCTGGCCCCCATATCCCGGGCAGCCTCCTCCAGGGAGGGGTCAATGTTTTTCAGCAGGCCCTTGAGCATCATGTAACACACGGGGAAGAAGGTGAGGGTCTGCACGATCACAATACCCCAGAAACCGTAGACGCTGTTGTCGTAGATGCCCAGCAAAAACCGGGTAATCAGTCCGGCCTTGCCAAAGAGCATAATCATGGACAGAGACAGCACGAAGGGGGGAGACACCACTGGCAGCATAGACACCACCTTGAACAGTCCACCCACTGCCCTGCCCATCTTCACATAGACCTCTACATAGGCGAAGAGCAGGCCCACAATAGTGGACAGAACTCCCACCAGAAACCCTACTTTCAGGGTGTTTCCGATGGCCTTGGTAAAGGTAGGCATAGCCATAATTCGCCGGAAGGTGTCTAAAGTAAAGCCTGTTCCACCATAAAAGCTGTCTACCAGAAGAATAGCCAGGGGGTACAGAATAAACAGGGTCAAAAAAGCAATTAAAACCGCGATAGTGCCCACCATAACAGGATCTGCCATCAGCTTTTTCCGGTCCAGCGCTGCGCTTTGGCTTTTTGCCATGGAGGTGACCTCCTTTCATTTTCAGGGCGGGCCGCCCAGGGGGACAGCCCCTGCGTTCAACGCGGTATGCAGGGGCAGCCGCCCTCGGCGGCCCATTCCAAATGAGGCTGTATGAAACGGGGGGACGGCGAAGCTTGCCGTCCCCCCACCGGTTGCAGTGTATTACTCAGTCTGGAAACGGCCGGTATCGCCGGTGTTGGCGCCTGCGGAGGCCAGGGCGTTCATAACCTCCTCAATGTAGGTGCCAATGTTCTTGGTGGCGTCGTCGAAGTCGTAGTCCATCACGTTATTGGGGTCCAGGCCAAAGTCATAGGCGGCCTGGGGCTGCTCGGCGTTGTCCAGAACCAGGAACTGGTAGGAGCCCACCTCGTCAGCCTGATTGACGCAGTCGGGGGATAGGGCATACTCAATCCACAGCTTGGCGGCGTTGGGGTGCTTGGCGCCCTTGAAGATGGCGGTGGCGCCGATCTCGCAGGAGGTGCCGCTGGAGGGGATGATCAGCTCGATGTTGCCGTAGCCGTTGTCCAGGATCTGGGTGATGCCGTCATGGAGGAAGCCGATGCCGATGACACACTCGCCGGTGCCCACGTTCTTGGAGGGGCCGGAGCCGGACTTGGTGTAAACCTCAATATTCTTGTCCAGGTCTACCAGGTACTGGATGCCAGCGTCGTGGCCGTACTTCTGGATCATGGTGTTGATCACCAGCTTGGCGGTGCCGGCGGTGTTGTAGTTGGACAGCCAGATCAGACCTTTGTACTCGGGCTTGAGCAGGTCGGGCCAGTCCTTGGGGGCCTCCAGATTCATCCGGGCCAGCTCATCCTTGTTGACCATAAAGCCCAGGATACCGGTGTAGATGCCGTGCCACATGTTGTCGGCATGCTTATAGACGTCCTTGGTGATGTGAGAGGCGTTGATGGCCTCGTAGGGCTCCAGCAGGCCCTCGGCCGCCACCACGTTGTAGGGGTCGGTGGTGCCGCCGAACCAGACGTCGGCGGAGGGATTTCCGTTCTCCTCCTCAATCTTGGCCTGGACCTCGCCGGTGGACAGGCGCTGATAAGTAGTTTTGATACCGTAGAGAGACTCAAACTTCTTGCAAGCGGCGGACAGATAGTCCTCCTCGCAGGAGCCGTAGACTACCAGCTCGCCCTCGGCCTTGGCGGCCTCGATCAGGGCATCCATGGGGTCGGCAGGGGTGCTGGTAGCGGGGTTGCTGGCGGCGGGGGGATTGCTGGCCGCGGGTTTGCTGGAAGCGGCGCCACCGCCTCCGCCGCAGGCGGCCAGAGACAGGACCATGGCGGAAGCCAGCAGCAAGGATAAAAGCTTCTTCATGTTTCATTCCTCCATTTCAGAATTTGTCCCAAGGCAGAAGATCTCTGCTTTCATAGGACCTACCTATTGTAAAACTTTAGGGAGAAAAAGTCAATATGCCCAAAACAAAATTTTATACTGCCAGTAAAACTGGATGTTTTGCAGAGAAGTGACAAAGATATTGGACCAACTCAACAAAAAGCAGCAAAAAAGAAAGGATACGCGCCAAAAAGCGTATCCCTCTCAAGTGTGTTACAAATGTGTTAAAACAGCGGTGGAACAGGCGCGCTCAGCTTGGGTCCTGTTCCGGGGACTGCTCTTTTTCGGATGAAGACCACTCCTGTTCCGCCAAAACGTAGGGAATAATAGGCACTGACAGTGTGGACAGCCGTGTGGGTGCCTTCTCAGGGGAGGGGCCGCCGTCCTCCTGGCTGCCACCGTTGGCGAGGAGCTCCTCCCGCTGCCAGGTAACAGTGCCGTTTTCCACCTTCCGCCAGGGGCCGTAGGCGCTGCCGCCAGTAATGCCCTTTGCCAGCCGCTCCTCCTCCAGATCCGCCAACTGCTGTTCATAGCGCTGCCTGGCCAGGTTCTGCCGGTATGACGTAAAGCCGAACCAGCCCCAAAAGGCCACCTCACACACCCCAACCAGCAGCAGAAGCACAGTCAGGACAGGCAGAAAAAGGTTGAGCATGTTCTTTTTTGATTTTGGTTTCTCCGGGACTTGAGGGGCCTGTTTGCTGACCTCCTCCTGTTCTTCTGAGACCTGTTCTTCTGAGACCTGTGCCTCAGCAGCCGGCTCCGGGGTCTGATCCACCTGGGTGGGCTGTTCCTCCAGAAACTCCTCCAGTTCCAAATTTTGTACCATATTCCTCACCAACTCTCTGTTTGTGTGGTGTGCCGCCGGAATACCGGGGGCGGTTAAAAACTCCTTAGCTTTGAAAAAACACCGGAGCAAGCTATTGGAGCTTGCTCCGGCGTGGCGCAGAAGGGGGGATTCGAACCCCCGCACGGTTTTACCCGCCTACTCCCTTAGCAGGGGAGCCCCTTATAGCCACTTGGGTACTTCTGCATGGCTGCAAGTAAAAACTGCCTATTTAATTTTCAACGGTAAAGAATCTGACAAAAGCAACCTCCCTATTGAAGCCCGTGCGGTTTCAATTTGGAAAGGAGGGAGCGGCGCGGTGAACGAAAATTGGCTTACCCCGCCGCTATGGCGGAGAGAGTGGGATTCGAACCCACGGCTCTTGCGAGTCACTGGTTTTCAAGACCAGCTCCTTAAACCACTCGGACATCTCTCCGAACTGTTCACTATTTAGAGAACGGTTGTTATCTTACCATCCGAAGGCCTGTTTGTCAAGAGCTTTTGGAAAAATAACAGGATAAATAGAGAGGAGGCGGCCTTGTATGCAGCCTCCCCGCCGGGGTATGTACCATCTTACCGCAGTGCCCACTGCAGCATGAGCAGCAGTCCAAAGCCCGGGGCGCCCAATACCCCCAGCACCAAGGCGTTTATCAGGTTTACCCCCAGTTCCACGCCAATCAGCCGCCCCACCTGGGAGAACAAGGCCAGCGCCGCCAGCCCCACGGAGGAGCGCAGGGCCAGCCGGAGCAGTCGGGCGGCGGGGCGGCGCAGCAGGAGCAGGGCGGCGCATAGCAGCAGCCCGGCCAGGCACCAGGCCAGATATCCGGGCGGAGGGGTCATAAAGCCCCCTCCAGCTCCTTGACCCGGCGCAGAAGATAGTTGTACCGGGCCTGAAGGGAGTTGATCTCAAAGACGTAGGACTCAATGAGGTCGCCGTCGCTGGCGTTGTTAAAGCCTCCGTAGGCCTGGTTAATGAGGGTGCGGGTGTGGGACAGGGACTGAAGCAGTTCCCGCCGCTCTTCTTCCCGGGCGGGGTCGCTCCTGCGGAGAGAGACTCGTTTGGTGGACTGGGGCATGGTGTGGTCTCCTTTCTCATTGGGTTGGATGGTATATTCTATCAAATAGTTTGGACAAATATTCCAGCCGCTAAACATGAAAAACGCCCGGCCTGAAGCCGGGCGTTTAGCAGTTTACCACATGGGAGACATTATATTGGAAGACAGCTGAGGAACCTTCAGAGCGTACAGGGCCTGAGCCAGTTCGGCCCGAGTGGCGGTGTCGCCGGGGCGCAGGAGATTGCCGGAGGCGGTGAGCAGCCGGCTGGACACCGCCCAGCGCATACTCTCCAGGGCCCAGGGAGAGACATCCTCTCCGTCGTCATAGCGGGACAGGTCGGGGGAGAAGTAGGGATTGGTCCGATCACCGCCGGAGAGCCTGGAATAGCGGTGGAGAAAGGCGGCCATCTGCTCTCGGGTCAGGGGGGCATCAGGGAGAAATGATCCGTCCTCATAACCGGCAATCAGACCCTTTTGCTGGCACCAGCACACTGCCGGATAATACCAGTCACCAGGTTTGGCGTCGGTGAAGCTGGCCTGTTCCGCTTCCTGACCTCCTCCTACGCTCCATAAAACCTGGGCCAGCTGGGCCCGATTCAAGGGCTGGCTGGGGCCGAAACTGCCGTCCTCCAAGCCGGTAAACCAGCCCCAGGTCAGGCCGTACTCCACGGCGTCGCGGTAGGGGGCGCTCCGGAGGATATCCCAGGGGAGCAATTCACTGCCAAAAATCTCCAGATAATACAGCTGCTCATAGGTTTGCCCATCAGCAGGATCGGTGCGGCCCAGAGTTACCCGGCAGAGAGGCCAGCTGGTGACAGGGGTTTCAACCGCCAGCAGCTGAGCCCGGGCCCGCTCTGTCTCATCAAAGCGTTTGGTCAGCGTCTCAGCGGATAAAATATAGGTCTGTGCAACCGTAAGATTCTCTTTCCCACCCTGGGTCAGTCTGCCCTGAGCGGTCAGGGTGTCCCATACCGGATCGTCTCCGCCCTCTAGCAGCTCGTAAAAACCGTCGCCGTTCACGTCAGTGAGGTAGTCCACCGTAACCCACACTCCGTCTGTTTTGGGCTGAATGTAGAAGGTGGCATCCCCAGTGACCCGGTTGATCTTGCGGTTAAGGGTGTAGTCGTAGTCCGCGGCCACGTCTGCGGGATGGAAGCTCCCGTCCTCGCCCCGCCGGTACCAGTCGAGGGAAATGGTCCGGTCCGGGGCGTCCATGGCGGAGGCGTCGATACGGAAGTCGGCGAAGGACTCTGCGGCCGAAATGGCGAGAGTGGAGATTATAGAGAGGGAGGCGGTCAGCGCCAAAGCCAGCGTGGCAGCCATCCATTTTGGAATCGTTTTCATGGAGGGACTCCTTTCTGGGGGATGGAATCGGTGTCAGGGGTATTATACTTGATTTTTCCTGTCTTGACAAGGGCTGTAACACAACAGTAAAAATCTGGCATGGAAGGGACGGGGCAATATGCTGTGTGGGACGGCATCTGTGCCGCCCCACCGTTAAGCTGTACCGCGCCAAGGTCTGTTTCTCACTTCTCCAGGCAGGCGGGAACGGAGAGTTCGTCCCACAAATAGCCCAGCTCATGGAATGTGCGGTCAGTGCACAGGAGCCCTTCCTCCGGGGGCTCATCCATCTCCTCAGCCAGTGCGGCCAGGTCAATGTGCCGCCAGCCCTCCTCAGTCTGGACAACGGCCCAGAAATAGGGCTGTTCATGTTTGGTGCCCTGGGTAACATGACAAGGCAGCTCCAATTGTTGGCACAAGGCGGCGTAGGCCAGGGACAGACCCTCGCTGTTGGCGGCGCCCTCCTCAAAGATTGACATCACGGTATCTTCTCCCTGGGGATCATACTTCCCCAGTTCCAGCAGGGCATGGGCGGCGGCGATCGGCAGGTCTGCCCGGGCGGCCAGATCCCAGCTCAGCTCCTCCAAAGTCCGGGTCAGTTCCTCCCTGCGCTTTTCCAGCTCCGGCCGTTCCAGAGGGTAGTCCAGCAGAACCTCCACAATGCGCTGCCGTCCGCTTTTGGGGTAGATAGACACAGAGATGTTCGGCATCCCCAGGGCGCAGGCGGGAACATTGTAATAGGCCTGCCGGGCCAAGCCGCGGATAAAGTCCTCATCCTCCTCAAAATAACTGATGCGCAGCACCCGCTCCGGGGCAAAGGAGGCCAGAGCCGACTCCAGTTCGCTGCGGATCGCGGTTACGCCAGTGGCTTGAATGATGGAGGACACCTGTTCCCGGGTGCGGCGGTAGGTGATATCCACCTTGGCCTCAGAGTAGGTGACGACCGGGTCTACGGTGTATTTGATGAACTCCACGCAGTAGGCCCCCAGAGGGTCCTCCTGAACCACCTCCAGACAGGCGTCAGCCAGGAAGGACTCCACATTTTCGGTGTCGGTGTACAACCGGACAGTGCCCTCTTCCATCCCGCCGGTGACAAAGTAGATCAGGGCGTTGACCAGTTCCTGATAGCTGTCCGCCCGGAGGATGGAGGGGTCTCCCTCAGTGGCCGGCACAGCGTTGTGCGTGGTAACGGAGGAGTAGTCCCGCTCCAGCAGGGCGGAACAGCCGGTGAGCAGGAGAAAGGTCAGCAGAATTGCGGTGATAACTGTTTTTTTCATTTGCGCTCCTCTCAGCTGTTGGGGAGGGGGGGCGTGCGGCCCAATGCTTTAATATCCCAGCTCCTCATCAATGAGAATAATTTCCATCCGCTCCACATCCCGGGGCTTTTCCCAAAGCACCACAAGGGCCCGGCAGCTGCGCTCCGGGCTGGAGCAGTTATAGCACTTGTCAGCCTTGACGGCACAGGGAGTCTTGAGTCCAAGACGCTGGCAGTTTTTAGGGGCGGCGATGTTCCTGGCCCGCCACAGCGCCTGGTCGTAGTTGGGGGCGATCTTATTCCTGCCCACCACAAAATAGATCTTCCGGTGGCCAAAAATGGTGGAGGATACCCGGTTGCCTACCCCGTCGATGTTAATAATCTCTCCGGTCTCAGCCAGCCCGTTGGCAGAACAGATGTACACATCGGTGGTGGCGGCCTGCTCCAAAGCGTCCTTGTTCCAGTGCCAAAGGGCGTCGTTGTGGGCGGCCAGCCGGGGATAGAGTCCCATTTCCTGCACCGTCATAGAGCCGCCGAAGGCCACGCTGACACCGTCGATCTCCCGGTCAAGATATTCGGAAGCCTCCTCTTTGTTGGCAAACACCTTGGGAGTAAATCCCCGTTTCTCCAGATTTTCCGTCAGTTTAGTCCAGTTTGTCATGATAAACACTCCTTTTTTTATTTACAGATCATTCTTTTGATACCGGCGGAAGCCCTGGCCCAGGACCTCGTGGGCGTCACAGACGATGAGAAAGGCCTGGGGGTCCAACTCATGGACCAGGGCCTTCAGGGGGACGATCTGCTTCTGCTTAAAGGCGCACATCAGCACCAGCTTCTCCTCCCCGGAAAAGCTGCCCTCCCCGTGGAGGTAAGTGACTCCCCGGTCCATCTGCCGATCGATTTCCTCCGTGATGACGCGGGGCTGGGAGGTAATGATATAAGCGACCTTAGACTGATCCATGCCATAGAGCACCCCGTCCATCACCATAGTGGAGATATACAGGGAGATAATGCCGTACATACCGCTCTCCATGCTGCGGAAGGCTACGGAGACTGCCAGCAGCAGGGAGAGATCCACCACCATCAGCAGCTTGCCCACGGGGAGCCAGGCGAAAGGGAGCTTAAGCAGCCGGGCGATGAGGTCGGTGCCCCCGGTGGTGGCACCTTTGGAAAAAATCATCCCCAGAGCCACGCCCAGACTCACCCCGCCAAAGACGGCGGCCAGCATGGGGTCCATGGGAGGAAAGGTGTATACTGCGGAAATCAGATCCACCAGCACCGAGGTAGCCGCCATGGCGAACAGAGAGGACACCAGGGTATGTCCCCCCAGAAACTTCCACCCCAGGATGAAGATGGGGATGTTAAGCAGAAACACCACCGCGCCGATGGGAATGGCGGGAGAGAAGTGGTTGAGGATCATACCCAGGGCGGTAAGCCCCCCGAAGCCGATCTGATTGGGTACATAGAACCAGTCGAAGCTGAGGGAGTAGAGCGCTGATCCCAAGGCGATCCAGAGGTAGTTCCGCACCGCACGGGAGAGATTATTTTTGGTCATAGAAGTCCTCCTTACAGCAGCGTCATCTGTTCCTCTCCTCGGTCCTCCTCCTTGAGCAGAGCCCCGGCGATGGGAAGGGAGCGGGCACGATAACGGGCGGGATTTTGGATATGTGTCCGCTCCAAGGGCAGAACCCGCTCAACCTTGTATTTCGGTTTCAAAGTCATCACATTCACTCCCTGGGTATTTCGGGTGGTCTTAGGGGTAAGGCTGGCGGTGTGGAACACCATGCAGCGCCCTTCACTGGAGATCACTGCAGCCTCAAAGTCCTCCCGCAGCAAAAAGGCGGCAACCAGCGGTGACCTGTCTGAGTATGCCCCGGTGAGTTTTTTCCGCCGGGTCTGGGTTTGGTAGGCGGACAGCTCTACCCGGGCGGCCTTGCCGTTTTCAAAGAAAAACAGCACGTGGCCGGAGTAATCCCCGGGGATGCAGGCCCACAGAGCCCTTTCCTCCGGGTCCATTCCCAGCTTGGAGGGCAGAAAATCTCCCAGAGCGCTGGCCTTAGTGTCGTCAAAGTCGGAAAGGCGGGTCTTGTAGCACTGCTGCGCGTCGGTAAACACCAGCAGTTCATCCCGATTGGTAGCCTCCCACTGGAGATAGGGGGCGTCTCCCTCCTTATATTTCTGTTCACTGGCCATACGCAGGGACTGGGGCGTAATCTTTTTCAGATAACCCTCCCGGGAGAAGAACAGGTGGACAGGGTAGTCGGGAGTCTCATCCTCCACCGCCATGGCAGGTTCGTCCATGTGGTCGTAAACAATTTCGGTGCGTCGGGGCTGGGCATACTTTTTCCTCACCTCAGTCAGTTCATCCACAATAATTTTCTGGATGCGCTTGGGGGAATTTACAGTGTCCTCCAGGTCGGCGATCTCCTCCTGGAGGGCATCCACCTCCTGGGTGCGCTTGAGAATATACTCCTTGTTGATGTTGCGCAGCCGGATGTCGGCCACGTACTCCGCCTGGAGCTGGTCGATGCCGAAGCCGATCATCAGGTTGGGGATGACCTCGGCGTCCTCCTCGGTGTCCCGTATAATCTGAATGGCCCGGTCGATATCCAGCAGAATACGCCGCAGGCCCTTGAGCAGGTGCAGTTTCTCCTTTTTTCTGTTCATGGAGTGGTACACCCGCCGGCGCACCGAGTCCATCCGCCATGCGGTCCACTCCTCTAAAATTTCCCGGACGCCCATAACCCGGGGCTGTCCGGCGATGAGGATGTTAAAATTACAGGACTGGCTGTCCATCAGGGGGGTGAGACGAAAGAGCTTGGCCATCACTTTTTCCGGGTCGGTGCCCCGCTTCAGGTCAATGGTCAGCTTCAGACCGGACAGGTCGGTCTCGTCCCGCATGTCGGCAATCTCCTTCAGCTTGCCGGCCTTGAGCAGCTCGGAGACCTTATCCAAAATGGCTTCGGAAGTGGTGGAGTAGGGGATCTCATAGACCTCGATGAGGTTTTCCTCTCTCACATAGCGCCACCGGGAGCGCACCTTGAAGGAGCCTCGTCCGGTGCGGTAGATGTCCGCCAGGGCCGCGCCGTCGTAGAGCAGCTCGCCGCCGGTGGGCAGGTCGGGGCCCTTGAGGGTTGTCATCACGTCGTGGTCCGGGTTTTTTATCAGGGCGACGGCGGTGTCGCACACCTCTCCCAGGTGGAAGCCGCACAGGTCGCTGGCCATGCCCACGGCGATGCCCTTGTTGGCGGATACCAGCACATTGGGAAAGGTGGTGGGCAGCAGAGTGGGCTCCTTCAGCTTGCCGTCGTAGTTGTCCACAAAGTCCACCGTGTCCTGGTCGATGTCCCGGAAAATTTCGGCGCAGATGGGGTCCAGCCGTGCCTCGGTATACCGGCTGGCGGCGTAGGCCATATCTCGGGAGTAGACCTTGCCGAAGTTGCCCTTGGAGTCCACCAGGGGATGGAGCAGGGCCCCGTAGCCCCGGGAGAGACGCACCATGGTGTCATAGATCGGCCCGTCCCCGTGGGGGTTGAGCCTCATAGTCTGGCCAACGATGTTGGCCGATTTGGTCCGGGCGCCTCCCAGCAGCTTCATCTGGTACATGGTGTACAGCAGCTTCCGGTGGGAGGGCTTAAAGCCGTCAATCTCCGGAATGGCCCGGGAGACGATCACCGACATGGCGTAGGGCATGTAGTTGATCTCCAGCGTCTGGGTGATGGGCTGTTCCAGCACCTCCGCCCGCAGACCCATCACGTTGGGATCGGCTTTTCGATTCTTCGTCTCATTTGGTGTTTTTTTCTTGGCCATTTGGTTCAGTCCTATCTGATAAATCCATTTTTAATTACGATCCATACTCCAATATATTTCGCAACTCGTTTACTTGCAGGGGCCAGTTGGGGCCGTCCAACCCCTCCTCAGAAGCGGTTTGGAAAACTAGGAGTAGCTTCTCCTCCGCCTCGGAGCATCGCTCCGGATACAGAGATAAGATTCCATAGACGGCATTTAAATCAGTGTAGTCCGGCCCGGCGCCCTTTGCCAGGCAGCAAACATCCCCCATGACCCGCAGCTCCGCGATGACCTGGCAGGAGGGGAGCGCCTCACCAGCCTTCTGGTATTCAGTAATCACAGTCTCTCCTGTGGCCGCTGCGAACAGCCACAGTCTGCGCAGGCTGTTCTCATCCCGGGCGGCCTCCTGCCGCCACAGCATGGCAAAGGCGGCGGCGAAGGCCAGCAGCAGGGCGCAGAGGGCGGGCAGTACTCTCTTTTTCATTGCGCCCTCCTACGAAATATCCGCCAGCTCCAAAAACTCGTGGCCATGGTCGGCGATGTGGCTCTTACGTCCGGTGAGGTCGTCCCCCAGGAGGAGGTCAAACATCCGGGCGGTGCGCTCCACGTCCTCGGGCATCACCCGGATAAGCCGCCGGGTGTCGGGAGACATTGTGGTCAGCCACATCATCTCCGGCTCGTTCTCGCCCAGGCCCTTGGAGCGCTGCACGTCATACTTTTTCCCTTGGAGCGTGGCCACAATGTCGTCCTTTTCCCTGTTGGAGTAGGCAAACCAGGTCTTCTCCCTGCAGGTGATCTCAAACAGGGGGGACTCGGCGATATAGACATATCCCTCCTGGATCAGGGTGGGGGTGAGGCGGTAGAGCATGGTAAGCACCAGTGTGCGGATCTGGAAGCCGTCTACATCGGCGTCGGTGCAGATCACAACTTTGTTCCACCGCAGGGCGTTTAAATCGAAGGAGGCCATGTCGCGGGCCCGCTTGTCGTGGACCTCCACCCCGCAGCCCAGCACCTTCAGCAGATCGGTGATGATTTCGCTTTTGAAAATCTTGCCGTAGTCGGCTTTCAGGCAGTTGAGGATCTTGCCCCGGATGGGCATAATGGCCTGAAATTCTCCGTCTCTGGCCTGCTTCACGCTGCCCAGGGCCGAGTCGCCCTCTACAATATACAGCTCGCTGCGGTTTACATCCCGGGTGCGGCAGGGGACAAACTTCTGCACCCGGTTGGAGATGTCCATAGAGCCGGTGAGTTTCTTTTTAATGTTCAGCCGGGTTTTCTCCGCGTTTTCCCGGGCCCGCTTGTTGATCAGGATCTGTTCAGCGATTTTTTGGGCGTCGGCGGGATTCTCAATAAAATAGACCTCCATCTGGGCGCGGAGAAAGTCTGTCATGGCTTCCTGGACAAATCTGTTGTTGATGGCCTTTTTGGTCTGGTTCTCATAGGAGGTCTGCGTGGAGAAGTTGTTGCTCACCAGTACCAAAGCGTCCTGAATATCGGGGAAGGTAATTTTGCTCTCCCCCTTGTTGTACTTGTTCTGCCCCTTCAGCCAGCTGTCAATGACGGAGACAAAGGCGGAGCGTATCGCCTTCTCCGGAGAGCCGCCGTGCTCCAGCCAGGAGGAGTTGTGGTAGTGCTCCACCAGCTGAACCCGGTTAGAGAAGCAGAAGGAGACGGACAGCTTTACCTTGTACTCCGCTTTGTCCGCCCGGTCCCGGCCCCGCCGCTCGGTCTGCCAGAACACGGGAGCGGTGAGCGTTCCCTCACCGGCCAGTTCGGTCACGTAGTCGATAATGCCGTTTTCATATTGAAAGTCGGTGGTCTCAAACTTTCCTTCCACCTGGTTTTTAAACCGGAAGGTCACCCCGGCGTTGACCACCGCCTGCCGCTTCATCACATCCAGGTAGTAGTCCACAGGGATGCTGATGTCGGTAAACACCTCCAGGTCTGGTTTCCAGCGGATAGTGGTGCCCGTCTTTTTGCCCCGGTCGGTGGGCTCGCTTTTCAGCCCGCCGATGTTCTCCCCCTTTTCAAAGCGGAGGGAATATTTTTTCCCCTCCCGCCACACGGTCACATCCATAAACTCGCTGGCGTATTGGGTGGCGCAGGAGCCCAGACCGTTGAGCCCAAGGGAATATTCGTAGTTGTCCCCGCCCTCGTTGTCATACTTGCCGCCGGCGTACAGCTCGCAGAACACCAGCTCCCAGTTGAACTTCTCCTCCTTTTCGTTCCAATCCACCGGGCAGCCCCGGCCCTGGTCCTCCACCTGAATGGAGCCGTCCGCAAACCGGGTGACAGTGATCAAAGAGCCATGTCCCTCCCTCGCCTCGTCAATGGAGTTGGACATGATCTCAAAAACGGCGTGCTCACAGCCCTCCAGCCCGTCGGAGCCGAAGATAACTCCCGGGCGCTTGCGCACCCGGTCAGCCCCTTTTAAGGCGGAGATGGAGTCGTTGCCGTAGCCCTTCTTCTGTGCCATGATGATACCTCGCAATTTCCATTGGGCATACAAACCCAATATATCAGCCTACATATTACCAGATAGGCGGTGGAAAAGTCAACGCATAAAATGGGCGAATCGGCGCAAACTGACGGGAAAGGAGAGAGGAAGATGGAATGTTTTCAAGTTCTGGAGGCCGGGGAGGGCATTGAGACGGCGATTGTGCGGGGCCTGAGCGCCTGGGGCGGGTTGAAGGGCCGGTGTGCCAGCGGGAACCACCCGGCACTGCTGGTGGTGTCTCCCCGGATGGCGGCCAGGGGTCTTCATACACCCCGTCAGTGCCGCACCGCGCTACTTCCGGGGGGGATGGGAGGGGTGCCGCCCCGCGCGGCCAGCGCGGTGAGCTACGGGGTATCTCCCCGGGACAGCCTCACCATCTCCAGCCGGGAGGAGAATATTCTGTGGGCTGCCCTTCAGCGGGAGCTGGTCACAGTAGACGGCCAGGTGGTGGAGCGCCAGGAATTTCCCCTGACCCTAAGATCTGGAGAGGAGGAACTGTCCACCCTGGCCGCGGCTGGGGCGCTGCTGCTGCTGGGCGTTCCCCCGGAGCGGCTGAGAGAGCCGCTGGAGTAGAAGAAATCCCCCTCTGGGTGCCTGTTTTTCCCAATTTGGGGAAAGGGGGTTCCCCAGAGGGGGATTTTGTGGTAAAATGTAAAATAAAGTTGAGGACAAGGCAGTACGCGGCTGCCGCCGCGCGATAGGGGGAGCATCTGATGAAAAAGAGAGCGTATTTCGGCCGCGGGCTGGCGGCCGCTTTGATCCTGTGTGTGGGGCTGGTGCCAGTGAAGGCGGGGGCTGACGCTCCGGCCCATACCCATGTCTGGCGGGAGGACTGGGCCATCGACGATTACCACCACTGGCGGGGTTGCGCCGATCCAGCCTGCCGCACCTTGGTGCCCTCCCAGGCGGAGGGGTACGACTTTCATACCTACGATGATCCCCGAGACCCCGTCTGTAATGTGTGCGGCTGGGTCCGGGCGGTGGATCCGGGCCACATCCACACCTGGGGGGAGGGCTGGAGCAGTGACGGCGTGTATCACTGGCGGCCTTGTACCGATTCCGCCTGTCCTGGTGTGGTGCCCGACTGGGCCAAGGACTGCGGGGACCATGTCTACAGTGGAATTGACGACCCGACCTGCGACATATGTGGACGGAATCGATTTCTGGACCCATTCCACACCCATACGTGGGGAGAGGATTGGAGCAGTGACGGCTCCCACCACTGGCATCAGTGTACCGACCCCTCCTGTCCAGGGGTGGTGCCTGTTCAGGCGGCGGGCTATGGGGAGCATATTTATGGCGGCAGTGAGGATATCGAGTGTGCCGTCTGCGGCCGGAGCCGCTTTGTAGACCCCTCTCATACCCACGAATGGGGCTCTGGCTGGAGCGGCGACGACCTGGCCCACTGGCGGCCCTGTGCCGCCGCCGGCTGCCCCGGAGTGGTACCTGCTTGGGCTGAAGATTACGGAGTCCACCTCTATCAGAGCGGGCTGGACACTCAGTGTGCCGTCTGCGGCCGGGACCGCTTTGTGGATCCATTCCATACCCACACCTGGGTGGAGGACTGGAACGGCGACGATACCTGCCACTGGCGCCGGTGCACTGGCGACGGCTGCCCTGGTGTGGTGCCCGTCCAGGCTCCGGACTACGGCGGACACAGTTACTCCAGCGATGAGGATACCCGCTGCAATGTGTGCGGACTGGAGCGTACTGTGCTCTCCTCATCCTCCGGCCATCTATATGGTCCCTCTGAGCTGGAGAGTGACATGATAAAAGTGGGCCGGGGCCGGGTGATGATCCGCCCTGACAGTCCCAGCGAGGGGGATGTGGTCTCCGTGACCCTTCTTCCAGAGCATGGCTATGCCGCCGGGTCTGTCTCTGTGATCGCGGGGAAGGAGGAGACCGCGCTCACCGGTGAGAACGGAATCTTCACCTTTACTCATCCAAAGGAGAGAGTCAAGCTCCGGGTGGTTTTTCCGCCGGCTTATCAAGTCTGTGCCAGAGATGGCGGCTGTCCTGCCGGGGTCTTTGGAGATCTTTCCCCTGACCAGTGGTATCACGACGGCATACACTACTGCCTGGACTGGTCGCTGATGAACGGATATGACTCCGACCGTTTTGTCCCCGACGCCCCTGTATCTGGAGGGATGATGGCCCAAATCCTCTACAATCTGTCCCGCCGGCCCCCGGTGCCTCAGGGGGGCGATTATCAGCCAACCGGCGCCTGGTATGACGACGCGGCGGCTTGGGCGACCGGCGCCGGGGTGATGGACGCCGGCGACGGCAGCCGTTTCGATGTGGAGCGGGATGTAACGCGGGAGCAGATAGCGGTGATGCTGTGGCGGTACGCCGGAAAGCCCGCGGGACCCGGCCGGGCCCCGCTCTTTCCCGACTTCTCGGATGTCTCCTCCTGGGCGAGGGAGGCAGTGGCCTGGGCGGCGGACCGGGGCATCCTGCGGGGAACTGACGGCGGCCGTCTGGATCCGGGAGGCAAAACCACCCGGGCGGAAGCCGCCTCCATGCTGGTGCGCTTTTTGGAGGAGCCCGGCCAATAACGCAAAAGACGTCCTCTCCCGTCGGGAGAGGACGTCTTTAGATAGCGCGCGCTTCAGTCATCGCCAAAGCTGATGCCCAGCAGACGGGCCTCCGTAATGATGTCGGATTTGGGGTCGATGGTTTTCAGCTTACCGGCGATCTCCTTCAAAGGGACAGAGGTGATCACGTGGTTCTGGATGGCCACCATGTTGCCATACTCCTCCTTGGAGATCATCAGGGCGGCGGTGGTACCCAGGCGGGAGGAGAGTACTCTGTCATAGGCGCAGGGAGTTCCGCCCCGCTGCATGTGGCCGGGGACGGTGACCCGGACCTCTTTGCCGGTTTTTTTGAGGATTTTGTCGGCGATGGCATAGGACACGGAGGGATATTTCTCCAAAACCTCAGCCATGTGCTTTTTGTATTCCTTCTTGCCCATCTCCGCCTCTTTTTTGGAGATGGCGCCCTCCGCCACGGCCAGGATGGTAAAGCCGTTGCCCGAGGCTGCCCGCTGCCTGATCTTGGCGATGACAGAGTCGATGTCGTAGGGGATTTCCGGAATCAGGATGATATCCGCGCCGCCGGCAATGCCAGCGTTGAGGGTGAGCCAGCCGGCCTTGTGCCCCATAATCTCTACCATGAACACCCGGTTGTGGGAGGCGGCGGTGGTATGGATACAGTCGATCACCTCGGTGGCCAGGCTGATGGCCGACTGGAAGCCGAAGGTGGTGTCAGTGCCCCACAGGTCGTTGTCAATAGTTTTGGGCAGGCCGATGACGTTCAGCCCCTCCTCGCTGAGGAGGTTGGCGGTTTTCTGGCTGCCGTTGCCGCCCAGAACCACCAGGCAGTCCAGCCGCAGGCGGCGGTAGGTGTATTTCATGGCTTCCACCTTATCCAGGCCGTTCTCATCGGGCACCCGCATCAGCTTGAAGGGCTGCCGGCTGGAGCCCAGAATGGTGCCGCCACGGGTGAGCAGGCCGGTGAAGTCGATGGGGGTCAGCTTTTTGTAGTCCTCATAAATGAGACCCTTGTAGCCGTCGATAAAGCCGATAATCTCCACTTCACTGCCGTAGATGTTGTAGAGACCCTTGGCTACTCCCCGCATGGTGGCATTCAGGGCCTGACAGTCGCCGCCGCTGGTGAGCATTCCGATCCGTTTCATAACATTACTTCCTTTCAGAAAAATATATGAAAGCCGCTCCGGCTTGGCAAACAGGTCAATCCCGCCTGATTATGCGGCCAAACAAGGTCCGGCGGGTTTTCCGCACCGGAACAGAGAGCTTTTTAGACACGGTCTTGGCGGGGGAGGCCTGAACCGCCTTGACGGCTGGCCTGGGGGGCTCTGTATGCGGCCCGGCCAGCGCCCATTGGTTGGCGTAGGACTGGTCACAGAAGTGCTCCTGAGAGTTGAAGGGCTCCCCCTGAGCCCGGACATAAACGCCGTCCTGCCGCTGAATACGGCCCTTGGCGGTGTCACGAAGCTGGTCAAGGAACATATTCTCCAGATGCGTCCGCAGGGCGGGAGCCTGGATGGGTGCGGCAACCTCCACCCGGCGGGTGGTGTTGCGGGTCATAAAGTCGGCGGAGGAGATATACACTTGCCGCCGCCCCTCTACGCCGAAAATATAGATACGGGCGTGCTCCAGATAGCGGCCCACGATACTGTGGACGGTGATGTTGTCCGTCAGCCCGGGTACTCCGCCGATGAGGCAGCAGATGCCCCGTATGACCAGGTCGATCTTCACCCCGGCCTGAGAGGCCTCAATGAGCTTGTCGATAATCAGCTTATCGGTCAGGCCGTTGAGCTTGAAGCCCAGGTAGCTGTCTTGATCTGCCCTGGCCAGCTCAATTTCCCGGTCAATCAAGGCAACTACCTTGTCCCGAAGACATGCGGGGGCCACCATCAAGTGGCGGCTGTCCTCCACCACCTCGCCCATAGACAGGGCGTTGAACACTTGGGCGGCCTCGGCGCCGATCGCCGGGGAGGCGGTCATCAGGGCATAGTCGGTATACAGCCGTACGGTGTCCTCATTGTAATTGCCGGTGCCCACCTGGGTGATATACTCCACCTGGTCGTTATGCATCCGGGTGATGAGCAGCAGCTTAGAGTGGACTTTCAGCCCGTCCAAACCGTAAATCACCCGGCAGCCGGCCTGTTCCAGCACCCGGGACCAGCCGATGTTGTTTTCCTCATCAAACCGGGCCCGCAATTCCACGAGGGCTACAACCTCTTTGCCGTTCTCAGCGGCATCTACCAGGGCCTCTACAATCTTGCTGTTGTGGGCCACCCGGTAGAGGGTCATTTTAATAGATACCACGTCAGGATCTTGCCCCGCCTCCTGGAGCAGCCGCAGCAGGGGCCGCACGCTTTCATAGGGATAGGAGAGCATCAGATCCCGCTGCCTGATCTGCTCCGTCATGGGGTGCAGAGGATCTACATTGGGAGAGTTCTGGGGCACCCGCCGGGGGTAGAACAGCTCGGTTCTGTCCCGCAGCAGGTCCCGCAGGGTGCCCATAAATGTCAGGTCCAGAGGCACACCGCTGGAAAACAGGTGCTTTTTCGAAAGGCCCAAACATGCGCACAGCCCATCCCGCATTGTGTCAGACAGTTTGCCCTGATAGTCAAGCTTTACCGGCTGGAGCCGCTTGCGGCGGCGAATCAGTTTCTCCATGCTTTTTCGGTACTCCTCGGCCAGCATGGCGCTCATTTCAGAGGAGGCGTCGTCCATGTGGATGTCGGCACTGCGCACCAGGCGGATGAGTACGGTGCCCTCCACCTTGTAATGGGTGAAGATTTTAGACAGCAGGCTGGCGATCAGGTCCTCCACCAGTACAAAGCGCTGTTTCTCTCCCGGCAGGGGGACAAGACGGCGCAGCACTCCCTCCCCGCAGGGGACAATCCCCATCCGCTCGCCGCCGCTCTTGGTTTTCAGCAGAGCCACGGCGTAGATGGCCTTGTTGCGCAGAAAAGGAAAGGGCTGCTTGCGTCCAATAATCTGTGGGGATAGCAGGGGCAGCACGTTAGAGGTGAAGTGTTTTTCCAAAAAGGACTGCTGCTTATCCGACAGCTCGGCAAAGGAGCACACCTCCACCCCCTGGCCCTTCAGTTCAGCTATGAGGGAGCGGCAGATCCGGTCCCGTTCGGCCAGCAGCTGGCGGGTGCAGTCCAAGACAGCGGCTGTCTGCTCCGCGCTGGTCATGCCGGTCTTGTCGTCAACAGCGGTGAGGTGGAGCGTGTCCATCAGCATTCCAACCCGCACCATGTAAAACTCGTCCAAGTTGCTCTGAAAGATAGAGGCGAAATTCATTCGCTCACACAGGGGGTTGGTCAAGTCCTCCGCTTCCTCCAAAACCCGTCTGTTGAATTTCAGCCAGGACAGCTCCCGGTTTTCATAGCACCCGGTGGGTGCGAAGGGTGCGCTCTGGTCCTTCATATTCAGTCCCGCCTCCTCCCATATTATTGTGTCCTGCCTTTAATGTACCACCCTTTGCCATCGGGCGCAAGAGCTTTCGACCACTTTTTCATCATCATGTGCGAGAATTACCAAACATCTCCTAATGGTTGGTCGTATTGAGTGGGAAAGATTGCGTATACTATCTTTTGCCAGGCAGACATATATGACAATAGAAAAAAGGAGTTTTTGATATGAAAGCAACTGGTATTGTGCGCCGCATTGACGATCTTGGCCGGGTGGTTATTCCCAAGGAAATTCGCCGCACTATGCGTATTCGGGAGGGCGACCCCCTGGAGATATACACCGACAAGGACGGCGGCGTCATATTTAAAAAGTATTCCCTGATGGGGGGGCTGGTGGACTTTGCCGGCCAGCTGTGCGAGACACTCAACCGCACCACCGGACAAGTGACAGTGATTACCGACCGGGACAGCTGCATTGCGGTGGCGGGAGTGCCCCGCAGGGAGCTGGCGGAGAAATCGGTTTCTCCCCAGATGGAGCGGCTGATGGAGGGGCGGCAGGTCTATCAGTACAAGCCGGGTGAGGAAACCATTCCCCTGTGTGCCGACAGCGAGAAATACTCCCTGAGTACCGCCGCCCCCATTCTCTCCGAGGGAGATGTGCTGGGGTGTGTCCTCTTTGCCGGGGCCGGGACTGACCGGCTGACCGGGGGAGAGGTGGAATACAAGTTGGCCCAGTCCATCGCCGCGTTTCTGGGGCGGCACATGGAGAGCTGAACCCGATCCACCGGTGGGACACCGGTGGATTTTTTTGTAAACGGCGGGCCCCGGTGATAGACGGGACTTTATAGTGAGGCTAAGGACAAGGCGGACCGCCCTTATCTTTAAGATGTTTCCCTCGATACCCCTTCCCCTGATTTACGGAGGGTCCTCAATGCTTTTTTAATGATATATCTGGTTTCCTGCGTATTGCTCTCTTTCTCCCATTTTCCACAGAGGGTTCTAACGAATTCCGGTTGTGTTTTGCTGGCGTCGTTCAGCCAGTTTGCAACACTATCTCGCACATACTTGGATTTGTCTGACTTTAAAGGCTCTAAAATGGATAAAGCAAGTTCGGGAGTTGCTTTTAACACCTCAATATGTTTACACCAGACACCTCTGGGGCGTGTAATCTCGCTTGCGAAGCGCCGGATATATTCATGCTCATCCAATGCCCACGCTGATAATATGTCAATGCTCTCCCGCAAATTCAGAATGACCGAGGGTCGGACGGCTACCCATGCTTCTTCTCTGACGTTAAAATGTCTGTCCTTAGCAAAATGTTCTATTTCCTTAAGCATTTGGCTGAGATTTAAGGAGTGGTTCTTTCCCACCATAAAACAGCCCCAGCTGCGAACCAAATCGGAGGGGTGGTTTGCGATTATTGTGAAGCATTCCCGGTCAGAATGCCTGTCAGCCTGCAGAAAAAGGCCCTCGCCAATCGCTTTGCTTATGGTGTTGGATGTCGGTTTTTTCAGCTGATCGATATGCTCTAAAATAGGTTTCAAATATGGTTCTCTCTTATTTTGCAGCAAAACAGTGGAAAGCAATTGCCGCCTGTCAATCGCAAACCATTCTACAATATTTGCGGTTTCGATCTCGCCGTGATTCAGCTTTTCTAAAACTTCCGGAGAAATATCTTTTGTTGTTCTGGCGCCTTTTCGCTTTGCGTCTGTCATGTATTGCCTCCTCAAATTTTTGTTTTCAGTTCATTATAAAGCAACGCCCGCTGAAAAACAACCGTTTCTCAGCGGGCGTGACCATTCCTATGTGGGCTGTCTGTGCCAGATATAGTTCTATTTCTTCTTCTTTTTCTTGTCAAAAAAGCTTTTCAGTCCACCCTCAGGGACCTCTTCTCCCATGGACGCGGCAAAGGCATGAAGGGCCGCCTTCTGTTCAGCGTTGAGGTTTGTGGGTACCTGTACCTTGACGGTAACATACTGATCTCCCCGCCTTCCGCTGCGCAGTTCGGGTATGCCCTTGCCCCGCAGACGGAAGGTGGTGCCCGTCTGGGTGCCGGCGGGGAGGCTGTATTTCACTTTTCCGTCGATGGTGGGAATCTCCAGCTCCGCGCCCAGCGCCGCCTGACAGAAGGTTACCGACTGCTCGTACAGCACGGTAACGCCATCACGCTGGAACTGGGGGTGGGGCTTGACCTGCACCCGTACCAGCAGATCACCGGCGGGGCCGCCGTTGGTCCCGGCGTTGCCCTGGCCCCGGAGAGAGACGGCCTGGCCGTCGTCAATGCCCGCCGGAATGGTGACGGACACCCGCTGTTTTTTACGGACACTTCCCGCGCCGCCGCACTTTTTACAGGGTGTGTGGATGATTTTTCCTGTACCCCGGCACTTGGAGCAAGTGGTGGTGGTGGAGAAGGCGAAGCCCCCCGCCCCCCGCTGGATGCGCACCTGACCGGCGCCCCGGCAGTCGGGGCAGGTCTCTGCGGTGGTGCCCGCCGCGCAGCCGGAGCCCTTGCACTCCTCGCAGACTTCAGTGCGGCTGAGTTCAATCTCTTTGGTGCAGCCAAAGGCCGCCTCCTCAAAGGAAAGAGCCAGATTGACCCGCAGGCTCTCCCCCTTCTGGGGGCCGTTTCTCCGTCCTCCGCCCCCGCCGAAGCCCCCTCCAAAGCCGCCGCCGAAGAAGGAGCCGAAAATGTCTCCCAGGTCGATGTCCCCCATGTCGAAGCCAAAGCCACCGCCCCCGCCGCCGTAACTGGGGTCAACCCCGGCGAAGCCGAACTGATCATACCGGGTTTTCTTCTCCGGGTCAGACAGGATGCCGTAGGCCTCATTGATCTCTTTGAACTTGGCCTCGGCGTCCTTGTCTCCGGGGTTCACGTCCGGGTGGTACTTCTTGGCCAGCTTGCGGTAGGCCTTTTTCAGCTCTTCCTCAGTGGCCCCCTTGGACAGGCCCAGGACCTCATAGTAATCTCGTTTTTGTTCCGGCATATGTTATCACCTCTTGACATGGAAGGTGAGCGGGACAGTGTCCTGCCCGCTCAGCGCTTCCCGTCAGATATTGCTTATTTGTTGTCGTCGTCAATAACCTCGTAGTCGGCGTCCACCACGCCGTCTCCAGCGGGACCGGACTGCTGGGGGCCGCCGGAGAAGTTGTCGCCGCCCATGTCGGAACCGGGACCGGCCTGGCCGTAAATCTTGGAGCCCACCTCGGCAAACTCTTTGTTGACGGCCTCGGTGGCTTCCTTGATGGCGTTGATGTCGGCCCCTTTCAAGGTCTCCTTCAGGTGGTCCAGAGCGGACTGGACTTTGGCTTTGTCCTCGGCGGGCAGCTTGTCACCCACCTCGCCCAGGGTCTTCTCGTAATTGTAGAGCGTCTGATCGCCGGCGTTGCGGATATCGGCGGCCTCACGGGCCTTCTTATCCTCGGCGGCGAACTGCTCGGCCTCCCGCATAGCCTTGTCGATCTCCTCCTTGCTCATATTGGTGGAGGAGGTGATGGTGATGTGCTGCTCCCGGCCAGTGCCCTGGTCCTTGGCGGACACGTTCACGATGCCGTTGGCGTCGATGTCGAAGGTGACCTCAATCTTGGGGTCGCCCCGGCGGGCGGGGAGGATGCCGTCCAGCATGAACACGCCCAGCTGCTTGTTGTACTGGGCCATCTCCCGCTC
>CAMTMZ010000031.1 GCA_947073765.1 uncultured Bacillota bacterium | reverse complement strand
GGCGCCAACATCGTTGGCTTCCAGAAGGTCGCTGACGCCATGATGGCACAGGGTATCTTCTAATTTCTTCCGGTCAAGTCAGGACCACCCGTTTTACGGGTGGTCCTGTTTTGTTATGCGCACATACGCAGACAAACCTCCAGACAGAATTATAAATGACAGAGGTGCCGCTGCGGCAGCACCTCTGTTACCTGCAAAACTCTTAGTTAGAGTTCATGCAAAGTTAATTATTCCGGGTATGAATGGCACGTTTTTCTACATTCATAGCCGCTTCGCGCACTGATTCGGAAATTGTGGGGTGAGAATGGATTGTACTTATCAACTCGTCTACAGTGGCCTCCAAGCGGATTGCCAGCGCACCCTCCGCAATCAGGTCTGTCGCCCGCGGCCCAATAATATGCATGCCCAGAACCTCACCATGCTTTTTGTCGGCAATGATTTTCACCAGCCCCTCTCCTCCATTTAGAAGAAGTGCTTTTCCGTTGGCCCGCAGCGGAAATATTCCAACCTCATAATTAATTCCCTCGGCCGCAGCTCTCTGCTCTGTCATACCCACAGACGCCGCCTCTGGCTCTATGTATACACAGGTTGGGTTTGTCAATTCTTTATAGCGGCTGTCTTCACCGCAGATATTTTCCGCAGCCACCTCTCCCATTGCTGAGGCCGTGTGGGCAAGCTGGGCATAGCCCTTCACGCAGTCGCCAACCGCATAAACGCCGGCCACATTAGTCTGCATGCGGTCATTGACCAAAATACGCCCTCGATCATTGGAAATTCCGCCAGCCTCCAAATTCAAATCTGTGGTATTGGCCCTGCGTCCGATGGCAATCAGCACTTTTTCGGCTTCAAACGAAAGCTGTTCTCCATGTCGGCTCTGGCATATCACTTTTTCCGTTCCGCTTGTGTCACTTTCGATGCGCTGGACGCTGCACTCTAAATGAAATTGAATCCCCATCTTTTCCATATGCGCTGCTCCAACCGCAGTTAAGTCCGAATCCAGCATCGGAAGTATATGGTCCGTTGCCTCAATCACTGTCACTTTTGTACCAAACGAGGCGTAGGCGCAGGCCAATTCCAGGCCAATGACACCGCCGCCAATCACAACCATCGAATTGGGCACCCGTTCCAGCGACAGGGCTCCAGTTGAATCTATACAATTAGGATTATTCTCCGCACCGGGAACCGGCAGCCGCACGTTTATCGAACCCACAGCCAAAATGATATGTTCTGCGGTGATAGTGCTCTTTTGTCCATCAGCCATTGTCAATTCCAAAACCTTTGGCGCAGTAAAGGCCGCGGATGCGTCAATTTTTCGCACCTTATTTGCCTGGAGAAGAGCGGCAATACCGACAGACAGTTTTTGAGACACTTCATTTTTATGTGCCATAAGCTGCGGAAAATCCAGCTGAACCTTCTCTGCGGCTACACCAATTTGTGCCCCTCGTGTCTGGAGCTCAGAGAGCAGTTCCGCGCTGTGCAGCAGGCATTTGGTTGGGATGCACCCAATGTTCAGACAGGTTCCGCCCAAATATTCCTTCTCAATCAGCGTGACCTGTGCCCCCAGCTGCGCGGCACGAATTGCCGCTACATAACCTCCCGGACCGCCTCCAACCACAATTACGTGGTTCTGTTCCGCATTTTTCTCAATGCTGCGCTTAGAACCTTCAGACTTTTTTACCAGCGGTGGAGCAGCTTTATCCACCGTCTCCCCAGCTTGTCCAATCCAGGCGATCGTCTTTTTACATTCTGCTGTTTCACCAGCTTGGCAGAGAATCTTCAACAACACGCCGTCCACATCCGCTTCCACATCGTTGACCAGCTTATCTGTTTCAACCGTAAAGAGAACTTCTCCTTTTTTTACTGACTCACCCTCCTTCTTTTTCCATTCTCCAACAATACCTTCTGTCATGGTGAGTCCCATTTTTGGCATTAATACTTCTACCGCCATATTATCTCCTTTTCTATTAAGCAAGAAGCTTATAGGGGTTTTCAAGCAAATCTACCACCCGTGCCAAAAATTGGGCGGCCATAACGCCATCAACCACTCTGTGATCCGCTGTTAAGCTTAGATTCATCATACAGCGGACAACAATTTCCCCATTCCGCACAATGGGCGTGTCCACCATGTTACAAACGCCAAGAATTGCCAGCTCTGGCTGGTTAATGATGGGAGAAAAGCTTGTAATCCCATAAGGGCCCAGGGATGAAATTGTAAATGTTCCGCCGCGCATATCCTCTCCCTGCAGCCGCCCGGATCGGGTCTCTTCAATTAACCGTTCTGTTTCCGCCGCAATCTCGCGTAGAGTTTTCTGCTCACAGGCTTTCACATTAGGTACAAGCAGACCGTCTCCTTTGGCCACGGCCAATCCCAAATTCACGTGGCGGTGGCGGGTGAGCATATCATTTTGAAAGCTGGCGTTGATATCGGGGTATTCCGTTAAAGCCTTGGCTGTAGCCAGCATAATAATGTGGTTATAGGTCAGTTTAAGCCCTTGTTTTGCCATATCCTCTTTTAGGCATGCACGCATGGCTTTCAGTTCCGTGGCGTCCACCGGATGCGTATAGGTAACACGCGGGGAGGTGCTCCAGCTTGCCAACATATTGCGGGCAATACTGCGGCGAAGTGCGGTGACCTTCACTGCGGTATCTTCCTGGGCCGATACACACTCCGCTGGAGAAGCTTTTTTCTCCGACATACAACGCTCAGAGATGGGTTGGCCAGCGGCCTCCAGAATATCCGCTTTCATAATTCGGTTTATGCTGGCAAACGACGCAGGATCCACCCCCAGTTCTTTTGCCAGTTTCGCAGCCATAGGCGAAAGCTTAATCTGCCGGCTGTCCGCCGCCTCTTTTACATCTTTCGCACAGACAACCCCCCTGAGACCTTCTACCGGAATCAAAGTCAGATCAATTCCTTTTTCTTTTGAAAGCTTCTTGGCCAATGGGGTTGCGGGGATATACTCACTTTTACCCCTCTGCGGCCGACTGCCTGCCGCTGATCTGCTTCCAGCTTCAGTCCGCTCCTCTGGCGCCCGCATTTCACCGCCCGCCTCCTCAATGCGCTCACCTGCCTGGCCAATCCAAGCCACAGTTTCTTTGCAGGGGGCGGTTTCACCCTCCTGGCAAAGTATTTTTAGAAGAATTCCATCCGCATCCGCCGCTATTTCGTTGACCAGCTTGTCTGTCTCCACGGTAAAAAGAAGGTCTCCCTTTTTTACCTGATCGCCCTCTTTCTTTTTCCATTCTCCAATGGTGCCTTCGGTCATTGTAAGCCCCATTTTGGGCATCAATACTTTTACTGCCATTTTTATCTCCCACGCTTATCTCAAAATATGCTTTTAATTCCTCTTATCAGATCCTCCGTGTACACCCGAACTTTTTTCTCTAAAGTAGGCGCAAAGGGAATTGGGCAAAACGGCGCTCCGTAACGAAGAATGGGGGCGTCCAGATATTCAATGGCTTCTTCCGCAACCGTCGCCGCAATTTCTGCGCCAAAGCCACCCTGCTTTACCGCCTCATGCACAATGCAGAGGCGGTGGGTCTTTTTTACAGAATCTAAAACCGCTTGCTTATCCCATGGCGAGAGAGAAATCAGGTCGATTACTTCCGCGTCAATTCCATCCTTCTCCAATATCGCGGCGGCTCCAACCGCATTCTTCATTCCGATTGAATAGGATACAATGGTAACATCCGTGCCAGAGCGAATCAGCTTTGCCTTCCCAATCTGATAAGGTTCCTCGCTGCCCAACTCAGGCAGTTCACCTTTTTCTTTATAGAGAATCTTGTTTTCAAAATAAAGCACCGGATCATCACTTTCGATCGCCGCTTTCAGCACCATCTTTGCGTCGTACGGATTAGACGGCGCGACGACCTGAATCCCCGGAATATGGCAGAACCACGCCTCTACACACTGGGAATGCTGCGCGGCTCCCTGAAAGGTCATGCCATCTGGCGCGCGCAAAACCAGTGGAACTCTGGCCTGCCCGCCGAACATGTAGCGTGCCTTAGCCATTTGATTAAAAATCTCATCCATGGGCACACCAATAAAATCCGCGAAGTGCATGTCGACAACAGGCCGTGCCCCGGCCAGAGCCGCGCCAACCCCACCGCCAATAATAAAGGTTTCGGAAATTGGCGTGTCAATGATACGCCCGGGAAATCGCTCCGGCAGGCCTTTAAATTGACCAAAAATTCCGCCTTGACGGGCAAGGTCCTCACCCATAACAAAGATTTTGGGGTCTTTTTCCATGGTTTCAGCCATTGCCTCACAGGTCGCCTGTGCAAAAGTCAATGTACGCATATCTTTTACCCCCTCTCAGTCCACATAGACGTATTTCATAAAGCTTTCCGCGTCAGGATAAGAACAGGAGAGCGCGTATTCTTTGGCCTTGCGTATGGCTTCCTCACATCTGGCCTCTATTTCATTACACTCCGCGTCCGGTAAAATTTTTTTCTGCCGAAATATCCTGAGTGGATCCGTGTCCTGAAATATTTTTAGGGTCTCTTCTTTTTTCCGGTACAGCTCGGGATCGCCTACAAAATGCCCTTCAATCCGGTAGGTTTTAGCCTCAATCAGGGTTGGCCCTTCTCCACTCCTTGCCCGCTCCACAGCCGCTTTTGCGGCCTCGTACACAGCAAAGACGTCCTGCCCGTCTACAATAACGCCAGGGATATGATAACCTTTTGCCCGATCAGAGATATTCTCCACATTACATGTGGCACGATAAGGCGTTGTGGAGGCCCAGCAGTTCATCTCATTGACGAAAATGACGGGCAGTTTCCAGGCGGAGGCCACATTCATAGCCTCATGAAATGTGCCGCGGTTGGAAGCGCCGTCTCCAAAGAACACAACGGAAACCTTATCATTTTTCAGCACGGCTTTATTTGCCAGCGCCGCACCCGCCGCCAAATTGTATCCGCCCCCTACAACGCCGTTCGCGCCCAGCATGCCGATGGAAAAATCAGCAATGTGCATCGAGCCTCCCCGGCCCTGGCACAGCCCTGTTTCTTTGCCATAGATCTCCGCCATCATCCGATTGACATCCGCCCCCTTGGCGATGCAGTGACCATGCCCGCGGTGGGTAGACTCAATCATATCGTCCTGACGCAGCGCCGCGCACACCCCTGTTGCAATGGCCTCCTCTCCTATGTAAAGATGAACAAAGCCTGGAATTTCTCCCGCTAAAGAATCGTGCTTGATACACGCTTCAAAATAGCGTATGGTGGCCATTTTTTCATATAATTCTCTTGCCTGCTCCTTAGAGTAAACTATTTTTTCCATACTACTTCTCCTAATCATCCAATCCTTATTCTCAGCTCAGAACCCTTTTCACCGCCGATATGATATCTTTTGGCAGTGTCCGGCACATGTCCTCCAGATGGGGGGACATCGGAATTGGAACAAAGGGCGCCCCGATCCGGACGACAGGCGTTTTTAAGCTGGCAAATGCTTCCTCCCCAATCGTCGCAGAGAGCTCGGCACCAAAACCGCACTGGCGTACCGCTTCATGTGCTACAACAACACGTCCTGTCTTTCTTACGGAAGCGAGCACAGTCTCTTTGTCCCAAGGCGAAACTGTGCGCAGATCAATAACTTCGGCACTGACCCCTTCCTGTTCAAGCACTTTGGCGGCCTCCAGCGCACGGCTGACCATAACGCCGTATACAATGATACTGACATCCTTTCCGTCCCTGGCCACCCTCGCCTTTCCAATGGGAATGGTGTACTCCTCCTCCGGGACCTCACCCTCCATTTTGAACAGCGTTTTATGCTCAAAAAAGATAACGGGGTTGTCATTTCGGATCGCACTTTTTAAAAGGCCCTTACCTTCCGCCGGACTGGAGGGAATTACAACTTGGAGTCCCGGTACGTGCGCAAACCACGCTTCAAGACAGTCTGTGTGATGGGCACCCTGCATCTTCATAATGCCGTCTGGACAGCGGACCACCATATGCACTTTTCCCTGACCGCCAAACATGTAGCGGGATTTTGCCGCTTGATTTGTCAATTCGTCCATGCATACCGGCAGGCAGTTGGAAAAGCGCATATCAATTACGGGGCGCATCCCCGCCAAAGCTGCGCCTACCGCGCTGGCAACAATCGCTGTTTCCGAGATTGGCGCATCCAAAACACGGTTTTCATCACCTACAGCTTGTCCCAAACCTATGTAGTGCCCCATCGAACCACCGTTCCCAATGATATCCTCTGCCATCGCATAGACAGACGGGTCACGAAGCATCTCTTCCTTCATAGCTTCCCAGGTTGCTTCTTTATATGTTTTGATACTCATTACATACTCCACCCTAATCAATCATACAGATCCGTAAACAACTGCGACTTATCCGGATAGGGGCTGTCAATGGCGAATTGTCTGGCCTGCTCAATCGTCTCGCTTACCGCACGCTGTACGGCCTCAAAGTCCTGGGGCTCCAGCCAGCCTGCCGTAATACAGCGGCGCTCAAAATTTTTGATGCAGTCGTCTGCCTCCCACTGGGCCTTGGCCTGTGTGGGATCACGGTAGCGCTGAACATCCCCTACGATATGTCCAAAAGGTCGGTGAGTTTGACATTCCAGAAAGCCGCAGCAGTTTCCTTCTCCCCCTCTGGCCCGCTTGACCAAACGCTTCATGGCGCCATACACAGAGAAGAAATCATTTCCATCCACTACATAACTCTCCATCCCATAGCCCAGGGCCCGCTTCGACAGATCCACCACCGCCTGCTGTCCGCCTGTGCTGTGCGGTGTGGAACAGGCGATTCCATTGTTCTCACATACAAAAATCACTGGCAGCCGCCACGCGGCGGCCATATTGGCCGCCTCATGGAACGTGCCGCGATTAGAGGCGCCGTCTCCAAAAAACACAACGGAAATCGCCCCGGTCTTTTGATAGCGCGCTGCCAGAGCCGCACCGACAGCCAGTCCAAAGCCTCCTCCTACAATGCCGTTTGCCCCCAGCATACCCACCTTAAAATCAGCGATATGCTGAGATCCCCCCTTTCCATGACATGACCCGGTTGCCTTTCCATACAGTTCCGCCATCATCGGCTTAAGCTGCGCCCCTTTTGCGATGGTATGCCCATGCCCGCGGTGGGTGCTCTCAATATAGTCCGTTGTGTTGAGACAGGCACACACGCCTGTGGCAATGGCCTCTTCCCCTACATAAACGTGTACATTGCCCAAAATTTCGCCGGCCTCACGTGCGCGCTTCGCCTCCAAATCGAACTGACGGATTTGGACCATTGTTGTGTAATAGCTGAGTAATTCCTCTTTTGTGAACATTGTTTCTCCCCCATATAGCCGTTATTGAACGATCCACATAGTGAGCGGTTCAACATAGGTGATAAGCAAAATGGCCAGTACCCCAAAGATATAAAATATTGCGCATTTTTTTACAATGGACATCACAGGCTGCCTGGAATAGCTGTTGGCCATAAAGACACACGTTCCAAAGGGCGGCGTAAATAGTCCAAAGGCCAGATTTACCACAGTGATAATGCCAAAATGCACCGGATCTACCCCCAGCATTTTCGCAATCGGGCTAAAAATAGGCGCGGTTAAAATGATAATGGGGACAGTTTCCATCAGCATGCCAAGGATCAGATAAATGACATTCACAATCAATAAAAACGCAATTTTATTCAGTCCGGCAGAGGTGACAGCGTTGCTGAGCAATGTGCCCACGCCCTCGATTGTCAAAATCCAGCTGAACAAAGAGGCTACTCCAACCAAAAACAGGATGGTGGCGGTGGAGATGCCCGCACCGATAATCGCCTTGACTGCTTTTTCTACAGTCAACTCCCGGTAGATAAAAAAGCCAACAATGAGCGTATAGAGGACCGCAACCGCAGCGGCCTCAGTCGCTGTAAACTTGCCGGAGTAAATGCCGCCCAGAATAATGATGGGGCAAAGCAGTCCCCAAAAGGCTTTGAAAAACGCTTTTACTACCTTTCTGAGTGAGGGCCTTTCTGACTCCTGTGTCTGCGTCTTGCTGACTGCCAGCCCAAGGCGGGCCGCGATGATATAGAAAACGCAGACAATTACACCGGCAACCGCACCGCCAGTAAAGAGCTTTGTTACGGAGGTATCCGTCTGTGTCCCAAAAATAATAAAGGCAATTGAAGGCGGGATCAGGATGCCAAGCGTTCCACCCACAGCGCCTAACGCAGCCGCGAAGGCTGGCTGATACCCTTTTTTTATCATTTCAGGATACATCAGTCCGCCGATCGCGCTGGTAGTGGCGAGGGCAGAGCCGGAGATCGCCCCGAAAAACGCGGACGCGACCAGCGTGAAATAGGCCATTCCCCCTTTAATCCACCCCACCATCGCGTTGGCCAAGTCGATCAGACGCCTGGAAATTCCACCCTGAATCATCAGGTCTCCAACTAAAATGAAGAAAGGAACCGCAAGCAGTGTAAAGGAATCAACAGACACAAAGATGCGCTGCGCTACCATTTGCAGCGGTTTCCCATTACACAGCATAGCCAGAAGAGAGGCCGCCCCAATGCTGAAGCTGATAGGCAGACAAATTACCAAAAGACCAAAAAAGGCAGCTAACAAAACAATCAGAGCTATAGACACGCCTATTCCCCTCTCCGCTTGTCCGCTTCTCCGGAATGACCCAGCCAAGCAGATCTGCCAACGCATAGCCACAGATTAAGACTCCGCAGATCGGCACACAGCTATAGACCAGGCCCATGGAAAACTTCAATCCGGGAGAAATCTGCGCCATATTCATAACTGACAGCTTGCCGCCAAAATAGGCAAGCGTCGCTCCAAACCCCATCATGCAGATGTCATTGATACGATCTAATACAACTGCCGCCGTGGGAGAAATCACAGTTTTCAGCAGATCGACGGCGATATGCTGGTGTGTGCGCACCGCATAGCCGGCCCCAATAAATGTCATCCATACCATGCCGTACCGGCAGAGCTCGTCTGTCCAAGAGAATGACTTATCCAGAATAAACCGGTAAAATACTTGCAACGCGGCCGACGCAATAATCACAATAAAGGTAATAAATACAACTGCTTTGCAGAAAATGACTACTGGCCGGTCAATCCTATCAAAGGCTTTCATCAGGTCCCTCCTTTATCCATGGCGGTAAAACACATTTTCAGATCGGCGCTGCGCCGCCCTGTGTCAAACTTTCAATCAAAGAGCGGCAGGCCGTGGGTATAGTGCAGCATATCCGCATTTCCAATGTCCACACGGGCGAACAGCGCTCCCTCCTTGTCTGACGGCCTCATTTTTGAACGAGGCGTATGCGTCAAAATCTGGTTCATCACGTGTATCGAAAATCCATACTTCTGGGCCAGCATGGCGGCGAATACGCCATGCTGAATTTTTTTGCCAATCTCTGTCTCACGGCACCCGCTCTCTGCCGGCTCATACTCCACAAGCTTACTGACATCATGAAGCATCGCCAGCACAATAATGTTATCATAGTCAAACTCGATACCCTGATACCGCTCCATACAACGTGCCGCAGCCAGTGTCCCTTCCATCACAGCGTTGATATGGTCTACCAACCTGCAGTCCGGCAGGGCAGGGGAAAAACAGGCATCTTCAATGCTGCTCCAGCCACAGCGCTCAAACATGTCTTGATTTACCTTTGTAATCTGTCTCTTCTCTTCTAAACTGGATAGCTGGCAAAAGGCGGGAAATACCCTCTCTAAATACTCTGTGGTAATCTCTATTTTCTTCATATCCATTCCTCTTACCCCAGCTTGGCCTGCACATCCTGGATGATTTTCAGCGTATCCTGATAATCCCAGCCATCATATACGGGCTGTACGGCAGCTTTGAAGTCGGTCAAATCCGGGTGGGTAAACTCAGTGCCCCATTTCTCAATCAGCTGTGCCTCGTAGTCTGCCTCGGCCTGCGTGTTGAGCTCCCGGCATTTATCCCGGGCTTCCAGGGCAGCCTGCCGGACCGCATCCTGCTGGGCCTGGTTCATTTTATTCCAGAAGTCATTGCTGACCGTAAACATCAAGGGGTCGTAAGCATAGTTGATATAGGCAAAGTATTTGCAGACCTCTCCAAACCCGGTGGCGGCAAAATTGGCCAGAGGCGCCTCTTCTCCATCTACAACACCGGTCTGAAGAGCCGCAAACAGTTCGTTCCAGGCCAGCGGCGTGCCATTTGTACCAAGAGCGGCCCAGGTCTGGGTATAAATGTCTCCCTGCGGAATCCGGATAATCTGTCCTTTCAAATCAGCCAGACTATTCACGGGACGTTTGTTTGTACCCAACTGGCGGAAACCGCTCTCGAATGTAGTCAAAAGCTTGATATTCTGATTTTCAGTTACGGAATAAATAGACGCAGCCTCTTCGCTGTCTAAAACCGCCCGTGCCTCCTCATAGTCTGAGTAGAGGAAGGGCAGGCAGAAGGTACCCAGAGTTGGCTCAAAGGAGGAATAAATCGACGTACCGGGCAGAGAAAACTCGAGTGCGCCCATCTGTTGACTCTCTATCATATCTCGATCACCACCCAACTGGGAACCGGGGTGCACCGTGACAACAACTGTGCCTTCGGTAAGCTCCGACACTCTCTCAGCAAAAAAGTCAGCAGCTTTTCCCGCAGGGGAATCCGCGGCCATAACGTGACCAAAGGAGGCTGTGAGGGCGGGACCAAAAACATCGGAGTCGTTTGGCTTCGGACTGCTGCTTGAGGGGGGCGCCTTTTCACCGCAGGACGCCAGAGAGAAGGACACGAAAACAGCCAGGAAAATAGACAACAGCTTTTTCATAGGAACCACCATACCAGCCGCAATGCTGCCATGCTCCATTGCCATATGAAGCGCGCAGCCGGCTGCCTTTCTTTCAAGTATTTTGTTCTATCCAAAGGATAAGCAACATTTTCTGACCTATACGACATTAATACATGTAAGACCCGCCATTTACATCCAGAGTCGCGCCAACCATGAAGGAACCCGCGTCGGAAAGAAGAAGAATGGCGGGTCCCACCAGTTCTTCCGGCTGCCCTCTGCGGTGGAGGGGCATCTTTTGAATCGTACTCTGATACTCCTGAGGATCTCTGTCTGCCGTTGTCATTGGCGTATCGATGCTGCCAGGCGCAATTGAATTCACGTGCACATTATACGGCGCAAGCTCACGCGCAAGGCCCTTTGTCAGTGAAATTACCCCCCCCTTTGAGGCCGCATAAAGGCTTGTACTCATCAACCCCCCTCCATTTCTCGCCGCCACAGATGCAATATTCACAATCGCGCCCGACCTCTGCTTGACCATCACCTCAGCTGCCGCCCTGCAGCACAAATAGACAGAACGCAGATTCAGGTTTATTACCTTGTCAAAGTCAGCGGACGAGGATTCTAAAAATTTCACCTTGCTTGTAATACCGGCATTATTGACCACACCGTCCAGCCTGCCGTGCGTTTCTACGATGCCGCGAATTGTTTCTTTGATTTGCTGTGCATCAGTGATGTCCATTTTAACCCCCTCACAGAGCAGCCCCTCCCTGCGGAGCTCCTCTACAGATTCGTTAAGCTTTTCATCGTTGATGTCCGCCATAATAACAGCAGCTCCGCTCCGCGCACAACCTTTGGACATCGCAAGCCCCAAGCCTTGTGCGCCTCCAGTAATTAAAATGATTTTCTCCTGCAACACTTTTGTCATTACTGCACACCCCTTTCATCAACATTATAGAGCTCTATATTGTATACAAAATAGCATACTTTTTATGAGGTGTCAACTAACAAAAAAATGGATCTTTTATTTTTGTGAATTCATATAAAATATCTACATATTTTTTGTAATATGTGCCTTGGATTGGATCCAGATTTGTCTTCTGTGCTTGACAGGCTTCCTATTTCATTGTATAGTATGATTCAATTCTAGTCTTCCCTGGGCACACCCAAAACTAAAGGGGATATGTAATGTGGATTATCCAAATTTGGAGCAAAAGCGGGATCTGGAAACACTGGCCTATCAGCAATTAAAAATGGCAATTGTAAAGGGAATCTATCCGCCCGGCTATCAAATTACAGAAGAGATTGTCGCCGCACAGCTCAATGTGAGCCGCTCACCGGTTCGAACCGCAATAAAGCGCCTTCAGACAGAGGGTTTTTTGGAAAAACGCTCTAATCGCCGTGTATATGTTACTCTTGGAGATTACAAGCGTACTATCAACACATTGTATGTCCGAAAGGCTTTGGAGGGCATGGCAGCTTATCAGGCGGCTGTTAACCGCACCGATGAAGATATCACGGTGATTAAACGGCTTATTTCTGAAATGGGCTACTATTATAAAGAGGATGATTCATTTAAGATTTTGCAGATGGGCATCGAGGTTCACCGCGTGATCTATATGGCCTCCAAAAACGATCTGCTGACTCAAATAGGAATCAATGCCCTGGAGCAAGAGGCCGTGTTCAGCTACCGAAGCTTGAATAACGACTCTATGCGCGCCTCACGCTCATATCGGGAGCATATGGCAATTATGAACGCTGTTCTTGAACAAGAGGCTGAGCTTGCGGAACAGAAAGCGCGCGACCATGTTGACCGGCTCATTGAGCGTGTTCAAGCGGCAGCTCCTGACAATGCAGAGGGCAATTCCGGCTTGCTGCTCTCTTTGCCTCAATAATATCTGTGTCTCTGCCATCCAATTCGCAGTCTCTATCCAGCAAAAATCAGTAAATCCTGATGTGGATTTGTCCTAATGCCAGGTGGAATTTATCCGCCTGGTTTTTTCTGCCGAACTTAACCCTCAACGTTTTCAACGCTTCATTACAGGACATATCAAAAAACAGCCGCACACCCCATTGACAAGACACCTGTGCAACTTATATAATAGAGGTTAGGATAATTCGCTGATAAATGGTTTCAGTTACAAAAAATCGAGGTGGAGAAAAAATGAAAAGTATCCGCAAAAAAATTACCGTCTCCTTGATGGCCACGGTCCTCACCGCGTTGATCGCCGTAGGCGCATCCAGCATCATCCTGAACTACAAAAGCACCATTGCCACAGTAGACCAGATGATGCGCCAAACCGCGGTCCTGGCCGCGGACCGCATTGAACAGGAGCTGTCCGCCTACAAAAACGTGGCCATGGATACCGGCCGCATTTCACAGCTGTCTAACTATCTCACTCCTTTGGATGAGAAGCAGGCCATCATTGATGAGCGCATCCGCCTCCACGGCTTCCAGCGCGGCAATGTCATTGGCGCTGACGGCTTCAGCATTTTCGACGGAAAGGACTACTCTGACCGGGAGTATGTCAAGCAGGCCATGAGGGGCAACGTCTACGTCTCTGAGCCACTGATCAGTAAGATCACCGGTGAACTGTCCATCATGGTGGCGGCTCCTCTTTACTCCAGTTCTGGAGAAATTGCTGGTGTGGTCTACTTTGTCCCCCCTGAAACCTTCCTCAACGATATCGTTTCCTCCATTCAGATCAGCCAGAGCTGCCGCTCCTATATGATCAATAAATCGGGTGATACCATTGCTGATATTTCTTTGGACACCATTACCACACAAAACATCGAGCGTGAGGCCCAGGACGACAAATCTCTGAAGGAACTGGCTGATATTCATGCCGAGATGCGCCAGGGTAAAAACGGCTTTGGCAGTTTTAAGAGCGAGGACGGCGCCCGGTTCACCGCCTATGCTCCTGTAGGCGGCACTGACGGCTGGAGCGTCGCCGTCACCTCACTCCAGATAGACTATCTGTCCAACACCTACTTCGGCATGCTTCTCAATGTGGCGGTAATCGTGGCCTCCATCCTGGCCTCTATCGTGGTAGCCCTGAAGCTGTCCACCAATATCAGCGTCCCCATGCGTGCCTGTGCCCAGCGGATGAAGCTGCTGGTTGAGGGCGATCTGGAATCTCCCGTTCCTCAGACCACCGGTCAGGACGAAACAGCGGAGCTGATCCATTCCACCGAGGCCCTGGTCACAGGTCTGAACACCATCATTCGTGACATCGACTACCTGCTCAACGAAATGGCCAAACAGAATTTCGATGTCCGCTCCTCCCACCGTGACGCCTATGTGGGCGGTTATTACAGTATTCTCAATTCCATGCTCACCTTGAAGGTAGAGCTGAGCAACACCATCCGTCAGATGGACGCCTCCGCCAGCCAAGTATCCTCTGCCAGCGGACAGGTCTCAGTGGGAGCCCAGACCCTGAGCCAGGGCTCCATGGAACAGGCCAGCGCCGTGCAGCAGCTTGCCGCCACCATCTCCGACATCTCCACCACATCCAAAACCACCGCCGCCGCCGCCGCGGAGGCAGGACAATATGTCAATCAGGCCGGCGCCCAGCTGGGCATCAGCATGGAATATGTTCAGGATCTGAACACAGCCATGGAGAAGATCTCCGGCTCTTCTCAAAAAATTGGCAAAATCATCTCCACTATCGAGGATATTGCCTTCCAAACCAATATCCTCGCTCTGAACGCCGCCGTAGAGGCCGCCCGTGCCGGTACCGCCGGCAAGGGTTTTGCTGTGGTGGCCGACGAGGTGCGCAATCTGGCCTCTAAATCCGATGAGGCCGCCAAGGCTACCAAGGACCTCATTGAGGATTCCATTGCCGCCGTCACCGAGGGTGGTCAGGCAGTACATAAGGTCACCGAATCTCTGGGTAAAACCAGCTCCATCGCCGGAAATGTGACCACCCAGATGGACATTGTTGTCAAAGCCGTGGAGGAGCAGACCAGCGCCATCAACCAGGTCACCGAGGGCGTAGACCAGATTTCCGCCGTTGTACAGACCAATAGCGCCACCGCCCAGGAGAGCGCCGCCGCCAGCGAGGAGCTGTCCGCCGAGGCTGACAGCCTGAAGCAGCTGGTAGACCGCTTCACCTTAGCCCGCAGTTGACTCAGACCCGTGTGTAATAGGAGGATATTTTTATGAGCATCCCGCTGATTGAGGGCTGTGTGGACTCTTACGCCTCCTGTGCCGCCGCTTTTCAGGGCGGCGCGGACCGCCTGGAACTGTGCGCCAATCTGGCCATCGGCGGCACTACCCCTTCTCCCAGCCTGTTTCGACAGGTGCGGAGAGATTTTCCGGTTCCCATCAATGTACTGATCCGCCCCCGCTTCGGAGATTTTCTATACTCGTCGCCTGAGCTGGAGGAAATGGAGGACGACATCTGCCGATTTCGGGACATGGGGGCCAACGGCGTGGTCATCGGCGTACTCACAGCCCAAGGAAACCTGGATTGTCAGCGCATGGAGCGCCTGATCGACTGTGCCGGTGATTTGGACGTAACCCTCCATCGGGCGTTTGATATGACCCGCGACCCACTCGCCGCCCTGGAGGACGCTATCCAGCTGGGCTGCCGCACGATCCTTACCTCCGGGCAGGCCAGAACCGCTCTAGAGGGGGCTGAGATTCTGCGGAAAGTATTTCTCCAGGCCGCAGACCGGATTGACATTATGGCAGGCTGCGGAGTAAAACAAGATAATGTCCTTACGCTCCACCGACGCACTGGAATCCGGGTCTTTCACACCACCGGTCGGAGCCGGCCCACAGACAGCGGAATGTGTTACCGCAAGACCTCCGTCTCCATGGGGCTTCCCTCCCTGTCGGAGTATGAGCTGTGGCATACCGATGAGGAGGAGTTCCGTGCCTGCGCTCAGCTTGTCCACAGCCTGCGTTCTGAATCTTGAATCTCCTCTACCCAAGCCGCTGAGCGTTGCTCAGCGGCTTTTTTTGTCCCCTTGGCGCCTTTGCTTATGTTTTCCTCCCTCTTGCCGATACTTATAATAAACGCACAGTGAGAGGAGATGCAGAAAATGAGCGAGCTGACCATCCGCAGAAACCGAGATTTTTCCTCGGTCCGTCCTCAGGCGGCAGTCAAGGCGGAGCGGACATCCGCTGCCGGCCAAATCGATCATGTGGGCAAGTCTACAGGCCCTGCTGCCTCAGACAGCCTTCAGCAGCTGATGACCAAGCTTGGCCAGGCAGAGAGTCACTCCCGTGACAGCCGCAGGACCCTCCAGACCGGCGAGGCGGTGCTTGACGAGGTGCAGGACAGTCTGGAGCGCATCGCCCGTCTGGCCCAGAAGTCCTCTGGGAGCGGAACACTTGACCGGGCCGCCCTTCAATCGGAGCTGGAACAGTTGCGGGAGGGGATCGACCGCATGCTCCGGGGAGCTCTCAGCGGAGATACTCCGCTCTTTTTGGAGGACGGTCTTGATGAGAGGGCAGATCTGGAGCTCAATGCCTTCCTGGGCCAGTTCTCCGCCAGGCAGGAGGCCATTCAAGATTTACCCCTCTGGCTGACACAGGGGATCGCCCAGGGCGCCTTTTCAGCCCAGCAGCTGCTCAGCGCCCTGGGGCTGGACAGCACGTCCAGCGTTGAGGAACTGCTGGCAGCCATTCAAAACAGCTCTCTGGAGCAAAATCCCGCTGCCGGCTACCTGGCCGCGCTGTACCTTGGAGCGGTCATTGCCGGCTCCTCCGAATCAGCCAGTCCCCAGGAGGCCTTGGAGGGTCTCCTTCGGCTGATGGACAAAATTGCGGAGGGAGTTCCACCGGACAAGGCTGTAGAGCTGCTGACCCAGGGCGAGTTCACCAGTCTGGCCGATTTTCAGGCCCAGTTCACCAGCGGCACCGCCCCGGGACTCCGGGAATTTCTGTCGGCACTGCTGCTGTCAGACAATCCCTCCTCCCTCCTCTCCGGTTCTCCCCTCCTCACCTTAATGGCCGACTTCGGCGGGATGAATCTTGAGGTCATGCTGGCTCTTCTCACCGCCCTTTCCACCCAGGAGACCACCGAGAAGATCACCCCGGAGACTACCGCTCAGGCAGGGTCTGCGGCAGACAGCTCCACTAGTCCAAACGCCCCTCTTCAGCCCGATTCTTCCGCTCCCCGGATGTCCACCCTCTCCCTGGGCGGTCTCCAGGCAACGGGTCAGGACCTCTCGGGCGTCTCTTTTGACCCGGCCACCGGCGTCTTTACCATATCCGGCACAGAAAATCTCCTTCTCCGGGGAACGGGCCAGGAGCTTCCCGCCCTGCAAATCACCGGCTCTGGGCAGGTCACGCTTCAGGACGTACGTGCAGCCGTCCTTACCGTCAGCAGTCCGGAGGCCCGGATGCTCACTCTGGGCCAAAACACCCTAGGCCGCCTCCTGTTGGGAGAGAACACCACCCTCACTCTAGGGGGAGGCGGACTGCTGAAACTCTTGGCGCTGGAGGGCAGCCCCTCCAACACACTGCGTCTCACCGGTGGTGCAGTAATTGTAACCGACCGGGAAGGCAAGGCCCTGGGGGAGCTGTCCGTCCCTGTCGTGATAGACGGCCCTGTCTCTCTGGCCGCCCGGGCTGCCAGTGTGAGCGCCCCATCTGGAAAGGCTTTGGAGTCCGCTGACCTGCTGTGGAAAACCCTTCTGCCCGGCTGGAGCGGCATTACTTCCATTGCCGCGGACGGCCGGCACGCCCGAATGCTTCTCACCGGGGGAGCCCACCCGGACGCCGCCCGGCTTTGGCTGTATAAGGGCGACCCCACTCACGGTTACCCCGCTCACTCCCTGGCCTTCCGGGGCCGGGACCGGAAGGGTCAGCTCCGCACCCGATACGCCTACTTGCGTTGGGACCGGCGGGCGGGGCGCTTTCAGCCCATCATCATGTATCCCAATCCCTTTACCATCACCGGCGGCGAACCGGGACAGGACTGGGTCTATGAGGAGGAGTCCCACACCCTGCGCATCTTGTCCGCTCAGGTCACCGCCGTCTCTGGCGGCACCGGGACCGACGCCAACCAAATTCCCTTCAGCGGCAGGATCGTTCTGGCCGACGGGATCGGCAATATGCGCCTGTCCCTAGACGGCGTAGTATGCCGGGTTGCCGCCGGCAGAGCCTTTGACCTGGGCCGGCAGAACCGTGTCACTTTGGTTCTGGCCAGCGGAACAGACAATCTATTTGAGAGCGGCGGGGGCCAGGCTGGGATCTACCTGGGCGAGGGCACCCTCCTGAATGTCGACCGAGCCATGCGGCCCGCGGGAAGCCTCACTGCCGCCATCGCGGCAGCAACTCAGCCAGCTGAAGAGCCCCAGTGGCCAGGTATTCCTCTCCAGATGGGCGGAGAAACCGTCCTTCTCCCTCAATTCCGCCTGTCTTCCGAGGCCCTGCGGCTGAACAAGCTGTCAGTGGCTACCCAAGAGCGTGCCCAGTCCGCCAATGACATTCTGGAGGCGGACCGCCGCTGGGTTGCCCGCATTCAAAAGGTCTACAGCGCGCTGTACTACCGGATGGAGCGCAGCTTCAACGGCCTTCATAACGTCAGCCAATACATCAGCACTGCCGGCCGGCTGGTACGTGACACCGACGACGCTGCCTCCCTGATGGAGGATATGCGAAAATCTATCCTTCTCCAATCCTCTCAGGCCATGCGCACCCACAGCCGCCGGGGCACCGGGGATGTGGGGCGGCTGTTGCGGTAGGACCAAATACAGTTGAATATTCTTCCATTTTGGGCTATACTATAGAAAATTACAGAATACGCCCAGGAGGGAGGAACACACATGTCCAGACGTACCGGTGGGAAATACTGGTCCGCCTCCGTGCTAAAAAAGCGGGGCTGGACCAATGAGCAGACAAAGCAGCTGCTCCCCAAGCCCCACTTCATGATGAGGGGCGGCCACCCCACCCGCATGTGGAGGCAGGAGGAGGTGCTCCGGGCGGAACAGGATCCCTCCTTCTCCCCACGCCAGAATGATCCCAGTCAGACGCAAGCTGTCCGCCGGGCCGTCTCCGCAGGAGTCCGCCACACCTGCGCCCTTCTTTCCCAAGCCTGGGAGGACGCTCCCCGGGACCACTCTCCTCCCTGGCTGCTGGCTGGGCACTACCACAGCGCTATTCTGGCCCGTCTGCTCTCCACGCCCAGAAGCCGGATGTTCAGTTCTTCCCAGTCCACAAACTCGATGAAAGAGTTTCTTTCCCTGGAGCACAGCTGCGCCAGCAAACAGCTCACCCCAGTCCTGAACAACTTCCTCCGCTCCGCCGCCTGGCTGAGTGAGTGCGCCGATCATCCCCTTGCCCGGGAGGCCCTTGCCCGCTATCCCCAAGTGCTTCACTCCGTCGCCGGGCAGGTAGCGGAAGAATTCTCCGCCGCCCAGCCTGAAGCTGACCTCATGGGAATGTTGGAGACTAAGGGCTTTCCCGGCACCCAGCTGCTCCGGGAGGGCCTGGGCACCGTATGGTCCGTTTGGTATGTCCCCCAGGCCATCCGCACCAGTCTCTCTCTGCTTATCGCCCTCAATCCAAAGGACGAGTACCCGGAGGCTCGGGCGATGCGCCGCCGCTTTGTCCTCCACCTGGGAGGCACTAACACCGGCAAGACCTACGCCGGCTTCCAGCGCCTGGTCCAGGCGAAAACCGGGATCTACCTGGCTCCCCTGCGTCTGCTGGCCCTGGAAGCCCAGGAGACTCTGCTGGACGCCGGGGTGGCCTGTTCCCTTTCCACTGGCGAGGAGGAGGACCTGCGGGAAGATGACACCCACATGTCTGCCACCGCCGAAAAGCTGGACCTGAAGCGGCGCTACGATGTGGCAGTCATTGATGAGTGTCAGATGATCGCTGACGGCCAGCGGGGCTACGCCTGGACCCGAGCCATCCTGGGTGTTCTGGCTCCGGAAATCCATCTGTGCGCCGCGCCTGAAGCCAAAAACCTCCTTCTGCGGCTGATCGACAGCTGCGGCGACAGCTGGGAGATAGAGGAGCACCAACGTACCACTCCCCTGGTCTGTATGTCCCGCGTCATCGACTACCAGCGGGTCCAGCCGGGAGACGCTCTCATCACCTTTTCCAAGGTTGGGGTGCTCAGTGTGGCAGAGGATCTTCGCCAGAGCGGCAAGGAACCGGCTATTATCTACGGTGCCCTCCCCTACTCCACACGGCGCAAACAGATGCAAGGCTTTTTGGCCGGTGAAATGGAATATATCGTCTCCACCGACGCCATCGGCATGGGCCTGAATCTGCCCATTCGTCGGATCATTTTTATGGACACAGAGAAGTATGACGGCGTGGAGCGCCGGGAGCTGAAGCCGGAGGAGATCAAGCAGATCGCCGGCCGGGCCGGCCGACTCGGAATGTACAGCAAAGGTTATGTGGGGGCCACCCAAAACCTTACTGTTATCCGGGCCGGACTGGAGGCGGTGGTTCCTCCTCTGCAATACGCTGTGGCCGGCTTCTCCGACCTGGTGCTGCAGGTAGACTTTGACCTGCTGGAGGTGCTCACCCAGTGGAACCAGATGCCCACGGCAGAGCCCTACCACAAGCTGGATATCTCCCGCTATATCACTATTATTGCGAAGCTGCGGGAGCTGGGCTTTGTCCTCTCCCGGGAGCAGGAACTCCGAGCCGCCAATATCCCCTTTGACGAGACGGACGACGCCCTGCGGGAGCTTTTCTTCCATCTGCTGAGCCGCTGGCAGCGGCGGGAGAAGCTGGAACAGCCCAGTCTGCCCGAGGAGGAGCCCACCCTGCCTGCGCTGGAGCTGTACTACCGGAAGCTGGACCTTTACTTCTCTTTTTCCAAGGCCTTTGGATGCCCTGTGGATGAGGACAGGCTCTACGACACACGGGAGCGGGTGGCTGACGAAATTAACGAGATTCTTCTCCACCGACTGCGCAATAATATCCGCTTCTGCGCCCGGTGCGGCAAGGCTCTGCCCCTTCATCACCAGGGCCGGCTGTGCGAGGGCTGCTACCGCACAGGCCGCCGGTCCTCTTTCAGATCATAAAAATATGTCTGCCATTTGGGAGACATTTTGTAAGGAAATGAACAAAGAAACCCGCCACTCCCTGCACTATCAGGGGTTGGCGGGTTTTCCTATATATCATTTCCTTATGCTTGGGATCTGATTTTTGATTTACCGATCTAACGGAGTCTGCGGAACTTCCACGGCAGGCTATTTCAGCGTGACCTCCGGCATCAGCTCCTGGCCGACGATCTGCAGCACCCGGTCCATCTGGGTCACCTCCTCCGGGGTAAAGTGCTCCCGAACCCGGTCCATGACCTCCTGAACGTAGGCGCTGCTTAGATCGTAGTAGTCGTGAAACTTCTGAGTGGGCCGCAGGCGGTACTCCCGGCGGTCGCTGGGGGACTGTACCTTCTCCACATAGCCCTTCCGGACCAGGCTGCTTACTTTATAGGCGGCGTTGGGGGAGGAAAGGTTGGCAAAGGAGGCAAACTCATTGATGGTAGGCTCGTCCAGCGCCCGGATGATCTCCATGCAGAAAGTCTCCACTGCTGTCAGGCTGGCCTCCCGGTTTTCAAATTTGGAAAAGACCGTCTGATAAAAGTGCAGCTTAAATTTGGTGTATATCCGGTCAAAGCTCTCCTCCAGCATCCTATTTCTCCCCCTTTTCTCTCGAATCGAGGTCATTATACCAGAAAGCCGGCCCTTTCGCAAGCAGAATCCGGCCGGGCGGTGAGGGCAAAGGTAAGCTCCGCCTTGCAGGCCAGCTTGCCCTCCACCCGGGCCTCCGCAGTGCCGAAACCCACCGGCCCCTTCCGGGCCGTCAGCTCACAGGTCAGCTCCAATATGTCGCCGGGGCGGACCTGCCGTTTGAAGCGGGCGTTTTTGATGCCGCCGAAGAGGGCCAGTTTCCCTTTTTCTCCCTCCTCGGTGAGAATCGCCACCGCACCCACCTGGGCCAGCGCCTCAACAATCAACACCCCGGGCATCACCTTGAAGCCGGGAAAGTGGCCCTGAAAAAAAGGCTCATTGGCGGTGACGCATTTGAGACCCCTTGCCCTCTCCCCGGGGGTGCATTCGGTGATCTTGTCCACCAGCAGGAAGGGGAAGCGGTGGGGCAGGATAGCCTCGATTTGATCAATATTCAGTTCCACGGGATCACTCCTCCCACTTTTTCAGCACAAGGGCCGCATTGTGTCCCCCAAACCCCAGAGAGTTGGACAGGGCAATTCGGAGATTCGCGTTCCGTCCCGCATTGGGCACAATATCCAGGTCGCAGGCCGGGTCGGGAACCTGATAGCCAATGGTGGCGGGGACAAATCCCTCCTTCAGGGCCAGCGCGGCGAAGATGGCCTCCACTGCCCCCGCGGCCCCCAGCAGGTGACCGGTCATAGACTTGGTGGAGCTGACCATCAGCTCCGCCGCCCGCGCACCAAACACCGTATGGATGGCCGCCGTCTCGCTGGCGTCATTCAAGGGAGTGGAGGTGCCGTGGGCGTTGATGTAGTCCACCGCCTCCGGCTTTACGTCTCCGTCAGCCAGGGCCAGGGCCATGCAGGCGGCCCCGCCCGCCCCGCCGGGGGCAGGGGCGGTGATGTGATGGGCGTCGCAGTTGGCCCCATAGCCCGCTACCTCGGCGTAGATCCTGGCCCCCCGGGCCAGGGCGTGGTCCAGCCTCTCCAGCAGCAGGGCGCCCGCCCCCTCCCCCATGACAAAGCCGGAGCGCTCTGCGTCGAAGGGGATGGAGGCCCGCCGGGGGTCGGCGCCCTCACACAGGGCCTTCATGGCGGTAAAGCCTCCTATGGCCAGAGGAGTAATTGCCGCTTCGCCGCCGCCGCACAGCATCACCTCGGCGTAGCCGTCCCGGATATGGCGGAAAGCGTCGCCCACGGCGTTGGTTCCCCCGGCGCAGGCCGTCACGACGCAGGAGCACATCCCGCGAAAGCCATAGCGGATGGCCATGTGGCCCGCTGCCATGTTGGAGATTATCATGGGGATCATGAAGGGGGAGACCGTGTCGTAGCCCCGCTCCTCGCCCCGTTTGTGGGCCTGGCCCACCGTCTCAAAGCCGCCGATGCCGCTGGAGAAGATTACCCCGCAGCGGTCCGGGTTTTCCGTTTCCCGGTCTAATCCCGCGTCCCGCACCGCCTCGTCGGCAGCCGCCAGAGACAGCTGGGTGAAGCGGTCCAGCTTCTTGGCCTCCCGCCGGCCCAGCAGGCCGTCGATGTCCAGTCTCTTCACCTCCCCGGCCAGTTTCACCTTCATATCGGAGGTATCGTACCGGGTAATGGGCCCAATCCCGCAGGTCCCGGCCTTCACCGCCGCCCAGCTCTCAGCCACGGAGTTCCCCACCGGGTTCACCGTGCCCATGCCGGTAATTACCACTCTGCGCTTATCCATCTCGTTCACCTCGTCAAACGGCTATGCCGCCGTCCACGCACAGCACCTGTCCGGTGATATAGGCACACTCCGGCGCGGCGAAGAAGGCCACCGCCTGGGCTACCTCCTCCGGGGAGCCGGGGCGGCCCTTGGGGATGGTGGTCAGCATGGCCTGCCTGGTCTTGTCGGGCAGGGCGGCGGTCATGTCGCTCTCAATAAATCCGGGGGCCACCGCGTTCACCGTGATGTCCCGGCCGGCAAGCTCCTTGGCGGCCGCTTTCACCAGGCCGATAACCCCCGCCTTGCTGGCTGCGTAGGCGGTCTGGCCCGGGTTGCCTCGCAGGCCAACGATGCTAGACAGGCAGATAATCCGCCCGTATTTCTGGCGCAACATCACCTTGGCCGCCGCCTTGGTACAGAAGTAGGCGCCTTTCAAGTTGGTGTCCAGGGTTTTGGTAAAGTCCTCCTCCTTGGCGGTCATAAGCAGGCCGTCCCGGGCGATGCCGGCGTTGTTCACCAGAATGTCCAGCCGGCCGAAACGCTCCTTCACTGCCGTGACCAGTCCCTCGCAGGCGGCGGGGTCGGCCACGTCGGCCTGAAAGGCCTCCGCCTCCACCCCCAGGGCCCGACACAGCTGCACCGTCTCCGCCGCCGCCGCGGCGCTGCCCCCATAGTTGACGGCCACCGCCGCCCCCCGCCGGGCCAGCTCCAGACAGACAGCCCGCCCGATCCCCCGGCTGCCGCCGGTGACCAGAGCCACGTTTCCCTTCGAGCTCATGCCGTTTCTCCTTTCAAGGCGGACACCACGCTGTGGAAGTCCGCAGCTGTGTCAATGTGGTAGCTCCTAATGCCGGGAGCCGTCTTTTTTAAGAAACCGCACAGCACCTTCCCCGGCCCGATCTCCACCACAGTGTCGATGCCGTCCGCCTCCATACGGCGGACGGTATCTTCCCAGCGGACGGGGGACTGAACCTGTTTCTCCAGCAGGGCGGCGATGGTGTCTCCGCTCTCCATAGGCCCGCCCTTGCAGTTGAAGTAGACCGGGAAGGCCATGGGGCCAAAGCCGATGGTTTTGAAGTGCGCCGCCAGAGCGTCTCCAGCGGGCCTCATCAGCGGGGTGTGGAAGGGGCCGCTCACCTTCAGAGACATGCACCGCCTGGCGCCCAGCTCCTTTGCCAGCTCCCCGGCCCGGTCCACGGCGGCTTTTTCTCCTCCGATGACCAACTGGCCGGGACAGTTATAGTTGCAAATTTGAACGGTTCCCAGCTCCGCCGCCCCCTCACAGGCCTCCCGGAGCCTCTCCCGGTCCAGGCCCAGCACGGCGGTCATGCCGCAGTCCAGTCCCTGGGCGGCCTCCTCCATGACTCGGCCCCGGAGGGCCACTGTGGAGATGACCGTCCCCCGGCTAAACACCCCGGCTGCGTAGAGGGCGGAGTACTCCCCCAGGGACAGTCCCGCCGCCGCCTGAGGGCGGACGCCCTCCCGGTACAACAGGTCGGTCACCCCCACGGCGAAGGCCGCCATGCAGGGCTGAGTGTACCGGGTCTGGGCCAATTGCTCCTCCGGCCCCTCAAAGCACAGCTGTTTTAGGTTGAAATCCACCGGAACGCAGTCGAAAATTTCGGAAAACGAGGGAAATTCTTCATAAAAATCCTTTCCCATGCCTACATGCTGGCTGCCCTGGCCGGCGTATACAAAGGCTAATTTCATGTTCAGACCTCCCCGGCCAGCTGCTGAGCCACGTCATGACAGCCGGTACACAGCTCCTCCAGAATGGCCCGCAGGGGGCGTATCTCATGGAGCAGTCCAGCGTTCTGGCCGCACATCAGGGAGCCGGTTTTGGTGTCGCCGTCAAAGACCGCCCGGCGCAGGGAGCCCAAGGTAAATTTCTCCAGCTCCTCCCGGCTGACCCCGGCCCGTTCCTGTTTCAAATATTCCCGGGACATCTGGTTCTTTAAAATACGCACCGGAGCGTTCACCGACCGGCCGGTGACGGTGGTGTCGCTGTCCTTGGCCCTTAAAATGGCCTGCTTGTAGTTATCGTGGATGGGGCACTCCTCGCTGACCAGCAGACAGGTGCCCACCTGAGCCCCGCAGGCCCCCAGGGCGAAGGCGGCGGCCAGCTGTCTGCCGCTGGCGATCCCCCCGGCGGCGATAACAGGCAGGTCGGTGCACTCACACACCTGAGGCACCAGGGCCATGGTGGTCAGCTCGCCCACGTGGCCGCCGGATTCGGTGCCCTCGGCGATAAAGCCGTCCACTCCCAGGGGCTCCAGCCGTTTCACCAGGATGGTGGCGGCTACCACGGGGAACACCTTCACCCCCGCCTCCTTCCAGGCGGGGACGAACTGTCCGGGCACGCCCGCTCCGGTGGTGACCACCTGCACCCCCTCCTCGATAACCACCTTTGCCATCTCGGGGGCTGCAGGGTTCATCAGCATGATGTTTACCCCGAAAGGCTTGCTGGTCAGCTCCCTGCACCGGCGGATATGCTGACGCAGGGTCTCCGCGTCCATGCCCCCCGCGCCGATGAGGCCAAGCGCTCCGGCGTTGGATACGGCGGCGGCAAACTCGCCGGTAGCGATGTTGGCCATGCCGCCCTGGATAATGGGGAACTCGGTCCCCAGGATCTCATTTAATTTCATAGCATTTTCCCTCTCCTTGCTTGTGGGACCCGGCCCCTTGGCCGGGTCATATGCATGGCTCGCCGAGGGCGGCGGTCCCCACGTATCTTCGCTACCACTCCAGCAGCGCTCCAGCCCAGGTGAGGCCGCCGCCAAAGCCCACCATCAGCACCCGCATCCCCGGCCGCAGGGCCCCCGCCTGAACCAGCTCGTCCAGAGCGATGGGAATGCTGGCGGCGGAGGTATTGCCGTAGCGGTCCATATTCTTGAAGAACAGGCCCTCCCGGGCCCCCAGCCGCTTGGCCACAAAGTCGATGATCCGGGCGTTGGCCTGGTGGCAGACCACCAGGTCCAGATCGTTTATCGAGACCAGTCCCTCCCGCTCCAGCAACTGGCGGATGGACTGCTCCACCACCTCCACGGCGAAGCGGAACACCGCCCTGCCGTCCATGTGGATGGCGGAGGGGAGCGGCCCCGGCCCCTGGACCCGGATGCTGTCCGGGTCGCCCCGGGTGCCAAACACGGCATGCCAGCGCCGGGACGCATCCCGGCGGACCACCGCCGCCCCCGCCCCGTCCCCGAAGAGGACACAGGTACCGCGGTCGGTGTGGTCCATCACCCGGCTGATGACCTCCGCCCCCACCACCAGGGCGCAGGGACGGGGGGTGTCAGACAGCAGCGCGTGGGCGGTTTTCAGGCCGTAGAGAAAGCCGGCGCAGGCGGCGTTCAGGTCGAAGCAGACCGTATCCTCCTCCAGCCCCAGCTCCCGCTGGAGCAGGCAGGCGGTGGAGGGACTGGCATGGTCAGGGGTAAAGGTAGCCACCAAGCACACCCCGATATCCGCCGCCGTCGCCCCCGCCCGGTCCATGGCCTGACGGGCCGCGGAGACGGCCAGATCCAGGCCGGTTTCCTCCTCACAGAAGTGCCGCTGGTGTATTCCAGTGCGGCTGAACACCCACTCATCACTGGTGTCCACCCTTTGGTTCAGCTCCTCGTTGGTGACCACCCGCTCCGGAAGACACCGGCCGGTGGCTAAAATATGGGGCGCACTCATGGCTCCTCCCTCCCCGCGGGAGGCAGGCCCTGCCCCATAGCGCGGAACATCTCATATCTCTGCCTGGCCAGTGCCGGCCCGCGCAGCTTATCCAGGGCGGCCAGCTCCTTCACCAGAGCGGCATCCACCGTACGGAAGGCGGCCTCCCAGTTGGTGTGGGCACCCCCCTCGGGCTCCCGCAGGACACCCTGAACGATGCCGCCCCGGCGCAGGTCCTGGGCGGTGAGCTTCATCACGCCGCAGGCCTCGCCGGCCCGGCTGGCGTCCTTCCATAAGATGGAGGCGAAGCCCTCCGGGGACAGGACGGAGTACACCGCATGCTCCAGCATGAGCACCCGATTGGCCATGGCCAGGGCCAGGGCCCCGCCGCTGCCCCCCTCGCCGGTGACGACGGCAATGGTGGGCACCTCCAGGGCGCTCATCAGGGCTAAGGTCTGGGCAATGGCCTCCCCCTGGCCCCGCTCCTCCGCCTCCTTCCCCGGGTAGGCTCCCGGGGTGTCCACAAAAGTGATGACGGGCCGGGAAAATTTCTCCGCCTGGCGCATCAGCCGCTGGGCCTTCCGGTAGCCCTCGGGGGAGGGCATTCCAAAGTTGCAGCGGAGATTTTCCTCCAGGGATTTTCCCTTCCGATGGCCGATCACGGTGACGGGCCGGCCGTGGAACCGGGCGATGCCGCCCAGGATGCTGGGGTCCTCACCGCAGAGGCGGTCCCCCCGCTGCTCAAAAAAGTCGGTAAACAGGGCGGCGATGAAGTCCGCTGTCCCCGGCCGGCCCGGGTCCCGGGCAATTTTCACCTTTTCCTCCGGTGTATAACGGCTCATGCACGTCCCCCCTTCTCGTGGAGGGCCAGCAGCTGGGCCAGGACAGCCCGCCACTGGCTCCGGGGGACGATCCGGTCCAGAAAGCCGTGGTCCAGTAAATACTCGGCCCGCTGAAAGCCCTCGGGCAGCTGCTCCTTGATGGTCTGCTCAATGACCCGCGGCCCGGCAAAGCCGATGAGGGCCCCAGGTTCGGAGAGCATGATGTCCCCCAGGGATGCGAAGCTGGCTGTCACCCCGCCGGTGGTGGGATAGGTAAAGCAGGAGATGTACAGCCCGCCCCCGCTCTGGAACCGCCGGATGGCAGCGGCGGTTTTTGCCATCTGCATCAGAGAGAAAATACCCTCCTGCATCCGGGCCCCGCCGCTGGCGGAAAAAATAATCAGAGGCAGCTTTTTCCGGGCGGCGTACTCCGCGGCGCGGGCCACCTTTTCCCCCACCGCCGTGCCCATGCTGCCCATGAGAAAGCGGCTGTCCAGCACGGCGAACACCGCCTTATGCCCATCCACCTTTCCGAGGGCGGCCACGGCGGCGTCTCTCAGCCCGGTGGACTGCTCCAGGCCGGCCAGCTTGGCTGGATAACCGGGGAAGGACAGGGGATCGGCGGGAGACAGCCCCTCCTCCAGCTCCTGAAAGGAGCCGGGGTCCAGGATATTGGCCAACCGGTAATAGGCGTCTATGGGGCGGTGAAACCCGCATTGGGGACACACCCAAAGTCCCCGCTCCCACTCCAGGCTTGCGCTCTCCTCCCCGCATTCGGGACAGCCGGTCCGCCGGGAGGAGGTGATCTTTCCTTCCCGCATGGCCCGATAGGTGAGAAGCCTGTCCCTACGCCGGGAAAACGTCTGGTTCACTGCTTGTCATCTCCCTCCATCAGCTGATCGCAGGTACGGGCCAGTTCCAGCAGCCGGTCCAGATTCCGGTCTAGGTAGCCGGTGTCGTACCGGCCCCGGACAAAATCCGGGTCGTGCATGATCAGGTGGGCCAGAGGGGCGCTGGTGGGGTAGCCCTCAATGATCAGCTCCTCCAGGGCCCGGCGCATCCGGCGGACGGCCTCCAGCCGTGTGGAGCCATGGGCCAGCACTTTGGCCACTAGGGAGTCGTAGTAGGGGGGTACTTCGTAGCCGGTGTACAGGGCGGTATCTACCCGCACCCCCGGCCCGCCGGGCAGATGCAAAAACGTGGTGGTTCCCGGGCAGGGCACAAACTCCCGCTCCGGGTCCTCGGCGTTGATCCGGCACTCGATGGCGTGGCCGGACACTTTAATCTCTTCCTGAGCAAAGGACAGAGGCAGCCCGGAGGCCACCCGCAGCTGTTCCTTCACCAGGTCAATGCCGGTGACCAGCTCGGTGACCGGGTACTCCACCTGGATGCGGGTATTCATCTCAATAAAATAGAACTGTCCCTCCGGGGACAGGACAAACTCCACTGTCCCCGCGCCCACGTAGCCCGCCGCCTTTGCGGCGGCCACGGCGGCCCGGCCCATCTCCTCCCGCAGGGCGGGAGTGAGGGCCTTGGAGGGGGACTCCTCCACCAGCTTTTGCCGGCGGCGCTGGATGGAGCAGTCCCGCTCCCCCAGGTGGACCACGTGACCCTGAGTATCCGCCATGATCTGAAACTCAATGTGCCGGGGATCGACCACCAGCTTTTCCAGATAGAGCTCTCCGTCGCCGAAGCAGGCCGCCGCCTCAGCCCGGGCCTCCTGAAAGGCCTGTTCCAGCCCGTCGGGGCCGTCCGCCTGGCGCATCCCCCGGCCTCCACCCCCGGCGGAGGCCTTCAGCAGCACCGGGTAGCCCACCGCCTCGGCCAGGGACCTGGCCTGTCGAAGATTTTTCAGGGCTCCGTCCGAGCCGGGTACCACCGGAACCCCGGCTTCCCGGGCCAGGGAGCGGGCGGCAGATTTGCTGCCCAGCTTTCGGATCACGTCCCCGGAGGGGCCGATGTACTTCAGTCCCTCCCGGACACACCGGTCGGCAAAGTCAGGATTCTCTGACAGGAAACCATATCCGGGGTGGATGGCATCACAGCGGGTGGCCAGAGCGGCCGAGAGAATGGCCTCCTGATTCAGGTAGCTGTCCGCCGCTCTGGCCGGTCCGATACACAGAGACCGGGTGGCCAGCTGGGCGTGGAGAGCACTCTCGTCGGCCTGGGACCAGACCGCCACCGTCTCGATGTCCAGCTCCCGGCAGGCCCGGATGATCCGCAGAGCGATCTCCCCACGGTTGGCGATCAACACACGCTTTACCATGGCCTCACATCCTCCGGATGCGAAACAGGGGAGCACCCACTCCCACCGCCTCGCCGTCCCGAGCCAGGACCTCCTCCACCACACAGTCGGCCGGAGCGGGGACCTCACTCATCATTTTCATGGCCTCAATGAGACACAGGGTGTCCCCCTTCTTCACCGAGGCGCCTGGGGCAGCGTAGGCGGGTTCATCCGGAGCGGGGGCGGCGTAGAACACCCCCACCAGAGGGGCGGTCACCAGGCCGCCCTCCTCCGCCTTCTCATCTTCCTGGAGAACAGGGGCGGGCACCGAAGCCGGAGCCGCTGGCACCACGGACTCCCGGCGCAGCTTCACCTGTTCTCCTTCCTTCTCCCACTCCAGGGCTGTCAGACCGGAGGCGGCGAAACGGTCCATCAGAGCGTAAACTTCCTGCAATTCCATAAACGGCCTCCCGAATTTGTTACGCCTGCTTGCTCTTGATGTAATTCAGAATGTCCTGGACGGTGTGGATTTTCTCCAGGTCCTCGTCCTCGATGCCCACACCCAGCTTCTCCTGGAGGGCCATGGACAGCTCCACGATCTCCAGGGAGTCGGCCTCCAGGTCCTCAATCAGGTTGGTCTCCGGCTTAATGTCCCCGGCATCGCAGCTCAGGGTCTCCACAATAATATCCCGTACGTTTTCCAAGGTGATTTCCATGTAGGTATACCGTCCTTTCAGGCGCGGCCCGCGGACCGCAAAATCAAAGTATTTTATCTAAAAAAGTTTAACTAAAATACTTGAGCATTATTATACCGAACGGCCCCTGAAAGTCAAGAAAAATTTTCCGGGAAGGGAGTTTTCTCGTTTTTTCACAAAGTCAGACCCGCCCACTCCAAGTGTTTCCTCCATTTCTACGGTGCGGGCCGGAAAAGTATTCATAATGGGAGCGGACAATCAAGTTGGGACTTCCGCCCTCTGAGGTACGCCCTGCGTTTTTTGGCTTGACCTACACACGGAAAAAAGTGGGCGGAGTCAATGGGTAGGAAAAGGCAAAAAACACACCTCTCCGCAACAAAAAGCGCAACATCGGATTTGAATAAGGAATTGAGCGGCTTCCTTGTAGAAGCGTTCAAGGACAGGCTGGGAAAGGACTGACAGACAGCAAAAGCCCCTACCAATGTTGCCATCGGTAAGGGCTTTGTAATATGGTTTTGTTCCCCACAAGCCGCAAAGGAACACTTTTCACCTGCAATCCACCGGGGATACAGAATGATACGGCCTATGGGGGCGTTATCAAATTGTTATCAAAAGAGAGGCGCAAAACCGTCTATCCGTTTTGCCGCAACGGGTTCAGAGTTTCAAAAACTCATTCCCACTCGACAAATCCTATTATATGGGACTGTATTTTCTATGTTTTCACGGATAAATTATTCGCAAATTTGTTAATGTTTCACCTGTTATTTTTGGCCGCTCAATTTCTTAGTATCAAAATAGTATCACAAAAGGCGGAGAAATGCAACCACATTCCCCGCCTTTTCCAAATCACTTCTCATTTTTCTTTAATACTATTCCTTGATATGTTCTAAGCGATTCCCCTCTTGGTCAAACAATTCATATACTTCATACTTGCCAGTTCCAGTCCCATAAAACAAGTGATAACCGTTTATATCTAAAGGTGTCAACTCTTGATTTTGATAGGTAATAGCGGCTACATCTTCGTCATAAGCGACAGCCATCACAACATATTTATCACTTTTATCATACCAAGAAACCAATACTTGCGTTCTAAGGTCACCACTGTCGAGCTTTTGAGGTATTTCAATATTTAGAGAGCCATTCATTTCAACAACGCTATAAAAAATACTGTTTTTTTGTATGATAGCGTTCTGGAGTTCATTATTATTATTTTTGTTAGTATATATTACTACAATAAGATTTTCATCAATTTGTTGGGAGGTTAAGATTTCGCCTACTTCAAACGGATATTTTATTCTGTTGAGTGCAGTATCAATACTTTTAGGAAAGTATATAAAAGAACCAATTACCACACTTAAAAAGATAAATAGTCCAATAAAAATTAGTTTTCTGTTTTTCATGTGCGGCCTCCAATGGGAATTTATCGTTTACATTATAACAGTAAAATTCCCTGCTGACAAGTACAAAACGGGAGGGCACCCCATAGAGTGCCCTCCTGCTGTCCGTTACCTCGCCCCCCGTCTAAACCTCCGCTTTGCTTTCTTCTGCTCCCGCTCTTGCGCCTCCCGGCGTTTGGCGTCCTCCACGGCCCGCTCCACTTCCTCCGGGCCGAAAGCCCGCTTGACCCGCTCAAAGTCGGCAACAGCACCCCGCAGGGCCTTGTTCTCCAACTTCGTTTCCTGCAAGCGGTCGGACAACCGCTCGTTTCCTTCCCTGGCCCGTCCATAGTCCCCCTGCAACCGCTCATACTTCCTCTTCAACTCGACATAGGCCCGGTACAGGGAACGCAGCACCTTGACGATCTGCGCCAACAGGGGCTTGGCTTTCTTCTCCCGGTAGGACTTGGCGCTTTCCAGCGGCCCCGGCTCCGGTAATATCCGCTCCGGGTCATCGGAGAACTGCGCCGCCAACTGCTCCATGTTCCTCACAGCCGGTGCCAACTCCTTTAGACGCCGCTCCTGCTGTTCCACCTGTCCCTGCTTCTTGGCCTTGACCGCCTCCAGCTCGGCAATCTCCTTGGCCCGCTGTTCCTTCTTGTAGTCCATCACAGACAGGTGCTTGTCGTGGGTGCCCTTGTCCTCCCACTCTATCCCGTGGCGCTCCATCACGGCGGCAAGCTGTTCCTTTTCAGAGCGTACCCACTGACTCCACTCCGTGTCCCCCCTGGTGCCGCCCTTGAAGCCCTGGGCCGCTAACGCCTGTTTGAGAGATACCCTTGTGTCCAGGCCCCGCTTGCT
>CAMTMZ010000030.1 GCA_947073765.1 uncultured Bacillota bacterium | reverse complement strand
AGGCCGGGCATCGCCTCGACATCCGACGGTTAAATATCCTGTCAGCTTCCTTTACAGATTGCCATAATTTATTTAAGAATTTCTCATATTACGTGCCTTTTGCAGATGTTTGATCTGCCACTTTATCATGCCCATTTCCTGAGCCATCTAGCGCCCTCACCAGTGCTTTCCCTCTATTTTACGATAATTCTTAGCTCTTGCTTGTTAGGTTATTGACATTGAGACAACATCTCCGGCGTCACGGAAGATTGTGGGGCCGGGGACAATGCCCTGGATGGTCAGGGCGCCCAGGAAGATAGCGGCGGTGCCGCTGCCGGGGATACCCAGGGTCAGCAGCGGAACAAGGGTGGGACCGGCCGTGGCGTTATTGGCCGCCTCCGCCGCCGCGACGCCGGCAATATTACCCTCGCCGAAGCTCTCGGTGTCCTTGGAGACCTTCTGGATAAAGGAGTAGTTCAGAGTGGCGCTGATGGCGGCGTTCAAACCGGGCAGCGCGCCGATGATGGATCCAATCACCGTGCCCGAGAGGACGCCGGGGAGACACCTGCGAACGTCCTGCCGGGTAATTTTATTGTTTTCCTTAAATTCGCGGACCGTGTCCACCTGCCGCTGACGCTTGATGCCGGCCTCGGAGAGCACCTCCGCGCCAACAAAGAGGCCGATCAGCACGGGAATCAGGGAAAACCCGCTCATCAGATAGCGGTTCCCAAAGGTGAAGCGCAGCGTTCCGGTCAGCGGATCGCCGCCCACAAGACCGAACATGAGCCCCAGCAGCACGGAAATCAGTCCCTTGATCCAGCTCTCCCTGCAGCCCACGGTCGCAATCAGCACAATGGAAAAGAGGACAACGCCGAAGTAATCCGGAGAGTCCATCATCAGCGCCAGCCTGGAGACGCCCACCATCATGAAAATGGTGACAAGGGAGGCCAGGAAGTTTCCCGCGCAGGAGGCATAGAGCGCCGTCTTGAGCGCCTTGCCGCCCAGCCCCTTCTTCATCATCGGATAGCCGTCGAAGGAGGTCACGCTGGCTTCGGGCGCGCCGGGAGTTCCGAAGAGAATGGCGGGGATCGACCCGCCGAAGGCGCCGCCCACATAGACGCCAATCAGCAGCGCCATCGACGGGATTGCCTCCAGCTTGAAGGTCAGCGGCAGCAGTATGGCGATGGCAATGCCGCCGGTCAGGCCGGGAATGGAGCCGAAAACCGCCCCGCAGAAAACACCCAGCGCCATCAGGAGCAGGCTCGGCGGCGATACGATACCGGCAAAGCCCTGGGCCATAAGTTGCAAATCGAACATGTCTTATCTCCCTTCTCCCCTCCGCCGGGGAGGCCTTCCCGGTGGAGGGGTCCGATTACAGAAACAAGGTGGGAAGTTTGACGCCTAACATCAGGCCAAGCATCAGGTACAGCAGGACAGGGGCCAGGATGCTGGTCAGCAGGACTGCCCGCTTATTCTTCGCGCCGAAGAGGAACAGGGTGGCGAGCAGAACCAGGATGCTGGAGAGGATGAAGCCAAGCCAGCTGCACAGAAAGGCGTAGAGAACCCACAGGGCCACGATCAGGATCCCGAACCAGTTGATCGTAACCGTCTCGTTGCGATCCTTCCGGAGGGAGTCCGCCGTGAGAATCACGCTCACGGCGATCAGGCCGATCGCAACGATCTGCGGAAGAAAACCGGGATTGTTGATAACGGATTTTGCGGATGAGAACCAGCCGCTGATGTGGATGACATAGAGCATCCCGATCCCCAGCAGCAGCAGAACTGCCGCCAGGACCTTCTCCAGGGAGGTCAGCTTATAGTTCCGGATGAGGGATTCCTTCATTGTGTTCACGCTCCTTCGTCGGATTGAGCAGAATCAGCCCTCCAGATCGAGTGTGCTGACCAGCTCGCCGTAAGCGGCGTAGTCCTTCTCGATCAGCGCTTTCAGCTCGTCCGGGTCGTTGACCACGTCCTTCACGATCTGCTTGGATTCCGCCATTTTGGCAACGGCGTCGGGGTTTTCCAATACGGCCTTGAAGGCGGCGCGCAGCGCCTCCACCGTGTCGGACGGCACATCCTTTGTCACCGCGACAAGCCGGTAGTAGGGCGTGGCGGCGTCCGCATAGCCCAGAGAGGAGATTGAGGGAACACCGAGGCTGTTGTCGTCCAGCGATCCGGTCTCGTACAGCGCGGTCATGGTGCCCTCCTCACAGTGGGAGGCGATGGTGCTGGCCGTGGCACAGACATACTGGACATGTCCGCCCAGGCAGGCGGCCACGCTCTCTGCCGCGCCGTCATAGGGGACCAGCTGGCACTTTACCCCCATGGCCCCCAGCGTAATGAAGGCGGCCAGTGCGGAAATGTCGCCGTACCCGGCGCAGCCGACGGTCACGCCGTCTGCGTTCTCCTTGCCGAAGGCAATCAGCTCATCCACCGTGTCAGCAGGCGCCGAAGGACCTCCCGCCACCAGCAGCTCCGTTACGCCCAGCGTGGTGATATACTGCCAGTCGTCAAGCGTGTAGGGATTGTCGTACATCTGCGGCGCGGCCAGGAAAGCGGCACAGGTGTTGACAAACAGGGTGTAGCCGTCCGCCGGGGCGCCGAGGACCTGCTGTGCGCCGATAAGCGTGTTGCCTCCGCCCACATTTTCCACCGTGACGGAGGTCCCCAGCTGATCCCGCAGGCCGGCCTCCAACAGGGCGCGGATCGCCACATCGACGCCTCCGCCGGCCTTGTAGGGAACCACGATGGTCATATTCTCTGTGAATTTGAAGTTATTCTCAGCCGGGGAGGAGACATCGCTTTCGGCAGGCGCGGGGTTGGCGGGCGTCTTTCCGCAGCCGGCCAGCGCAAGGGACAGGGTGAGTGCGAGCACAAGGAATGCGGATAGCTTTCTTTTCATAAATTACCTCCTAATTATTTAGAAGCCTTCGCTTCATGGAATACGTTGTTGGCGGAAGCGGTTGATGAGACACCCGGAGAGCAGAAGCTCCCGTTCCTCCTCCGAGAGCGCCGGACAGATCAGGGGGTAGGCGGCTATTTTTTCTCCGGCGCCGTTGACATGGATCGCTGTGAATTGCCGCGCGCCTGTTTCAACGCCTGCCCGGACGTCCTGAAGCAGGAGAAGATCCCCCTCCTTCAGGGGCAGCGGCTGTTCGGTCAGCAGCGGCAGCATTCCCCAGTTGATGAGATTGGAGCGGTACCGCTTGGTCACATATTCTGTCGCAATATTGGCCCATCCGCCGAGGATCCGCTGAGAGCTGGCCGCCTGCTCGCGGGCTGACCCATCCCCGATCTGGCTGCAGAGTATGACGCTGCCCACCCCCAGCTCATGACGGGTACACCCAAGTATTGCCTCCAGCGCCCGGCAGCACCGGTCCAGGGACTCGTCCGCCTCCCTGCCCTCTCCCAGGCGGTATTTCCGAGAAAAGTCACGAAGGGCCGACGCCCGCCGGAAGTATTCCGGATCCCGGTTTTGAAGGGTGAAGGCGGCCAGCTTTTCCGGATTGGAGCGATAGGCCGACGCCTCTCCGGAAGGAACCAGCTCATCCGTCGTCACTGATCCCCCGTACACACCGGAGACCTGGAGCAGCAGATGCGCGGGCAGCTTGTCCAATTCGGGCCAGTCCGTAATATTGGGACCGAGCTCCACCGGCGTGACGTGGTCTGCCTGTCCGTATCCCCAGTAGATTTGGCGACGGTACATGTCCCCGTCAAACCGATCAGGCGGGACGGATTCGTCATACTCTATCGTATCGGCGCCGGTCAGCACGCCGCCCGCACAGAGCGTGGCCGCAATGGACCGGGCGTCCATCAGCGCAACCCCGGCGCCCTGCCCTCCGGAAGGGCGGGCCCCCTCCCGGTTGAGGAAGTTGCGGGTTATATGCCGCATACTCAGGCGGTTATTTGCCGGGATGTCCTGTACGCCGAAGCACGGTCCGCAGGAGGCGGAGAGCAGCACCGCTCCGGCGGCGGAGAGATCCGCCGCGGCGCCCGTTTCGGCAAGTTGATGATAGATTGGCTGGCTGGCCGGGAAGATATGCAGCGACTGATCCGAGGCAAGGCCGGGGAACTCCTTGAGAATGTTCCGTACCGCGCAGATGTTCTCATATAGTCCGCCGGTACAGCCCGCCACCGTGCCGTGCTGAACGCGGAAGCGTCCGTCCGTAAAGTGCTTTTGCAGGGAGAAATTCTCCATCGTTCTGCGCCCCTCCGCCTCCACGCCGGAGATGATCTCACGGGCGTTTTCCTGAAACTCCCGGATGGGATAGGCGTTGCTGGGATGGAAGGGAAGGGCAATCATGGGCTGGATCTTGTCCAGATCGACCTCGATGACGCCGTCATAACAGGCGGGCGCTTCCGGGCGGATCTCCCGGAAGGCGTCACCCCTGCCGTGCCGGCAGTAAAATTCCTTGGTCCTGTCATCGGTAATCCACAGGGAGGAGAGCGCGGCCAGCTCCGTAGTCATCGCGTCGATTCCTATGCGCATATCCATGGACAGCCCGGACACGCCGCCGCCCCGGAATTCCAGGAGCTTGTTCCGTACGATCCCGGAAGCGAACAGGGCGCTCGTGAGTGAAAGCGCCACGTCATGGGGCCCAATGCCATGCCGCAGGCGGCCCTTCAGAAGGACGGCGACCACTTGCGGATCGCTCAGCTCATAAGGCTGTCCCAGCAGCTGTTTCACCAGCTCGCCGCCCCCCTCGCCGATCCCAATCGTTCCCAGCGCGCCGTACCGGGTGTGGCTGTCGGCCCCCATCACCATGCTGCCGCAGGAGGTCATGCATTCCCGCATAAACTGGTGGATCACCGCCTGATAGGCGGGGACCATGATCCCTCCATAGCGTTTCGCGCAGGACAGGCCGAACTGGTGGTCATCCTCGTTGATGGTCCCCCCCACGCTGCAGAGGCTGTTGTGACAGTTGGTCAGGACGAAGGGGAGCACAAATTCCCTCAGCCCGCTGGCCCGCGCTGTCTGGATGATGCTGACATAAACATTGTCCGGGGATACCAGCGCATCCATGGACAGCTCCATGGCGCCCTTCCGGCGGCTCCTGTCGTGCGCCCGCAGAATGCGGTATGCCATGGTGTTCTCACGCAGCCCCGCGACATTCCGCAGTCCCAGGCGCTCCTCCGCTTCCCGCGCGGGGAGGCCCTCCCCCTGCTCCGTCATGTATACGGCATAGGGCAAAACTGTTATCCCATTTTTCATACACGCACTGCCCCTCTCTGTCCTCAAGCACCTCAGAATGCCTGCCTATAACCAGATGGTTAAATTTCGTATTGCAAAATACGATAGCTACTTTTCTTGTAGAATAACACAGTTTGGTGTATAATACAAACAGGATTTATTCAATAAATCTTATAATGTATACATTATATAAACGCTGCGCACTTGGCGTGCCAACGATTTTGCGGCGGACCGGCATGACCTTGCAGCACAAGAAAGGTGGATTTTTGTGATTTCTGTTCAGCACAACCCCATGTTCGACAAGATGAAACGCGGCGAAGCTGTTTTGGGCTGTCAGCTCCGAAGCCGGTCCCCGCTCCTGGCGGAGATGATCGCTTGCTGTCATCTGGACTACGTCTTTTTGGAGGGGGAGCACTTTCCCTACAATATTGAAACTGCGGAGAACGCGATCCGCGCCGTACAGCTGGGCGGCGCCGTGCCCATCATGCGTATTCCCAGCCATGAGGACGGTCTGATCCTCCAGCTGCTGGAGGCGGGTGTCATGGGCATCATCTTCCCGCATATCTACACAAAGGACCAGGCCCTCCACGCAGTCGGTGAGGTGAAGTACGCTCCGCTGGGGCACCGCGGATTCGGCGACAGCGCCAGGGCCTCCGTCTACGGCTTTATCCCCACGGAGGAGTACCTGACGCTGGTCAATCAAAATGTAATGGCCATTGGCATGATTGAAAGCCAGGAGGCAATCCGCAACCTCGACGACATCCTGACAACCGGGATTGACGTTCTGCGGGTCGGTGCAAAGGATCTGTCTCTGGATATGGGGTACGGCGGCGTTGTAACGCCGGAGGTACGGCAGGCGGTGGAGTATGTCTGTCGGACGGTCGCCGCCTCCGATGTGATCCTTGGCGACGCCGGACTGGGCGGGCTTCAGTCTCAGGAAGAGTTTGATCGGGTATACGACCTGGGGTGCCGCATGTTTACGGTCGGTTCGGATATGGCGATTCTAAAAAAGAGCATTCTTGCGTCCGCCAGGAGCTTCTCCTCTATAAAGGAGCACCGTTCGGATGCCGGCGGCTAACAGAAGAATCGCAGCAACATATTTTCAGGAGGATAACATTTTATGGAGTATCGGATTTTAATCACCGAGCCCATGTCGGAGGATGGTCCCGACTGGCTCCGCGCCCACGGCTATCAGGTCAAATACGCCCGGGGCACCGATGAGGAGACGCTGATTGCAGATTTGCAGGACTGTGATGGGGTAATTCCCCGTCTCGCTGTGATGAGCGACGCCGTGATTTCCCGCTGTCCCCGTCTGAAGGTCATTGCCAGACACGGTTCCGGCGTAGACACCGTGGATCTGGAGAGCTGCGCGCGCCACAAGGTGCGTGTTGTCAATACCCGCGGGAGCAACAGTACGGCCGTGGCGGAGCACGCCATGCTGCTGATTCTGGCCTGTGCAAAGACCTTCAACACCCTGCAGAACACCTACCGCGCCGGACAGTTCAAGGAGGCGCGCAAGCGAGCCTCCGGCGTGGAGATTTCCGGAAAAACGCTGGGCATCTTTGGGTATGGGCAGATCGGCCGGTGCATGGGCGCCATGGCCCACGACGGCTTTCAAATGAATATCCTGGTGTTCGACCCCTTCTGCAAGCCGGAGTCCCTCCCGGACTACGCCGTCCTGGCAGAGGATCGGGACGATATCTTCCGTCAGGCTGACTTTATCACTCTCCATATGGCCGCGACGGCGGACAACAGGCACGGAATTGGCAGACGCGAGTTTGCGCTGATGAAAAACAGCGCCTATCTGATCAACACGGCCCGGGGCAGTCTGGTAGACGAGTCGGCTCTTATTGCCGCGCTGCAGGCGGGAGAAATTGCCGGCGCGGGGCTTGACGCCACGGAACTGGAGCCCGTCGCCGCAGATTCTCCGCTGTGGGCGCTGGACAATGTGATCTTGACACCCCACTGCGGCGGCAGCACCCGCGAGTCTAAGAGCCGATCCTCCCTCGGCGCGGCAAAGGGCTGTGACGAGGTCCTGACCGGAAAAGTGCTGACAAGCCCCGTGCTCTGACACAGGGAAAACGAATAGAAACCACCATTCCAAACGGGATGGTTCAGCTCATTCCGATCCCGGGCGCTGCCATTTTTGAAGGCGACGGTGTTGGCTGTGGCGGCCTGCCTGCTGGCAGCCTGCATCCCCCTGCAGCGGGTGGGAAAATGAGCGCAGTGGAGGCGATTGAAGCAGGGCCGGAGAGGCGGAGACAGTCGGTCCGGAAAATCGATTTTAACCGCTTATTCCAGAAAAAAGAAGGTAGAGATATCTAATCTTTACCTTCTTTTTATTATTTTATACTATATATTGTGTAATATTTTTATTTTATTGCAATATATAGTATTTCTCTGATGTCTGGAGCAATCGGGGATTGTTGAGGCAGATTGGAATTATTTGTAATTATTCTTGGTAAATGTTGAGTACTGTTGGTAAGTGCGGGAAAATTGGAATAAGACGAAAGTAAGTGAGTTTTTTGCAAAAGATGCGGAACACATATCCGACAATTTTTGTTATATTAAGGAAATATTTTATGAATTTTCGCATATTGCGGACATGGTGATCATGAGTAGAAAAACCTTCGAGAGCAGTTGACAACGGATCAGCTTATTCGTGTAGTGTCTGGTCACATGCGATATAAAAAAGACCAGAAAACAAACCAAAAGAGTAATAGCATATTGAATATTTTTTTCTTCATGCTAGAATATCAAGGATTTAGGGCGCAGCCAAAAATCGCACATTTTGTTTGAAAACGCACTCTCTCGCCCTAAATAAAAAATGGGTAAAAGGAAGGTCATGTATGAAATCGATCAAATCAAAAATCCAAATCAGTATGTTGTCGGTAGTGCTGGTCGGATCGGTGCTGATTGGTGTGATTACAGCCCTGCTGAACGCAAGCGGAATTGATGATGTTACGACAAAGACTTTGGGTCCCGCTACACAGATGGCCGCAGACGCTGTGGAATGGAAAATGGGAAACTACTGGACGGCGCTCCAAGAGGCCGCCGCCTCTGATATTTTCCGGGAATCTGATCCGACTGCTCCAGAGCTGATTCCCCTTCGGGAGGATATCGCCCAGCGCAACGGCTTTCTCTACGTTGGCAAAATGGATGCCAGCGGGTTTTCTTCCACGGGATACAGCTACGCAGAAGAAGATTATTTTCAACAGTGCAAATCTACAATGAAACCCTATATCTCTGATATTATGAACGACGGACAGCAGATGATCTTCCTGTTGGAGGTACCTATCATCACCAACGGCCGCTTCGACGGTGTAGTCTATGGTGGAATCAGTGCTGATTTTCTGTCAGATATTGTAAGAAATTTGTCTATTGGCAGCAGCGGCGTAGCCTATGTGCTGGACAACAAAGGGAATGTCATCGGTCATCGAGAGGCTTCCATTGTAGAAGAGGGCTCCAACATGATTGAAGCGGCAAAAACGGACCCAAGCGTGGCTGATGTGGCTGATGTGAATCAGCGTATGCTCCAGGGAGAAACCGGTTTCGGGGCATATAACTTTTATGGTGACAACAAATTTGTGGGCTTCGCTCCCATTGACGGCCATCAGGAGTGGAGCATAGCCATTGAGACCAGCCAGCGGGAACTTAAATCTACTTTGGACCGGAGCATTATGCTGACGGTTCTGGTGGTAGTCCTCGTTGTGCTCGCCACATTCCCTGTAGCAGTCAAAGTAGGCAGGTCTATCTCCGGCCCAATTCAATCCTGTGTTGCCCGGCTCCAGAAGATGGCCGACGGAGATTTACACACACCGTCCCCCCATGTAAAGTCCAAGGATGAAACTGCCCAGCTGGCAAGGGCGCTGGAAACTATGCTGTCCCGTTTAAACGATGTGGCGCAGGATGTGTCCCTTCATTTGGGCAAAATGGCCCAGGGAGATTTCCGTGAAACGATCACTCGTACCTATTTGGGCGACTTTGTAACCATGGAGCAGTCCATTAAAACCATCCACAATTCCTTGAAGGATACGCTTTCACAAATCAATCAGTCCGCCGGAACCGTGGCCAGCAGCGCCGTTCAGGTATCCAACGGCGCGCAATCACTGAGCCAGGGGGCCACGGAGCAAGCCAGCGCAATCCATGAATTGTCCGCCACTGCCGACAGCATCGCAGAGAACGCCAGGCAGACCGCGGCCGCTGCTGAGGAAGCCGGGCATTTTGTGGCCCAGGCAGGTGCGCAGCTGGGAGTCAGCGTGAATTATGTCCAGGAACTGAACACCGCTATGGAGAAGATCTCCAGCTCCTCCACAGAGATCGGCAAAATCATCGATACGATCGAAAACATTGCGTTCCAGACCAATATCCTGGCCCTAAACGCCGCCGTGGAGGCGGCCCGGGCAGGCAGCGCGGGAAAGGGCTTTGCTGTGGTGGCTGATGAGGTGCGTAATTTGGCGGCTAAGTCTGACGAGGCGGCCAAAGCCACCAAGGAGCTGATAGAGGGGTCGATCAGTGCCGTTGCAGAGGGCGGCCAAGTGGTTGCAAAAGTAACGGAATCATTGGACAAAACCAACTCCATTGCGGAAAATGTAACGATTAAAGTGGATGCGGTTGTGGAAGCGGTAGAAAGTCAGACTACAGCGATCTCTCAGGTAACCGAGGGAATCGACCAAATATCTTCCGTTATTCAAAGTACCTCTGCCACTTCGGAGCAAAGCGCCGCTACCGCACAGGAATTGTCGGATCAATCCCTGCTGATGAATAGCTTGGCGCGCAAGTTCCGGCTAAACTAAAAGGAACATAAAACCTAACGATACCAGAGGTGGCGTGAACGACTTGTTCACGCCACTTTTTACCCTATCAGGGATCCATTCCGCTCCTTCCAGTAACGCTGGATGACCCTAAATCCTCTGACTGTGTGGATGGCTTTATGAAGGTCGGAGGGGTTTCACCAACAAACGGCAAGCAACACAGGCTCTACGATTTTAAGCCGAGTTCTTGGGAAAATCTTGATAATTGTATGGTATAATAGAAATAAGCCATGGCAAGGAACTCGCAAAGGGGTGAAAAAATGTCTCAAACACTTTTAATTGTGGACGACGAGGGGGGGATTGTGGACATGCTGGAGGCCTGCTTTTCCCCGAAATACGAGGTGCTGACGGCCTGCAGCGGGCAGGAGGCCATACAAAAGGCGGAGGCACAGCCCGACCTGATTCTGCTGGACATCAACATGCCGGGCATGGACGGCATAACCGTCTGCCAGACCATTCGGGAGCATGTGACCTGCCCGATTCTGTTTTTGACGGCCCGGATCGAGTCCGCCGACCAGATTATGGGGTTTCAGGCGGGAGCGGACGACTACATCGTCAAGCCCTTTGATCTGGACGAGCTGGAGGCGCGAGTCGCCGCCCATCTGCGCCGGGAGCGGAGGAGGAACAGCCCCTCCGCGGTGCGTTTTTTCGGGGAATGCGCGGTGGACTACTCCGCCCGGACTGTGACCATTCACGGCGAGCCGGTGGTCCTCTCCCGGCGGGAGTTTGACATTCTGGAACTGCTGTCCCTGAATGCGGGGCAGGTGTTCGACCGGGAGAGGATCTACGAATCCGTCTGGGGCATCGACGGCGAGGGCAGCAGCGACACCGTCATGGAGCACATCCGGAAAATACGCTCCAAGCTGGCCCGGCACACGCTCCACAGCTACATTGAAACAGTCTGGGGGTGCGGGTACAAATGGAACGGCTGAGCGGCATGAGCCTGCGGCGGGCGTTTTTTCTGCTGGCCTTCTGCGGACTGCTGGCGGCGGCGGCGCTGGCAGCCCTGCTGTGGACGGGGTGCAAGGCAGTTGCCTCCCGGTATCCCCTGGGCGGGATAAGCATCGGCATCGGCGGGACCATTACGTCCCTTCCGAGCCCCACGCCAGAGCAGCTGAGGCTGGCACAGATGCTGGATATCACCGCTCTGCTGGGCTGGGTCCTGCTTCCGGTCATGGGTCTGGCCGTGGCCGGGGCGCTCTTTTACCGCTGGAAGCTGAAGGAGCCCATCGCCCTGCTGCTGGAGGGGACCCGGCGCGTCCAGGCCCATGACCTGGACTTCACCCTTCCGGCCGTCTCCGCCGACGAGCTGGGGCAGATCTGCGCTGCTTTTGAGCGCATGCGTCGGGAGCTGCTGAAAAGCAACCAGGAGCTGTGGCGGCAGGGGGAGGAGCGCAAGCGGCTCAACGCCGCCTTTGCCCACGATCTGCGCAACCCGGTCACTGTGCTGAAAGGCAGCGTCAAGCTGCTGCAGCAGGACCCCTCGGACCGCCAGGCCTTGGACCGGCTGGAGAATTACACCGTAAGGATCGAGCGGTACGTGGAGGCTATGAGCTCCATTCAGCGGCTGGAGCAGCTGCCGGTGCGCACCGCCAGCGTCTCCTGTTCCGTTCTGCGTTCGGAGCTGGAGGAGACGGCCCGGCTGCTGGCCCCGGCGCTGGAGGTCTCTGTTTCCGCACCGGATACAGGGACAGCACAGCTCGACCACGGAATTTTTCTCACGGTGGCGGAAAACCTGATTGGAAACGCAGTCCGCTTTGCGCATGAGCGGCTGGAGATCACCCTGGCCCTGGAGGAACGCACCCTGGCTCTGGCCGTTGCGGATGACGGCCCCGGTTTTCCAGATCAGCTGCTAAGAAGCGGCCCAAAGCCCTTTGGAAAGACGGAGGCGGGCGGGTCACATTTCGGCATGGGCCTGTACACCAGCGGCCTGCTGTGCCGGAAGCACGGCGGTACGCTCCGGCTGGAAAACAGCGCGTCCGGCGGAGCGGTTGCCATTGCTTCCCTGGGAATAAACGAACGCCCTTGAGAATTTTTTGAGATTTATCCGTTACACTCTCCTTATTCCACATAAGGAGGGTGTTTTTTATGAACATCGAAGCGAAAGAACTTTCTAAAATCTACGGCGAGGGAGAAAACCGGGTGACCGCTCTGGACCGGGCCTCGCTGACCATCACCCCCGGCGATTTTCTCTCCATCATGGGGCCGTCGGGCAGCGGGAAAAGCACGCTGCTGCACCTGCTGTCCGGCCTGGACCGGCCCACCTCCGGCCGCCTGCTCTACGACGGCAGGGACATCTACGGCCTGTCAGACCGGGAGCTGTCCGCCTTCCGCCGCCGGCGCATCGGCTTCATCTTCCAGCAGTTCCACCTGCTCCCCGTGCTCACCGCCCGGGAAAACATCATCATGCCGCTTCTGCTGGACCGGAGGCAGCCGGACGAGGCCTACTTAGGGAGGCTGGCCGGCCTGCTGGGCATCCAAGAGCGGCTGACCCACCTGCCCCATGAGCTCTCCGGGGGGCAGCAGCAGCGGGTGGCCATTGCCCGCGCCCTCATCGCCCGGCCCGACGTGATCTTTGCCGACGAGCCCACCGGCAACCTGGACAGCCGGAGCGGCGGCGAGGTGATGGAGCTGCTGAAAACCGTAGGTAAGGAGATGGGCAAGGCGCTGGTGGTCATCACCCACGACAGCCGTGTCGCGGCACAGGCAGCGCGGCGGCTCACCATTGTGGACGGAGTGCTGTCGGAGGTGGGGGCGGAATGAGACACTACCACACACTGGCTCTGAAAGAGCTGCTGGCCCAGCGGGTCACCTCAGTTTTGATCCTCCTGGCCATCGTCCTGTCCACCATGATGACGGCGGTGATCGGCCAGTCCATGGGCGTGCTGTCCGCCATGCGGCAGCAGCAGGCCATCGCCATCGGCGGAAACCGCCACGCCGAATTTGTCCAGATGAACGAGGCACAGCTGAAGACACTGCGGCAGGACCCGCGGCTGTCCTTTGTGGGCGCCCATGTGGTGCTGGGCAGCGTACAGCTGGACAACACTCTAATCCTGGGCCTCAGCGAGTTTCAAGAGGATGTGAGCGCCCTCTACCCCTCCATCTCCGTCCTGAAAGAGGGGCGTCTGCCCCAGGCCCCCATGGAGCTTGCCCTGCCCGAGGATGTGCTGGGATATCTGGGCTTCTCCGGCCAGCTGGGGGACCCCCTGACCCTCTCCCTCTCCAAAGCCCTGCGCCACGGGGTAGCAACCCAGTCCTATGACTTCACCGCCGAGTTTACCCTGGTGGGCGTCACCGAGAGCAACTATCTCAACTACGCCGCCGGGACCATCAACGGCATCGTGGGGCTGGGGACGGCGGAGGCCCTGCTGCCGGAGAAGTATTTCTACTACAACGTGGACGTCCGCATGGCGGACAAGGGTACCTTCCAGGCCACCATGGACGACCTGACAGCCACCCTGAATGTCCACGAGCTGGACGCCACCTACAACATCCCGCTTTTAAACGCCCTGGGTATCCGGTACAGCGCGCAGGCCGCCGATGTGACGGATATCTCCGCAGAGGGGTTTCCCTTTATGATGGCGGCGGGAGCTCTGGTTGGCGGGCTTATTTTGCTGGCGGCGGGGCTGGTGATCTACAACATCCTGAAAATCGCCGTCGCCCGGCGCATGACCCAGTACGGCGTCCTCCGGGCTATCGGGGCGGGCAGGGGGCAGCTCTATCGTTTGGTCGCGGCCCAGGTTCTGCTGCTGTGCGTGGTGGGTATTCCCATCGGCCTGCTGCTGGGGATCCTGTCGTCCAGGGGCATCCTTACTGCCGCCACGGGATTGCTGTCCCCAGAGATTTTCCTGGCCCGGGACGCCGGGGAGCTGAACCGCCTGATTGGGGAGAACAGCGGCGGCAAAGGTGTTTTCCTGCTGGCCAGCGGGGCCGTTACCCTGTTGTTCGCCCTGGCCGCCGCCCTTCCCGCCGCCCGGTACGCAGCCCGAGTCTCTCCTACCGCCGCCATGGCGGGAAATCAAGTGAAAATCAGGCGCCGGGGCCACAAGATGAAAAAAATCCACAGTTTTGAGGCCTTTTACGCCCGCCTCAATCTGAGGCGCAGCCCAGGCCGCACAGCGATCACCGTCCTGTCCCTGGTGATGAGTATTACCGTTTTCATTGCCCTCCAGGGGGCGGTGGGACTGCTGGACGCTGCCGGGAGCGGCGTGGCGGAGCATTTTGGCGACTACTCCATCACCAACGAATCGGCCGGCTTCTCCCCCGGGGAGTACCAGACGATGAAAGACGACCCCCGGGTGGCGCAGCTGACCGCCATGCAGTTCTCCCTCTATGAGCAGGGGCAGGATTGCTATCCCATAGGCATCGACTTTGGCTTTCCCCTCCAGCCGGCAGAAACCTTTCAGGTGGTGGGGCTGAACGGCGCTTACTGGGACCGGGCCTTTTCCTCCCTTGCCCCGGAGGTTTTGGAAAAGCTGAAGGCCGGGGAGGGCTGCATGGTCCGCAACCCTCTGCCCCTGGTCTTTGAGGGGCAGGAGATCCCACGCACCAGCATACAGACCGGGGACACTGTCACCGTGGCGGGGCGTGAGCTGCCGGTGCTGCACACCCTGGACGGCTATGATACCTATCTGAGCGTGGGCAACAACGGCTTTGTCAACGGCGTGCAGGTTGTTGTGAACGAGGAACTGTACGCCGCCCTCACGGGAAAGACGGCCTACAACTGGCTGCTGCCCGCCCTGGCGGAAGGGGTGGACCGAGAGGACTATGACGCCGCGGTGGAGACTCTGGCGGGGCGTGTCCCCGGCACCCTCTGGCTGTCCTACGAGGACACCGACCGGCAGCTGGCGGAGAGCTTCGCCCAAATCCAGCTCCTGGCCTGGGGCCTGATCCTCTTTGTGGCGTTGATTGGTCTGTTGAATATTATCAACACGGTTTATACCAATATCCACACCCGGGTCGCCGAAATCGGGATGCAGCGGGCCATCGGCATGGGCACCGGGAGCCTGTTCAAGGTGTTCCTGTGGGAGGGAGCCTATTACGGGATGATCGCGGCGGTGGTTGGGAGCATCGCCGGGTACGTTTGCACGATTTTTGTGGAAGCGGCAACGACGGATGAACTGCGGTTGGTCTCTATCCCCGTCATTCCCATCGCAGAGGCGGCAGCCCTGGCCATAGCCGCCTGTCTGCTGGCAACCTGCGTCCCACTGAGAAGGATCAGCAAAATGAGTATCGTGGAATCTATTGAAGATGCTGTGTAATCAAAACTTACCCGCACTTTCGGCCCAGCACTAAAAATCAGCAGATTTACACCCGTGAAAATCTCTGACAATTCCTCGAAACTCGTAGTCCCACAATCTTATTCACCTGCCCATCATGTGCCTTTGCCTTCTGACCACGGAAACTTCTTCCGCTCAGAGGCCGTCATCTGTGCGTTCAGCCGGACAATTCGGCTGGCCAGGGAGGTGAGGGTATCCTCGTCCTGCGCACCCAAGACTACGTTCATCATCAGCTCTCTCAGGAAATTGGAGATTAGGGTATCTATAGCGAACAACAGGCGTGTCCGAAACGGGCGCGCCTGTTGTTTTTGGTGGGCTCCGGCGGAAATTATACGGGTTCTTGTTGACTGGAACGGGGCCTCTTGCCGGGGGTGGAGGCGGGGGCATAGCTGAGCTTGCGCCACAATGTAGTCCGGCCAATGCCCAGCCGTTTCGCCGCGCTGGACTGGTTCATATTCTCGTCTACCAGGACCCGATTGATGATATCCCGTTCGATCTCATCCAGTGTACGGGTCAGATCTAGAGAGGAAACCGGGGCATCTGACTCCTTGATGGAGGAGAGCGCCTCGCCCACCTGGTCGGCGGAGATGTAATAGCCATCCGCCATGATAACCAGTTGACGGACGATCTGTTTCAGTTGGGCCATATTGAGCTTCCACTCGTAGTTGCACAGCAATTTGAGCGCATCGCTCTGAAAGCCGATCACCTGTTTAGAAAACTCACCGTTAAAGCGCTGAATGAGCATATTAGCAAAGACCGGCAGATCACCTTTTCGATTTCGCAGGGCGGGGAGGCAGACGGTGATCCCGCAGAGTTTAGAGTAGAGTGCCCGCATAAAGTTGTCATCCAGAGCCAGATCGTAGAGGTTGCGGGAGCCGGAGGAGATAATCTGGTGCCGATTATGGGGGAGTGTGTCCTCGAAATAGAGTTCCAGGTTTTTCTGCATGGCCGGGGAAAGCGCGTGGACATCCTTGAAGTAGATGGTATGACCCTGACCGCAGAGGGGAAAGTTGGGATCGTTGACGATGGCCTGCCAGACTTTTTCATTGAGCAAGGGGCAGTTGATGGTGATAAAGAAAGATGTGTCGCGCTGGTAGTTAAAATAGAGGCTGTAGGCAAACGAGTCCTTTCCGGTGCCTGGCTCACCCCCGATAAAAATGGGGGTGTGAGTAGAGAGAACCTTGAGAAATTTCTTGCTACCATAGGCGGAAATGATGGGTTGTATATAGGTGGGGGAGCAGAGCAGGTCGTCCTGCATCTGGCTGACCTCGCTTTTGTCATTTACTGAGATAACGTTGGGCATACTGTTGGACAGACCGCTGCGGAAGTCGATGAAGAATGAGTAGAACGAATCCCAATCCTCAATAATTTCGGTGCCGTAGATCTCCAGCCGCTGACCCTTGCGTTTTCGGGTCAGGGTAATCTGCTTTTTTTGCTTGAGGGTCTCCACATTTTTTGAAAGGATATCTAACAGCTGCAGTGTGTTGACATCTGCAGAGGAGAGGTTGGAGTAAACAATTTTCCCCTGGGAGTTAAAGACTACCCGACTGCCCTTGCTGTTGTCCAGAATGGAACGGAACATCTGGCCGTCCCGTTTGACAAGCCGGAGATTTTGGTGGAGCGTAATAGCGTCCTGAAATGCCTTGACCGCACTTTCCTTGCCCGAAGTAATGAGCAGATTTTTCATCTCCAGTGCCTTAGCCTGTTCCACAGTAACCATATCCCCCAGCACCAGCGGATTTTTCCCCTGTGCCAGCAGACCGGATAAGTACTCCTCCACCTCTGCGCTGCTGGAGATATCTCGGATATCCAATGACAGGTTCAGCATATCCCGCAGAAGGCGGGCAGTTTCGGTGATGTTCGCAAAGCCCACCACAACGAAAGGCTGGCCATATTGCTCCGCGCTCTTGATAGCACGGAGCATATCATAAACAGATACTTCAATATCCACAATGGGAATAGGGGACACGTCTTTCAGCATGGAGGCGGTCCCGCCCCGGGAGAGAATGATGTCGAAATTTCGGATCGCGATAAGTTCCTGGTAATATCGGATGCCGTCTTCCAAGTTGCCCACAAAGGTCTCGAGGAGGATCTCAGGGAATTCTTTAGACGTCTCCAAGAAAATGTCGGCCAAATTCTGATAGGGGGCCACAAGAAGAATTTTTAGATGTTTCACATGTACAACCTCCTAAATTGGACGGCGGGGTTCCGCCCTGCCCCTCAAAGGTTTTATTTACCCAAGGCAGCCTCCATATTTTGATAGTTGCGCTTGATCTTCTCGCAATATTGCAGATCTTCAGTGGAAATGGCGGAGTAGTAATTCTGTTTATAAGTATACCACATGATTTCAAATTCGTAACCTTTCATAAGGCCGACTTTCGCAGCTTTTTCCCAGCCCTCGGCTACATGGTAGATCGCCTTGCGTAGCTCATAGGCGTCTACAATGCCGGGACCAAAGCGCTTTAGGAAGTCGAACGCCTCAAAATTGGAGATACCGCCCATAACACACTCTTTAGAGGGGGCAACCTCTTTGACTTTCTGGAAAATACGGGCGCAGGCCTCATAAACGGGCTCGGAGTTTAAGTCGGCATAGGTCAGCCCCAAGGAACGAGTCATATCCACTCGGCCAATGACCACCTCGCCCACCCGGGGGAAAGCCTCCAATTCAATCATCTTTTGAAAATGCTGAGAGCCGGTAATGGTCTCAACATTGATGCAAGGGATCGTGTCGTGGCCCTCGTCAGCCGGGAAAACCTTGGCGAACATGTCCATAAACTTCTGAACGGCGAACTCAGTTTCCACCATGGGGGCAACTACTTTTTTGGCGCCGATCGTGCGGGCGTTACGAAGGTCGGTAAGGGCCTCGGCGCCGCCAATCTTTAGGACGATATCCACACCGGCGTTCATGGTCATCTCTTTTAGACGGAAGAGTTCATCCATGCGGGCACCCTCACCCTCAAACTCAGTTTTGATGCCAATAAGGTTGTATTCCTCCCGCATCTGTTTTAAGTGGTCGGTCATTTTGCGCTCTAATGTAGTCATGATACTGCCTCCTTATAAATGAAATATCCATTGTGCAAGTTGCGCCGAAGTGATTTAATTTGAAACAACAAGCAAAAAGTTAACCTGACTTGTCCAGTGAAAGAATAGCATATAATGATACGAATATCAACCGATCCATATAATAAAGTTTCACACTGAATCAATTAGTTGAATTTAGACTCTCCACAGACAGATTGTGTGTGTTGTAGAATATACCCATAAAAGCTCAGAAGAAAACTTTCGCTTCCATGAAAATGCCGGGCCAACACCATAACAACCGTATGATAAGAAATTAGGTGAACCAATGAACAAAATCTATTTCGAAAAATCTCCCTCCTGCCTCTATGCCGGGGCGGGGTGTATCCACCAGCTGGAAGAACTGTTTCCCCAGCACGGGGTCAAGATGGCCGTGATTTTCACTGACCAGGGCGTGGCCTCCTCAGGGCTGCTTAAACTGTTAACTGATGTGGTGGACAAGTGCCAGGTATCCTGGAAAGTTTATGACCAGATCCCGGCTGAGCCCAGCTACATGGCGGTAGACGAGATGGCTTCCTTTGTCCGGGGAAATGCGGCTGATATTATCATTGCTCTGGGCGGCGGCAGCGTGATGGATTCCGCAAAACTCTGCTCCATGCTGGCGGATCATAAGCTGAGTGTCCGGGACTTGCTGAACAACCCCAAGTTGGGGAAGAAAAAATTGAAAACTATCATGCTGCCAACCACCTGCGGCACCGGCGCCGAGGCCACCTGCAATGCCATTGTGGCGGTTCCGGAGGAAAATATGAAAGTGGGCATCGTTAACGATGAGATGATTCCTGACATTGTGCTGCTGGAGCCGGAACTGATTCGGCGCCTGCCCCCCAAGCTGGTGGCTGCTACCGGTGTGGACGCTTTGACTCATGTGGTGGAGTGTTTTACATCTTTGAAAGCCAATCCCATCAGTGATGTGTACGCCGGCATGGGTGCTAAAAAAGTTTTCCACAACATCTAGGCGGCCTATGCGGAGCCGGACAATATGAAGGCCAAGGAGAGCATGCTGCTGGGTGCCCACCTGGGCGGCTTGGCCATCACTGCCAGCGGAACCACTGCGGTTCATGCGCTGTCCTACCCTTTGGGGGGCAGGTACCATATCCCGCACGGCGTCTCCAACGCGATCCTATTTGCTCCTGTCATGCGGATGAATCGGGACGCCTGTAAGGAGCGTTTCGCCGTCCTGAGCGACATTGTCTGGCCCGAGCGCTCTCAAAAGAGCGATGACTGGAAAGTGGAGCATATGATTCAGGAGATCGAAGATATCGTTTCCTTCATGCGGATTCCCGCCAGTCTGGCCGCTTTCAATGTCCCTAAGGAAGATCTGGAGTGGCTGGTGGATGCGGGCAGCAAGGTAACCCGGCTGCTCTCTAACAACCGAAAAGAATTGACGCTGGACGAGATCAGAAGCATTTATCAGACAGTCCTCTGATGGGCAGGCAAAATTGAGAAATATCAAAGGGGGATAATAAGGGGTTTATGTTACAGCTTTTGATTTTGACAGATGACTTCACAGGTGCATTAGACACCGGAGTACAGTTCGTGAAGTTCGGTGCAAAAACTTGTGTGACCACTGACCCAAAAATCTCTTTTGATGAGACAGAGGCGAAAGTTTTAGTTATTGACACCGAAACCAGGCATATTGCCCCAGAGAAAGCCTTTTACATCCTTCGAGAAATCGGGCAGCGGGCAGCCGCCGCCGGAATCGCCCAGATTTATAAAAAAACGGATTCTGCGCTCCGAGGAAACATCGGCGCCGAATTGGATGGGCTGATGGCCGGGACCGGGATTGACCGGTTGGCCTATATTCCTGCGTTCCCAAAGCTGGGACGCTATACCAAGGATGGTGTTCTCTATATTGATAACAAGCCGGTGAACGAATCTGTGTTCGGCAAGGACCTTTTCGAGCCGGTGACCGAGTCCTACATACCGAAGGTGATCCAAGGCCAGTGCAGCCGCCCGGTCCGATTGAACAAGAGCGGGGAAATGGCAGTTGCACCCTCTGGAATCACTGTGTTCGACGCCCGGACGGATGAGGAGCTGTGTGCCGCTGCCGATGCGCTGAAGCAAACGACTCAACCGATACTTTTGGCAGGCTGTGCCGGATTTGCAGAGTTTTGGGCCAAAACAATGAGGCTCCAGCGGGCGGACTGCCAGACATTTGTCTATGACCGGAAAGTGCTTATTCTGGCGGGAAGTCTGAACCCGATTACCTTGAGACAGTCCCGGATGGTAAAGCTGCACAATGTTCCTGCCATGCTGCTGGATCAGAAATACACGGTCCAAGTAATGGAGGACATGGACCAGGCAGCAAATTCTATTTTAGAACAGATGGATAAACATAGCCGGCTGATCTTAGAGACGGTGGACAGCGATTTGCCTTTGAAAAAAGAGGAGAACGGGGCTGTTTGCAGGGATAAAAGCATTAATATTAGCGGTATTATATCGGCAAACCTGGGAAGACTAGCCCTTTCTCTGGCGGAGAAAGGGTTCCGGGGGACCTTGGTGGTTACCGGAGGGGATACCTTGAAGGGAGTTGTGTCCGAAGCCTGTTCCTTTGAGATTACCCTCATGGAGGAAATTGAACCGGGAGTAATCCTCTCCCATTTGAAGCTGGATGGCTATGAGTTGACTGTGGTATCCAAATCTGGGGGTATGGGCTCAGAGAAGGTGTTCCTAAATGTCTTTGACTATGTGAATCAGTGTGCCCTTCGTGAGCTTGGATGCGTTAAGGTATGAGAGCGTGGAAAGCAGGACAGATTAGGAGTGAAACATATGGGAGATAGACCAATCTTAGGAATTTCTATGGGGGATCCTTTCGGCAATGGCCCTGAGATCACCGTGAAAGCCCTGGCCAGCGCCGCTGTCTATGACCGCTGCCGCCCCCTGGTAGTGGGCGATGTGAGCAGCATGGACTATGCGCTTCAGGTGGCCAGGAAAGTGAACGGCATCGAGCTGGCCATTAACCCGGTAAAGTCGGTGGGGGAGGCTAAGTTTGTCCATGGCGCCATCGATGTGCTGGATATGGGGCTTGTCCCCGCCGGAAAGATCCCCAACACATTGGACCAGGCGGAGCCAAGACCCTTTGAAGTGGGGGCCTGTGAGATGGGCGGCGAGGCGTCCTTCTGTTATGTGGAGAAAGTGATTCAACTGGCCCTGGCTGGCGAGGTTGACGCCACTGTTACCAATGCTCTGGCAAAAGAGGCGATCAACATGGCGGGCCATCACTACTCAGGACATACAGAGATCTACGCCGGCTATACCAAAACGGACAAGTATACCATGATGCTGGCTTACAAGGACCTGCGGGTGGCGCATGTCTCTACCCACGTCTCCTTAAGGGAGGCCTGTGACCGGGTAACGAAAGCGCGGGTACTGGAGTGCATCCGTATCGCAAACGAAAGCTGCAAGGCCTTGGGCATTGAGAACCCCAAGATCGGCGTGGCCGGTCTAAACCCTCACTGCGGCGAGAACGGCATGTTCGGCCGGGAGGAGATCGAGGAGATTCAGCCCGCCATTGACACCGCCCTGGCTGAAGGCATCAATGTTATTGGGAAGAAGCCTGTCCCGCCGGATACTGTATTTTCGAAGGCGCTGGGCGGTTGGTACGATATCGTGGTGGTCATGTACCATGACCAAGGCCACATTCCCCTGAAGGTGAAAGGGTTTGTGTATAACAAGGCCGAGGGCCGCTGGGACGCGGTAGCGGGCATCAATGTTACCCTGGGGCTGCCGATCATCCGGGCCAGTGTGGACCATGGAACCGGGTTTGGGCATGCGGGTGATGGCCATGCCAATGAGTTGAGCCTAGTCAACGCTATGGATTATGCCATTACTTTGGCCAACCACAAGAAAAAAACAAGAGACACCAGCTGCCATTTTGTCTTTCATCAGTTGCGCTGATAAAGAACGTAAACAGACTGCTTTATAAAAAGGAGAATGAACCATGAAAAAAGCACTTGCCTTGACGCTCGCCCTGACTATGTTCCTGAGCATGGCCGCCTGCGGTGACAAGCCCTCCAGCAGCGCCACTCCCCCCACCAACGGAAGCTCTTCCAACGCCGGAACCAACGCTCCCGCAGCGGATCCCTATCCTGAGAAGAACATTGATTTTATCATTCCCGCAGCCCCTGGCGGCGCCATGGAGACCGCCGTCCGTCAATTCCAGCCCTATGCCGAGGAAAATCTGGGTGTCCGCTTCAATATTGAGTCCGTCGAGGGCGGCGCGGGCGTGATTGGAATTAACAAGATGCTGGGCAAGGATCCCGACGGCTATACCTTGAGCATCAAATCCGAGGCCAGCCTGATTTGCAACTGGCTGGTCAACAAGGCGCCCTTTGGATTGGAGGACTTTGACTATTTATGCACGTTCACCACCGACCCCGGCGCTGTGTTTGTACGTAAGGACGCCCCTTACCAGACCCTGGAGGAGTTTGTAGAGTACACCAGGAGCCAGCCGGCCGGCAGCGTCTCCGTGGGTATCTCCACTCCTACGGACATGTGCCATATCATGGCTGTGCAGATGGAAGAGCAGCTGGGCGTTGACTGGAACGTAGTCGGCTACACCGGCGGATCAAAGGCCCGTTTGGCCGTTGTCAACGGCGAGGTGGACGCGCTGTTCTGTAACTACTTTGGCAGCGTCTCTATCCTGGGAGACACCAATGTCCTGGGGATTGCCAAGGATGAAAATAACCTTGAGATCCTGGCCGGCATACCTACCATCAACGACGCGCTGCGGATCGACATTGACGAGATCGACGTAAGATATGTGCTGTTCACCGAGAAAGGCTTTATGGAGCAGTATCCCGAGCGCTATGAGACCCTGTATAATGCCCTGCGCGACTCTTTCGAGAATTCTGAGTACCTCCAGATGATGAAAGACAACGGCCAGGATGGCTACATCGCCGTCCAGGATGCCGCTGCTGCATCCGCGGAGATGGCGGCCTATAATGAACTGCTGGCCCAGTATGCTGAACTGATGGGCGCCTGATTGCCCCCAAGAAAACCGCACCACGGTCGGCGGGCGGATCCGCCCGCCGACCGTTTCCCCGGGCCGGACAAGACAGAATCTTTCGAAAGGAGAACATGAGGTGTTTATAAAGTTTATCAAGTATTCCATCAAGGAGTATCTCTTTGCGTATTTCAGCATTGTATTCATGGTGCTGTATTGGAACTCCGCCCATACCCTGCCCTACGAAGCCCTGCGCTATCCCATCATTATCTCCGTTATCGTCGTGGTTCTGATTGCCGCCAACCTGGTGGACAGTGTTATAAAATTCCGCCGGGAGGTTGCGGCGGAACAGCAGGAGACGGCCGCGGGCGAGGTCCCTGAAAAGGCCCGTTGGGACTGCTCTTTAGGGCTGACCAAAAAACGAATGGGGACGTTCTCTGCAACCCTGCTGTATCCCGTTTTGCTGCCCCTTGTGGGCTTTTTGCCACTGTCCGTGGTCTATCTGTTCGGTGTGTCTTTCTTCTTGGGGATCCGAAATTACAAGGTTATGGTCCTTTATTCCATTGTGGTTACCGCCCTGCTCTTTGCGATTTTTGAAATTTGGCTGGGTATTTCCCTCCCCCAGGGGCTTCTGGAAAGCCTGTTCTGACCAAAGGAGGTGTTAATCATTATGTCTGAAATTCTGCAATATGTCGCGAATGGAACTGCTATTGTTTTTTCTATCCACAATCTGCTTCTCATTGTGTTGGGCGTTGTGGTTGGATTGGTTGCCGGCAGTATCCCCGGCCTGAATGCGGGGAATACCTGCGCCATGATGCTGCCCATCACCTTGGCCTTTACGGTGGATGGCGCTCTGGTATTTATCGTGTCTGTTTACATGGCGGTTCAATATGGCGGATCGATCTCCGCTATCCTCATCAACACCCCTGGCGCATCTGGTGCAATGGCCACTCTGCTGGATGGCTTCCCCATGTGTCAGCAGGGCAAGCCTGCCCAGGCGTTGGGCATTTCGCTGGGGGCCTCTACGTTTGGCGGCCTGGTAGCTACCGTGGTATGTATTGTTGTGCTCCAGCCTATTTCCCGGTACGCCTTGAACTTCAGGACGGTTGACATCTTTCTTTTAGCGCTTATTGGTATCAGTGTTATAATCGTCATTTCTGAGAAAGATCCCTTAAAGGGCGGCCTGGCTGGGGCCATGGGCCTGCTGATAGCCGCAATCGGGGCAGAGCCGACCTACGGATCCACCCGGCTGACGTTCGGCTTCTTTGAACTATATGAGGGGATCCCCATGGTGGCCTGTATGTGCGGTGTCTTTGCTTTCCCCGCTATGATCAAGCTGATTGGCGGCAAGGGCATCTCCAATATGGGCGCGGGTATTGAAGTGGGGTTCAAAGGAATTATAGAGGGGGTCAAAATATCCCTGCGTTACCCAATCGCCTTGATCCGTTCCTCTTTGATCGGTCTGTTTGTGGGTATCATCCCGGGAGCTGGCGTCAATGCCGCCGCTTTGATGAGTTACTCCCAGGCTCAGACCTGGTCCAAAAACCGGGACAATTTTGGCAAGGGCGAGCCCGAGGGAATTATTGCCTCTGAGGCTGCCAATAACGCGGTGGCTGCCGGCGCCTGTGTGCCTGCGTTGACCATCGGTATTCCCGGCAGCAACACTGCCGCCGTTCTGCTGGCCGCTCTGACGCTGAAAGGGATTACACCTGGCCCTCGTATCATGCAGGACTACACGAATGAGGTATACAGTGTGTTTATCGCTCTGCTGGTATCCACTGCCCTGATGTTTGTTTTGGGCGCCATCTACACCGCGCTGGCCTCTCACATTGTGAAAGTGGACCTGTCCTACATGGTCCCAGCTGTCATGCTGATTTGCATTGTTGGTTCCTATGCAACCCGTGGACTGCTGTTTGACGCTTATCTGTTCATCATTTTTGGCGTGCTGGGTTACCTTATGGTGGCCAGCGGTTACCAGTATGCCCCCCTTGTGCTGGGGATTGTCATGGGACCCATTGCGGAGACAAATTTTGCTATTGCTATGAACCTGTCCGGCGGCACCTATGGGATCATGTTTGAAACCGCTATTTCTCGGTTGATCTGGATCATCTTAGCGCTGACCCTGCTTGGGCCCACCCTGATGAAGCGCATGAAGAAACACAGCGGTAACAAGGCTGCCTGACTGGCTGCGCGATAAAGGAGTAATCAATTTATGGGACATACTATTGCTGAAAAAATTATGGCGGCTCACTGCGGGCGGGAGGAAGTCCACGCCGGCGAGTATGTAAATGCCAAAGTGGATTTTATTGTGGGCAACGAGAGCACTTCCGTATTGGCAATCGAAGGGTTCCGCCGTTTGGGCTGTGACCGTATCTTTGATAAGGACCGCATCCTCATTCTTACGGACCATTCCATTCCTAACAATAATATCGCCGCTGCCGAGTATAACAAGACCTGCCGGGAGTTCTCCAAGGAGTTCGGTTTGGAGTTCTACGAGGTAGGCCGGGTGGGTATTTGCCATGTTATGGTGCCCGATAAGGGCTATGTGGTGCCAGGTGACATCGTCATTGGCGCTGATTCTCACACCTGCACCTATGGGGCATTGGGCGCTATGAGCACTGGAATGGGCAGCACCGATATGCTCCACGCTATGGTGTTCGGCGAAATCTGGATGCAGGTCCCCGAAACCGTTAAGGTAGTGCTGAAAGGTAACGTGAAGCCCGGTGTCGTGGGCAAGGATTTGATTCTTTATGTCATCAGCAAGATCGGCGTGGAGGGTGCTAATTATAAGGCTATCGAATTTTGCGGCGAGGCGCTGGACAGTGTGTCTCTGTCCAGTCGATTTACTATGGCCAACATGGTTATTGAGGCGGGCGGCAAATGCTGTTTCTTTAACCTCAACCAGGAGACCTTGAACTATCTGGAGGAACGAGCCCGCCGCCCCTTCAAGGTGTATACCGCTGATGAGGATGCCCGGTATTGTCAGGTGGTAGAGCTGGATGTGTCTGATCTGGAGCCTCAGGTGGCCGTACCCAGCCTTCCTGAGAACGCTAAACCTATCAGCGAAGTAGAGAAGGATCAAATTCGTGTGGATCAGGTTTTCTTCGGCTCCTGCACCAACGGGCGCACGGAGGACATGATGATCGCCGCCAAAATTTTGGAGGGCAAGAAGCTGGCTGACCATGTCCGCATGATTGTCATCCCCGGCAGTCAGGAAGTCTACATGGAATCTCTGAAAAAAGGCTACATCCAGGCCATGCTGGAGGCCGGATGCGCGATCTGCACACCCAACTGCGGCGCCTGCGGCGGGCGGCACATGGGTGTTTTGGCGGCCGGCGAGGTCTGTCTTTCTACTACGGCGCGGAACTTCACCGGTCGAATGGGCCACAAGGACAGCCTCGTTTATCTGTCTGGACCGGCAGTTGCCGCGGCCTCCGCTGTGGCCGGATACATCTGCGGGCCGGAAAGCGTGTAAGGGAGAGAAAGCTCGATGAATAAAGAAACGAAAGGCCGTGTGTGGAAATTCGGCCACAATGTAGACACCGACCACATTATCCCCACCAAATACCTCATCAGCCTGGATGCCATGGAGCAGAGCACCCATTGCTTTGAAAATGTCCGCCCCGAGTTTGGTAAGGCGCGCCGGGACGGCGACATCATCGTGGGCGGCCGGAACTTCGGCTGCGGAAGCTCACGTCAGGCTGCGCCCCTGGTCATTAAGAACCGGGGGATTGCCTGCATCGTCGCTGAGTCCTTTGCCCGCCTGTTTTTGCGCAACTCTGTGAACCTGGGACTGCCTTTGGTGGTGATGAAAGATGCTCTGCAGAAAATCGACGAGGGCGACGTGGTCACGATTGATCTGGTGAACGGACTCGTGGTGAACGAGACCCGGGGGCAGTCCTATGAAATTAAAAAGACCCCGGATTTTCTAATGGAAATATACGAAAATGGCGGTTTGGAGGAGACGATTGCCCGAAAGATGGCAGCACTGAAAATTGCTGAAAGCCAGTAAGCTTCTCCGCGTATATGAAATTGGCGTGTGGTATTGCCGCGCGCCAATTTCTTTTTTCAAAAATAAACCTGCGTTCATCCTGGAAGGGATGGACGCAGGACTTTTGTTTATCCGCCGTATATCTGGGCGAAAATGGGTTTAAGGCATTCCATTGACTTTTGGGCGGAGGTCTTCTGGTCAGGCACCTGCATGACCTCTACGGAGAAAGTGCCGTCGTAACCGCTGGCCTGAAAAGCCTGGATAACTTTTTGAAAGTTCAGGCCGGCAGAGCCGGGGTAACGGCGGTTGCTGTCAGATAGGTGTACATAAATGATATAGGCGGCATAATCCTTGATCGACCGGCATATGTCTTTTTCTTCCATGTTCATATGGAAGATGTCGACCATCAATTTGAAATTGGGGTGTCCCACGGTATCCACAAAAGCGGCGCCCTCAGCCATGGTGTTGATGAAGTTGCTTTGGAGCGTGTTGATCGTCGCTAAGGCGATCATTACATTTTTTTCGGCTGCGTAAGTGTTGATCTGACGGAAAGCAGCCACGGCCGCAGCGTAGGTGGCCTGCCGGGGGATGCCGGTGGTGTACTGGCCGCGGATGCGGCCCACGTTGACATTTGCGCCCCAGAAAGGAGGCAAAATCGATGATCCGGCGCATCCGGTCTAAAGCTATTTTCCGCCGGGTCTGGGTCCACAAAAGAGATGCCCAGCTGGCCGTAGACTTCACCGGTACAAATCAGAGGAATGGTCAGATTATACTTCTCTGCCAGCTTTTTGACATCAGTCCAGTCTAATTTGTCTGGGTCGACAGTCATCAGCTCGGCCTGGTCGTAGCCCAAAGCGGCGATATCCTGGAAACTCTTTTCCAGGGCTCCCTGGTAGGAGGTGACGCTGGGAGCGATGGCAACATCTGGCGTTGCTACCTGATAACAAAATTTCATCTGAACTCAATGCTCCTTTTGATAAATTTGAAACAATATATTGCTTTGGTATCAGCATACAAAAGAAAAAGAAAAAAACAAAGGGATTGTAAGCCAAAAAGTGCACTATTTTAGAACACAACAAGCTGTGCCGCTCGAGTCCGCAAGCAAACAGCACATACAAAATTCTTTTGCTCGCAGCACCCCGACACCCACCGCGAGACAGTTTGAACCGGCGGGTCGACGCAAGGTGTCACCCCTTTATCCTGCTTCCCCTTTCATCCCCTCAGCCCACTTGAGCGTTTGACCAATTGTTAAGACTGTTAGGTCCCAAACAGTCTCAGCAAAAAGTTTTGCGGCCCATCAAACATAGCCTTGTTTTTTCTTCTTACACAAAATATAATCGGAGGTATCGTAAGGTTTTCTACCGATCAGGAGGCACTATGGCAAATATTTTAATTGTGGAAGATGAAAAGGCCATGCAGGACATTATCCTGGACTATATGAGAAAGGGCGGGCACACCTGCTTTACCGCTGACGATGGCATAGACGCCCTTGTTGCGCTGAAAAACCATCCTATGGACCTCATGATTCTGGACGTGATGATGCCCCATCTGGACGGCTTCTCCGTCTGCAGGATGGCGCGGGAAATGAGCGATATACCCATCATCATGCTCACCGCCAAAAGCGGGGAGGACGACAAACTGAAAGGCTACGACTACGGTGCGGACGACTACATGACAAAGCCATTCAGTCTCAAGGTGCTGCTGGCCAAGGCAAACGCCCTCCTGCGACGTTCCTCCGCTGCGTCTGCTGGAGCGATCACCGCCGGGAAAATCATGCTCCAGCCCAACGCCCACAGGGTTTATCTGGACGGCCAGGAGATCACCTTGACCCACAAGGAATATGAATTGCTCTCTTTCCTGATGGAAAATCCCGGACAGATTTTCAGCCGGGAGCAGCTACTAAACCGTGTCTGGGACTATGACTTTGAGGGAACGACCCGCACCGTGGACACCCACATCAAGACCCTGCGGCAAAAGCTGGGGGACGAGGGCAGGCATATCGTCACACTAATCCGCTCTGGCTATAAATTCGAGGTGACGATATGAAAGAAGCATTTTCACTCCGTACTGTTCGGAAAAAGATTTTAATGCTCTCTAAGCTGGCGGGGGCCGTGTTGATCTTTTCTTACATCTTCTCCACCGGCCTGCCGGTCAGTGAAGATGCTTCTTTTCTAATCTGGCTGGGGTTTGTTTTTCTGCTGATTATCGGTATTGACCTTTTTATGGGCCGCTTTATCACAAGACCGATTGACAAGCTCAACGCTTCTGCAAAACGCATGGCGGGACTGGACTTTTCCGCCCCCTGCGATCTTGTTTCAACTGATGAATTTGGGGAACTGTCCGCCAGTCTGAACACGATGGCGGATAATCTGCAGCAGACCCTTGTCCGTTTAGAGGACGCAAACACGCAGCTTGAACGGGATGTAGAAAAGGAACGGCTATTGCTGGCCGAGCGCAAGGAACTGGTGGACAGCCTCTCCCATGAAATGAAAACCCCGCTGGGCATCATCCGGGCCTATGCCGAGGGCTTGCAGGGCGAGGGGGATGAGGTCAAGAAACAGAAATACGCCCAGGTCATCGTCTCTGAGGTAGAGCGCATGAACGGCCTGATCGTGGCTCTGCTGGATCTGTCAGCCCTGGAGAGCGGGGCCGCAAAGCTCAGTGTCACCCGGTTTGACTTTGTGGAGCTGACGGAGACGGTGGCCGGGCGGCTCCTGATCGACGCCCCGGATGCCAATTTTGAACTGCAATATGCGCTTCCGGAACAGAGGGCTTTTGTGCAGACAGACCGGCGGCGCATGGAGCAGGTTCTGGACAATATGATTGTCAACGCCAAGAAAAATGTGCTCCCCGGTGGGGTTCTGCGTCTGGAATTGACAGCGGACAGCGAGACGCTGCATTTCTCCATATTCAATCAGGGCAGGCCCATTCCAGAAAACGACCTACCTAAAATATGGACAAAATTCTACCGGGACAGCGGCGCGGAATACAACGGCTCCGGTCTGGGCCTGTCCATCGTGGCGCAGATTCTGTCTATGCAAAATTACCCCTATGGCGTGGAAAACCGGGTGGACGGAGTGCGGTTCTGGTTATCCATCCCTGTCACAGAATAATTTCACACGGATTTCACAGCGGCCTCACACCAATTTCATACCGCAGCCCTAAACTCTCCTTATCACAAATCAGGAGGGTTTTTATGTTCTTAGGTTTAGCGTGGTACTGGTGGCTGATGATCGCTGTGGCGCTGGTCATCTCCATCCCCTTCAAGGTCAAGTTTATGAAGTGGTGGAGCAAGCGCCAGCAGGAGAAAAATAAGCGTGGGAAGTGGGGTGATGACGAGTGATCGAGGTTAAAAACCTGATGTTCTCCTACGGCAAAGACAAGCAGGCCCTCCACGGTCTGGACTTCACCGTGGAGGACGGGGAAATTTTCGGCTTCTTGGGGCCAAATGGCTCCGGGAAATCCACAACCCAAAAAATTCTGACCGGGATTTTGAAGGGCCACAGCGGTAAGGTTTCCCTGTTCGGGCAGGACATTTCCGCCGCCCACGGCCAGGAATTTTTTCAGAAGATCGGCGTCCTATTTGAGTTTCCCTACCTGTACGCCAATTTGAGCGCCGTGGACAACCTGAATTATTTCGCCTCGTTCTATCCCAGGGAGCAGCGGCGGGATGTGGGTGAACTGCTGGATGCGCTGGAATTTAAGCCGGACTTTCTGAAAAAGCCGGTGTCCTCCTACTCCAAGGGGATGCGCCAGCGGGTGAGCATGGCCCGGGCGCTGGTGAGCAATCCCCGGCTGCTGTTCCTGGACGAACCCACCAGCGGCCTCGACCCCTCCGGCGCGGTGCTGTTCCGAAGGATCATTGAGCAGGAGCGCAAAAAGGGAACGACGGTTTTTGTCACCACCCACAACATGGTGGACGCCGACTTACTGTGTGACCGTGTGGCGTTCATCTCCAACGGGGACATCGTGGCCTTGGACACCCCCAAACGGCTGAAAGAGAAGAACAGCAACCACCGGGTCGTGATCGACTATCTGTATCGCGGACAGCGGGAAACGAAAACCATAGAGGTCCCGGAACTGGAGGCGGGCATCTCCTTTGCCCACGACGAGATCATCAGCATCCACTCCCAGGAGCCCACTCTGGAGGATATGTTCATCCAGTATACGGGGAGGGGGCTGTCCTGATGGGAAAAGGCGCTTACTCTCTGTTCAAAAAGGACTGCCAGATGCTGATGTCGGGGAAATTCTTTCTGATGGCGATAGGCTTTCTGATCCTCTATACAGCCTATGTGAACCTGGGTTATATCCGTTTTATGCAGATGCCGCCCTACAATGTGTATCTCTACGACCCGGCAGGGACGCAGGCGGAAAAATCGCCCTTGGTGCAGACCGTTTTCTCCATGGAGAACATGGACACCGTCCTACTCTCTGACGCCAACGGCGTGGGGCTGGACGCTAGCGCCGGAGAAGTGCGAGTGGTACTCTATAAGGGAGCGGAACACGTTGACCGCCACCGGGCGGACTATGCCCTGTCTTTACTGCGGCCTTCGGCCAGCCCCGCCCCGGAGGTACTTGGCACAAATACGCCAGAACAAAAGGCGAGAAAAGAGATCACCTGCGAGCTGCTGTTTTTTGAGCTGGCCGCTGTGGGGTTTTTGGGCATCGCCGCCGTGCTGTTTAAGGAGAAGGGCATGGGGGTCATTCGTGTCCACGCCATTCTCCCGGTGCGAAAAGACTTGTTCCTCCTGTCCAAGCTGGCGGTGCTCCTGCTCTCCGATCTGGCCTTTGCGGTGCTGCTTACCATGCTGAATATAGGGTTTGCGGATGGAGCGGCGGTGCTGCCCGCTGTCCTGCTCCAGACGGCCATCCTGTCGCTGATGATGGCCTTGTTGGGTTTGCTCTGCGCCCTGCTGCTGAAAGATTTCCGGCAGTTTACGCTGGCCTATCTGGTGATTGCCATTTTCGCCGCGACCCCCGTATTTTTATCCGCCAATACGTCAATCAAATTTGACTGGATCGGCTATCATCCGTTCTATCATGTCTATATGGGCCTAAAAAACGCCTATTTCGGAACGGATATTTCTCCTGACTATTATGCTGGCGCTGTCGGTATGATCGTGCTGCTGTTCCTGACGGTGCGGCTTGCATTTCACCGTGAGATTGGAAAGGAGGGGTGAGGCGTGAGAGGCTTACAATATCAACTGAAAAGTGTTCTGCGGGATAAATTCTGCCTGATGACGTTCCTGCTGCCCATCTTGGTCGCTGTGGCATTGAATTTTATGGGTTCCATTGATCTGTCCACCTTGGGGGAACTGCATTTCGGCGTACTGGAAAACGACCTCTCCCCGCAGACAGTCACATGGTTGGAGCGGTACGGTCCGGTGACGGCCTACCAAACGCCGGAAGAACTGACCGCCGCCATCAAAGAACCGTCTACCAATGTCATTGGCGTGAAAGCAGACGGGGACAGCATCAAAACTGCAATCAGCGGGGACGAGCTGGACATTTTTCAGCAGGCGGCGGCTACGCTCCCTGCTCTCTATGAACAGCGGGCAGAAGCGGAGCTGGTGAAAGTTTTGACGCTGGAACGCCCTGACATTCTGGAACGTTTTCAAGACATTTTCATCCCCGCCGTGCTGATCGTGGCTATGTTTATGGGCTGTACGTTCAATGCCATGAACATCATTTCCGAAAAAGAGGACGGCGTAGCTTTCATCAACGAAATCCTTCC
>CAMTMZ010000029.1 GCA_947073765.1 uncultured Bacillota bacterium | reverse complement strand
ACGTTCTTGGGATCGTTCAGAGTCCAGTTGCCGGAGGCGTCGGTAAAGTCGCTGCCGTTGTTCCAGATGTAGTAGGCGAAAGCGGCCTGGCCCTCGTCGGTGGTCATGTCGATGCCCCAGGGGTAGATGGTGGAGTCGTAGGCCTTGATGGCTTCACAGGCGGCTCTCAGCTCCTCCCAGGTGGTGGGCACGGCCACGCCGGCGGCGTCCAGGATGTCCTTGTTGTAGTACATAGCCCGGGCGGAAGCCAGGTCGGGGATGGCCCAGATGGTGCCGTCGATGTTGGACTGCTCCAGGAAGGCGGGATACATCTTGGCGTAAGTCTCCTCAGAGACGAAATCCTTGGCGGGCAGGAGCAGGTCGTCGGCCTGATAGTCTGCGAACACGTCGATGTTCAGGATGTCGGGGGCGTCGTTGTTGGCGATGCGGGCGTTGACCACGGTGTAGATGTCGTTCCAGGAGACCACCTCTACAGTCAGATCAATGCCTTCATTGGCGCCGTTGAACTCGGTGACAAAGTCAGCCCACCACTGCTTGGTGTTCTGGCCGTACTCGGCGGCGATCACCTTCACGGGGATCTTGTCGCCGGAGGAAGCGGGGGTGCTGACAGCGGGATTGGAGGCCGCGGGGGCCTTGCCGGAACTGGCGGCGCCACCGCCGCCGCCGCAGGCGGCGAGGGACAGGGTCATAGCTGTGGCAAGCAAGGCTGCAAGGATTTTCTTCATTTTCATTCTCCTTCTTTGTTGATTTTAGCTTGAGAAAAACAAGACGTATGGAGATAATCTACAAATACGCCTTTCTGAAATTAATTATACTTGTTCATTGTGCAAATCATAGTGTAAAGAGTTCGGAATATAGAAAAATCGTACAAACCCACGAAAGGCCGTACGATTTTTAAGGGGATATTCCCGGCGTCTGCTCCCCCCGCCGGTCTCGAACCATCTTCCGAAAGGCGGAGGGGGTGGTGCCGGTCATGGACCGGAAGACCTTGGAGAAGTAGTTGTAATCGCTGATGCCTACCTCCTCCGCCACGGCGGAAATGGGCATGCTGGTCTGAAGGAGCAGCCGCTTGGCGGCGTTGATCCGCCGCTGGGCAATCAGATAGGACAGGGTCTGCCCGCCGGACAGCTCCTTGGCCAGGGCGCACAGCTTGGTGCGGCCGATGTGCAGGTGCTTGGAGATAGAGGCCAGCGACAGCTTGTCCATATAGTGCTGGTCCAGGTAGAGCTCCAGCTTCTGGGTGTCGGTCTGCTCCGTGGTGAGGATCATTCCCTTCAGGCGGATGTAGGCCGACAGAGCTTCCAGCGTCTCGGTGTAGGCCTGAATCTCCTGCTGGGAGTATTGGCGAAACTGGAAAAAGGCCTCCTTCAACCCGTCGGGCCCGCCGGGCCACCAGTCCAGCAGGGGGCGGGTGCGCTCCCACTGCTCCTCCAGGGGGGAGTCGTCCAGATAACAGCCCACCGCCAGGTATGCCAGGGGATTTTTCTTGTCATAGAGGGGCATAATGGCCTCGCAGACGCCGGCGTGGCAGCGGTAGAACTGAAAGCCCTTTTCCGCGGTGTAGTGCTGGATTTTACACCGGTCGCAGGCCACGCAGCGCTCATGTCCCTCCGGCAGGTCATTGATCATTTTGCAGAAAGGGGGGTGGCCGCGGAACAGATTGATGTCCCGCCCCTCGGGGTCCAGGATGTTGGCGGGCAGTCCGGTGAGAACCTTCAGATTGGCGACCAGCTTGCGCAGCTGCTCCTCATCGAAGAGAATGTTCAAATCTGTCGCCTCCCTTGGAAAAAGGATATTCTCTCCGGCCCTTCCGGGCCGGAGAGAGCATGGGGTTCCCCATGAGCTTGATTCAATTACTGCGTTTGAAACCGCTTTACAATGGCCTCCAGCTCCGCCCAGCGGGCCTCCATGTCGGCCACCAGCTTAAACTGGGTGCGGCAGCGGTCCAGGTTGTGGTTCTCCCGGGCGATGTGGAAGTAGTGGTCCCCCTCCAGGTGGTCGGTGAGGAACCGGATGCCGCACTCCAGGGTCATCAGCTTGGCCCCCCAGGGCAGATATTGGATCTCCGCATCGGTGAGGGAGCCGCCGGTGCCCTCCAGAAAGGCGGCTGTGTAAACGGCGAAGAGGTCTACATCCAAATTGACCTTGCTCAGGTCGGTCTCGTCCTCTGCGCAGTGGTTGGCGCCAAAGCGGATGGAGTCGCCAAAGTCGTAGAGCACCAGCCCGGGCATCACAGTGTCCAAGTCAATGATGCAGATTCCCTCGCCGGTGTGTTCATCCATCAGCACGTTGTTCAGCTTGGTGTCGTTGTGGGTCACCCGCAGAGGGAGCTGTCCGGCGCGCATGGCGTCCAAGGCGGCGGAGCAGTCCTTCTCCCTGGCTAGAACAAAGTCAATCTCCGCCTGGCAGTCCCCGGCCCGGCCCAGCTTGTCCGCGGCCGCAGCGGCCTTAAACTTGGCCAGCCGGTCCTCCGTGTTGTGGAAATTGGGGATGGTCTCATAGAGCGTGTCGGCGGGGTAGTCCTTCAGCAGCTGCTGGAACCGGCCGAAAGCCCGGCCGGAGGCGGCGAAGAGCTCCGGCGTGTCTGCCGCCTGATGGCAGATTGTGCCCTCCACAAAGGGATACAGCCGCCACGCCCCGTTCTGGCTGTCGGTGTAGTAGTCCTGCCCGTTTTTAGGACGGATAACCTCCATGGCCTCCCGGCTGCGGTCGCCTCCCCGGGCCACAATCGCTCTGCCCAGGTATTCAGTTACACCGATAATGTTTTCCATCAGCTGATCGGGCCTCTTAAAGGCGGCGGCGCTCATCCGCTGGAGGATGAACCGGCGGCAGCAGGCGTTTTCCGGCTGGGTGTGTACCACAAAGGTATCGTTGATGTGGCCGCAGCCGTAGCGGATGGCCCCCACCACGGGGGCGCCGAAATCAAATGCCTCCAGGACCTCCTGAAGGGTCTGTTCTGCCTGAATCACGGCTCACACCTCCCACAGCCGGTCGGGGTAGAGCCCGGAGGAGGTCTTTTCCCGGATGGCGTCGATAACGGCGGGCTTGTCCTCCCGGTAGGTGACGCCATACCACTTGTCGTCGCTGCGCAGCACCTTCACCCGGGCCCTGCCTTCGTCAATAAGCTGGCTGACCACGGTGGGCAGGAAATACTCCCCCTTCTCCGGGTTTTCCGCCAGAGCCTTGTCCAAAAAGGCGGGGAAGCGGGCCAGGGCCTCGTCCAAAAAGCTGCGGGTAAAGCCCCACATGTTCATGGAGACAATGGTGTCCTCATCCAGGCTGGTCCAGGTCTGGCCGTCGTCCTCGGTGTAGCGGGGGGGATTGCCCTTTTCAATCTTGGTGCGCTCGGTGACCTGGGTGAGGAAGTGGTCTTCCGTCTCCTCGCACACCCCCCGGGCCACGGTGCCGTTCTCGGTAACGGTGTTTTTCAGTAAGTAGCCCACCATAACGTATTCGTACAGCTCCCCGTCCTCGTGGGCGCTGAGGTAGCTGTAAATCTCCTCATACGCCGAGGGGCCGTAGTAGTCGTCGGCGTTGATAATGGCGAAGGGTCCGTCCACAACCTTCCGGGCGGCCAGGGCGGCGTGGGCGGTGCCCCAGGGCTTGGTCCGCCCGGCGGGCACGGAGTATCCCTCGGGCAGGTCCTCTTTGAGCTGATAAGCGTATTTCACATCCATCACATGGGATACCCGGTCACCGATGGCCTCTTTAAAATCGGCCTCGATCTCCGGCTTGATGACAAAAACCACTGTCTCAAAGCCAGCCCGGCGGGCGTCGTAGATGGAGTAGTCGATAATCAGCTGGCCGTGATTTCCCACGGGGTCCAGCTGCTTCAATCCGCCGTAGCGGCTGCCCATGCCGGCGGCCATAATGACCAGAACAGGTTTACTCATAACCTGTGATCCTCCTCAAATTTTGAAATGGCGGGGGCCTTTGTATCAGCCCCCGCGGGGATTTTATCCCTTATATCCGTTGGGGTTCATAGACTGCCACTTCCAGGAGGAGGCGCACATCTCCTCAATGCCCAGCTGGGCCGTCCAGCCCAGCTCCTCCTTGGCCTTGGCGGGGTCGGCGTAGCAGGAGGCAATGTCCCCGGGGCGGCGGGGATCAATCACATAGGGCAGCGCGTGGCCGCAGGCCTTCTCATAGGCGTGGAGCACATCCAGCACAGAGTAGCCGTTGCCGGTGCCCAGGTTGCAGATAAACAGCCCGCAGTTCTCCGCCAGCTTTTTCAGGGCGGCCACATGGCCCCTGGCCAGGTCCACCACGTGGATATAGTCCCGCACGCCGGTGCCGTCGGGGGTGTTGTAGTCGTTGCCAAAGACATGGACCTTCTCCAGCTGGCCCACCGCCACCTTGGCGATGTAGGGAACCAGGTTGTTGGGGATGCCGTTGGGGTCCTCTCCGATGAGGCCGCTCTCGTGGGCGCCGATGGGGTTGAAATACCGCAGCAGGGCCACGTTCAGCGACGGATCAGCGGCGCAGATGTCAGAGAGGATGCGCTCCTGGAACAGCTTGGAGGTGCCGTAGGGGTTGGTGGTGCCGCCGGTGGGGAAGTCCTCCCGGATGGGCACGGTAGCCGGGTCGCCGTATACCGTGGCGGAGGAGGAGAACACAAAGTTTCTCACCCCGTGGCGGCGCATGGCCTGGAGCAGATAGAGGGTGCTGATCAGGTTGTTGGAGTAGTATTCCAGGGGCTTGGCCACGCTCTCGCCCACGGCCTTCAGCCCGGCGAAGTGGATCACCGCGTCGATGCCGGGGTGTTGGGCGAACAGGGCTTCCACCTCGTCCTCGTTGCACAGCTCCGCCTTGATAAAGGGGATCTCCTTTCCGGTAATTTTCGCCACCCGGCGGAGGGATTCTTCGCTGGAGTTGTAGAGATTGTCCACCACAACAATATCGTAGCCCGCCTGGATCAATTCCACGCAGGTATGGCTGCCGATATAACCGGCGCCGCCGCAGACCAGAATAGACATAAAACCGCTCCTTTTTATTATTAAGTGGCAGGATTCTGTTTGGTGCCTCTATTGTATCCGCTCAATGGAAAAAAAGGAATAGAAGATTTCACTAATAATCTGGAATATCGTTCGATATTTTGATTATTTTTATAGTGCTGATTCTGGCAAGATTTTGCTTGCCGCAGATTTATTCATTGCTTTTTTGTGCATTTTATATTATACTCTGTATTGTGGAGAGAAATGCGGGGCGAGGAGGCCTCGCAGCACAGAACAAGGAGAGTTTTATGGATACAAAAAAACATCGATTTTCCAGCGGCTGGGGCTTTGTGCTCTCAGCGGTGGGCTCCGCGGTGGGCATGGCCAACGTGTGGGGTTTTCCAGCCAAGATGGGGAGCAACGGCGGCGGCGCCTTTCTGCTGGCCTATCTGTTTTTCATCATGCTGTTCGGCACGGTGGGCCTGTCCGCGGAGTACGCCGTAGGCCGCCGGGCCCATACCGGCACTTTGGGCTCCTACCGGATGGCCTGGTCCGGCCGGAGCAAAAAGCTGGGCGGGGCGGGGGGCGCGCTGGGCTGGCTGCCCCTGGCCGGCTCCATGTGCATAGCCATCGGCTACGCCGTCATTATCGCCTATGTGCTCAAGGCCTTCGCCGCCTCGGTGGGGGGCTCCCTGATGAGCGTGGACCCCGGCCCCTGGTTTGAGGGCTTCTCCCTGCATGACTACTCGGTGGTCCCCTTCCACGCTGTTGTGGTGGTGGGCACCCTGCTCACGCTGCTGCTGGGGGCCAAAAGCATCGAGCGGACCAACAAGGTGATGATGCCCACGTTTTTCATCATCTTTCTGATTCTGGCCGTCCGGGTGGCCTTTCTCCCCGGGGCGGTCGAGGGCTACAAATACATGTTCACCCCGCGCTGGGCCGACCTGTTGGACCCAATGGTGTGGATCTGGGCCATGGGCCAGGCCTTCTTCTCCCTGTCCATTACGGGCAGCGGAATGATTGTCTACGGGGCTTACCTCTCCCCGGAGGAGGATGTAGTCTCCCTGGCCAAGCAGACTGCCCTGTTTGACACCGTCGCCGCCCTGGTGGCCGCCCTGGTGATCATCCCCGCCTGCTTTGCCTATGGGCTGGATGTGGGTGCCGGTCCCTCCCTGCTCTTTGTCACCCTGCCGAGAATCCTTCAGGACATCCCCCTGGGCCGGCTGTTCGCGATCATTTTGTATACCGCCATGGTCTTTGCCGGGGTAAGCTCCCTGCAAAACATGTTTGAGGCGGTGGGGGAGTCCCTGCTGCACCGCTTCCCCAGGCTGAACCGCAAGCTGATGCTGGTTTTGCTGTGCGTCATCTGTCTGGGCGTCGGCCTGAATATGGAGCCAATTTTCAAGTGGGGCCCCTGGATGGACATCGTCTCCATCTATATTATCCCCATCGGGGCCACCCTGGGGGCCCTGTCCTGGTTCTGGGTCATGAAGCGGGAGGAGCTGATGGAGGAGATCGGCCGGGGGGCGAAAAAGCCGGCCAGTCAGGTGTGGTACAGCGTGGGCCGGTACCTCTATGTCCCCTGTGCCATCATCCTGTGCTGTGTAGCGCTGCTGCTGAAGGTGGCGTTCTAAGATAGGAGGCGGACTATGACATTTGAGCTGAAAAAGGGCGGCATGCGGGCCACAGCCCAGACGAGGGGCGGCGAGCTGGTCTCCCTGCGGGACGATGAGGGCCTGGAGTATATCTGGCAGGGGGACCCGGCCTACTGGACGGGACAAAACCCGATCCTGTTTCCGATTGTGGGCGCGCTGAAGGACGGCGGGGTGGAGATCGGCGGCAAACGCTATGAGATGGGCCGCCACGGCTTTGCCCGGGGGATGGAATTTACCTGTGCAGACCAGGGGGAGGACTATGTGGTCCTGGAGCTGCGGGAAAATGAGGCCACCCTGGGGTGCTACCCCTTTCCCTTCATCCTGCGGGTGAAGCACCAGCTGCGGCACGACGGCTTCTCAACCTCCTTTACCGTGGTGAATACCGGCACGGCCCCCATGCCCTTCTGCGTGGGGGGACACACCGCCATCCGGTGCCCTCTGCGGGAGGGGGAGCGCTTTGAGGACTACGAGCTGCTCTTTGATGAGCCGGAGCGGGCTGACAGCCACCTGCTTACGCCGGAGGGCCTCATCCGCCACAGCGGCCTGCGGCCCATGCTGGAGGAGGACGGCCGCCTTCCCCTGGACTACAGCTCCTTTGAGGAGATGGACACCCTCATCTTCAGCATGCTCCGCTCCGGAAATGTCTCCCTGATTCACCAGAGGACAGGCCAGGGTGTGCAGCTGGACTTCCATGAGTTCCCCATGGTGGCCTTCTGGACCAAGCCCGGGGCGCCTTACCTGTGCCTGGAGCCCTGGCAGGGCTGCGCCGCCTATGATGACGAGAGCGGAAAATTTGCGGATAAGCCCTTCTGCGCCGTGCTGGAGCCCGGCGGGGAAAAAACTCTTACCTGCACCTTTTACATTATATAATAATAATGTTCCACAAAAGGCCCGCCCCCCCTGCTGCAGGGGGGCGGGCTTATATCTGTCTGCCGGGGGGAGCGCTACCCCGCCATGTTGTCAGAGGGGGGCAGGGGGTCCTGAGGGTCGGGGGGATCGGTTGGGTTTGTGCTGTTTCCCGGGCTTACGGGGGGATCTACAGGGTATCCGCCGGGATTGGAGGGCAGTACGGGGATAAAGGGATTGTTGGGATCTGTAATGGTTCCCGGGTAATTGGGGTCCGTGGGATCAAAGGGATTGAAGGGCTCAGTGGACGGTGCCTCGGTGTGAACGGTGCAGGTGCCGTAGCCAAAAGCGTTGAAGAAGTCCCACTGGGCGTCTCCCGCCACGGCGGTGCCCACCTGCTCCCGGTTGAAGTTGGGCAGGCAGATCTCCCGCTTGCTTTCCTCGGGGCAGAACTGCCCCGCCTGATGGTACAGCCCGGTCTGGGAGCCGTCCTCCTTGAGGACGGGGCAGTCCACGCAGATGGTCATCACCGTCTCAGCGGTGTGGAAGGTGCAGTTCTGCCCCTCCGGGAAGCTCTCCGGGAAGATGGCCCCCGAGGACACCCGGCTGCCCCGGGGGTCCATGGCGCAGTATTCGTTGGCCAGCAGGCCGCTGTCGGCGCAGTAGCTGATCGACCGCCGTCCGCCCGGATCCTCATAGTCCCGGTCGGGGAGATTTTCGTGGAGGGGAACCATCACCTTTTCCCACAGCACCAGGGCGGGGTTGGTTCCCTTCAGGCTCATCTTGTAGGGCCGCTCATAGCCCACCCACACCGCGGCGGTGTAGTAGGGGGTGTAGCCCACAAACCAGCGGTCGTTGTTGTCGCTGGTGGTGCCCGTCTTGCCCGCGGCGTGAACCCGCTTGAGCTCCTTGGCCCGGCCGGAGGCTGTGCCCGCGCCGGTGAACACTCCCTGCATCATGTCGTTCATATACCACGCGGTGGTATCCTTGATCACCTTCTCCGGCTCCACAGTGTTGTCCACCAGTGTGACCTCCTGGCCGTCCACCAGCTGGGTGATCTTAACCACAGTGCGGGAGTCCTTGTAGTACCCCTGGTTGGGGAAGGTGGCGTAGGCCTCCGCCATGTCCCGCACGTTGGTGCCGTCGGTGAGGCCGCCCATAGCCAGGGAGTTGGTGATGTCGGTTTTCCACTCGCCGTAGACCATGCGGCCCTCTTCCAGGTCGATGTGGTACCGGTCCTGAATAAACTTAAAGCTCTCTTCCGGGGTCACATAGTCGATCATCAGCCGCACGGCCACCGTGTTCAGGGACTGCCGCAGGGCCTCCCGCAGGGTGAGGTGGCCCTGATATTTGGCGGAGCCTGAGTTCAGGGGCCAGGCCTTGCCCCCCATCAGCTGATAGGGGTAGTCGTCCAGCACCGAGTAGGGGTTCACCTTGTTGAACTCCAGGGCGGGGGAGTACACGGCCAGGGGCTTGAAGGAGGAGCCGGGCTGCCGGTTGCCGCCCCCCTCGCCGGTAGCGAAGTTGCTGTCCCGGTTGATGGTCTTCTCCCCGAACTTGCCGGCGATGGCCACCAGGTTGCCCGTGTCGTTTTCAATAATGGCGATGGTGGACTGCATCTGCTGGCCGTCCTTGGAGGTGTAGTCCAGGTTATCCCGGTTGGTGTAAATTTCATCCACAATGGCCTGGGCGGCGGGGTCGTAGCAGGTATAGATGCGCAGGCCGCCCCGCTGCATGGCCTGGTTGGTGCGCTGGGTGGACCAGCCCATCTCGTCGGCCATGATCTTGCGCACGTCGGAGATCACGGTCTCCTCATACCAGGTGTAAATATCGTCGGCGTTCTCCTGGCCCTCATCCCGAACAAATACCAGCTCCTGGGCCACCGCCTGGTCGTACTCCTCCCGGGAGATATACTTTTGCTCCAGCATCTGGTAGAGAATAACCTCCTGGCGGTACTTGTTCCACTGCCGGGCGTCCCAGATCTCGTCGGTGTCAAAGCCCTTGGACTTGCTGAAGGAGTAGGGCCCGTACTTGGAGGGGTTGTTGGTGATGCCGATGAGGCTGGCGCACTCGGCCAGGGTGAGCTCCGACACCGGCTTTCCAAAATATCCCAGGGCGGCGGCGCCCACCCCCTCAAACTTGCTGCCCAGGGGAATGGCGTTGAGGTAGTAGGTGATGGTGTCCTCCTTGGAGTTGTTCTGGGTAAAGCGGAAGGCCCGGACGATCTCGGTGATTTTCCGCTTCACGGTGGTCTCGTTGTAGTTGGTCTGGTTCTTGATCAGCTGTTGGGTGATGGTGGAGCCGCCGGAGATCTCCTTGCCGGTAAACATGGAGTACACCGCGTAGCCTGTCCTCCGCCAGTCCACCCCCGGGTGGGTCCAGAAGCGCCTGTCCTCAATGGCCACAGTGGCATTGATCAGATCCTCGGGAATCTCACTGTAGTCCACCCATACCGAGCTGGTCACGTTGAGCAGCTTGGTCATCTCCACATACTGCCCGGTGCTCTTGTCCTCGTAGTACATGATGCTGTCCTCTTTCCAGGAGAAGTCGTCGGGACTGAGGTCAGCGATGGGCACAATCACCTCATTGATGTACACCGCGGCGAAGCATGCCATCAGCGCGCCGGTGCAAAGGCCCACCAGAATCAGGGTGACAATCACCTTGAGGACGATGCCCACCACCCGGCCCGCGATGGACAGGGCGCTGGTCTTCCTGCGCCGGCGTTTTTTGGGGGCGCCTCCTTCGGCCTGACGGGCGCCTCCCGCGGAGCGGCGGGCCGGCGCCTGACGGCGGGAGGGGTAGTCGCTGTTTTCATATAAAGAGTTGTGTTCGTTGTAGTCAGACACGGTAATACCTCCAGAGGATCGGAAAAGATCCGGTTGTCCGGTTGGCGCCGGCAGAAAATGACCAGATTGGTCATCGTTTGCCGCGCTCAAATGCGTCCATTTCAAAGCAATTATACCATAAACTGCCGGATTGTCCACCCTTGATTGCGGCAAAGCCGCAATCTTCAAAGTTTCTTAAAATTTACCTGTTCTCCCCCCTTGCATTTTTCCCGCAACCGGGTTAAAATAAAAGCACAAAACGACAGGAGGACGCCGGCTCTATGGAAGAGAACTTTGGTCCCGACTTTATCACCGTTACCGACGAGGACGGCAACGACTTTGAACTGGAGATGGTGGACACGCTGGAGCATAAGGGCGTCACCTATTACGCCATGTTCCCCGCCGTGGAGGAGGACGAGGCCACCGGCCAGCCCAAAGACGTGGACGCCGACGATGAGGAATACGGTCTGGTTATCATGAAGGCCATTGAGGAAAACGGCGAGGAGCTGCTGTCCACCCTGGACTCCGACGAGGAGCTGGATGAGGTATACGAGCTGTTTATGGAGCGCTTCTTTCAGGATGAGGAGGAATAGCGGGCGGAACGTTTGCCGCCCTGGGGTGTAAGACCCATGAGATGCGCGTGAAACTGTAATACAAGTAATGCAATACTCCTGCTCGGTGCGTGATGGGCCCTTTTAAACCCACATTTTTAAAACGGGACGCCCACCTCACGGCGCGGCTTGCAGGCCTCCCGGCCCCCTATGAGGTCAGCTGGACGTTGGAAGCAGTAAACCGTCGTGGAGGCGACCCACCTGCCATTACGTGCAGGTTTTAAACGGGTCCACACGGCCAGAGTGGGGTATAAAAAGCCATAGTGATCCTGGCATTGGCCGCGGCGTCCGCCGCGGTCTTTTCTATGCGCTGCTTTTATAAACAATATGTAAAAATCCGCCGGTCCTCTTGCAATCGGAACCGGTATTTAGTATAATAGCCCGGAAATGCCCTCCGGGCATTCTCCGCTACACTACTGAAAATGAGAGGACTGAAACAACTTTGAGTGCAGAAAAAAAGGCCCAGACCAGGGCTGAACGGGATGAAAAGCGCCGTCAGGAGGAGCAGAAGGACCGCCGCTCCATGATAATCTACACGGTGGTGGCCATTGTGGTGGTGGTGGCCGCCGCGGCCACCATGTTCTGGCGGAGCGGCGTGCTCCAGCGCGGCCTCACTGCCCTGGATGTCAACGGCACAAAATACACCTCCGTAGATCTTCAGTATTACTACAACAGCGTCTACTCCGAGTTCGCCCAGATGTACGCGTTCAACTCCAGCCAGCCGGTGAAAAAGCAGATCTTTGACGAGGCCACCGGCCAGACCTGGCACGACCACATCCTCGACCAGGCTGTGGAGCGGCTCACCCGGAACACCGCCCTGGCCGCTCAGGCGAAAAGTGAGGGCTATGCCCTCTCCCAGGAGGCCCAGACCTCCCTCTCCACCACTCTGGCCCAGCTGGAGACCGCCTGGATCCAGTATAACCTGCCCAACCGGGACGCCTTTATCCGGGCCAATTTCGGCGCCAACATGACCTATGCCCGGTTGGTGGAGCTGATCAACCTGGAGTATCTGTCCGGCGACTACGCCCAGTCTAAAATTGACGCGATCGAGCACTCCGACGCCGACTACGACGCCTACTACCGGGAGCACGCCGACCAGCTGGATACCGTCACCTACTCCCAGATCACCTTCCGCTGCGCCCTGCCCGCCACCGATGAGAACGGAAACACCATAGAGCGCACCGATGAGGAGAAGAAAGCCGCTCTGGAGGAGCTCAAGCCCGCCCAGAAGGCTCTGGCTGAAGAGGTCCAGGCCAAGCTGGAGGCCGGCGAAGACGTGGCGGATCTGATTGAGGAATACAGCGACCGGCTGTATGGCTCCTCCAACGGCAGCCGTTCCACCTACTCCAACCTGAGCTACTTCGCTTACGGCGACTGGCTGATAGACTCCACCCGGAAGCCCGGGGACGTCACCCTGGTGGAGGACAGCACCGACACCACCCATTACTACTATGCCGTCCGCTTTGAGGAGCGGGGCCTGGATCAGGAGCAGACCCACGATGTGCGCCACCTGCTGATCCGCGCCGGCGACGCCACCACCACCGACCCCACCCAGGCCCAGTACGACGAGGCCGAGGCCCAGGCCCAGGCCCTGCTGGACGAGTGGCGCTCCGGCGAGGCCACCGAGGAGTCCTTCACCGCTCTGGTAACCTCCAACAGTCAGGACAGCAGCTCCGCCCAGAACGGAGGACTGATCTCCAATATCACCTCCACCTCCAGCTATGTGGAGCCTTTCCGGGCCTGGGCCATCGACCCCGCCCGCAGAGCGGGGGACGCGGAGCTGGTCAAAACTGAGTATGGCTGGCATATCATGTACTATGTCTCCACCAACGACCCCATCTGGCGGCAGAATACCGCCGTCGCCCTGGAGAACCAGGACTATGAGGCCCTGGCCGACGCCGCCTCTCAGGGCTGGACCATCACCCCCGGTTCCGGCATGAGCTTTGTCACCGCCGGGTAACAAAAAAGAACCTCCATCCGTCAGGATGGAGGTTTTTCATTATTTCATCAGCTCTACCAGGGTGCTGGAGCCGATGCGGTCGGCGCCGGCCTCAAGCAGGGCCTGGGCCTGCTCAAAGGTGCGGATGCCTCCGGCGGCCTTCACCCGCATATCGGGGCTGATGTGTTCCCGAAAGAGCTTCACATCCTCCACCGTGGCCCCGCCGCTCCCGAAGCCGGTGGAGGTCTTGATATACTCCGCCCCGGACATGGACACCACCCGGCACAGGGCAATTTTTTCCTCAACGGTAAAGCTGTGGGCCTCCACAATGACCTTCAGGATGCGGCCCTTGCAGGAGGCTGCCACCGCTCTGATCTCAGCCAGCACGCCCTCCCAGTCGCCCTCTTTGGCCAGGCCCTGATTGATGACCATATCAATCTCGTCCGCCCCGTTGCGGATGGCGTCCTCTGTCTCAAACACCTTCACCTCAGGGGTGGAATAGCCGTTGGGGAAACCGATCACGGTACACAGCTTCAGGCCGCTGCCGGCGTAGTCATTGGCCCGCTTCACATAGCGGGGAGGAACGCATACGCTGGCCACGCCCAGCTGTCTGCCCGCGTCGCAGGCGGCCTTCACCTGTTCCCAGGTAGCTGTGGGGGTGAGAATGGTGTGGTCCACCCGGCTCAGTATTTCTTTTCGATCCATATTCCGCTCCTTTTCCACCGCTCTCCCAGCGGTTTTGTTATATGCGGTAATATTTTACTCTGCCCCTCCAGTAATGTCCAGATTGCAAAAAAGGCAAAAAATCAGGCTGTCAAAGGGGCCTTTTTGGGCTTTTCGACAGCCTGATTCATGAAAGAAGGTCATCCGGGGGCGGGGAGCGGGCCGCCCCCGGCGGCGGGAATGTCCGGTTACAGCGCGGCCTTCAGCGCGTCCACCCGGTCGGTCTTTTCCCAGGTGACGCCCAGGTCCTCCCGGCCAAAGTGGCCGTAGGCGGCCAGCTGGCGGTAGATGGGCCGGCGCAGGTCCAGGTCCCGGATGATAGCGGCGGGTCGCAGGTCAAATACCTTCTCCACGGCCTGTTCCAGCTTGGCATCAGCCACAGTCCCGGTGCCGAAGGTGTCCACCCGGACGGACACGGGCCGGGCTACCCCAATGGCGTAGGCCAGCTGCACCTGACAGCGGGAGGCCAGCCCGGCGGCCACCACGTTCTTGGCCACCCAGCGGGCGGCGTAGGCGGCGGAGCGGTCCACCTTGGTGGGGTCCTTGCCGGAGAATGCGCCGCCGCCGTGGGGGGCGGACCCGCCGTAGGTGTCTACAATAATTTTCCGTCCGGTAAGGCCGGAGTCCCCCTGAGGCCCGCCGATAACAAACCGGCCGGTGGGGTTGACATAAATCTTGGTATCCCCGTCCAGCAGCTCAGCGGGAATAATGGGATTGATGACCAGCTCAATCATGTCTTTGCGGATCTGCTCCAGCTCCGCCTCGGCGCCATGCTGGGTAGACACCACCACCGCGTCCACCCGGACGGGCCTGTTGTCCTCATCGTACTCCACGGTCACCTGTGTCTTGCCGTCGGGGCGCAGGTAGTCCACCTTGCCCTCCTTGCGCACCCGGGTGAGCTGCATGGCCAGCTTCTGGGCCAGGGAGATGGGCAGGGGCATCAGCTCCGGGGTCTCGTCGCAGGCGTAGCCGAACATCATGCCCTGGTCGCCGGCGCCGTTGTCCAGGCCGTCGTCCTGGCTGCCCTCCTTGGCCTCCAGGCACTTGTCCACCCCCATTGCGATGTCGCCGGACTGCTCGTCGATCGAGGTGATCACGGCGCAGGTCTGGCAGTCAAAGCCGAACTTGGCCCGGTCGTAGCCGATGTCTTTCACCACCTGGCGGGCGATTTTGGGGATGTCCACATAGCAGGAGGTGGTGATCTCCCCCATCACGTGGATCAGGCCAGTGGTGGCCGTGGTCTCGCAGGCCACCCGGGCCTGGGGGTCCTTCTCAAAGATGGCGTCCAGCACCGCGTCAGAGATCTGGTCGCAGATTTTGTCGGGATGCCCCTCGGTGACGGATTCGGATGTAAAGAGACGCTTTGCCATAATTTTTCTCCTTTCTGTTTTGGGAGCGCAAAAACGCCCCGCCGGGCGGCGGAGCGTTGTACTTGGCTGCACCCTCATCTTTCGATACACTACCGCCGGATTTAGCACCTTGCGCGTAACGCGCAGGTTGCCGGGCTTCATCGGGCCGTTCCCTCCACCGCTCTTGATAAGGCTATTCACTTGTCTGGGGTGATTATATAACGAAACCCCGGCGATTGTCAAGCGCTTTCCGGCGGCTTTTTACACTGCGTACTCATACAGCAGAAAGCTGGCCAGTCCGGTGCTCTCATACCAGATTTTTTTTGTGGCGATATACGTAAAGCCAGCCCGACGGTACAGGCGGTGGGCTGGCTCGTTTTCCTCCAAAACGTCCAGCCGCAGAGCTTTCCATCCCTGCTCCCGGGCCAGGCTGACCGCCCCCTCTATCATACCCAGGGCCAAGCCCTGTCCGGTGCGGGCGGGGGAAACCCCCAGCGTGTGGATTACCGCCGTCTCCTCGTCCGGGGCGCTCACCCGCCAGGGGGGATCGCCGTAGGATTCGTCCGTCCCCTGGGTGATAACCATTCCCGCTGCCAGCGCGCCATCCGTCTCGCCCACGTAGAGCGTCCCGGCCCTGACGGCCCTCCGGAAGTCTGCCTCAGTGGGGTACACGCCCTTCCGCCAGCCCATGTTCCCGGTCTGGGCCTGAAACAGGTCGATTACCCCGTCGTAAAGCTCCACAACGGCGGGTATGTCCTCCCAAACCGCCTGCCGCACCTTCAGCATATTCGTGCCTCCCGCCGTTTTTTGAAAATGCCTGTCAGCTTCCGGATTCATAATCGTGGATAAGGGGTGGTAACTGAGAGATCATGTTATCCAGGTCCTCAAACATGGCGCTTTTGGTGGTGCCCAGGCGGCTGGCGCGATCAATATGGGTGACCACCTCCTGATACTGCTCCCTGATCTGGTCAAAGAACTGACACAGCACCTGCATCTCCCCCTGGGAGGCCAGAATCACCCTGGCAATCCCCTCCTGAACGGCGGAGGCGCCCTCGGCGGCCGCCGTAATTTTGCCAAAGCTCTCCTCGGTCTGTTCGACGATTGCGGCGCTCTGTCCCAGGGTCTGCCGGGCGCCGGAGATGCTTTCGCTCAGCCCGCCCGCCCGGCTCTCCACATCGTTTACCCCGCTGTCCACTTCACCGGCCAGCTCCTTAATCTCCTCCGCCAGCTTTTTGACCTGAGAAGCCACCACCGCGAAGCCCCGGCCCTCCTGACCGGCCCGGGCCGCCTCAATGGATGCGTTGACGGCAAGAATGTTGGTCTTTTCCGCGATGGACACAATCTTTCCCATAGACTTCTGGATGCTCCGGATAACAGCCTCCAGCTGGGCAAAGGTCTCTGACATGGCGTCAAAGGACTGCTGTACCTGCGCGGAAACCTGGTCCAGATCCTCCATCTGGCCCCTGGCCTCAGCGATAGAATGTGTGATCTCCTCCTGAACCTGACCAAACTGCTCCGCTGTCTCATTGATGCTGGAGAAGGAAGTTCCCAGGTTCTGGAGCTTTGTCTGAAACTGGTCCGCGCCTTTCAGCACGTTGGAGAAGGAGCTGCCTACCTGCCCCAGCTCCCAGAGGGACGACACCTCTTTTTTAACCAGCTCCTGCTGATAATTCTTCAGGCTCTTTGCCACATGCAGCACCGGGTAGAGGGTGCTCCGCTCCTGAACGCGGTGGGTCTGACGCTCTTTTTTGTGAAACAGCATGTCCCGTCCCTCCCTTACTCAAAGACCACACAGGTCATAGACTGGTTGACAAACCGGTTGTTGTAGTGTTCTCCATAGCCGACAAAGCCTGCGTGATTGCCCAGCGCCGACATATCCTGCAGGTAATTCTGCATATAGCCGCGCTCGGAAAACAGCTTGTATCGGAACAGGCAGTTTACGGAAAAGACAGCCGACCGCCGGGGGAACTCCAGGCTGATCTGTCGGATGGTGTCCTGCACAATGGACTGGTAGTCCCCCAGCTCCAACAGGATCAGCACATCGGAGTCGTTGACCTGACGAAAGCAGGCAAGGGCGTTGCCGCTGACTTCCTTGATGGAGATAATGCAGGTATCATCCCCGTTGATTTTGCCAAAGGGGTTCTGGAAGGTTCGGGTAAGAATTTCCTCGTCTGTCACATGGAGGATATCCTTGTAGACCTGCTTGGCAGGTTTTCCGTTCAGAGCCCCCAGAATATAGTTGGCCCGGTCAGTGTTGGAGGCTACAAAGCGGTAATTTCCCAGCTGATGGTAAATATTCTCCTTATAGGTCTTAACCCGTCCGTTCATATTACGCACCAGCCCGTAGGCCACCGCGTCCTTATAGATCCGTCCGTTGGCGGAGACCATGCCCTGGTCGCCGGTGCCGCCCATCAAGGAGATGCCCCGCCCGCGCAGAGCGGTGTATATGGTTGTCAGAACACAGGCGTCGTTGCCGGCGCAGAAGTCGATGCATACGGTATCCCGCTCAGAGCCGCCCACAGTCTGCATGTCGCGTTCCAGGCGCTGTATGTACTTCACCGGCATGGAGGACGCCTCCTCCAGCACATTGGCGGCGGCCGTAACGCCATCGGAAAAGGCGATAATCCCAACGCCCTTCTCCACCACGCCCAGCTTGTAGCTCATCCCGATGCACCCGATGCTGGGAACGCCGGGAAAACGCTTTTCCAGCGCCGCCACATGCTCCGCGAACTGATCCTGATTGGATAGCAGCATAATGAATTGCGGCTGGTAAAGCCCCCGCAGCGCCTCATCCATATCTCCCCGCTGGCTCATACCGTAAAACTGTTGCATACTGTCATCCTCCTCTATTGTCCTGTCAGACATCTAAAATTATATGGTAAGTTTTTCATAGTGTCAATCCCAATAAAAAACAAGCCGACCACCAGTCAGGGCGGTCCGCTTGTCCTTTTAACAATTACCGGGCCAGACTCTGAAAGCGGCTCAGCACAGGATTGACCCCCGTCTTTTTGCCGTTTTCATAGGTGTAGAAGCCGGCGCCGCTCTTCCGGCCCAGGAAACCGGACACCACCAGCTTGCGCAGCAGCAGGGAGGGGGCGTACTTGGAACCGATTTCCTTCTCCATAGTGGTCATCACATCCAGCAGGATGTCCAGGCCAATCATGTCAGCCAGCTCCAGGGGGCCCATAGGGTGGTTGCAGCCCAGCTTCATGCCGTTGTCCATCTCCTCCACAGAGCCGATGTAGGAGCCCACGATGACGCAGGCCTCGTTGAGCATGGGCAGCAGCGCCCGATTGACGATAAAGCCCGGCTTGTCGTCGGCCTGAATGAGGGTTTTGCCCATTTTCTCCCCCACCTCCTTCACCGCGTCCAGCACCTCCTGGGTGGTGAGCAGGCCGAAAATGACCTCACACAGCTTCATCTTGGGCACGGGGGAGAAGAAGTGCATTCCCACCACCTGAGAGGGGCGCTTGGTGGCGGCGGCCAGGGCCGTCAGGGAGATGGAGGAGGTGTTGGAGGCAAAAATGGTGTGAGCGGGGCAGATGTCCTCCAGAGAGGCAAATACAGCCTGCTTGGCCTTCAGGTCCTCAACAATGGCCTCAATCACCAGGTCGGCCAGTTTGGCTCCCTCCAGGGTCGTGTCCACAGTCAGGCGGGCCAGAGCGGCGTCCCGGTCTTCGGCGGCCATGCGGCCCTTTTCCACATCCCGGCTCAGGGCTTTCTCAATGCTGCTCCGGGCCCGGTCCAGGGCCTCCTGCCGCTGGTCGTTGAGCGTTACGGTGTAACCGCTGGTGATGGCGTTTTGGGCGATGCCGCTGCCCATCAGGCCGGCGCCCACTACAAAAATGTTCTGAATAGCCATAAGAATTCCTCATTTCATTCCTGTTTTATCATCCGGGCCGCCCTTCCCAAAGCGGAGCCGGATTTTATTATGCCTATCATAGCACAGCAATCGCAGCAGGTCTCAGCGTAAATGGGCTTAAATTTTGCGAATATTGACCTAAGTAACAAATATAGGGAGAGCACAGGCTTCTCCCCAGCTTACCTCTGAAAGGTTATTAAAAGCTGTTCAGCGCCGCGGAGCCGTCGTCGTATCCCTTCTCAATGGCGCGGACCACGGCGCAGTAGCTGTAGTCCTGATTCACCTGAACATAAAAGCGGTCTCCAACTTTTTTGCCCAATAGGGCTTGGCCCATAGGGCTCTCCTTGCTGATTCGGCCATGTAATACATCCTGACGCACGGTGGTTACCACCTGCCAGGTCTCCTCTTCATCATCGTCCTCCAGATAGATGGTCACTTTGTCGTACAGGCCCACCGTGCCGGCAGTGGAGTGGTCCTCGATGACAACGGCGGTTTTGATCATGTTCTCCAGGTAACGGATGCGGCTCTCGTTCTTGTTTTTCTCCTGCTTTGCCGCTTTATATTCAAAATTTTCTTTTAAGTCCCCAAAAGAGCGGGCTGTTTTTACCTCCTCCAGCAGCTGGGGACGGAGGGTGATACGGCGGTAGTCCAGCTCCTCACGCATTTTTTTAAGGTCAGTTTTTGTCAGTTCATTGTGCATGGCATATCCTTTCTTTTCCAGGGACGCAGGGTGGGGCGGCCCGAAGGCCGCCCCGCCGGTTTTTGTCCGCGTAGGACAGACGAAAATACGATGAGTAATATCGGCGTTCAATAATACGCGTGAAAAACAGCTGAAACGGGTCAGAAAGGGGTGAAACAGAGCCCAAACCCGTGCGGTGAAGAGGTGTCCGCCTGATACGGACATTCCCCGTCTACGCCTCCCAGCCGGCCAGATAGGCCCGCTGCTGCTCCGTCAGCTGGTCGATGGACAGCCCCATAGCGGCCAGCTTCACCCGGCCGATCTGGTCGTCAATCTCGTCGGGGACAGCATAGACCTTTTTCTCCAGCCCCTGCTGGTGCTTGACCAGCCACTCCAGAGACAGGGCCTGAACAGCAAAGGACATATCCATAATTTCGGCGGGGTGGCCGTTGCCCGCGGCCAGGTTGACCAGGCGGCCCTCGGCCAGCACGTTGAGGGTGCGGCCGTCGGGCAGGCGGAATCCCTCGATGCCCTGGCGGCGGGAGAAGGTCTCGGAGGCCATGGAGCGCAGGGCGGCCACATCCACCTCACAGTCAAAGTGGCCGGAGTTGCACAGCACGGCGTTGTTCTTCATCACGTCAAAGTGGCGCTTCACAATCACATCCTTGCAGCCGGTGGCGGTGACGAAGATGTCCCCGATTTTTGCCGCCTCGTCCATGGACATGACCCGGAAGTTTTCCATGGTGGCGTCCAGAGCCTTGAAGGGGTCCACCTCGGTGACAACCACGTTGGCCCCCATCCCCTTGGCCCGCATGGCGATGCCCTTGCCGCACCAGCCGTAGCCGGCGACAACCACCGTCTTACCCGCCACGATCAGGTTGGTGGTGTGCATGATGGCGTCCCAGGTGGACTGGCCGGTGCCATATTTGTTGTCGTAGTAGTGTTTGGCCTTGGCGTCATTCACAGCCATCATGGGGCAGGGGAGAATGCCCTCCCGCTCCCGGGCGTGGAGGCGGTGGATGCCGGTGGTGGTCTCCTCGCAGCCGCCGATAAGCCGGCCGCCGTACTGGGCGCACCTGCCCCCCAGCAGGTTGATCAGGTCGCCGCCGTCGTCCACAATCAGGTGGGGGCGGCACTTCAGGGTCTCCACCAGCAGGTTTTCGTACTCATCCATGCTCACCCCGTGGACGCCGTAGGTGGCCACGCCGGAGTCGGCCACGGCGGCAGCCACATCATCCTGGGTGGACAGGGGGTTGCAGCCGGTAAGGTGGACCTCGGCCCCGCCCTCTCGGAGGACCAGCCCCAGATTGGCTGTCTTTGCCTCCAGGTGGACGGAGACGGCAATGGTCAGGCCTTGAAAGGGCTTCTCCCGGCGGAAGCGCTCCTCAATGCCGCTGAGCGCTGGCATAAAGTCCCGCACCCACTGGATTTTCTGGTGGCCCGAGGGGGCCAGGGACATGTCTTTGACAATACTCATGGTTATCCTCCTTGTATGATATCCCCGGTGTATTGGGGTGTTTTCTCTCCCATCTTAGCACATTTTTTTCCAGAGGGAAAGAGGAAATAAAATTTGTTTACACTTTGGATGTAGACTTATCGGAAAAAAACGGGTAGAATAAAAATCACGAATTTCTTCCGGAGGAGGATCGTCCATGAGAACTCTTTCCCGCTGGCTGTCACGGTTCAGCTACAACCACCCCAACCTCAGTGTAGAAGGGTTGATCCGCTACATAGTGGCTGGCAACCTGCTTGTTTGTATGCTGGATCTGTTCACCCACGGGGTATCTACCGCGTTTCTCACCTTTGTCCCCGCCTATATTCTCCGGGGGCAGGTGTGGCGGCTGGTTACCTTTATCTTTATCCCCATGAGCTTCAGTCCGCTGAACTTTATTCTCTCCACTGTCTTTTTCTACTACATGGGCACCCGGCTGGAGGGAGCCTGGGGCTCCGCGCGCTTTACTGTGTATTATGGCCTGGGGGTGCTGCTGAACATCCTGGTAGGGCTGCTGCTGCCTGTGATCAACCCCATGTATCTAAACACCGCCACCGCCAGCATGCACTACCTCCACCTGGCCATGTTTTTCGCCTACGCTACCCTCTACCCAGACCTGCAGGTACTGGCCGCCTTCTTGATTCCCATCCGCATCAAATGGCTGGCCCTGCTGGATGCCGCCCTGTTTGTCTACGAAATTTTGTCCTACCTGTCCTACGGCCGCTTTGCCATGGCGCTGCTGCCGATTATCGCCATTTTTAACTACTTCATTTTTTTCTGGGAGGACCTGATGGAAGCTGCCGGAAAGGGGGCTACCCGGGTCAGGCACCAGCGCAGCGCCCAGACGATCAACTTCAAGAAGGCCCAGAAGGATCTGCGGGAGCGGCGGGGCTACCTCCACAAGTGCGCTGTGTGTGGTGTGACCGACCAGGATGACCCCAATATGGAGTTTCGTTACTGCTCCAAGTGCATCGGCTACTACTGCTACTGCGCCAACCATATCAATAACCACACCCATGTGGTGTGAAAAAATCCCCCTGTAGGGGGATTTTTTCTGGAGAGATTTGACTGGTATGTAAAAAATGACGGAAGGGGGGGCTTTTCCCGGGAAAAGTTCCGCTATTAAGACGGAGTTTTTTTCTTGCGGCGGGTGGGGAGATGTGATACAATGGACCACAATTGAAAAACAAATGACCGCGTAATATGGACAGTGGACTGGAGGCGCTTTATGAGCGAACCGGGAAAATATTTTATTGTGGAGGCCAGAGCCATGCCGGAGATTTTCCGCAAAGTGGCCGAGGCCAAACGCCTGCTGGAGACAGGGGAGGAAAAAACCGTGAATGCCGCCGCCCAGGCGGTGGACATCAGCCGCAGTGCCTTTTACAAATATAAGGATGCGGTGCGGCCCTTTAACGACATGCTCCACGGCCGCATCGTCACCTTTCAGGCGCTGCTGAAGGATGAGCCGGGAGTGCTGTCTGGAGTGCTGAATGTGCTGGCGGGCACCGGGGTGAATATCCTTACCATTAACCAGAATATCCCGGTGAACGGCTGCGCTGTGGTGACCGTGACGGCGGAGACCTCCGCCCTGCGGGACTCCTTGGAGGAAGTGCTGGCCAGCCTGGTTGCCGGAGCGGGCGTGATTAAATGCGAGATTTTGGCGGGGTAGACTGGCTGACTGCCCCTTTGCGGGGCCCGGCGCCCTCGCCGGGCCATTTTTGGAGGGACCCGCCCAGGGGGTGGGTCCCGCAGATAATACTTGGATAAGGAGAAAAAAGAATGGTACACGTAGCAATTTTAGGCTTTGGAACCGTGGGTTCCGGGGTGGCGGAGGTGCTCGCCACCAATGGAGGGCTCATTGACCATCGGGTGGATGACCTGGTGCGGCTGAAATATATCCTGGATGTGCGGGACTTCCCCGACAGCCCCTACAGAGATTTGTTTGTGAAGGACTTTGGCGCCATTGAGAACGATCATGAGGTGGATATCGTGGTGGAGACCATTGGCGGGGCTGGCATCGCTCTGGACTTTACCACCCGGGCGCTGAAGGCGGGGAAGAGCGTGGTAACCTCCAACAAGGAGCTGGTGGCCACCCACGGCTATGAGCTGCTGCAGCTGGCCCGGGCCAACGGGTGCAGCTACCTCTTTGAGGCCAGCGTGGGGGGCGGCATTCCCATTCTGCGGCCCCTCACCTCCTGCCTGGCCGCCAACGAGCTGGAGCAGGTGTCCGGCATCCTCAACGGCACCACCAATTATATCCTCACCCGGATGATCCGGGCGGGACTCACCTTTGATCAGGCGCTGGCTGAGGCTCAGGCAAACGGCTACGCCGAAAAGGACCCCACCGCCGACGTGGACGGCCACGACGCCTGCCGTAAGATTTGTATTTTGGCAGCCCTGGCCTTCGGCCGGCATGTCTACCCCGATCAGGTTCCCGCGCAGGGGATCCGGGGCGTTACCCTGGAAGATGTGGCCTATGCCGACTCCGCGGGATATAAGATTAAGCTGCTGGGCCGGGCGCTGCGCCAGCCCCAGGGGAGGGTGTGCGCCTTTGTGGCCCCTCACCTGGTGCCTGGGGCAAACCCTCTGGCCGGAGTGGAGGATGTGTTCAACGCCATTGCAGTTACCGGCAACGCCATCGGCGACGTGATGTTTTACGGCCGGGGGGCGGGCAAGCTGCCCACCGCCTCCGCCGTGGTGGCTGATGTGATTGACATTGCCAAGGATCTGAAAAAGGACCGGCACAACGGCTGGGAGGAGGGAGCGCCCGACCTGGTGGTATCCGCCGACGGGATTGTATCCCCCTGGTATATACGGGCCCAGATGTCCGCCGAGCAGGCCCGCCGGCGCTGCGGAGATATTCAGCTGCTGGCCCGGGGCGGCGCCCCCGCGGGGGAGGCGGCTTTCCTCACTGCGCCGATGGCTGAGCCGGAGGTGCGGGAGAGGCTGGAGGGAGCCGATGTGGGCTCCCTGTACCGGGTGCTGGCCTGAGACAGGCCGGGCGCATAGAATGGTGGGGATGTAGGGGCTGCCCCCTACACCGCCGCCACCTTCCCCGAGAGGGGAAAACTGATTCATACCTTTAGGGGGAATAGCATACATGGCACTGATTGTACAAAAATTCGGCGGCAGCTCGGTGGCCGACGCCGACAAAATCCGCAATGTGGCCCGGATCGTCACCGAGACTTACCGCAAGGGTCACAGCGTGGTGGTGGTGCTGTCCGCCCAGGGGGACACCACCGACGACCTGATTGAAAAGGCCCGGGCAATTCACCCGGGAGCCTCTAAGCGGGAAATGGATATGCTGTTGTCCACCGGGGAGCAGATATCCATCTCTCTGTGCGCCATGGCCATTGAGCGCATGGGCTATCAGGCCATCTCTCTCACCGGGTGGCAGGCGGGGATGCTCACCGACTCGGTGTATTCCGCCGCCCGGATCAAGCGGGTGCGCACAGAGCGCATTCAGAAGGAGCTGGACAAGAAGAAAATTGTGCTGGTGGCTGGCTTTCAGGGGATTAACAAGTACGACGACATGACTACGCTGGGCCGGGGCGGGTCGGATACCTCCGCCGTTGCCCTGGCCACCGCGCTCCACGCCGACCTGTGCCAGATTTACACCGACGTGGACGGCATCTACACCGCCGACCCCCGCATCGTGAAGGGGGCCCGGAAGCTGGAGGAGATCACCTACGATGAGATGCTGGAGCTGGCGAGCCTGGGGGCCCAGGTGCTCCACAACCGCTCGGTGGAGATGGCCAAGCGGTACAACGTCAACTTGGAGGTGCTGTCCAGTTTTAGCGGGAAGCCCGGTACGAAAGTGAAGGAGGTCGTAAAGAATATGGAAAAAACCCACGTCAGCGGAGTGGCCAAGGACAAGGATGTGGCCCGCATCGCTCTGGTTGGGCTGGCCGACCAGCCCGGTATCGCCTTTAAAATCTTTTCTCTGCTGGCCCGGAGGGACATCAATGTGGATATTATCCTCCAGTCCATCGGCCGGGATGACAGCAAGGACATCAGCTTTACCATAGCCGAGGGCGACGCCCAGGCGGCCAGGGAGCTGATGGAGGAGAACAGAGAGCTCATCGGCTGCCGGTCTATTGAAGTGAGCACCGATGTGGCCAAGGTGTCTATCGTGGGCGCCGGCATGGCCCACAACGCCGGCGTGGCGTGCAAGATGTTTGAGGCACTGTTCTCTGCCGGCATCAACATCAATATGATCTCCACCAGCGAGATCAAGGTGTCTGTGCTGGTGGACGAGCGGGAGGCCGACCGGGCCGTTCAGGCAATCCACGATCGATTCTTCAGCGAGTTCGGCAACGCATAGACAACAAACAGGCCGCCCGTTGGGCGGCCTGTGCTGCTATTCGATGAATGTTGTGATAAGCCCCGCCAGTCCCGCCAGGACGAATATCGCCCCGCTGAACCGGGTAGTGATGATGAACCATTTGGAGGGGGTTCCGATGGCGTCGCTCCGGAAGCTCTCTTGCAGCTCATAGACAAACTCTGGAAAGAACACCATCACCAGACCGAAAAAAATCAGAAAAATGCCAAGAACCAGATACATTCAGGCAGCCTCCCTTGATTTTTCTTCCCGGATGGAGTATACTGCCTACATTATAATAGCCGTCCGGCGCACTGTCAAGCCGGATCAGGAGGAACAGCTATGCGACTGTTTGACACCCACGCCCACTATGACTCAGGGGCCTTTAACGCCGACCGGCTGGAGGTGCTGGCCTCCATGCCCGAAAAGGGGGTGGAACTGATTCTCAATCCCGGGTGCGACCTGGCCAGCTCCCAAACGGCGGTGGAGCTGGCGGAGCGCTTCCCCTTTGTCTACGCCGCTGTGGGGGTGCACCCCTCTGACTGTGAGGGGTTTTCCGGAGAAACAGCGGATACCCTGAAGGCTCTGGCTGCCCATCCCAAAGTGAGGGCTGTGGGGGAGATCGGTCTGGACTACTACTGGAAGGAGAATCCGCCCAGGGAGTTTCAGCGGGAGGTGTTTCACATTCAGCTGGCGCTGGCCGAGGAGCTGGGGCTGCCTGTGATTGTCCACGACCGGGAGGCCCACCGCGACTGCCTGGAGGCGGTGCGGGCCCACCCCAAGGTCACCGGGGTGTACCACTGCTACTCCGGCAGCCTGGAGGACGCCAAAGCTTTGGTTAAGATGGGCTGGATGCTGTCCTTTACCGGGGTGATTACCTATAAGAACGCCCGCAAATCCCTGGAGGTCATTCAATGGCTGCCTATGGACCGGATTATGATTGAGACCGACTCCCCCTATCTCGCGCCGGAGCCCTTCCGGGGTAAACGCAACGACTCGGGCAAGGTGTATCGGGTGGTGGAGGCCATCGCCCAGGTGAAGGGGATAGAGGTGGAGGATGCGGCCCGTATTACCCTGGAAAACGGGAAGCGGTTTTTCGGAATTGGGGGGAATGATGATGACTATAACCTATGAGTATGAGGGGGCGCTGTACGTCAACCTGACCAATCGCTGCAACTGCGCCTGTGAATTCTGTCTGCGTCAGGGGAAGGCGGAGGGCTCCATCTACACGGAGGACTCCCTGTGGCTGGAGCGGGAGCCCACCCGCCAGGAGGCCCTGGACAGCTTTTTAAGCCGGGATGTGCCCGCCTACCGGGAGATTGTTTTCTGCGGCTACGGAGAGCCCACCTACCGCCTGGACGACCTGCTGTGGCTGGTGGACCGGCTGAGGGAGCGTTTTGGCCACAGTCTGCCCCCCGTGCGGATTAACACCAATGGCCACGCCAGCCTGATCAACGGACGGGATGTGTGTCCTGAGCTGAAGGGGCGGATTGACACCCTGTCGATTTCCCTGAACAACGACAACGCCGCCGATTACGCGGCCCTGTGCCATCCCGCCCAGGGGGAGGCGGCTTACCAGGCCATGCTGGACTTTGCCAGGGAGTCCGCCGCCTATGTCCCCAACGTGGTCATGACCATCGTGGACAAGGATAAAACCCCGGAGGAGATTGAGAACTGCAAGAAAATCGCCGGGGAGCTGGGGGTAAAGCTGAGAATTCGCAGCTTTATTGATTCCTGAAAAATCGCCGCCCACAGGGCGGCGATTTCGCTATTTCTGGCTGAGCTGGTACAGCATCTGCACCGTCTCTTCCCGGGTGGGAAAGGCGCGGTAGCGGAAGGCGCCATCGCCGTCGCCGGTCGTGATGCCCTGCTCCTCCGCCCAGGCCCGGGCCGGGGCGGACCAGCCGCTGGGAGGCAGCTGGCCCAGCCGGGTCAGGTAATTGTCCATCAGCTGGTCAAAGCGTTCCTGTGTCATAGTATCCTCCTCATCGCCGCCCTCCATGGCCCGGGCCACGTCCTGGCGGAATTGTTCCATGGTTACCCCGTGCTTGGGCCACCACTGGAGTACGTCGCTGTGGCCGCTGGCGATTCCCAGGCTGTGGCCCTCTGCGTGGCAGATGACCACTCCAGGCTCCAGCGGATCCAGGCCGAACTCCCGGCACAGCATAGCGGTGAGCTGGACGGCGTTTTCATAGAGATCGTTGAAATAGGGGCGGTTGGCCTCCACATTGTAGCCTGCCATCTCACCGCCCTGGTAGGTGTGGCCCGGGGGCTCGCAGCACTCAAAGGAGATATGGGTGTTGTTGGCGCTGCGGCCGGCGGGGCCTGTGCCGGCGTGCCAGCCCCGCGTGGTCCAGGGCAGCGTTTGGATGACCTGCTCCCGGCCTACGAAGGCGTGGACGCACTTGTCAACGTCCGGCTTGTTCCATCGCCGGATAAAGACCTCCGGGTCGGGCTGGGCCACGCCGGTGGAATGGACCATTACACCCTGGGGGGTGATGGTCCGCCCCGCCTTATAGCAGTCGTTTTCCGTGAGGAAGTGCCGCTTCAGATTGAATTCCATGACAGCCTCCTTTGCCCATGGGGGTCTTTTGACCCCTGCTATTCTATGCGGGGAGAAGGCAGTATGACAGAGAAGAGCGCCGCCCAGGCGGGCGGCGCTGTGCTATACCTCGATGGTGGCGGCGTCTCGGATGTGGGACTGGGTGTAGAGGATGACGCTGTCCCCCTCCTTCAAAGTGAGGTCGCCGTTGGGGATCAGGACATTGCCCTTCCGCCTGACCATGACGATGATGGTCTGGCGGGAGATGTCCAGATCACGGATGCGCAGGCCGTTCCAGGGGCTCTGCGCCCGGAGCACCATCTCCTTCAGATCGATGTGCTTGTCATCTCCGAGAGATTTGGCGCCGAGAACCAAGGTGTCCTCCGGACACAGCTCCACATTGCCCCGAGGCACCACGATTTTTCCCTCCCGCTGGATGGCCGCCACAATGACGCCGGCGGGCAGGCCCAATTCGGCAATGGTTCTGCCGGCCCAGGAGTCCTTTCGGCTAAGGGAGACCTTGATAAAATGGATATCTGACTCGTGGGCGTATTCACTCAGCCGCTTGATCCGGCTGTACTGGTCCACAAAGCCGGCGGAGATGATACCGGTGGGAATGGCTACCATGCCAACCCCCAGGAAGGAGATGAAGATGGCGAAGAGCTTGCCCATGGAGGTGATGGGATAGATGTCGCCGTAGCCTACGGTGAGCAGGGTGGATACCGACCACCAGATGCCGGAGAAAGCGTTGGTGAATACCTCCGGCTGCGCCTCATGCTCCAAGCTGTACATGCACAGGCTGGAGGCCAGCATAAGAATCAGGAGAATGAATACGGAGGACAACAGCTGCTGGCGCTTGCTGGTGATAACCTGGGTAATGACATTGAGGGAGTCGTAGTAGGCGTTGACCCGGAAGAGACGGAAGATGCGCACCACCCGGAACATGCGGAAGGCCACCGCCCCGGAGGGGAAAAACACAGGCAGATAGTAGGGCAGGAAAGAGAGCAGGTCTACCAGTCCGCTGAAGGATAGCATATATTTCAGAATGGACCTGAGCTCCGGCAGCTTGGGATACAGGGAGGGGGCGGTCCACAGCCGCAGGCAGTAGTCTAGGGCGAAAAAGGCCACGGTGAGCTGTTCCAGGGTCAGCAGAAGTCCACCGAACTGGGTGCGCAGCTGGACAAAAGTATATAAGATGCTGGCGGTTAAATTGACCAGAATGGCCAGGGCGTTGACAATGTCATACAGACGGCTGGGCCAGTCCCGGTCGTAGCCCACTTCAATAATCTCGCTGACCCGCTTGCGGCGGGTGAGCCGGGTGTTTTTGTCCGCCATGGGCTCAGCCCTTGTGCTTGCCCAGGTAGGCCTCCCGGACCTTCTCGTTGGCCAGCAGCTCCGCCCCGGTGCCGGACAGCGTGATATTGCCGGTTTCCAGCACATAGGCCAAGTGGGCAATTTTCAGGGCCATGTTGGCGTTCTGCTCAATGAGCAGAATGGTGACGCCCTGGCGGTTGATCTGCGTAATGATGGAGAAGATGTCCTGCACCACCAGGGGGGCCAGCCCCAGGGAGGGCTCGTCCAGCATCATGAGCTTGGGGCGGGACATGAGAGCCCGGCCCACAGCCAGCATCTGCTGCTCGCCGCCGGACAGGGTGCCGGCCAGCTGCCAGCTGCGCTCCTCCAGGCGGGGGAAGAGCTCATAGACCCACTTGATATCCTTTTCAATCTCTCCCCTGTCCTTGCGGAGATAGGCGCCTATTTTCAAATTTTCCAGCACCGTCATATCGGGAAAGACCCGCCGGCCCTCGGGACTCATGGCGATGCCGGAACTGATGATCCGATCGATGGATTTGCCCAGCAGCTGCTCGCCATCCCACTGAATGGAGCCAGACTGGGCCTTGACCAGGCCGGTGATGGTGCGCAGAGTGGTGGATTTGCCGGCGCCGTTGGCCCCGATGAGGGTGACGATTTTGCCGTCGGGCACCTCCAGGCAGACGCCGCGCAGGGCCTGGATTCCGCCGTAGGCCACATGGAGATTTTCAATTTTAAGCATCCTCGGCCACCCCCAGATAGGCGTCTATGACGCGGTTGTTGTTCTGAATCTCCTCCGGCGTGCCCTGGGCGATGAGCTTGCCGAAGTCCAGGACATAGATGCGGTCGGAGATGTCCATGACCAGGTCCATGTGGTGCTCAATGAGAAAGACCGTAAGCTTGAAGTCGCCGCGGACGCGGCTGATGAAGGCGGTAAGCTCCTGGGTCTCTTGAGGATTCATGCCGGCGGCGGGCTCATCCAGAAGGAGGAGCTTGGGCTGGGTGGCCAGGGCGCGGGCGATCTCCAGCCGGCGCTGCTTGCCGTAGGGCAGAGAGGCGGCGGGCTCGTCCTTGACGTCATAGAGATCAACTGTGTCCAGGAGCTGGGCCACCCGTTCCCGCTGTGCCTGCTCCTCCACGTGGTTGAGGCGGAAGGAGGCGGCCAGAAAGTTGGTGTGGGTGCGGCAGTGCATGGCGATGAGCACATTGTCAAAAACGGTCTGGTCCTTCCACAGGCGGATGTTCTGGAAGGTGCGGGCCATGCCCAGCTTGGTGATTTTGTCCGGAGTTGGGGCCAGCACCTGGGTGTAGTCCCCGGTGTGCTCCCCCTTATACAGCTTTTTCAGCTTGCCCTGGGGGTGGTTCTCCACGATGGTATCCCCCAGAAAGGACACACGGCCGTTGGTGGGCTGGTATACGCCGGTGATGACATTAAAGGCGGTAGTCTTGCCGGCGCCGTTGGGGCCGATCAGGGCCACAATCTCGCCCTCGTTGACCTCCAGGTTCAGGTTGTCCACAGCCACCACACCGCCAAACTGCATGGTGACATTTTCTACACGCAGAATACTGTTCATGATCCGGCCGCCTCCTTTCTGGAGCGCTTTTTAAGCAGGTCGGGCAGTTCTCTGCTGCCCATCAGGCCGCGGCGGAAAAAGAGCACCACGATCATAATGACCACGGAGAACACCACCATGCGGAAGCCGGCCCGAAGGAAGGGGACCTGGATGCCGCCAAGGAAGGTTTCGTTATCCAGAAAGCGCAGCCACCACTCGGAGCAGGCCACATAGAGGAAGGTGGCCATCACGCTGCCGGAGACCGAGCCGATGCCGCCGATGACCACAATGAGCAGAATCTCATAGGTCATGGTGGTGGTGTATACCTTGGCCTGGGCGTTGGTGACAAACATGGCGAACATGGCACCGCTCACCCCGGCGAAAAAGGCGGAGGTGCAGAAGGAGAGCATTTTGTGCTTGGCCAGGTTGATGCCCATGGCCTCGGCGGCGGTCTCATCCTCCCGGATGGCCTTGAAGGCCCGGCCGTAGGTGGAGTTGATCAGCAGACAGATGATGGCGATGCAGATGGTGGACACCAGAAAGGGGAAGAAGGTGGACAGCCGCAGCAGGACCGTCCCGTCAGCGCGGGTGATGTTGAAGCTGGAAAAGGTGGGAAAGCTTTTGATCATGTTGGCGCCGTTGGTGACGGGGCCCAGGGCCTGCCACTGGAACACGGCCTTGATGATCTCGGCAAAGCCCAGGGTGGCGATGGCCAGATAGTCGGACTTCAGCCGCAGCACCGGAAGACCGATGAGATAGGCGAACGCCGCCGCTACACAGCCGGCCAGCACCATGGAAATGGCCACGCCCAGGCCCAGGCTGACCGCGCCCCCCAGTCCCTCGGCGCCGAAGAGAGAGCCGAACATGTCCTGAAAGGAGAAGTTTACGGCGGAGCCGCCGTAGAGGTAGTACACAGCGGCCCGGTCAGCTACGGGGACGGAGAGAATGGCGTAGGTGTAAGCGCCCAGCAGCATAAATCCCGCCTGGCCCAGGGAGAACAGGCCGGTAAAGCCGTTGAGCAGATTCATGGAGACCGCCGCCAGGGAGTAGACAGCCCCCTTCTTCAGCACGGCGAAGAGCTGACTGGTGGGCTTGAGGACATTGGGAACGCTGCCGGCGGGAAGGAACAGACTGATATTTTCCAGCAGGATGACGGCCGCCAGCAGTACAAGGCAGGCGATGAGGGCGGTCACCGCGCCCTTTTTGCTCTTTTTTTGAATCATGAAGCGGGCCTCCCTTACACTTTATCGGTGACTTTTTCACCGAAGAGCCCTGTGGGCTTTAGAACCAGGATTAAAATCAGCAGCGCGAAAGTGCCGGCATCGGAGAAAACAGTGAACTGGGTGCTTTTAATAATATTTTCACAGATGCCGATGATAAACGCGCCCACCACCGCGCCAGGGATGGAGCCGATGCCGCCTACCACCGCCGCCACGAAGGCGCGCAGGCCTGGCAGGGCGCCGGCGGTGGGGGTGATGGCCTGGAAATTGGTAAAGTAGAGCATGGAGCCAACCGCCGCTAGGGCGGAACCGATGATGAAGGTGACGGAGATGACGGTGTTGATGCGGATGCCCATAAGCTGGGCGGTTTCAAAGTCTTTGGAGACAGCCCGCATGGCCATGCCCACCTTGGTGTGATGGATGAGCTGGGTGAGCGCGAGGACCAGAATCAGCACCAGGACGGGCGTGAGAATGGTGACCCATTTGGTGGAGGTGCCGGCAATTTTCACCGTGTCGGACAAAAAGGGGATGGTGGGATAGGTCATGGGCTGGCCGCCGGTGATGTAGGTGGCGGTGTTTTGAATAAGGTAGCTGACGCCGATGGCGGAGATCATCACCGACATGCGGGGGGCGGCGCGCAGGGGCTTGTAGGCCGCGCGCTCAATGAGGAAGCCCAGGGCCACGGTGAGGAGAAGCACCAGGGGCAGGGCCAGATAGAGGGGCAGGCTGGCCGACAGATAGATGCCCAGCAGTCCCGCTACCATGAACACATCGCCGTGGGCGAAATTGATCAGGCGCAGGATGCCGTAGACCATGGTGTAGCCAATGGCGATGAGCGCGTATTGCCCGCCCACGGAGATTCCGGAGATGAGTACGGAAATGGCAAATTCCAAAGCGGGGTCCTCCCTTGCGTTAAAGTTTGAATTTAGGCTGTCTTGAAAAGGGCCGGCCTGGCTCCTTTCAAGGCAGCCTATCTGTTGGTTTCCCGGCGGGGCGGCCGCCCCGCCGGGAAACTGCGGGTATTTCAAATCAGTTGGCAGTCTGAACGGTCTCCAGCTCCCAGGCGCCGGTGTTGGTGGAGTGCTTGATATAGGCGGTGTCCCGGATGGCGTCGCCAATATCGTCAAAGGCAATCGCGCCGGACACGCCGGTGTAGGTCACGCCGGGCAGCGCGCTCTTGATGGCGGCGGGGTCGGCGGAGCCGGCGGCCTTCATGGCCTCCAGAGCCACATAGTAGGCGTCGTAGCCCATAGCGGTGACAGCGGCGATGGTGTCGTTGCCGCCGTTGGCGTCCTTGGCGGAGGAGTTGGAGTTGATATACTCCTTGATGCCCGCGTCAAAGTCCGGCGCGCCGCCCTCCTGGTAGAAGGTGGAGACGTAAATCTGGACGTTGGAGCCCTTGGCGGCCTCCAGGACCATGTTGCTGTCCAGGGTATCGGATCCCAGGATGGGGATGTCCAGGTTCATGGAGGCGGCCAGCTTCACGATCTGGGTGGAGTAGGCGATGGACACGGGGCAGAAGATGACGTCCGCGCCCTCGGCCACGGCCTTGTTCAGATAGGTGGAGAAGTCAGAGGTGTTGGTGGGGAAGGAGTCCTTCACCACGTCGCCGTCAAAGGCCTGCTCGAAGTAGTTCAGAAGTCCCTGGTCATAGTCGTTGCCCAGCTCGCCGAGGAGGTACGCCTTCTTGGCGGAGAACTTCTCCTGGGCGAAGTTGGCGAGGACCGTGCCCTGGAAGGGGTCCAGGAAGCAGATGCGGAAGTAGTAGTCGTTGCCCGCGGTGACGCCGGGGTTCGTGCAGGTGACGCCGATGGCGGCAAGGCCCGCCTCGCCGAAGATGGGGCCGCCGGCGATGGCGGAGCTGGAGCCGTAGGTGCCCAGCACCAGGCTCACGTCCTGGCTCACCAGCTGGGAGGCGGCGGTGGGCGCCTTGGAGGCGTCGGAGGCGTTGTCGGCGTAGACCAGCTCGACGGTGTAGGTCTCTCCGCCGATCTCTACCGTGGGGGTCTCCTTGTTGGCGTACTGCATGCCCAGCATCTCCTGCTTGCCGCCGGCGCCGGCGTCTCCGGTGGCGGGCTCAAACACGCCGATTTTAACAACCTTGTCCCCGCCGCCGCTGCCGCCGCCGCAGGGC
>CAMTMZ010000028.1 GCA_947073765.1 uncultured Bacillota bacterium | reverse complement strand
GCCTGGAGAACTCATCAATGGCGGTGTACTGGAACAGGTGCAGCTCCGGGTCAGCAATGCAGCGGCGGGGAACTACTGGCCCTCCGTAAAATCTTGTGTAAGCGAGATTCGACAAAGTCAAGTATGGAGCAGTGAAAACAGAGTAGAATGATGGCTGAAGCCCTTCCTAACACATCATCCCGGCGGGCCGGGCGGTATGCGCGCCGAAAGCGTGAATGCCGTCCGGTTTGCCGGGATATTCTAAAGGGAGGGCTCAGCCAACGGCCCGGTCCGCAAACATGAGCTGGAGCTGGCTAAGGACCAAGTCCCAGTTCGAGCACATGGTCCGCCAGCGCTTCGTGATGCGCTGGGCGGCCAGATATAGCATCCGGCGCAGGGAATCATCGCTGGTGAAGCTGGGCTTGTTTTTCGTGATTTGCCGGAACTGGCGGTTCAGGCCTTCAATGATGTTGGTCGTGTATATGATTTTCCGAATCTCCGGCGGGTATTCATAAAAGGTGCTTAAAACTTCCCAGTTTTCCTCCCAGCTTTTCACACAGGAGGGGTACTGTTTCCGCCATGTTTCCCCGAACTGGAGCAGGGCGTATTCTGCCTCCTCCAGAGTCACAGCGGTATAAATTTTCTTCAGATCAGCCACTACTTTTTTGATGTCCTTCCAGCTGACGAAACGAGTGGAAGAACGGATCTGGTGGACGATGCAGCGCTGTAAACGGCTGTTGCTTAACTTTTTTCTTGACAAACACAGCCTTGACTCAATGATATTGACGCTGTGCCGGTCTTTTATGATTTATCCACTCTCCGCCGCTTTGCGGACGATCAGGATATTCTGTCCATCCCGGTACTCATAGGTGATATCATCCATCAGCTTCTTCACCATAAATATGCCCAGCCCACCGATCTGCCGTTCCTCTGCGGCCAGACTGATATCCGGGTCCTGTTTTTCCAGGGGATTGTAGGGCACGCCCTGGTCGATAAAGGTAATGGTAACAGTGAGCGGTTCTCCGTTCACCGAAACCCGAACGGTAGCCGGGCCAGTCTCCGGATTGTAGGCATAGTTGGCGATATTGGAGAAAATCTCATCAATGGCAATATCGATCTGCATCTGCACCTTTGGGGAACAGCCCCAGGTCTTCAGCTGCTCATCCACAAACTCCGTCACCAGCGGGACATTTTCCAGGGTGGCGCTCAAGGTCAGTTCATTCACGGTTACGGCCTCCTCTCCTTCTGGGACATGTACTGTTTGAATTCCAGGCAAAGCATGGTGATGTCGTCGAACTGCTCCGCTTCCCCCACAAAAGCATTGATATCCGTTTTAACAGCGGAGAGCAGGCCCCGGGGTGATGCGTCCCGGTTCCGATCCAGCACCGCCTGGAGCCGGTCCATGCCGTACAACTCCTGGTCGCTCCGGGTGGCCTCTGTTACGCCGTCGGTATATTGGAACAGCTTGTCGCCTGGGGAAAGGGTCACACTGTCCGCCTGGAAGGTCATGCCCTCCATTCCTGCCAGCACAAAGCCGGGGCGGGTCTTTCGGGGTGCGTAGCTCCCCCCTGCGGGGCAGAAAAAGGCGGGCTCGTGGCCGGCATTCACAAAGCGCAGTTCGCCGGTGGCCAGGTCCAGCACTCCCTCGAAAGCGGTAATGAACAGTCCCTCCTTGTTGGCCTCGCACAGCAGCTCGTTGACCTGCCGGAACACCTCTCCCAGGTCCGCGCCGGGCAGGGTGTGGTCCTTAATGAGGGTCTTGCCAATAACCATAAACAGGGCGGCGGGCACCCCCTTGCCGGACACATCAGCCATGACAATGGCCAGGTGCCGGTTGTCCACCATGAAGAAGTCGTAGAAGTCGCCGCCCACCTCCCTGGCAGGGTCCATGGTGGCGTAGATGTCAAACTCACCGCGCTCTGGAAAGGCCGGAAAAATGGAGGGCAGCATATCCGCCTGAATCTGGGTGGCGATGGACAGCTCGGTGCCGATGCGCTGACTCTCCCGGACGATCTCATCCTGCCGGCTCAGCAGACCGTGGGTCCGCTTGGACAGGGTGATACAGATCAGATAGACCACTACGATCACCACCGCCCGGGGCATATAATAGAAATTCAGTGCCCGCAGCGGGATATTATCTCCAGCCGCTGCCGCCACCCGGATAAATTCTACCCGGGTGGCCACACCGGCCAGCTCCGCGCTGGAGCGCATAATATTGCTGTCCCAAACTCCTACGAAAATGCCGATATAAAAGGATACCAACATGCACAGCAGGGTACCCGCGGCGACGAACCGGGTGAACCGGGGAGAGTAGTAGTGGCAGGACAGCACTATCGGACAGGTCCAGGCCATAATCATCTGCAACGTCAGCACGAAGGACATGGCGGAGATGCCCAGCAGGAAACAGCACACGATAAAATATTTCTCCCCCCGTCCCAGCTTGAGGTTCAGCCGTTTCCTCGCCAAAGGCACTAAAAACAGCAGGATTCCCGTGGGCATCACGATATTCATTGAGGTCTTATCTACAATGAAAAAGCCCAAAATATTCAGGATCCACATAAGGGTGGCGACAATGGCCGCAAACTTGAGACAGGTGGCGGCGTAGTGGTTGGCCCGCTCTTCGTTGTAGGAAAAAAGGTTCTCTTTCTCCAAGGCGGCGCCAAATTTTTCATGTTCCATTCTTACTTTCCTATGCTTTCGTTTCAACGCCCTCAGTCTGTCATGGCCATCAGCTGCTCCAGCGTGACCTCGTAGACCAGGGGCAGTTCCTCGGGCTCTTCCGGCTCGGGGTTGGGTTCGGGTTCCGGCTCCGGCTCTGGAGGCACATCGGGGAACCAGAGACTCTCCTCTTCCGAGGGCTCGGTCTCCTCCTGGTCCTCCTGGCCCTGGAACAGGCCGGCGAACAGATCATCCACCGACACAGGTGTCTCCTCCGGGCGGGGCTCCCACAGTGGCTCAACCGGCGGGGGCGGGGCGAAGAGATCGGCAAATATGTCGTCCTGATCCTCGACGCCCGCCGGATCGGACCAGTTCTCCTCCGCCCTGGCAACAGGCTCCTCCCGGTACGCGGTCCCCCGCTCGTTCTCCAGCTCCTGACGGACAGTGCGGCGGATCTCCTGTACCAGCGCCTCAAACCCATAGCGCTGGAGGGCGGCGGGACTGAATGGGCCGTCCTCTCCGTCCCCGTTCTCTTCCTCCTCTGCCTGGAAAATCATATGCTTGGGCAGCTCCTGTGCCACCGGGGTATCCTCCCCCATGAGAAGGATTTCTTCTCCGTCCTCCACCTCCACCAGGGAAATGCCGCTGGCGCGGAAATTGGGAAGGTCCTCCTCTTCCAGGACAGGGCTCAGGCGGCTGGCCTGCTCCTCCTCCCAGGCCCAGCGGGCGGGACGGCTGGGGCCGACCTCATCCTCCCAGACCTGCATGCCTTCCTCGCCGCCGAAAAAGTGGGTGGCGTAGAACGGATTGGTAAACAGGTCCTCCACTGGCTCAGGGGTTTCGATCTGGAGGGTGGCCCGGCTGGCCGGCCCGGTCACCACAAAGGCCTGGCCCCGGGGCGCGGAGATAATCTGCTCCTGCTCGCTTTCATTGATTCCCCCGGCCTTTTCATAGAGGGTGCAAAGGTCGTGCATGTCGTTGGGCGCCAGGGAGAAGATCAGGCTGTACTGGCAGGCGTTGATGATGGCGGTGGACTTCCGGGCCAGCTCCTCGCTGCCCACAAAGTCCTTGATGTTCTGGGTAATGACAATCTGCATGCCGTTGTATTTCCGGATGCGCTTGGCCAGCTGGAACATGAAGTCCAGGGCCAGAGGGTATTTGGCGTCGATAAATACATGGGCCTCGTCAATGACCACGATAATCTTTCGGCTGGCTTTGTATTTCAGGTTGTACTCCCGGTTTTTGATGATCTCGTTGTCCAAGTATTTCAGCACCAGCAGCATCTGGGCGTTGGCTACCGTGTTGTTCCGGTTGGCCAGCAGGGACTGGAAATTGAACACAATGAAGTTCTCCACGGTAGACAGGGTGGAGGGGCCGTTCCAGATATTGGCGTTCCGTCCCCCGGTGGAAAACTTGGCAATGTAGTTCATCAGCACCCGGAGGTTGGTCTTCAGGTAGTCGCTCTTGGTGCGCTGAAACTCCTCCAGCACGCAGTCGTACAGATCGTCGAAAATGGGGTAGTCCTCCGGACGGAGGGTGTTCAGGTTGGTATACTGGTCAATCCCCTTCTGGCTGTATACCCGATTAATCAGGTTGTTCAGATACTCCATCGCGTCCCCATCAATCTCAGGGAGGATCTGGCGGAAAAACTCCTCTAAAAACTGGAGGTGGGCGGCGTAGGAGCTGGTTTCCTGGCCGTCCTCCGCCTCGTCGTCCTCCAGAGAGGTGATGATGTGGAACGGGTTGATCCGGCCGTGGGAGGCATTGGCCACATTGATAAATTTGCCGTGAAGGTTGCCGGCCAGCTCGGTATACTCGTTTTCCGGGTCCAGGACAAAAATTTTACTGTCGTCCGCGGCCAGGTTGGACAGGATGCTCTTGGTGGCGTAGGATTTGCCGCCGCCCGACTTGCCCACGATGACCATATTTGAGTTGACACGCTCACTGTCCCGGCGGAAGAAGTCGATGAAGGTGGGCACCCCGTCGCTGGAGCCCAGGCTCAGTCCCTTGCTGTCGCTGAGGCTGGCGTAAATCCAGGGGAAAACGGCGGCCACCGTGCTGCTGGGTACCCCCCGGGCCGACTTGGCGAAGGGGTCGTAGCCGTTGACCTGGGTGGCCACAAAGCCCTCGAACTGCTGGAAGGACAGGTCGTTCAGGCGGAAGCCCTTCTCGGTGAAGGAGCGTTTGATGTCTTTCTTCATCTCGCTGATCCGGGGCAGGACGGAGGGGGGCGGCTGAGGCACCAGCAGCTTGTTGTCCCGGGTGGCCATAATATCGTAGCCGGTGATATACATGTTCATGGCCATCAGGTTTTCGTTGTTGTTCTGGAGCATGACCAGCAGCTCGGACAGGGTCTCTATGTGGGTCTGGAGCTCCAGGACCCGGCTGGACACCTCGGTCTTATCCAGCTGGCTGTTCAGCTCGCTGATGGAACGGTCGATGGCCCGAATGGACTTCTCCCGGTCCATCTGGCTGAATTTCATCACCACCTTGGTGCCCGGCAGGTCAAACAGGCTGGCCCCCCAGGCGTCCTCCACCTCCAGGGGGTAGTTGGACACACGGAAGGTATGGGTGATCACGCTGTTCACCTCGGCGGTGCGGTGCTTCAGCTCCAGGGACTCGGGCATGGCAAACAGGGCGTAGTCGGCGGGGTCTGTGTCTTCAATCTCCCGCTCGTCAAAGTCCGCGCTGTTCACATGGCGCAGAAAAACGGCCAGCTCCTTGTCGTTCAGCCGATGGGGGACCATCTCCCCCTGGGTCAGGCTGGTGATGGCGGAGCGCATCTGGTTTTCCAGCTGGCGCTTATCGCTGTCGAACAGGACCAGATAGAAGTGGGGAATCAGCACCTTGTCCATCAGGTTCTGCTGGCGCAGCTGGTTGATCCGGTCGTAGATCACCTCAATCCGGGCCTTCAGCTCCTCCTCGGAGAACACGCCCCGCTCATAGCCCTTTTTCAGGGCGTCGATTTTATCGTACTCGCCGTCAATGTACTCGTCCAGCACCATGGGCCGCTCCAGCTTCACCAGGTTAGCGGCATATTTCGGCCCCACGGAGCGGATGACGCCGCCCAGCGCCCGGTCGATGGCGTTGGACTGGCGGTGCTCGTTGAAAAAGCGGAACTCCACTGGCGGGATCTCAATCACCGCTCCATAGTACTGGCCGCTGTAGCAGATAAAGCCGTCCAGAATTTCGGTCACCAGGTACATCCGCTGGATGTCCACCCGCTTCCGCCGCTGCTCGGCCACCTTGGCCTTGTAATAGCGCTCCTCCGCCTCCCGCTTGCGGCGCTCCCGAATGGGGGTTTTGTCCGCCTCGGGGATTTTTTTGTCCTTGAGGAACTTATCCTCCGCCTTTTTCGCCTTCTTTTTTCGCTTTCTTTCCTTTTTCTCCGCTTTTTTTGCCGCGCGCTTCTCTTTCCGCGTCAAGGGCGGCGGGGCCTCCTCTTCGGTGAGCTCCTGCTCCGCCTCCTCGGAGAGCGCCTCCTCTGTTTCCAGCTCCTCGGAGAGCGGCTCCTCCGCTTCCAGCTCCTCCAGGGCCTTCCCCTTGTTTTTCTTCCGCTGTTTCTTTTTTTGCTTCTCCTGCTGTTTTTTCCGCTTGAGCGCCTGTTTGCGCTCCTTTTTCTTTTTCCTGCGGTAGGCCCGCCGCTGCTTCCGGTTCATCCCCATCATGGGGTCCTCCCGCTCGTCTACCGGGATATAGGGAATCTTTTGATACCGGCGCACGTAGGAAAAATGGCGCAGCATCCGAAACAGGAACATATAATTTGGCTCATCGTCAATACGAGCCAGTAAAAAGCCAAAGAGAAAGAGCAGTCCCAGGTCGATCCACAGCCGGTAGGGCAAGGAGGACAGAAAGACAAAGAAGATTACCAGAACTCCAAAGAACCCCACCAGGACATCCGCCAGGGATACGCCCCGGAAAAATTCCGTGGATACCTTTGTCTTCTTTGGAATGATGCGCATGGGCTCACCTCAATTCGTCAGTCATCGCTTGTTTCGCGGGGGTGGCGCGCTGCTCCCGGGCTTTCGTCCCGAGGGCGGGGGCGGAGGGGGCGTTCCGCCGCCCGTTGTCCGGGGCGTTCCGGTAAAGCCGCCGCCGGAGGAGGACGCTCCACCGGAAGCCGTTCCAGACCCGGCGCTCTGTGGTCGGAGCCTGGACGGGGGCGTTCCGCCGCCCGCTGTCCGGGGCGTTCCGGTAAAGCCGCCGCCGGAAGAGGACGCTCCACCGGAGGAAGATGTTCCACCGGAAGCCGTTTCAGATCCGGTGCTTTGCGCTCGTGCCCTGGGCGGAGGAGGGGCGACAGCCGCGCTCCCGCCGGAGGATTTACTGACGCCGGAGGGACCCGCCGCGGCAGAAGCGCCTGCCTTCTCTGCCGCGGCTTTTTCCGCCGCGGCTTTTCTGGCCGGAGACACATAACGAGGTTCTGTGGGGGCGGGACCGCCCAGCGTTCTGGGTGTACCGGTGAATCCGCCGGAAGAGGATATTCCGGAGGCGGAACCCTCACTGTCGGAGGAGGACATTCCACTCATACTGTCGCTGCCAATACCGCCATACGTTTTTTTCGGCGTATAAGCCGCCTGGCCGTATTTTGCCTGCCGTTTGTCCAGCTTGTTTTCGGTCTTTGACGCCTTGTCCTGGGCCTTGATCGCATGGCCCATAGTCCGCCGGACGCTGCGCTGGCTCTTCCCCTTGTCCTGCTTCTTGTCCGCCTGGTCAAACAGCTTATCCGCCTTGTTCTGCTGCCGCAGAGCCTTCCGGGCCATATGTTGAGACTTTTTGTCGTGGTGTGCTTCCAGGCGGTTTTTCAGGCCCTTAATGCCTTTGGTAGCTGTGATCGGGCTCTTGATGATTCCACCCGCGATCCGGCCCGTGCCGCGGACGGCGGACATGGCTCCATGGGTCACCATGCCGCCAATGCGGCCCTCCTGCTGGATGGCGGCCATGCCCGGATTACCGGCCAGAATGCCAGTGATAACCGCGCTGGCCTGGAGTACCGCCCAGGCGCCGCCCAACACCATGAGCAGCTGGGCCATCCGGTTCAGAACGGCAAAGCCCGCCCCGTCGCCGGGGAAATAGACCAGATCACTGCTCAATGCCAGCGGGATGATAATCAGGTACAGCCGCATGGCGATCACGCTGCCGAAGCCGGAGAACAGCTGGATGACAAAGGCCTGTGTCCAGCTCTGCCATTTGCTCCCGTCGTCAATGGGCATACTGGAAGCAAACAAAGGCGCCACCAGATAGAGCAGCATCAGATTGAACATACGCACGATAAAGGTAAAAATACAGATTGCCATTATAACGATGAACACGACGGAGGAGATGTAAGCCACCAGATAGTCCATCTCCCAGATGTCAAAGTCCCGGCGGACCTGCGTCAGGTTCATATAGTCCTTCTCCCCGGTGACGTAGCCCCGGCGCAGGGCGTCGTCATAGCTGCCGTTGTTGTACATCCCGTTCTGGGCAGCCTCCATACCGGCGATGAGGAAGATGAGCACATCGGTTTCGATCACGCTGTCGGTATCCATCCGGGCCGCCTGGACAGGCGCGAAGTCCTTGTAGGTGCTGATCTCCCTGCTCACCGTCTGAACGGCGTAGGTCACATCGGAGTAGTAGGTGTCCAGCTTCAGGTCCGCGGTCAGGTCCGACGAGGTGGCCAGCAGGGCCAGGGCCGACTGCCAGGTGTGGTGGCCGTTTTCGTCCATGCCGTAGTCGTAGTCAAAGAAGCCGTTGACATGGAGGGCCAGCAAATCGTTGCGGATGGCGTTGAAGCAGCTGTTGACGTTGTACCGGCTGTCGGCGGAGGGGTTTACCGAGTAGTTGGCCACCGTAGCCAGTACTCGGGCCATGGCGGCGTATTCCGCGTCGGAAAAGTTCTTCTCCTCGTCGTCCCGATTCAGGATGGCGGCATTCTCCAGGGCGAAGTTAATACGGTCCAGCAGCACGTTGGTGATGTTGATCGCCGCCACCGAGATGGTGTTCAGGAGCAGGATGATGATCAGACAGCGGATGAAGTTGGAAAAAATCTGCCCCACCGACTGCTTCACCGAATCTGTAACGTCGGCGGCCTTGCGGGCCATGCCCACAATGCAAAAGCCGAAGGCCATCACAATGGCGATGAGGGCCATGGCCCAGAAGGCGTTGGTCACCGCGTCGTGGCCGAAAAAGATGTTGATGAGAAAGTCACCGCTGTCCTTGTACATCACCTTGGAGGTGCCGGCAAAAATGTCAAAGAAGGACTCCATAAAATCTACCAGCTTGAGCAGGCCCTGCATCAGCCTGCACAGCAGTACAAACACCCAATCAAACAGCAGCCTCGCAAGCCACTTTCCCATCGTCGGCCCCTCCTTCTATGTATCTCAGCCCACCCGGGCGTGTTTTCGCACCCAGCGGCTGTAAAAAATCAGTCCGATCAGCCCGCCCGCCGCCAGGGCGATGGCGGTGACGGCGCTGATATTCAGGTAAAAATGAATGATAAAGCGGTAGGTATTGGAGTTGCCCGCCTGGTCGTGGGTGGTAATCGTATACCGCCCCGGCTCGCTGAACACCGTTCGAGCGGAGGTAACCTGACGGACCTCGCCGTCACAGTCCACATCCAGCCAGGTGCCCGCCTCCAGGTCCTCAATGGTCACCGGCTCCTGGGCCTCCCCCTCCACCACCTGGGGCAGCGCCAGGACGGGAGCGGTGCGGTCCACAGTGAAAGCCAGACTGTAGCTGCGGGCAATCTCCTCGCAGGCGTATTGCAGGCGGTACTCCCCCTCGGACAGCAGCTCGATATAATTGCTGTACCCAGCGGATACATCCTGACCGTCAATGGTCACGGAGGTAAAGGAAAAGCCCTCTGGAAGAGCGTACTCAATCAGGGTGCGGGTGGGGGAGTTTTGAATGGTGAAGGCGAACTGGGCCTCGTCAAAGCCGCTGGCGCTCCGGACATGAAGCAGATAGGAGCCCACGCCGGATATCTGGGACAGGTCCGGCTGATCCACCGGGTCGCCGTTTTTATAGAGCGTTCCGGTGAGCTGCTCGGGCAGCTTAACAGACACCGTCCCATCCTTATCCAGGATGATGCCCGGGGGGACAGAGGCGGTGAAGCTGTAGCTGCCCACCTGGATCACATAGCGCTGACTGTCCCGGTCGAAGCCGCAGCCCTCTCCAAGGGGGACCACCGAGCCCTGATTCACCTGCTGGGCCATGGCGGCGGGCAGGCCGGTGGCTGGGTCCAGGTCGCCGGAGTAGCTGGGGTCCAGATAGCCCGCCGCCGGGAGGCACAGCCCCAGCGCCAGCAGAGCGGCGGCCGCTCCCCGGGCGATCATGTTTTTCAAGGGTCCTCCCTCCTCTTCCGTGGTTTGAAGTTAAACCGCCTCCTGCTCCTGCTGCGGGAGCATCATCTTGTTCCGGCGGGTGATGTCGTAAAAAACCCGGTCGGCGTAGAATACGTTGGCCCGCACATCGGTCAGGTCCATCTCGCCGAACTGGTACAGGGGGCACAGATAGCTGGGGGTGTATTTGGTCTTCAGCGGAAAGTTGCCGAAGGTGACAATGATGGCGTTTCCGGTGGACTGCTTGTTGTTCAGCTTTTGCAGCTCGCTGGGGTAGATCAGCGGTCTGGTCTGGAGCTGGGTGGACACATTCAGATCCCCTTCCTTGCTTCCCATAGAGGAGGAGATGGACCGGGTGGACACGGTGACGTTGCCGCACAGCTCGGAGAACTCCTTGCAGGTGCCGATGTCGTTGGAGCCGATGAACATCTTCACGCCGCAGTTGGATTTGACGATGTCGGCCACCTGCTCGCCGTAGACGTTGTTAAGCTGAGAGTAGCTCTGGACCACCATATTGAACCAGATCTTCCGGGACCGGCCCACGGTAATCATTTTGTCGAATTTTTCGATTTTCGGCATGTTGCCGAACTCGTCCAGAATGAAGTACACGTTCCGGGGCAGGGACAGGTCCTCCCGGCTGGAGGCCACCTTGATCAGGGCCTTGTACATGCACAGGATGAATACGGCGGCCAGCCCGTGGCGGGTGTCTTTCTCGTCGGGAATCTTCATAAACAGGGCGGTGGGCCGGTTGGCGAAGTCCTCCGGGTTGATGTCGGTGGCGGAGGTCAGGCCGCACAGCCCCCGGTCGTTGAACATGGACAGCTTATCAAAGGCGATGGACATGTAGCTGGACAGGGTGGAGTCGGCGGCAGACACCACCTGCCGGGACAGGGTGACGGCGGAGGACAGCGGGGAGCGGCCGTCGAAGTAGGCCTTCAGCTCCCGGAAGTTGTCCTCGCTGTTGGCGATAATCTTGTTCAGGTTGAAGAAATTGAATTTCTCCTTGGTCATGCCCAGCTCAGGGATCTCGCTGTCCTCCAGCATGGCCAGCAGGGTGGCCATGATGATGGACCGTGCCCCCTTCTCCCAGACGGGGTCGTCCTTGCTCTCGATGGGGCAGATTACGCTGACCAGGTCGTTCAGGTCCTCGTACATCTCGTCAAAAACCTTCTGCCGGGCCACACTGGCCTCGTCGGCCAACTGGCTGCGGTTGGAGTAGGCCTTCCCCTGATACTCGTACCACTGCTCGCCGAACAGCTCCGGGTCCCCCACCCATTTCAGGTCCGGGTAGTCGATGATGGCGTCCCGGTGGACGTAGATGCCCCGGCCCAGGGACACGTACTGCTGGTACATCTCCCAGATGGAGTCCAGCGGGTTCCAGCGGTAGGAGGAGTAGGTGTCACGCAGGTCCAGCACCATCACGTTGTAGCCTCGGGACTGTAAGTACTTGCTGTGCAGGGAGAACAGCTCCCCCTTGGGGTCGGTCATAATCATGGAGGAGCCGGCGGAGGTGGCCCCGATGATCTGAATCATGGGATTGATAAAGGTGGTGGTTTTGCCCGAGCCGGTGGCGCCGATTACCAGGGCGTGGGCGCCGCCCAGAATGTTCACCTGAAGATTGCCCTTCTTGTCCATCACCGCCCGGACCGGTACGCCGTCCTTGCTGGAGGCGGCGGCCTGGAAAAAGTTGAAGCCGGGGAAATTGGCGTCCCGCTCCTTGTCGGTGAGGAAGCGGCTGTTTTCCAGGGGGCTGTCCACCCCTTTGGCCGAGCCGCCCAGCAGACGCTTGCCGCCGGAGGGCCTCCGGCCCAGCGCCAGCCACAGCACAGCGCCCACCACGGTCACCGTCAGGCCCACCGCCCAGATGCGGGGGTCGGTCAGGTCATGCAGGACGAAAAAGTCCTGCGCGGTTACCTCGCCGTCGTAAATTCTGTCCATATGAAACAGCGGCGTGCTGAGCAGCAGGCCGATCACGCCCGATCCGATCACCGCTCCCAGGATGGACAACAGGATGATCAGAACCAGCCGCTTTCCCTTTTTCATCTCGTTTCGCTCCTTTGCGCCGGACCGGGCATACCCGGCTATTTTTTGTATTTTTATTATACATCATCTCACTCTGGCGCGCTCCTGCCAATTTTGCGGTAAAGAAGCGGTTTTTGAAAAGCGATTGTTTTGGTTCAAAATTTTTGGTAGCATTTCATTGCTATAGTAGAGTTATATCAGAATTTGTTCCGGTTTTGCCATTACAACAGGGAGGGATATTCCATGAAACGAGGTTTTTTCCGCAGGTTTGGGTTTGTTCTTGTCCTGGCCCTGGCGCTGGGAGCTATGACCTTCCCCGCCTCGGCCGACAACCTGGACGACAACCTGGCCAGCAAGGCCAGCCAGGCCTGCGTAAGGTTCGGGCTGGAAAACGGCGGTGAGATCAAGCGGGGCAGCAAGAGCGGACAGTATCAGCTCAACGCCGCATCCCCTGTCAGCGGGAAGGATCTGTACGTGGTCCGTGCCCACTCCGCCAGCACATGCGACGGGAATATCTACTTCTCCCTGTACTACGAAGGACCGGACGGCAAGCTCTACTTCACCGAGGAGGTGGATTTTGACAGCGCCACCGAGGACTTCCTGGGCGTGAATGACGGCTTTCAGGCCGGGCAGACCAATTCCCTGTCCATCCTTCTGCCCCACCGGGCCCAGCGTATCCTGGGGGTCTACCTCTATAAAACCGGCGGGCAAGCCCTGGAGATCGATACCCTGACCATCGCCAGGGCAACCGGCCCCATTGAGGGCGCCCTTGAGGACGGCAGCGGCCAGCGCTTCCGGGGGTTCCAGGGGCAGTATGTGGCCTATACCGCCGACATGACCACCTATATCAAAGATACCAACGAGCTGAACAGCAGCAGAAAGAACACCGGCGCCATCGTGTACACCGAATCCGTCCCCTCCGGTACTCACTCTGCCGCGCTGTCCACCTACGCGGTGGAGCTGGTGACGGGCAGCGACGGCTATGTGAACAAAGACGGCGCCATCACCGTCAACTACACCGACACCCTGGGCCTGGCCCACCAGCGCGTGGTCCGTTTCAGGGAGGGCTACGGGGCGGTCCAGCTCAATCAGAACGTGCAGGGGGCTGAAAGGGACTACAACCACACCATCACCTCACCCTGGTTTGAAACCTCCGTCCGGGAAATGCAGGGACTCTCATCGGGTTACATGGGCAACTACTATACCTATCAAAACGTATCGGAAACCTGCCTGCGGCCCTACACCGGCACCGGCTTTCTTCTCGTCATGCCCCAGAATATCGCCCAGATCGATTCCATCAACATCAGCCTGGACGAGGATGACAACCTGATCCTTCAGAGCGTGCGTCTGGTGGAGCTGGACTACCTGGGCGACGGGAGCAGCAACTACTGGAACGGAGGCTTCGGCCTGGAGCGCACCCGCCCCTGGTCAGGGCGGCTCCTCGCCGAAAGCGCCACCACCGAGGTCACCATCCTGGGACGGAACAACGTCAGCTTTACCGTCGGAGGTCTCCGCAACCTGATCAACTACCCCCAGGGCGAGGGGCCCTATCTGGACAACAAGGGCACCGGCGTGGGCGTGTCCATCCAGCTGGCAGACACGCTGGGCGCGGGCGCGGAGAGCTTTTTGGCCTGGAACGGCCGCAGCTACGGGAAAGAGGCCCGATTCGCCGCCAGCAGTCAGATGGACAGCCGGGCGGGAGAGGACGCCAGGCTGTCCTGGTACAATATGAACATCTTCCGTCAGGAGTGTATGACCCTCACCATTCGGTACCGGGACACCCGGGGCTCTACCCGGCAGGTGGATATCCCCTTCTCCACCACTTACCTGATCTACCTTTTAAAGGAAAACCAGGGCAAGCTGACCGGCGGAAGCTGGGAGACCTGGATCTCCGGCATCTTCCAGCAGAACGAGAACGTGGCCCTGCCCATCCGGCTGGCCGAGTATGAACGCCTGATCAGCGTCCAGCTGTCCTACGGCTCGGTTCCCGCCGGCTTCACCTCCAGCAACTCGGGCACGGTGGACACCAGAAGCGACCCCATCACCATCGAAAACATCTGCTTCTACGAGGGGGTTACCAGCACCAATTTCAACTGCAAATACGACACAAAAAAGCTGGCCTGCATGCTCCAGACCAGCCTGACCCCCGCCTACAGCTTCTCCGCCGCCTCCTCTCAGGGCCAGCAGCTCAACGGCGGCAGCAGTATCTCCGCCTCCCTGGAGGACGGCCGGCTGGAGCCGGGCGCTCCCAAGGACAGAGACTACTCCAACCAGTACCTGGTCCGGATCAAAACCGCCGACATTGAGACATCGGGAACCACCGACCCCGTTACCCTCACCCTCAGCTATACCGACACCGCCGGAAACCGGCACACCACCACCGACTACTCCCTGGCCGCCCTGACCGCCAATTTTTACGGCACCAGCTTCCGGCTGAAGGGCTCCTACAGCATCGCGGACCCCAAATTGCAGTATGACCGGCACATGCGCCGCAACTGCCGGTGCGAATTTGTGGTGGAGCTGGACGATGTGGCCACCATCGACGCGATCACCCTGACCCTGGACGGCACCAACGAGTGGCAGGTCGAGTATGTGGAAGTCTACGCTCTGGAAAGCGTGGAGCAGCGCTATGGCGAGCGCTCCGCGGACGGCGGCGATACCGCCCACCTGTACTGGCGGCGGGACTTCACAGGCCGGCTGGTGGCCACCGTCCGCCAGGATGTGCTTCTCTACGACCGGGCCAACCAGCGCACCATCAGCTTCTCCCTCTTCGACGAGAACGGCGAGCTGGTCACGCCGGACCTGCCCCTTCAGACCGAGGAGTATTTAACCAGCCTGCCCGATTCCATGACCTATGAGGAAACCCTGAAAAATCTTGGGCTGGCCATCCCCAAATTTGTCTACCAGGTGGATGTGAAGGTGGCCGACCTGGAGGACGCGGGCAGCGGAAACTACTTCTATTTTCAGCTGGTCTTTGAAAACGGGACCAGCGGCGTGGTACTGGCCAACCAGCAGCTGTCCTCCGACTCCTTCCGCCGGGGGATCACCGAATCCTTCCAGATCAAGACCACGCAAAATTATGGAAATATCCGCTCCGTGCGCATCATCTGCGATAATACCTCCTCCACCAGCGACGTATTCGACAAGCTGAACATCGAAAACATCACCGTCACCCTTCAGGGCAACACCGGCGTCAGCCGCAGCTGGGTGGTCAGCCGGGTGGGCTGGATTGACATCACCTATGTGGACGAGGGCTCTGAAAACGGCATCGACGGGCTGGACGATATCACCCAATCCGAGACGGACAATGTGGAGGTGGTCAAGGAATTCCCCGTCACCGGCACCGCCACCGCCGTGGACCTGCTGTTCTGCATCGCCACCAGCAAGGACAGCGCCGGCGTAAGTCAGGACGGCGCCATGATGTCCGACCCCTTCAACAGCGCCCTGGGGAGCGGCCAATTCAGCGCCACCCTCTACTATCGGGACAGCAGCGGACAGCAGCAGTCCTATGCCTTTGACCTCACCGCCCAGATCAAAGCCTACAACGACACGGATAAGACCCATTGGCTCTACCGTCCCACCCACATGGACCGGTTTACGATCTCTCTGACCGATGTGCGGTCCATCACCGCGCTGGAGATCACCCGGTCCGGAGGCTCGGGGGTGTGGAAGATCGACATGGTCTCAGTCACCCAGGTGGGTGGTCTGGGAGAAGTCTTCCTCAGCCCGGTTCTGTCGGAGTTCTACCGGGAGCCCAACACTGAGACCGAGCTGACCCAGGGCACCAACGGCCAGCCGGTGTCCATCCCGGCCAACAACAACGCCACCATCTCCTTCCGGGAGAATGTCATCGAGGTGCAGGCCGGAGAGGAGGATGCCAACTGGAGCACCTCCATCTCCCGTATCCCCGATGCCAGCAGCGAGACGCTGAACATATACCTCTACCCCGGCACCCTTCTGGGCAAGAGCTATACCTTCCGGGAGGGGGACCAGGTGACCGCCACTCTGGTTTACACCTCTATCTACGGCGGGCGGCCCGTCCAGAACACCTTCCAGATCAGCTCACTGGGTGAGTTCAACGACACGCCGGTGCTTTACGCCAAAAATCAGAATGTCAGCCTGATGTCGGCCATTCGGCTGCTGAAGCTGAGCAGCGGCTCCACCTCCACCCGGGGCCAGCCCATCATCAGCCACGTCATCATCGAACGGGTGAAGGGCGGGGTGCTGCTGGACACCTACTACTTCGACATGGGCAACGCCGCTTTGAGCTCCACCCAGCCCGAAGCCTCCATCTCCGGCAGGTCGCCGCTGTCCAACATGAATCAGGTGGCGCGCCTCCAGCTGGCCTCCGGCCAGTCGGCCAAGCTTACCCCCGAAATCAGCGACATCGCCGTGGCCCTGCGGTACACCACCGCTCTGGATCCCGCGGAGAACAAGACGGTGTATCAGTCCCCCTACTTCTATCTCACCGACTTTACCACCTCCACGGTAAACCCGGAGGGTCAGACGGAGACGCGGCAGCTGTACAGCTCCATCTCCAGCGGCCAGATTGTGGACCTGCCCTTCGACATCGACGGCATCGGCGAGATCATCGGGCTGTCGGTGGTCAGCTCCGGGCCAAATGTCAGCTTCGAGCGGGCTGTGGTGAACAACTATCTGGGCGATCCGCAGAACAACGCCGCCGCCAACCTGGACAGCAGCTGCTATATCTCCGACTCCTTCACCACCGGCTCCATCCCCATCTCCCTGGCCGGGCAGGAGCAGCCTGTGGTCCCCGTCACCTTCCGCTTCGTCACGCCCGCCGAGGAGGTCGTGGCCGGCGCGGGCACCTTCGGGTCGGTCAACATGACAGTGGGCTATCAGGACTTCGACGGCGACAGCCGCACAGTCACCCTGGACAACATTGTCAGCTATCTGCCCGAGGGCGGCAGCTTCGCCAGCGGATCCACCACCGAGTTCACCGTTCTGCTCACCGGCGCCAGAACCATCACCTCCCTTACCATTCACGCCGCGGAGGACGCCTGGTTTATCAACTCGGCATACGTCCAGTCCAGCCTGCCCGACGGCACCATCACCATGGGCGAGACCACTGTGAACAACTGGTCCAAGCTGGGCGGCGCCCTCACCATCGACATCCGGCCCGACTCCATGCGGGGCGATGAGGTCACCGGCAACCAGCTGCTCACCTTTGCCGTCACCGGACGGGGCAGCCTGGCCGGCATAGCCGCCAGCGCCGCCAGCGGCTCCGCCCTTCAGATCACCGCCTATCCTGGCGACACCGTAACCCTGACGCCCACCGTCACGGTGCAGGGCGAACCCGACGCCACCTGGACCTGGGTGCCCGGCGAGTATGAGAATAACCTGATCGTCAACGCGGACGGCTCGGCCATCTTCTACATCAACGCCGATACTCTGGCGGGAACCAGCTACACCTTCTCGGTTCACTGCGTGGGCGACCAGCGCATGTCTGTCCCCATCACCATCGCGGTGGAGGATCCCCCGCCCGAGCCAGAACCGGAGCCGGACCCCGAGCCTATCATCGTGGTCGTGCCGGTAACGGATACCGTGTATGTACCCACGCCCACTCCTACCCCCGACCCAACGCCTGATCCGGATCCCGAGCCCTCCCCCGACCCAACACCCGATCCGGACCCTGAGCCCTCCCCCGACCCAACACCCGATCCGGACCCTGAGCCCTCCCCCGACCCAACACCCGATCCGGACCCTGATCCTGCCCCCGACCCAACACCGGATCCGACCCCTGATCCTGCCCCCGACCCCGGGCCCACACCCGATCCTTAAAAAAGTCCTTGCCAACCGTTTACCCAGAAGCTAAAATAGATCCAGCGCACGATACCATTTCCGGGGAAGGAGGTCCGCCGCCCCATGCATATCGGAATATACACCCCCGATCCCCATTTGCTTGGGGAGCAGGCGGCGGCGGTGGAAGAGCTGATTGAGACATCCTGTCTGAATCTCTCCCTCCATCTCTACTCCCGGCATGACGACCTGACCGCCTCCCTCACCAACCAGCCTCTGGATGTGCTTTTCTACCACGTCGAAGCCGGCGGGGAGTTTGAGAACCGGGTGCGGGAAGTCAGGCGGATCATTCCGGGCTGCGCCCTGGTGCTGGTGGGCAACGACCCCCGGCACGCCGTCTTCGGTTACCAGGTGCGGGCGGAGGACTTCCTCCTCGCCCCCCTGGACCCGGAGGACCTGATCTCCTCCCTGGCTCAGCTGCTGCGCCGCCGGATGGAGGCGGAGGAGCAGTATCTGCCCGTAAAGGTGGGGGGCGTGTGGGGACCGTTGAACATGGCCCATATCCTGTATCTGGAGTCGGCGGGCCACAGCCTCATCTTCCACATGGACGACGGCCGCCAGTTCCGCTCTATTTCCTCCTTCAAGGACTATCAGTCCCTGATCGACCTGAACCGGCACTTTTTTCGCTGCCACAAGAGCTATGTGGTCAACCTGAGCCACGTCACAGGGCTGGAGCAGAACAGCTTCACTCTGGACACCGGGGAAACCGTCAACATCTCCCGCCCTTACCGGCAAATTACCCGCAGCTACTATGCCAGCTATGTCACCGGCCGCTACGACCGGGACGGCGTCCAGACCGTGACCGCCCGCCCCAGGGAGGAACAGCCGCTATGAGAAATCAAATCTGCTTCAGGAGGTGTGAGCATGGCCCTCTATGACCCCTACGCGGCGTATCGGGACCCCCGTCTCACGCCGGAAGAACAGCGCGTTCTGGACACCGCCGGACAGCGGGACAGCGGCCCGCTGGCTCCGGAGACCGCCGCCCATATCGCCATCGCCATGGCTCGGGCAGAGAAGCAGTTCCGGGGCTTTCCCCCCATGCCGGAGGACAGCGGCATCGCCCTCCGCTTTCCCGGAGTGGACCCGGTGGGGCGGTACAGCGTGATCGACATGAAGCTGGCCCGGCGGCAGGGACTGGCGGAGGCCGCCCTTCAGGTTCGGCCCGCTTCCACAAAGCAATTTGTCCAAGCCCTCCGGCAGACCGCGGCGGAGCGGCCCGAGCTGCGCCAAATCAACGACGCCATGCGCACCGCTGCCCGCCGCCACCGTACCCTCACCCGGGCCGGAAAGCTGTGTTTGGACGAGGAGGGCCGCACCGCCCTCCGCCGTCAAGCCCGCTCTTTGGAGGCGGGAGAGGCGGTGGTGGACTACGACCTGTTCCTCCAGGGGCTGGAGTACGTCTCCGGCTCCAAACAGGGCCCCCTGCCCGGAGACGTGGAGGCCTTTTACGCCGGCTGTCTGGCCGTCCCCATCCCCCAGGCGGTTTTGGACCAGTCCAGCGTACTGGTTCCCCCTAAAACCTTGACCGTGACCTTCCCTGATTTTCAGCATCGGCTGCTCCAGGTTCAATTTTCCGACCCGGAAAACTGGGGCAAGCCGCTCGACGCGCCCGACCTGACCCGTCCTGATCTGGACGCCCTGCTTCTGCCCTACGCGGCGGCGGCGGCGGACCGGACCCTGTCCGCCCTCTTCCCCGAAGAGGAGGCCCGCCCGGAGGCGCTCATCCGGGTGGACGGCGTCTCCCTCCGGGAGCGGCTGGAGGCGGAGGGCCTCTCCTCCCCCACCCCCCGGCAGAGCCGGGAGCTGGCCTCCCAGCGAGTCTCCTCCGCCCTCATGGCGGGGAGACAGGTGGACGTCCGCCTGCCGGGTGGAATGGAGCCAGTCCCCATCGCCGGAGCCGGCTTCCGGCCCGAACCGGAGCAGAAGGACCTCCTGGCCGCCTGGGACCGGTGCTGCGCCAAGCAGGGCTTCCGCCGGGAGCCCCCCGCACCCATCAAAACAGACAAGCCCCCCCAATTGGGGGGGCGCTCCAAATGAACGAACCTCTGCTGGATAGGCCGGCGGAGGTTTTTTTCATTCCAAATTGACCGTTTCCATGCAAAAATACGGCTTTTCTTTCCCAAGGCTCTAAAGTAAAATAACATTATCCAATTGAAACAGGAGGTACATACTATGCCTACGATTTATGAAGAATATGCCCCCTACCGCCCAGAGCTGACCGCCGGTGAGCAGGAGATGATCGACACCTCGCCCGACCTGCGTCAGGTGGAGATGCGAATCGGCATGGACCGGGCCGAGGAACAGCTGCGGGATTGGCCCTATCCGGAGAGCCAGGATACCTTCGAAAAATTCCCCGGCATCGACCCCAGAGGCAAGGTGTGCGATGTGGACATGGGGTTTTTCGAGCGCTTCACCAGGCTTCAGGCTACCCTTCCCTCCCGTCCCCCGGAGGTGCGGGAATACATCGGCGGAGTACTTGACCAGCTGAAAGACCGCAAATCCACACTGTCTCAGAGCTGGACGGCCATGACGGACGACTGCATTACCATCCGCCTGATTAACCGCGGCGCAAAGCTGGCCCCTACGGCGGAGGCCAGCGAGGAAATGCTTCAGGACGCCGCGAAGCGCTCCACCGAAATGGCCAGCATCCAGCGGATCGACGGCTTTTTGAACGCGATGGAGTACGCCGCCGGAATCAGCGACAAGGTCCCGGACGAGCGGGCCAGAAACTTCCTGGACAACAAGCTCAAAGCCCCCATCCCCGCAAAGGTGGAGGCGGTGCGCACCGTCTCCAACGTCACCCCCTCCACCCTGACCGTCAACTTCCAGAATTTTGACCACATTATGGCCCAGCAATTCTGCTCCAACCCCGAAAACTGGGGCAAATCCCCCAAGGACATGCCCCCTGATCTCGCCGAATCCATTAAATTGCTCCCCCTGATTTACCGGTACGCCCCCGCCACCGTGGACCGGGCCCTCCAACCCGTCTTTGAAAAGATAGAAGATATGCCCGGTGAGCAAATAACGGACTACCTGGACCGGGGCGGCCTGATTACCGTGGACGGCAAGACGGTCCGCAGCATGATGGAGGAGAGCTATAAAGGTGATCCCAAGAATTTTACAGACTGGTACCGGGAAAACGTGCGGGAGATGACCAACCGGTTTGTGTCCTCCGGACTGATGTCGGGCAAGCGGGTGGAAGCCCTTATCCCTGATGCCAAGGGGAAGTTCCCCAAGGAGCCGGTCCAGATCACCAAAAGCGGCTATGAGCCATCCCCCCTGAAAAAGGTCACCCTCAACGCCTGGGAGCGCTACTTCGCCAAACATGGCCATTACAAGGCAAAGGCCGCCAAGGCCGCCGAGTACCAGCGGGTGATGGAGGGCCGGGAGCAGATGCGCAGCAACTGCCTGTCGGGCACTTTGGCCGCCCATGCTATTGGCCGGAATCAGACGGAAAACCTGTTTTTCAGTGAATATAAGCAGGAGTTGGGCGGCAGAACCGATGTAAAGCTGAACACCATGGTAGTGGACAAGGGCATTGAATGCTCGGCTCACTTCCGTCTTTCCCGCTCCGCCCCTGTCTCCACCTGCATCTGCTATCTGGCCGCTCAGGGGCATTCCATCCAGGACATCATGAACCCCGACAAGCTCCAGGTCGAACGGCAGGCAGCGGGCAAGCTGTATATGGAAAAGGCTATTGCCAAAGACAACAACTGGCTGGGTGAAACCTGCTTCCACGGGATAGAGGCGCTGACGAAACAGGTTCGTGAGATCTTCAGCCAATGCGATCTTACGAATAGAGAGAGTACACTCGCAGTCATGCCTGAAGCCGAACCCGCCCTCAGAGCAATGTTCGATTCGTACCAGGAGAAGGACGGCGTTCTCGAAGCCTTTTACCTGGCCGCTGAGAAAGAACATCCCGGAAAGGGCGTTGAATACGCCGATCACGTGTGTGCCACGGCCACGGGGGCTAGCAACTTCGGCGATGTTGTTACGCATGAGCTGCATGGCTATATGGCCCTGGCCAGTCCGAACAAGACTGATACCCTCCGTCCGTTATCCCAAATCGTAGAAGGCGCCGGCATGCGCGAAATTATGAAAAACAGCAGCGAGCCGGACCCCCTCCGCCGAATAGACCTTCTTACTCTTGGAACTATCACTCGCGCCGGGGGACTCAACTCCAGCATTCGTGATATGGCTAAGCGTCTGAATAAAGACCCCGCCGCCCGCCGCGCCGTCGCCCACCTGGCCTACTCCGGCCAGTTCCAGGACAAAGTTCATATCAGCATAGGGCAAATGCTCGAGCCAGACGGTACACCCATGACAGGGAACCGCTTCGAGACCGTTTACAGCTTGGTTAAGGGGGAGGACGGCCAGCTCCATCTAAAGAGCGAGAAGGTCAAGGTCACCCAAGACTTGATTGGAATGAAGATTACCCCCAGCAAGTCTCTCCAGGCCAGTATGGAGAAGCACCAGAAGGCCCAAGAGTTCCAGGCGAAGCACCCCCTGTCCGATCTCGAGTCGAAGGAGTCAAAGAAAGCCGACCCCAAGAAAGAGGCTCCTCAGAAACCCGCTCCCAAGAAGCAGGCCCCTGCCAAGGGCGGCGGCGGACGCACCAAATAAGCCGTGAAACGCGGCCTTCCCAGATGGGAAGGCCGCGTTTTTTACCTACAGCAGGGGCAGCAGGATGGAGAATTCCGCCCCCCGGCCCGGCTTGGATTTCACCTCCGCCAGGCCCCCGTGTTCTCTGGCCACCGACTGGACGATGAACAGGCCCAGGCCCTCTCCCCCGTCCTCGGCCCGGGTGGTGAAGCCCCGCCGAAAGACCTGATCCAGCAGCTCCGGGGGCAGGCCGGGGCCGTTGTCCCGCACGGCGATTCGGGCGTACTCCCCCGCCGGCCGGAGGGACAGGGCAATCTCCCCGTCCTCCGGGGTAAAGCTGACGGCGTTGAACACCAGATTCTGCAAGGCGCGGCTCAGCTTATCCGGGTCCGCCCGGACGGCACATAGCTCCGGCGGCAGCTCCAGCAGAAAGTCCGGGCCGCTCACCTCCACGTCGGGCTGGAACCGGCGGTGGAATTCCTTCAAAAATTCCGCCAGGTCCAGCCGCTCCCACCGGGAGGCGATGGGGTTTTCCAGGTTGAACTGCTGCATCATGCGCAGCTGCCGGGCCAGCTCCTCGCTCTTGCCCTCAATCACGTCCAGCTGTCCCCGGGTCCGGTCGTCCAGCAGAACGTTGTTTTCCCGGACCAGCCGGGCGTAGGACAGCAGAGAGGCCAAAGGCGACTTTAAATCGTGGAGGAACTCGGACAGCAGCTTCTGCCGCTCCCCCACCAGCCCGGCAATCTGGCCGGTCTGACGCTCCACCTCCTCCTGTAAGTGCCGGTTGAGCCGGCGGTTTTCCTCCGCCATGGACAGCCCCTGGTCCACCATCAGCGCCGCGAAGCACAGTGCCAGCACAAAGCCGCCCCACTCGTCGGGCCAGGCCCCTCTGGCGGGCTCAAACCGGTTGATGGTAACCACCGACAGGAACAGGCCGCCCGCGTAGACGCCCACCCCGGCGGCCAGCCAGACCGCTCTGGCGCGCATCCCGCTCCACAGGACGGCCCCGGTCAGGAGCAGGGCGGAAAACAGCTTCCATACCGACATCAGAACCCCGTAGACGCCGGTAAAGGCGGGGGCCCAGGGCAGCACCAGCGTGGGCACCACCGCCGCCGCCAGCATCACGCCAAAGGCCAGCCGCCGCGCCAGCTCCGCCCAGGGACAGCGGTTCAGGCGGCCCAGCTCCAGCGCCAGCCCCAGGGCGCACCAGATCCCCGCCATGGACGCCGCGTCCTCCAGGGCGTAGAGCAGGGACACATGGCGCACGCCAAAGAGCAACCGTATGGGGTAGCCCACCCGCAGGGCGAAGGACAGCGTCAGCCCCGCCAGCCACAGGGCGGTCCGCTCCCGCCGGTCCCCGCCCGTCCACATGGCCAGGGAGAACAGGGCAATAGCCATGGTGCCAAAGCTCATCAGGGCGTAGAGGGCGGCCCGTCCCGCGGCCAGCGCCGCTATGGCCTGGGGGGAACCCAGGGCCGGGGGATAGGTCATGCCGCTGTAATAGTGGGACCGGTTCTCCGCCTGAATCAGCAGCTCCGTCCGGCCGGACAAGGGAAAGGAGACGGTCAGGTCCCGCACCAGAGGGCGGTAGTCGGGGGAAAATTCCCCGGACTGTCCCACCAGGACTCCGTTCACATACACCTTGCAGGCGGAAAAAACCTCGGGCAGCCAGAGCGAGGCGGCGACCGTCTCCTCCGGCCCCTCCAGGATCAGACGGTAGCTGGCCTGACCGTAAGGGGAGGCGTCCCTGTGAAAGACTGACCAGCTCTGCACCTGCCCCGCGTAAACGGCATAGCCCAATCCCCTCTCTCCCGGCTCCAGAAGGACATCTGGGTACAGATGCCAGCCGTAAGGGGCCCAAATCAAACCGTTTTTCTCAAAAATTGTACGATCTGCCACCAACGCTCCGTCTTGTGTAAGTGTCCCGGACATGGTATACTTATTGTCAAACCGGATCAAAAAAAGGAAGACCGCCACAGCCGCCAATCCGGCGGCCAGAAAAACAGCCAGGCGCTTCCACACCGTACCAGCCATATCATCACCTCTGAAATGGAGCGTTATTATGAAAAAAATCGTTGCGCTGGCGCTGGCCCTGCTGCTGCCCCTCTCCACGCTCACACCGGGGGCGCTGGCCGTGGAACACGCCGCTCCGCCCGTTCAGCCGGAGGAGAACCCCCTCCCCGACGTATGGACCGAGGTATCCACCGCGGAGGAGCTGTTCGCCGCAGGGGGAAGCGCCCCCCTCGTCCGGCTGACCGAGGACCTGACGGTAACCGCGGCGGACGCCCAGTTTTTCCCCTTCTGGACCCCCACCACCCTGGATATGAACGGCCACTGTATCCGGGTCGCCCAGGGCGGCTGCTTTTCCTTCGGAGGCGGCGCGTACCCGCTGATCCTCATAGGGGACGGAGGGGAAACCGGCCTGCTTCAGGTGGAGGCCGGAGGCGAGCTCCAGATTGAGAACATAGACGCCAGCCAGGTCGCCGGCCCGCTGGCCCGGCAGGCGGAGGGCGGCTGGCTGGTCGCCCAGACGGTTGCCGCCGCTCCGGAACAGATGATTTACGCCCAGTCCCCGGTACTGAAGGAGCACTCCGCCGCCTTTGCCGCCCTGCCCCAGGGCCTGACACAAGAGGAACTGCTGGAGCGGCTGCCGGAGCTCTCAGTTTCCGTCAATTTTCAGGGGCAGTCTGAGCCGGTCACAATCCCCGCGGACCAGCTCTCCTGGGACCTGGATACCCAGTGGCCCGGGATCGAAGCGGGGCACAGAACAATTCTTCACGCCCAGTCTGTTGGTCCGCTGTCCGGGGTGGACTGGCCGGGAAGCGAGCTGCCCCCCGTTCTCTTTGACGCGCTTACCTGTGAGCTGGCCATTCTGGTGGATGGTGCGGCCATCGGCAATGTAACAGCCAGAAATTATGTCCGCGGCAGCAGCTATGCCCTGAGTATTTTTCTTCCCGATCAGGTACAGCCCGACGGACACCCCCTATCGTCGGAGCGGTCCCCCGCCTTTTTGGAGCTCTCTCTGGATAACGGAGCAACCTGGTTTTCTGCCAGCGACGGAAAGGACGTGGATACCGATCTGCTGTTCATTCGTCTATCCGCACGCCAGGAGGACGCGCCCGGGGATTTCCAGGCCAGCCTGGATGTTCTTCAGGAAACCGGCCCGCTGTTGATTCGGGCCGGGGCGGACTACCGGGGAGATGGCTACCGCTATCGCCTCTATACGGACACACTGTCCCTGTCCTCCGCCGGCGTTCCCACCCAGTCAGACATCGGGGGCAGCCGGGGCGGCACATTAGACATTCTGCCCGCCCGGCCAGACCCCGAACCGCCCGCTCAACTGGAAGCGGAACCACCACTTCAGCTAAAGCCGGAACCGGAACCACCCACCCAGCCAGAGCCGGAACCGGAACCGCCCACCCGGCCAGAGCCGGAACCGGAACCGCCCGCCCGGCCAGAGCCGGAACCGGAACCGCCCACCCGGCCAGAGCCGGAACCGGAACTGCCCACCCGGCCAGAGCCGGAACCAGAACTGCCCACCCAGCCAGAACCGGAACCGCCCACCCAGCCAGAGCCGGAACCGGTGCCGCTTGTCCAGCAGAACCCAGATCCGGTACTGTCCATCCAGCCGGCGCCGGAATCGACCGCTCAGCCAGAGCCGCCTCAGGACAGCGTCCTGCCCGCTGTTGTCCAGCAGCCCCAGGCTCAGGTTCCGGAGCCGGAACCGTCTTCTACTCCAGCCACTCCGGAACCACTTTCCCCGGTTCAGCCGGCCAATGTCCAGCCGCCGGCCCAACCCAAGAATCAGCCCGTTGATACAGAACCCGAAGGGCTTTCTCCCGCGGTCCAGATAGCAGCCGGAGCCGCTGTCACCTGCGTGCTGGTGGCCGTCGCCGCCGCGAAACCCGCCGCTCCGCTGAACTGGCTGCGCAGACTGCTTCACAGACTATGATAGCATAAAAACCACTGGCCCGGCCAGTGGTTTTTCTATTTCGGAGGAATAAAGGCATAGCCCTTACGGCGCACGGTGCTGATATAATTCGTCCCGCCGCACAGGTCGGTCAGCCGCTGACGCATGGAGGCCACCCGAGCCTGAAGGTTGTGGCGGCTCCGGCCCATAGGCTCCTTCCAGATGCCGTCGTAGATCTGCTCATAGGAGAACACACGCCCGGGACTCTGGGCCAGAAAGGCCAGGATGTCAAACTCAATCCGGGCAAAATCCCCCTCCCGGTCCCCGTAGCGCACCAAACGCCGCCCGGTGTCAATCACCAAGGGACCGAAGGTGTGGACGGCAGCGGGGCGCTGGACCCCCCGGCTCTGGATACGGGCACGCACCCGCAGTTCCAGCTCCCGCATGGAGAAGGGCTTGCACACATAGTCGTCCCCTCCCAGAGAGAGGCCCCGGATTCGTTTCTCCTCCTCGGTATAACTGGACAGAAATACAATAGGAATCGCGCTGTCCGCCCGCAGCTGGGCGCACAGATCAAAGCCGTCCTGGTCTGGCAGACCCACGTCCAGCACCACACAGTCCAGCTGTACCCGGTGGATCAGCTCCAGGGCCATGGCGCCGGTGCTGGCCCGCAGCACCTGAAAGCCGGCGGCGGTGAAGTGGTCCTCCACGTTGTCCAGCAGCTCTCGGTCATCATCCACTACCAGGATGCGAAGCTCCTGCTTTCCATAAAAGCGCACAATTTTCCCTCCCAAAAGTCCTCTGGCGTTCCTTTTTGACGGACCCCGCTTCTTTTCGAGAACAAAACTGCTATAATAGCAGTCAGTTGCCTCTTTCTCCGTTTCACACCAACGGATTGACGCGCCACCGCCTTTTTCGAGAGGATTACCAAACTATGAGAAAACGATTCGCTCTTCTGACCGTCACAGAGGTTGACCCTGTTCTGGACTTTATCGACAGGGCGCTGACCCGGCTGGGTCTTTCCACGGCTTCCCGTCTGCCCCTGCTGGCAGCCGCGGAGGAGCTGCTTCTGGCCGCCCTGGTCACGGCGGCCGAACAGGAGGCCCAGGTTCTCTGTTCCCTGGAGCGGCCCGGCGAGCTTCAGCTCTCATTCCGGACAAGGGCAGGCCCGTTTGTTTTAAATGACGCGGACCTGGCGCTGCCGGAAGGGCTCTCTCCGCGCCAGGAGGACACCGCTTACATTATTCCGCTGAACGACGGAAAACCGTCACGGCTGAATGTTTAAAATGCCGCTAAAGCCGGTCATCTCAAAAACTTCCATAATCGCGGGGCTTACGTGGGTGAGAACCAGACTTCCCCCTGTTTTATTCACCTGCTTCTGAAGCACCAGCAGAGCGCGCAGGCCCGCGCTGCTCACATAGGCCAGCTCGGTAAAATTCAGCTCAATCTGGGCATATTCCCCTGCCACCTTCAAAAAGGCCTCCTGTGCCGCCGGGGCGGATGAGGTATCCAGCCGGCCCTCCAGCCGCAGCTCCACGCCGCTGGGTGGACGCTTGACCAGTTTGATATTCATAATGCCACACTCCCTGTTTCTTGGATTTACTGTACAGATAAATTGGATTGTTTGGGTATTGTAACACAGTTTTTTCGCTCTTACAATCGTTTTCCGTCCGCTTTGCAAAAATGACCAATTTTCTTCAAATAAAGAAATTGCGAAAGTCTCTGTCCGCCGTTATCATAAACATATGCGAGAGGCGGCGGAACGCCAGACCCTGTCCGCCGGATCAAAACGCTTAGTTTTAGGAGGTACATATTATGTTTACAACAGTCGTCGCTCCAATCGTCAGTCTGCTCAACAGCCTGATGGCCCCTCTGCTGGCCATCGTGGGCGCGCTGGGCGCGCTTTACTGTGTGGTGCTGGGCGTGAAATACGCCAAGGCGGAGGAGCCCCAGGAGCGCGAGAAGGCAAAAGGCGCGCTGAAGAACGCGGTGATCGGCTTTATCCTGATTTTCGTGCTGATTCTGGCCCTGAATCTGCTGCTGCCTATTATGATCAACTGGGTCAACGAGCAGGCCAACGGCACGATCATCACCGGCATGGAATAAGCACTGCCAAGAAAACTGTGCAGGGGCTCTCTCTAACAGCGTTAGAGGGAGCCCCTGCGGCTTTCCTGCGGCGGTATACAATCCTCAGTCAGCCTGCGGCTGACTGCTCCTGTTCCTCATATAGTGCTTGAATTCCAGACACAGCATGGTAATGTCGTCAAACTGGGGGGCCTCGCCCACAAAGGCATCGATGTCCGCTTTGATCAGGGGCAGCAGCTCCTCCGGCTTTTTGCCGGTGTTCCGATTGAGCACCGCCTCCAGCCGCTCCATGCCATAGAGCTGCTCATTCGCGTCGGTGGCCTCGGTCACGCCGTCGGTATACTGGAAAATTTTGTCCCCCGGGGCCAGATTCAGACTGCCGCAGCGGTAGTTCATCTCCTCCATCCCCGCCAGCACAAAGCCGGCCTGAATCTTATAGGGCGCGAAGGGCTCGCCGCTCTTTGCGATAAACGGAATCTCATGCCCGGCGTTCACAAAGGTGAACTCCCCGGTCATCAGGTCCAGCACGCCCTCAAAGGCGGTAATGAACAGGCCCTCGCTGTTGGACTCGCACAGCAGGTCGTTCACCTCAGAGAATACGCTGCCCAGGTCGGTCCCTGATTGGGTGTGGTCCTTGATAAGGGTTTTGCCAATCACCATAAACAGCGCCGCCGGCACGCCCTTGCCGGATACGTCGGCCATGACGATGGCAAGATGGCGTTCATCCACCATGAAGAAATCGTAAAAATCGCCCCCCACCTCCTTGGCGGGATTCATGGTGGCGTAGATGTCAAACTCGCCGCGCTCCGGGAAGGCGGGGAAGATACAGGGCAGCATGGAGGACTGGATGTGGGTGGCTACGTCCAGCTCCGCGCTGATGCGTTCTTTCTCCGCCGTCATGGTGGTCAGGTCGTGGATGTAGTGGTCCAGCTCCAGCAGCATAAAGTTGAAGGAATTGCCCAGCGCTTCAATCTCGTCCCCGGTCTTCAGCTCAATACCCTGGGTGTTGAACTGGCCGGCGGTGGTAACGTTTTTGGCGAACTCCGCCAGCCGGCCGATGGGCTGGGTCACAGTCTTCCGGATGAACATGATGTATGCCACGACCGAAAGCCCCACCACAACCAGGGCGATGGTCAGTGTGGAGTACAGGTAGGAGTTGAGATGCTCCCGCATATCATGCATGTCCAGAATATATTGGATGGCGGCAATGGTGCGGCCATTCTCATCCAGAATCGGCGCGACAACGGTGTAGTTATAACCGTAGCTGTTGTCTGTCACCGCTGGAGGATCCACCGCCTGACCGTTGGCGTAGCACTCCCAGATGTCATAATATTTCCGCAAATCCTCCTCCCCGTTCGCGGCGTCGGTGTACAGGACATCGGTGCCGTAGGGCATCTCATCGGCGGGATCGTCCCCCATTTCCGGCACGTTGCAGTCAATGTAAAAGGTCACGCTGTCCGCGTCGTTGCTGACAAGGGAGAGAAAGGATATCCCGCCCTCCCGCTTGAGCTGGTTCAGCAGGGCGGAGGTTCGCCGGTACGCCTCCGTCTGATCGCCGCCGGGGGCCAGAATTGTTCTCACATCATCCAGATCCAGCATGGCGGCGATGCTCTTCGCCCCGAAGGTAACCCGGTACTCATACATATCCTCCAGATACGACTTTGTATTGTGGTATCCGAAGAAGGCCAGGGAAAGAGTGAGTACTATGCCCAGAATGGTCAGAGACATCATCAGCTTGGGCAGTAATTTCAATTTCATGTTGCCCATTTTCCTTTCAAAACCTTATAATAGATCGCCGCGCCGCACTTGCACCGGCCCTCGCAGCAGGGACAGACCAAGTCTTTGCGGTCATACCACACCATACGGGAGTCGGTCAAATGCTGAAAGCCGCACTTCAGCAAATTGCTGGCTAACGGTACGAAGCCGCCCCTTTTCCAGGCCGTACATATGGCGGCGCTGGCCTCCATTTCCCGGAACCAGTCCAGCGCCCGCTCCAGCAGCTCTCGACACAGCCCAAGCGTCCGAAAGGCCGGAGACGTGCCCACCGATTGAATCCGCGCTACCATCGGGACATCTCCCAAACGCTCCCGCAGAAGCCCCGGCGGCAGCTTCGCGTCCGCTGCCGCCGCGTCCAGAGGCGTGAGGCGGGACCAGCAATATCCCCCGATCTCATCTTCTGGGGTTAAAAGCAGCTCAAAGCATTGATCCGGCTGGCCTATAGCAGAGGCAAGCTCCTCTTTGGAATATAAATTTTCTCCTACGCACTGGCCGCAAAGCTGTGTAATCTGGTCCAAATATTTCTCGGTCAGCCGTTGGACGCGAAGGGGGACATCCTCACTTCTCCCCGCGGTAAAGATATTCAGTCCCATGGAAATTGAGGTGCCTTCCGCCAGGACAAGCTGTTGAAGCCGTTCAAATTTCTGCTGTATCCATCTTTTCCACTGTACCGGCCGCGGATGGTCTGGTTCCTGTTCCAGCAGGATCTGGACATCCTCCGGCAAATACGAGAAAAACATATCGAACAGGTCCTCTTTTTTCCCCCGCTCCGGCCCCCGCGCGTCAATCGTTTGACACTCCAGCTTCACCGGAGAATAGCCCTGTTCCTCCAGCAGCTTCGGAACCTTGCCGCCGAAATAACGGTCGCCTGAGAATGGATCCTGGGCCAAAATATCCAAAAATTCTGTGAGCAGTCCCTCCGGGTCGGGGGACAGGACGCTGGAGCTGTCATTGGCCTCAACAATCAGCAGGCGTCCTGCCGGAGCCAGGAAGGGCTTCAATATACCCAACAGTTTGTTTGGATCCTTTAAGTGCATCAGTACAAAGGAGAGGTGAATCAGGTCAAACGCCTCCACCTGGCGCTCCGCCATCCAGCCTCGGAGCTGGTCTGGAAACTCCGGCTGTTCCACGTCGCACCGGTAAAAGGAAAACCGATCGTCCCCATAGGCCGCCTGGGCCCGGTCGGCCAGGGCTTGGTTGTACTCCAGCCCTATGACCGTTGAAACGCCGGAACGGGAAAACCGGGCCGCCGTTTTACTGCCGTTGTTGCACCCCACGTCCAGCACCTGGACCCCCTGACGGCCCTCCAGCAGGCGGCGGCAGACCGGCTCCTCATACTCCTTCAAAAGACGGTTCTGCACCGCTAGGCGGTCGATTTCCTTGCTGCTCTCAAAGATATTTTCAAACATACTGCATACCCTTTCTTTGCGCTACAATATCAGATAGAGGTAGTTGAAAATCAGCTTGCGCTGGTAGTCGTAGTAACGGGTCTTGGTGCGGATCATGCGAATGACCGCGTTGTCGATGTCGTCTCCGCGGTGCTCAAAGGGGTTGTAACTGTTGACGTTATCCCGAATACGCATGATATACCCGTCCTCGCCGCTGTCCTGTTTCATCACACGGATGGCGATGTAATACTCCTTCTGGCTGTCTGTCAGGCCGAATTTAATAATGTTAATCAGCAGCTCCTCCGCCATCAGGTTGATAAAAAATGTCTGCTGGGGACCGATTTCCCACTCCTCGCACAGCTGCTCCAAGTCGGCGGCAATTTGGGTCACGCTCTCCGTCTGGATGGTGTAGTACCGCTCAAACACCGCGCCGGTCATGCGGTATTTTTTCCGCACATAAGCGTCGGAGCCGCTCAGCAGCACGGCCGCCGCCAGCAGGCACACCGCCTCACTGCACACGTAGGTCAGTCCCAGACCCGTGATGGACATTCCCGGGATCAGCAGCACGCCAAGCGCCAGCATCAGAACAAAATTGCGCGCCACAGACATCCATGCGGCCAGCTTCGCCCAGCCGATGGACTGCCAGAAGGAGACGGCCAGCGCGTTGACCCCCATAAAAATCACGCTGACAGAATAGATGCGGAAGGCGCTGACCGCCTGGGGAATGCTGTCTCCCTCCAGGCCAAAGAAGCACAGGATGCACTCCGCTCCCAGCAGAAAGCCTGCGGCAATCACCGCACCGGCGGCGCACACAATCTTGAGGCCCAGCTTCAGAACGGTCAGGATGCCCTCGTCATCCCGCTCCCCGGTGAAGATGGACACCACGGTGGTCATGGCGCTTCCCGCTCCGTCAAACACTGCCTGCGGAACGGTGCTCATGGTGTAAATGACGCCGAAAATGGCCACATGGGTCACGCCGTCCTCCCCATCCGCCAGCAGAAGGGTGTTGAACACCAGCATCACCAATGCCTGGAAAATCTGTGAGGAGCCAACGCCGAATCCGTTCCCCACAAACCCCTTCAGGCTTTCCCGGCGGGGGCGCTTCAGCCGAAGCTTCAGCAGGGCGTTTTTTCGGGTGAAATGGGTCAGCAGTACGACCAGCCCCAGTCCCTCCCCAATGCACAGCGCGGCGGAAGCGCCTACAATGCCCCAGCGCAGCACCGCCATAAAGAGCAGATCCAGCCCCAGGTTGACCGCGATCACAACGGCGGACGCCGCCGCCGCCAGTTTAGGCGCGCCGTCTGTACACACGCATAAGTTCAGAATATGGTAAAGGATAAAAACCGGCGCAGCGGTAAAGACAACGGTTAAGTACGGTTGAGCCAGAGCCAGCAGCTCCCCCTCCGCCCCCAGAAACCGGCACAGGCTGCTGCGGAATGCCAGAACCAGTACCATACAGGCCAGCCCCAGAACCAGCCCCGCGGTCAGTACCTGATGGAACAGATCGTTCGCGCCCTCAACATCCGAGGCCCCCAGCTTTCCCCCGATCAGCACGCTGCTCCCCATCCCCAGCGTCAGGCCGAACAGTGCGTAGAGCAGATACACCGGCGTGGCCAAATTGGACACCGCCAGGCCGCTGCTGCCTACGAAATTGCCCACCAGCGTCGCATCTATGATGGTGGACAGGGTGACACTCAGTGAGGAACACATTCCCCAGAGCAGAAAATTCCAGTAAGCGCTTTTCGCAAACTTCGTATCCATACGCCGGTTTCCCCTCTGTGCTTTGCCGCAGCAGTCCGCCAGAAAGCGGGCCGCCGTCAGGCTGTCCTGTTTTCCAAACAAATATACGCGGGTGAATTGTATCACGACTGTCCGTTTGCTTACAATGACCCGGTAAAAAATAACCTGAAATGAGCAAAAATAGATGCCGCATGTCCTATTACCGCACAGGAGAAAGCCCAGCCGCACGGCAAGCGTCCATCATGGCCTGGAGGTCTGGATAACACCGCTCGTCCACCTGGAGACCATTTTTGATCGTTACCGTCTGGATGGAGAAATCCTCCGGCCGCGAATTCCAGGGGTTGACCAGCACCAGGTTCCAGCTGTCCGCCGCGACAGGCCCGGAAAGTTCCGGCATGTTTTACGGCAGGCTGCTTTGTATCGGCTCAGCCGCCGCAAACACGCCGGCTGTCAACGGGTCGTTCTGCTGGCCCCTGGCCGGCGAAAAAGCCGTGATACAGACAGCGGCGGCGAACAAAAAACTGATACAGGGAACAGGGAGCGCACCAGCCGGCAAAGCCGGCTTTTTCTGCGCCCGCGCCGTTGTGTGCGTCTTTTGTGCACTGCAATTTCAGCTTGTACCATATAAAAACACCTCGCTAGAAGTTCTCCCCTGCGCAGGCCGCTGGTCAGCTCCAGGTAGAACATAGGCAGGACGTTGTGTTCTTCCGCAGCGCGGAGATAGGCTCCGATCTGCTCCGGCTGGATGACCTTCATTTCCTTCTTCTCCACCTTCGGCGGGATGCAGCCGTCGGTGGGGTTTTTGTTTAGAAGGCCTTCTTTCACCGCCTGGTCCAAGGCGACATGGAGCATCATATGGATGTTGCGGACCGTCTTTTGGCTCAGACCAGTACCCGCCCGCTTGTTCTGGGCAATACAGCCACTGGTCCGCAGGTCCTGGTACATCTTCTGTATCCGCAGGCTGGTCAGCTGTTCCAGCGGGATATCACCGATGTTGGGGATCAGGTGCTTTTCCAGGAAATTGGTGTACTGATCCTGGGTAGCCTCCCGGAGATTCGGCTTGGAGTACACCTCAAACCAAGTGCGGAGCCACTCCCCTGTCGTATACTTGACGACAGGCTGAGGCGGTTCCTTGACGGGTTCAACCGGGAATCCTTCCGGATCCAGCCGCATATTTTGATCGCTTCCCGGGATGTGACGGTGTGCCTGAACAAGCAGGTGATGCTCTCACCGGAGTTTCTGGAGCTGTGGGGGAAGATCAAACAGAAGACCACCTACCGG